>JBCCHB010000017.1:0-144450 GCA_039028975.1 Chloroflexota bacterium
CCAGCAGGAAGTCCGGTTGCGCCAAAGGTGAGGGGATCCAAGTCCGCATCGGAAGCGCTAACGGTCAGGTCAACCGTGTCGTTGAGAATGTTGTTCTGGTTGCCAGGGCTGGAAATAACCGGCGGAACGTTGGCTGGCGGAGCCACAGTCCAGACGAAGGAAGCGGCATCGGAACCCCCTCGCCCATCATCGACAGTAACAGTGACAGGATAGGTGCCAGTGATGGTGACCGTGCCGGAGATCTGACCGCTGTTGATCCCAATGGACAAACCAGCAGGGAGTCCGGTTGCCCCAAAGGTGAGCGGATCCAAGTCCGCATCAGAGGCACTGACGGTCAAGTCAACGACATCGTTGATAATGTTACTCTGGTTTCCAGGATTGCTGATAATTGGCGGAATGTTGGCGGGCGCATTCACAGTCCAGGCAAAGGACGCGGCGTCGGACCCCCCTCGCCCATCATCGACAGTAACAGTGACAGGATAGGTGCCAGTGATGGTGACCGTGCCGGAGATCTGACCGCTGTTGACCCCAATGGACAAACCAGTAGGAAGTCCAGTCGCGCCAAAGGTGAGGGGATCTAAGTCCGCATCGGAAGCGCTGATGGTCAAGTCAACCGTGTCGTTGAGAATGTTACTCTGGTTGCCAGGGCTGTTGATAACTGGCGGAACGTTGGCTGGTGCATTCACAGTCCAGATGAAGGAAGTGACGTCGGTGCCCCCTCGCCCATCATCGACGGTGACGGTGACTGAATAGGTGCCGGTGATGGTGACGGTACCGGAGATCTGACCACTGCTGACCCCAATGGACAAACCCGCAGGAAGTCCAGTTGCCCCAAAGGTGAGGGGATCCAAGTCCGCATCAGAGGCACTGACGGTCAAATCAACCGTGTCATTGAGAATGTTATTTTGGTTGCCAGGATTGTTGATGACGGGCGGAATGTTGGCTGGCGGATCCACGGTCCAGATGAATGAAGCCGCATCGGAACCACCCCGCCCATCATTGACGGTGACGGTGACAGGATAGGTTCCGGTGATGGTGACCGTGCCAGAGATCTGACCACTGTTGACGCCAATGGACAGACCAGCAGGAAGTCCAGTCGCGCCAAAAGTAAGCGGATCCAAGTCTCCATCGGAGGCGCTGACGGTCAGGTCAACGACATCGTTGAGAATGTTACTCTGGTTGCCAGGGTTGATGACGACGGGCGGAATGTTGGCTGGTGGATCCACAGTCCAGACGAAGGAAGCCGCGTCGGAACCCCCCCGCCCATCAGTGACAGTGACGGTGACGGGATAGGTGCCAGTAATGGTGACCGTGCCGGAGATTTGACCGCTGTTGACCCCGATAGACAAACCAACAGGAAGTCCGGTTGCGCCAAAGGTGAGTGGATCCGAGTCCGCATCAGAGGCGCTGATAGTCAAATCAACGACATCGTTGAGAATGTTGCTCTGGTTGCCAGGATTGACGATGACAGGCGGAATGTTGGCGGGCGCATTCACAGTCCAGACGAAGGAAGCGGCGTCGGAGCCACCTCGTCCATCGTCGACGGTAACAGTGACAGGATAGGTGCCAGTGATGGTGACGGTGCCGGAGATCTGACCGCTGTTGGCCCCGATGGACAAACCGGTAGGAAGTCCGGTTGCCCCGAAGGTGAGGGGATCCAAGTCTGCATCGGAAGCGCTGATGGTCAAATCAACTGTGTCGTTCAGAGTGTTGTTCTGGTTACCAGGATTGACGATGACTGGCGGAATGTTGGCGGGCGCATTTACAGTCCAGACGAAGGATGCCGAGTCGGCCCCCCCTCGGCCATCATTGACAGTAACGGTGACGGGATAGGTGCCAGTGATGGCGACCGTGCCAGAGATTTGACCGCTGTTGACCCCAACGGACAAACCGGTAGGAAGTCCGGTTGCCCCGAAGGTGAGGGGATCCAAGTCTGCATCGGAGGCGCTGACAGTCAAATCAACAACGTCGTTGAGAATGTTGCTCTGGTTGCCAGGATTGCTGATAATTGGCGGAATGTTGGCTGGTGGATCCACACTCCAAATGAAGGAAGCCGCGTCGGAACCCCCTCGCCCATCATCGACGGTGATGGTGACAGGATAGGTGCCGGTGATGGTGACCGTACCAGAGATCTGACCGCTGTTGACCCCAATGGACAAGCCAACAGGAAGCCCAGTTGCGCCAAAAGTAAGCGGATCCAAGTCCGCATCGGAAGCACTGATAATCAAGTCCACTGTATCGTTGAGAGTGTTGCTCTGGTTGCCAGGATTGGTAATTACCGGCGGAATGTTGATGCTTGGCGCAGGTTCATTGTCATCGATCTGTTTGAGATAGGCGACCAGTTGATTGAGTTCACCTGTCGTTAGTGAGACGCCATTATGAGCCGTAACCGCATCCGCCAATGTTGGGGCCGAGCCGTCATGTAGATAGGGGGCGGTTGCCCAGAGACCACGTAAGGTTGGCGTATCAATGCCGGAGAGCAATCCACCAGCGCGGTTGCCGCTGCTTGGCTTGATTGTGCCAATATCATGGAGTATATTTTGGTTGGAATCTGTAAAGCCAACGCCCAAGTGACAGGCTGTACAATTGGCGCTCTGGAAGATAGCCTTTCCAGCCAAACCATCCCCTGTTAGCAGACCACCTGAGGTGCGGTATGGGCTTTCACCAAAGGTCGCCAACGATGTCACATAAGCAGCCAAAGCATCCAAGTCCGAGCTAATGCCCGCTTTGGGATCGCCTAGCGGGTCGGACCGAGTACCGGTCTGAAAATCTCCATTACTCATTAGACCTGTGCCGCCGGCGAAGTTGCGAATCTGATTTTCGAAGTCGTGGACCTCATCAAAGTTGGCACTCCAGTGAAGTCTGCCCTGCCCAACTCCAGCATGACCTTCTAAACTGATTGTGTTGCGCAGACCTTCACCCAAATGGGTAAAATCCCAAACCCGACCATCGTGGCCACCATCGTTATGGCAGGACGCGCAGCTCATGTATGAGTCTAACGAAAGACGTGAATCGATAGCATCGTAGAATAACTGCTTACCTGTCAAAATTTGTGGCGAAAGAGCCTCGTTGGCTACGGTATCATAGGTGGCCACTAGATTGACGCTAAAATTACCTCCCTCTACAAGAGATGTAATATCGTGGACGGTTACGCTTCTCTCCATAAAGTTGTGGACATAGAGCGTCATGCCGTCCGTTGAACGCGCCAACCCTTGGGGGGCACGTTCCACTGGAAAGCGGAATAGTTCACTGTTGGCCGCATAGGCATCTACAACTGCTACCTCTCGATTGGTTTCCAAGGCAACAAAGAGATAGTTGCCATAGGGATCAAAGAGCGCTGCGTTGGCAACCCCTGCATTGTCGTGATCGACCCTGCCGCCTATATCCTCATTGTTGCTGATCAGATCGATACGGGACGTGACACTGCGGACGGTATGATCAAAATCCAATGGAATGCTATCTCGTAAGGTGCCGCTGAGGATATTATCCTGTTTTGATGGTACCCAAGCAGAGAATCCACCCGGCGAAATGAGTGGCGCACCCAGGTAGTTGGGAATGCCTCGGCCTGTGTGCTCGGCATCGAGTCGGTTGCTATGCTCTAGAATGATCACCTGAGAAACAATCATAGATGTACTGTCGATGATGAGCACTTCGCCACCATATTTAACGCCATTGATTTCTGTTTGAGGGCTGCTGCCTTCTTCCCCAGGCAGAAGTGGCGTAATAAATCGGGAGACCAGTACGTTACTCCCGTCAGCACTTATCGAAAGTTGGCGTGGGTTGGCACCAACGTCTACGCTGTCTATCTGGATGCCACTAGTTGGGTTGAGCTTAAGTAACTGGCCAGTCTCTTCCAGCGCGACATACGCGGCATTGCCCGTTGGGGAAAAGACTAAGCCAAATGGTGACGAATGGGGGGGTAAGTTGACCGTTTGCACAATCGCTAGCGTGGATGGATCGATGATGCTGATGGTGGCGGACTCGTGGTTTGAGACCCATATCCGGCCATCAGGCGCAATGGCCAGACTATAGGGTTCTTCATCGACCACAATTTCTGTAACTTTGAGATTTGTAACTGTATCAAAGAGACTAACAGAGTTGTTGTCTGGATTCACGTTCCAGATCCGAGCATTGCCTGTTCGCTCCTCATAGACAATGGTGGTGGAGCTGTTGGGCCGATTGGCTGTGTGAACCTCATGGATGGCTTGGTAAAATTGATGACTCTCACTTTGCCCCGCGGCATCCACGACCGTTACCTGAACAATGTAGCGCCCGGGTGTATTGTAGGTATGTTGAATGGTTGGATTGGTGCTTTCGGTCGTCTCAGGCGTGCCATCCCCAAAGAGCCAGCGATACTGGAGACCATTGCCTCCACTTGCGATGGCGGTATAGCTAATGAGTGTAGTGACTGGCTCGGGCATCGTATCGATTTGGCCAATGATAATGGGGGATGCTGGCGTGATTGTCCAATTAAAGCTAATGCTGTCCGAGCCATTCTTGCCATCGCCTACGCTGATGACTGGAGTAAAGAGGCCGTCGACCGTTGGCGTCCCAGTAATCTGGCCACTGATCTGATGGATGCTTAAGCCATCGGGCAGCCCCACTGCATCGTAGATAAGCGGGTCATCATCGATGTCGGTGGCACTGATCGTCAATGCTACGGTATCCCCTTGAAGATTTACCTGGTCTGGTAAGGGTGAGATGGTTGGCGGATGGTTGAGAAAGCTAAGTCCGCTCGCAAAGATTTGCACCTCAGCCAAATGGAGGTGATTTGTTCCTGAAAGTTGAATTCGTATGTAGCGGCCGGTCCGATCCAGCACGATGTTGGTCGTCCGACCGGCAGTGCCAGAAAAATGGAAATCACTAACGCCAGGTTGGGTAATGGTTCTCCCTAAGTTCTGGGAAGTGAAAGGCCCATCGGAGACTAGCACGTGAAAGTCGCTCAGATTCCCCTCACAGCAGTCTGTGCGATTCCAAATGCGAATGGTATCTAGGTTGTAGAAGGCACCCAGATCAACCTCCCACCAAGCCTCTGCATCTGCGTTGGTGTGACTGATGGAATTGTTCTCTTGAGCTCCATCTATATTCCCATCCACTGCATTGGCTGCGTCGAAACTATAGGGAGCCGAGAATGTGGATGACTGGCTTGCTGGTTGACCAAGGGCTACGTTGGTGAGTTGATATGGGGAGAGATACTGACCAGAAATGACTTGCAGCGAACCACCTGGAATCTGCCACCCAACCGCTAAATGATCTCCCAACACCCCTTCTTTATGGAGCGCCTCAATGTAGTATTTCTGACCCGCTTGGAGGGTTACAAAAGCCGTCTGCTCTGGGTACTTGCTCCAATTTTGCGAACTAGTGTATCCGGGTACCGAGGCAATTAGTACTTTGTTGGCTGCCGTATCGTCTGTGCTCAACCACAGCTCACTACGATCATCACTGGCTATGGCAAGCTGATATGATCCTGAAATGGGTGGGTGAATATAACCACGAATGCGGTTGCCATAATAATCATCCCAACTACTTGGTGCTTGAAATGCAGAAAGGTACTCGGTTCCAGTTGGATTCGCCGGAAAATCGGGGCTGCCGGTCAGGGCTGCAACCGTGTTCCCCGTAATATTGCTCCACCATTCACGCAGAATCTGACCAGTACCTAGACCGTCCAGATAGACAATCCAGGTGAACACTACATCGGTTGTATCTTCGCCGTCACTAACCGAGATTGTGACAACATATTCACTATTGCTGCCAGTTGGAAGCGTTCCGGAAATAATGCCACTACTCAAATCGATTGCTAATCCAGTAGGTAGACCGAGTGCACTATAGGAGAGGGGGGCACCTTCTGGATCTGTTGCGCTGATGCCCAGATTGATTTGATCGCCGATAATACTAATTTGCGTACCGGGATCCGATATGCTGGGTGGCGCGTTGCCAATCTCAAGTCGTCTACAGTGAAGGCCAAATGCGTCAATGTCGGCTCCACTTCGGCCAAAGATACCGCTGCCGGGCAAGTCGTAGCTACAAGAATTGAGTGGTACTGGGTTGCCGCCTGCGCCACCCACTGACCCTACGCTTTGCCCTGGACCGCTGACATAGCCGTCTGTCGTTAGCGGTTGGCACGTTAGTTCTAGCTGTTCGACCTTGGTGTCGGCACGACCGCTAAAGCCGGTTACGGCATAATCTGTTGGGCAGGTGCGCGTAAAGGGCGTGCCACCAGTACCACCAGTCGTAGCAGGGTTGCTTGGTACGCCCGACCAAGTGCCGTCATTCGCAACTGATGCACAGAGCGGACCAACTTCCTGAATCGATGCGTCGGCTCGACCTGTGATACCGACCAGCGCCTCACCTGCACTACATTTGAGATCAAACTCGCTACCGCCATTGTGTCCAATGGCACCAACTTGGGATGCTGATATATCGGTTTCGATTTGAATCACGCTTGCTACAGATGGCACGCCTTGACTATCTAGCCCAAAGAGCATCCAGTACCCAGGGGTCATCACATTAACATTGTGGTGGAGAGTGAGTTGATATTGGCCAGCAGGTGACTCAGAAAAGGGTAGCGGTAAAAATCGCTGATCTGTGTCAACCGCATGGGTTGTGGAAGAGAGCTTGATCAGGTTGAATCCCTGAAGCCCAGCTGTGGCCTGGACGCTAATTTGCTCGCCAACGCTGGCCGTAGTGGGTGCGTTGGTAATGGCTGGCCGAGTCGCCGGTGTGCCATTCGCGTCGAAGAGATAGGGCGGCGAAAAGACCTGACCATCCTGATGATCTGCGGCACAACCACATAACCCTCCGCCAGCAGAGAGCACCCGACCGTCTTGTAACAACATGGCGATTGAGTGGTAATTACGTGGGCTGGCCATATCATTCATGGAGCGCCAGCTATTTATTTGAGGATTCCAAATCTCAGGCGTCAAAATGGTACCAGCATCACTAAACTTGATGCCAGATGTATTGCCGCCAACCACCAAAACTTCACCGTTGGGTAAGGTCACTGCATTATGAAACTTACGAGCGAACTGCATAGGAGGAATTGTGGTGACTTGTGGGGTTCCGCCGCTAAGGTCAATCGTCATCGACTTGTTGGTCGCCGTGAAGACGCCCCCCGACATGGCACCGCCAGCCATGAGCAATTTCGCTTCATCGTATAGAACCACCCCTGCATGTTTGGGGTACCAGTCCGTGATTTCGGGACCGGTCTGTTGGATGGTTCCATTACCCAACGGATTGATCCAGTGCATTCTGGGAGTGGGGCCAGCATGAAGTAGGCGTCCATCAGAGGCTAAACTAAGATAGGGCCACCAGAGATTTTCGTAGTGTCCCGTGTAATTGAGCACAGGACCAGTGAGATTGATACCTGTTTGTAGCGTCCACGATTCGCCGGGCTCCCATAGCTCAGGATATTGATCGCCGCCCGTTCCCAATGCTGTGAAAACCTTATCACCTGGCATCACCAGACTTGTCGGGTACCAGCGCCCTTTGTGCATATTCTCTAGTTTGGTCCACGTATTGGTACGGTAATCAAAGATGCTTGTCCATGGACTGTCACCAAAGTTACGACCACCATTGACAAAGAGCCGACCATCTTCTAGCATACCTTGAGAGGCACAGAACATATCATGGGAGTTGTGGAAAAATTCTTGAAACTGCCCCGTTTGTGGATCCCATGTCGCGGTGTAGGTCTGCTCTGGCTGGTTGCTGGGAAAGGAGTCCCGGTCATTGGAAGCCCAGGTCAGGATCCGTCCATCCGGCAGATGAGCAGCGGATACGGGCACATGAGGCCAGCTGATCAAATTGCCCCATTCACCGCCGACGTTGCTTGGGCTAGTGGCTTGTATGCTCTGCGTATTCACCGAAAACGGGGGATAGTTTTGCGCTAATGCCGCCCAGTATGAGTCATCATATGTGAGATTCTCGGGGGGCTGAACATCGGCCGCCGTAACCTGGCCTTCTACATTTTCAATTAGTGGAAGATAGATGTGGGTTGGGTCGCTATCAGGAACGGACTGGGCTGCTACTTCCTTGGTGCCATCTGTCCAAATAGAGTAACTTACGGAAATAAAAAGCAGAATAAGAAGTAGAATAAATAACCGTATGCTTTGGCTGTGTCGAAAGCGCGTCACTCCCAGTCCTCCTTTAAGCGTGTTGTGTGTCGTTTTGAACCTGTGAGTAATAGGGTAGGTGATTGATAGCTGGAGAGTACATCGTTAGAACTCTATCGAAGACTTCTGTACATCCTATCACAGCATCCCTAAGTGTATCATAGATAAATGCAACCATTTCTTTCAATCTGGTCTCTAAATATCTGTGGAGAGGTTTTAGGTAGCTGTAAGGTTCTTATGCCTTTTATGCTTTCGCTGGGCGCTTAGGTCGGCGGACTTAGTAAACTGGCACAACAAGGGGCCTTCGACAACAAGAGTGAAGTCGATTCGTTCAATACTGATACAAATCGGGCATCTAGGTCTCCGATTCAATTTTATCTCCGATTCGTCCTGGGCGATAGGGGAAACGAGGATCTTACCGAGTAGCGGTGGATGCGTACGGAGGAATTTGTTATCTTGACGCTATATACTAATACTTAAGTGCGCCTTCCAAACTTGTGAATGTATGCCCCTACCCACCTATTCCCCGTATTCCCTTAAGTCAGTTGGCGGGCCAGTTGGAGAATCTCCTCACTGTCACCCCAGTTACACGTGGCAACCCGGGCAAAGAGCCAAAGCCGAATTCGCTCTGGATCGATTCCGAGTAGGTTGGCAAAACGATTAATTGTCCCTCGTGTATCGGCAGCCAAACGTGGTAGGCAGTTGAGCAGATGTTGGGTGGCATCATAAGCTGGGTCGCCCACAAAAGGCTTTGGATCAATGACCAACCAAGGCTCACGCTCTGCCATAAGCACGTTTCCGGCATGAAGATCAGTCGCCAACAGAACGTGCTCGGTGGTACTCTGGATTAATTCTTGGTAGACTTCTATCCCAGCCGTTACGAGATCGGCATCTAGCCATTGATAGGAACGTTGGCGCGCAGAGTCACAATAATAATCAATCATCTCCCTCAGGGGACGGAATGGATGAGGGGCAGCAGGTGCTCGCCAGAGTCGACGCATTAGCACAGATATGATCTCATCTTGCTCCTCTTCAGGTAGGGTGCGCAGAACTGTACCGGGCATACAGCGCTCCAATAACATGGCATTCTGCTCCGCATCTCCTTCCAGCAGATAGGCTGTTGGATCACCAGCCCAGAAGCGCATCCCCTCAATTTCATCTAATGATTCCATATGGGGCCAACCGATTTTGAAGATCGCTTGGCTGCCATCCGCACGTTGACAGGGTGCTACCCACGAACACGAAGCCTCCCCATCAAATGGTTCTGCCAACGCAATCGACCAACGGCGGGCAAATTCGGTTATGGCATCAGGAAGCGCTGCAATCCAAGCTTTGCCTTCATCATGGGTACCAACATTTTCAATTAGACTTTTCGGCATAGAGATTGGGGTCATGGTCAATTCCTCTTATCACTTTAGCTGTTTACGCATCGTTCCAAAATTGGTTTCATTCGCTGCACACTTTGGATAATCGCTAGTTTTGGGACCGCGGCATATCCTAAAACTAGACCTGAACGCACTAACGGCTCGTGGGCAAATGAAGAGAGGGCTGCTGCATCAATCCCAGACTGGGCCAGCTCCTGAGATACAACCTGATCATCTGCGCCCTCAGGTAACCAGCCAACTAGGTGCAATCCAGTGTCATTGGGTTCCACGGTTAGAAGCCCTGGTAGATAGGTCTGTACGGCCTCAATAAAGACAGATTGCCGATCTTGATAGAGCGAGATCATCCGGCGGATATGACGAGCCAGATGCCCTTCATCGATAAAATGGGCCAACACAACTTGTTCTAGGATGGATGAGCCTCGGTCCACGTGGGCGCGCATGGTGTGAATCGGTTCAACCAGATCTGGCGGCACAACCATATAGCCGATGCGAAGGGCAGGGAAGAGTACTTTGCTTAGAGTACCTACATAGATGACGTGGCCAGATTGGTCCAGCCCCTGTAGTGCCGCGAGAGGGGGACCACTATGACGGTAGACGCTATCATAATCATCTTCAATAATCCACGCATTCTCCTGTCTGGCCCAATGAAGGAGTTGCAGACGCCTTGAGAGACTCATGGTTACTCCCAGAGGATATTGGTGAGAGGGCGAAATAAAGGCTAGGCGGGCATGGGGTGCCTTCTCAATTCCTTCTTCCGGGTTGAGCCCTTCACTATCCACAGAAACGGGAATTATTTCAGCCTTAACGGCAGCCAAGGCCGCGCGAATGCCGTTGAAGCAGGGATTTTCAACCCAAGCTTGATCGCCGGGGTTGACGAGCAGATCAACACTCAAGGATAGGGCCTGTTGCGCACCATTGGTAATGATGACCTGCTCTGGCGTGCAGTGGACCCCGCGGGACGTCTGCAAGAAAGTTGCCAGTACTTCTCGTAGAAAATCATAACCGCAAGACGATTGATAACTTAATTCTTCACTCGATAGGTTTTTCCAGCTAGAGATGAGCAACTTCTCCCAAACTTTGGTCGGAAACTCGTTCATCTCACCTATGGTGGTCGAAAAGGCACCAGACTTGCTCATCTCCCATCGATACGGAATAGGCATGACGGCCTCGCCGCGTTGGGAAAGTATGGGCTTCGCCTCCAGCGTTCCGTCATGGCTAGACTCTAGCTCTGTATGAGCCTTAGTGCCCATTACAGTCAACATCTCTTCAGGAAGGTCGCGGGCGACACAAGTTCCCATTCCAATCTGCCCTTCCAAATACCCTTCAGCCATTAGCTGGTCATAGGCCCGGACAACTGTATTGCGAGAAAGGGAAAGTTCTTGGGCCATTCCACGGGTGGAAGGGAGCCGAGAACCAGGTTTAAGACGCCCTGCTAAGATTTCGTGACGGATGCTGTTATAGAGCTGGCGGTAGAGGGGATCTTCGCTCTCTGAGTCAAAATGTATAAAGCCCAAACTTACAAACGATGCAACTTTTGTCATAACATTATAGATGGCCAGAAAAAAGCTTGTCCCCATCAAGATGGGAGCTTGTACTCGTGAAGACGAGGGATGTTCTTTCCTCTCGGAATCCCTCTAAACGGATTGGTCAAGAGCCTGGAAAAGCCTTTTTTCGCGAGTTATACAATGGTCCCCCAGAATTGGGACGAAATGGTACTTGACGGAAGTCCATTAAGCAGTTAAAATCACCGATACCCCGCCTGTATTCTTCGATTGGTCAGGCAGGCTAAAGCCGTCCAAGTGGCAATACTTCGGTCGTTTGGAAAACCGTCATTTTCCATAGCTCGACAAAAGAGACCCGCCTACAGTCTTCAAGTTGAGCTGAGTGTAAATAAGCCAACCTGTACGACACAATCAATATCACACAACTGTACGCCGTATGCCCTGTAAGTTGTCGTGAGCTGTCCAGAAAGCGTTGAACCTTTTGCGAAAGTAGACTCTGCGTCTTATACTGCCGTCGATTTCAAATTGGATGTTTTCCAAGGCTCTACCCGAATGGCCAAATATCTGTTTTGAAACGGAGCCGAGTATATCAAGATGAGGAGCATATACTGGCTGAAAGAATAAATCCGATCCCAGAAAAAGGTTCTACACTAGGGTTTCGAATGTCATTCGCCAATGTGGCAAACTAAGATAGTTGAGCAAACTATCACGACTGTATGTATAGTTATATTTACAGTATACTATAATCAATCTTTATACACCTTTTCTCAGAGAGATAATGAAACATCTATAGGACCTCTCACTATCATTGATTCTTACTACTATTAACCGTCAATCTCCCTTACAACTCACAGATATAACCTATGAATGAATTAGCTGTCGATAAAGTCGGTATGATCTACAAATTGCCGGACGGTGGTTCGGTAGAAGCCCTGCGTGATGTATCGTTTACATTGAACGAAGGGCGTATCTTAACGCTCCTTGGACCATCTGGCTGTGGCAAGACGACCTTACTCAATATTGTGGCTGGTTTTCTGGCTCCGACAAGCGGGCAGGTTGAACTAGGCGGTAAACCCATCGTCGGGCCAGGGCAAGACAGGGGAATGGTCTTCCAACAAGGTGCTCTCTTTGAATGGCTTTCCGTCGCTGAGAATGTGGGCTTTGGGCCGAAGATGAATGGACGCTCCCAATCGGAAACGAATAAGGTCGTGGATGATCTGCTGGGTACCGTTGGTCTGTCTGGTTTTGGAGACAAGGCCGTCTACGAGCTTTCGGGTGGGATGCAGCAGCGTGTGGCTCTGGCTCGTAGTTTGGCCAACGATCCTGAGCTTATTCTGATGGATGAGCCGCTTGGGGCATTGGATGCATTGACCCGAGAAAAGATGCAGGGGCTTATTCTCAAATTATGGAATGAGACGGGAAAGACAATTATTTTGGTTACCCATAGCGTAGAAGAAGCGCTCTTTTTGGGGGACAAACTATTTGTCATGGCCCCCCGGCCAGGGCGAATTGAACGGGAGTATGAATTACCCTTTGCTAAGCTGGGGTTGACCCACAATGCTCGTGAGCTAAAAACCTCGGCCGAATTTATCGAACGCCGCGAGGAGATTCTAACGTTGATTTGGGAGATGGAAGAACAAATCATGGGACACCAAGGGGAGGTATTGTAACATGTCTGAAAATGTAGCACCATCATCCGGATCTTCTCTGCTTGCTAGTCTGGGGCTGGCCCGCTTTGGCGATGTAGAACGCAAGACCGTCACCTTCGGCGATGCATCGGCCGTTACGGGCGGTCGATTTTGGTCGATTCTGGCAGTAGTCATTTTGGCCGTTCTTTGGGTCTGTTCTAGCGTCTATGAATGGACCGATCCGAGATTCTTGCCTGGCCCGGCGTCGGTTTGGGAAAAATTTATTCAGGTTGCGGGCGAAGGCTATCGCAATGTTACGTTGCTAGAGCATCTGGGAGCTAGTCTATTTCGTATCATTGCTGGCTTTGCTTTTGGTTGCCTCGTCGGCATTCCCTTGGGCTTGGGTATGGGGCTGTCCAACGCTTTTCGTGGCCTATTCGATCCGATTGTCGAATTTTTCCGGCCCATTCCCCCACTGGCCTTTATCCCGTTGGTGATTCTTTGGTTTGGCATTGGTGAAGAATCCAAAGTGCTACTACTCTTCCTGGCTGCCCTTTGGATTATGGCCATTGCCGCCCGGTCTGGTGTTTTGAGCGTAAAGCTCTCAAAGGTTCATGCCGCTTATTCTTTAGGAGCCTCCAAAGTGCAGGTTCTCCGTCACGTAATTCTACCTAATGCCCTCCCCGAAATCTTTACAGGGATGCGGGTCTCATTAGGCGTCTGTTGGGGAACATTGGTCGCCGCAGAACTGTTAGGTGCCCAAGAGGGCATTGGCCAAATGATATGGGTGGCTCAGAAATTCTTCATTACCGAAATTGTGATCATCGGTATCATCTTGATTGGTATCATTGGCTTTGGCATGGATATTCTGATGCGGATGTTAGAAGCTCGGCTGATTCCATGGCGTGGTAAGGGATAGGTTTTTAAATAAATCTGGCTCATATGGGGTTCCAAGGATCTGGCCATTTTTTGACATGATCTTACTCAGTAAAATTGATCTAGCTGGTATGTAGATCCCAGGAATGCCACATGAGCGATAAATTTTTTCATTAACAAGGTGAAAACTAAATTTCAAGGAGACAAAATCAATATGGCAAAAGTACGAATGACACCCAGCGAAGCGCTAGTCGAGACACTGGTTGCTGAAGGGATCACCACGACCTATGGTATCGTTGGTTCAGCGTTTATGGATGCACTAGATATCTTTCCGCAAGCAGGAATCCGCTTTGTATCCGTTGCCCATGAACAGGCCGCGGCCCATGCAGCCGACGGCATGGCCCGGGTAACGGGTCGACCCCAAACTTGTATTGCACAGAATGGACCTGGGATAGCCAACTTTGTGTCGGGCATCACCGCTGCCTATTGGGCGCATTCGCCCGTCGTGGCTATCACGCCCGAGACTGGTTCTGGCGGCATTGGTTTAGGTGGCTTTCAAGAGCTGGATCAGATGCCCATGTTCGAGAAGCAGACCGTCTTCCAAGTGCGAGTGAACCGACCGGATCGGCTGGCGGATCTGGCGCGTCAATGCTTCTACATGGCCAAGGCAGAGAACGGCCCCACTCAGTTGAATATCCCCCGTGATTACTTCTACGGCGAGGCCGACTACGAAGTCTATCCAAGCCTGGACATCAAGCGCGGACCTGGCCCTAAAGAGGCATTGGAAGAGACGGCTCGCCTACTGGCAGGCGCTGAAAATCCAGTTATTCTGGCTGGCGGTGGTGTTTCTCAGGGTGACGCTTTGGACGAACTGATGGAACTGGCGGAATACATGACGATCCCGGTCGTCAACACCTACCTTCACAATGACACCTTCCCCAACGAGCATCCGTTGGCTGTTGGTCCGATTGGTTATTGTGGTTCAAAAGCGGCTATGCGTACCATCAAAAAGGCTGATGTTGTGTTGGCTCTTGGCACCCGTCTTGGCCCCTTCGGGACCCTTCCTCAGTATGACATGGATTACTGGCCAGAGGATGCGAAGCTAATCCAAGTGGATATGAACCACAAAGTCCTTGGGCTAACCAAAAAGGTCGATGTGGCCAGCCTAGCTGACGCCAAAGAGTTCACCCGTGAACTAAACATCATGATCCAATCTCAGAATCCAAACATGGAGCCAAATCGTGATCGGATGGAAGAGATCGATCAAGAGAAGCAGATCTGGGCCGAGGAGAAAGAGGTCTGGTCTACTTCGGAAAAGGAACTGATGCACCCACGTCGATTCCTGCGTGAGCTTTCTGCCGCTGTTCCGAAAGAGGCCATTGTTACCACTGACATCGGCAACACCTGTTCCATGTCCAACGACTATTTCCACTTCTCTGGCGTGCGCAAGCACCTAGCTGCCCTGAGTTGGGGAAACTGCGGCTTTGCCTACGGAGCGGCCTTAGGGGCTAAGATGGGACGCCCTGATCTCCCCGTTTTTGCCTTCCAAGGGGATGGGGCCTATGGTATCTCTGGCCTATCAGAGGTCATGACTGCCGTCCGCGAAAATATTCCCGTTATTGCCGTTGTGGCCAACAATCATGAGTGGGGCGCGGAAAAGAAGAATCAGATCGACTTCTATGGTGACCGCTACTTGGGAACTAACCTGCGTGAGAACCCAAATTACGCTGAACTGGCTAAGGTTATGGGTGCCGTAGGTATTCGAGTCACTGACTATCGAGACGTACAGGATGCAGTTAGAGAAGCCATTGAATGCAAGCGACCTGTTGTTATCGATGGTGTTATTGAAGGTGGCGCTGACGTATTGGCTGAACCATTCCGCCGAGATGCGCTTAAGTTGCCTCATCGATTCTTAGACAAGTATGAGGAGACAAACATCTCCGCCTAGGAACAAAATTTTCGTCAAGTAATAAAATAACCTACCCATTGGATAGCTGTCGCCAAGAGAGCCATTCGGGTAGGTTATTTGATCACACTCGTAACTTTTCAGCCCGATTGGCACGTTACTCGAACATCAACAACTGCTTGGCCGTGCCGGGCTAAGCGGTCGTTATGAGTTGGCTTCAGGGTTGGGAAGCTATGAGCAAATCACCTTTATTGTAGGAGACTGATATGCAAGCTGTCAATATTTCTCATGTGGACGTTTCTCATGCCGGGGTGGCTTCTTTGGGCACTTCCCTGCCAGATATTTCGCAATTAGGCGTTGAATCGCTTTGGCACCCGATGACTCAACATAAACCACTGTGGAAGACGCCACCGCCTCATATTGTGAAGGGTGATGGCTGTACAATTACAACTGCTGATGGAAAGAGCTATCTCGACGCAGTGGCGGGCATCTGGTGCGTGAATGTGGGCTATGGCCGCCAGGAGCTGGCTGAGGTGGCCTATAAGCAGATGATGGATTTGGCTTATTTGTCACCGACAATGAGCCATGAACCTGGCATTAAGTTGGCTCACAAGTTGCTCAATCTGCTCGATATGGAAGGGCGGGTTTACTTCTCTAGCAGTGGTTCAGAGGCAAATGAAGCGGCCTTCAAAATGGTCTGGCAATACCATGCCCAATCGGGTAAATCATGCGCCTTCCCGCGTCATAAGATCATTGCTCGCCATCGCGCATATCATGGCAACACGCTTGGTGGAATGAGTGCGACAGGGCAGGCTGAACGAAAAATGGGATATGGGCCGATTGTTCCCGGTTTTATTCACATTCCACCTCCCTATCCATATCGTCGCAACGAGCATTTCACCCCAGCTGAACATGGTCTAGAGATGGCCCGTACTCTAGAAGAGACGATCATTCATGAGGGGGCGGAATCGATAGCGGCATTTATCATGGAGCCGATGATCTCTGGTGGAGGGGTCCTGATTCCGCCTGATGAGTACCTGCCGGCTGTACGAAATATCTGCTCCAAATACGGCGTATTACTGATCTTTGATGAGGTTGTCTCTGGTTTTGGCCGAACTGGTGAGATGTTTGGCCATCAACACTGGCAGGGCGTTCAGGCAGATATTGTGACCTTTGCCAAGGGAATTGCTAGTGGTTATATGCCATTAGCAGCTACAGCCGTCCGCCAAGAGATCTTTGACGCCTTTCAGGGCGAGGCAGGCGACTTGAGCCACTTTCGCCATATTAATACGTATGGCGGGCATCCTGTGGCCACAGCCGTTGGGGCCAAAAACATTCAGATCATTGAAGAGGAGAGGCTGGTCGAAAACTCGCGTACGTTAGGGGCTTACTTTAAAAGCCAGTTGGCAGAAGTCTTTGGTGAGCATCCATACGTTGGTGAAATTCGCGGCAAAGGGTTGCTGATTGGAATTGAAATGGTGGCCGACCAGAAGACCAAAGAGCCATTGGAGACGGAAAAGGTGGCAACGGTCATCGCCAAAACCAAAGAAGAGGGTGTCCTTATTGGGCGTAATGGCAATACAGTCCCCGGACTGGCTAACGTTTTGGTTATGTCTCCACCGCTGATTGCCCAACAGAAGGATATAGATCGAGTTGTGGATGCGCTTGGCGTTGGCTTACAGAGCATTTTGTTCTGAGCAATGTACTGCAACATACTTTCGAGTACGGTGCTAGTCTGTACTATATCAGCACAAGCGTGACCGATCGCTCGTTTTCAAGAGACGATGCGGCATGTGCGACACTCGTGCGGTTGCAAACCGCACCTACAACTGAATCGTGCTAGTTAGTCAATACTTGGCTTATACTTGGGAAGCAAGATCCAACAAAACCCGAAACTTCGGCCCTGTCATCCCGAGTATCCGAGGGATCTTTCATTTGGCTTTATTAAATTCTCGTTCCTTAATTAAGTCACTGTTCAGTATGGAAACAGCGAGGCTATCATGATAATAGGCATACCGAAAGAGATTAAGAATTTGGAAAACCGCGTCGGCATGACGCCTGCCGGTGTGGTAGAATTGGTTCGCCACGGACATAAGATCCGGGTTGAATCACAAGCGGGCATGGGTAGTGGTTTTAGTGATGAAAGTTATGTTGATGCGGGCGCGGACATCGTCGATTCGGCCGAAGAAGTGTGGGCATCAGAGATGGTCTGCAAGGTCAAGGAGCCGTTAGAAGCAGAGTATAACTATTTCCGTGACGATCTGGTCCTTTTTACCTATCTCCATCTGGCTGCAGAGCCTGGATTGACAGAGGCGCTCGTCACATCGGGCGTAACATCCATTGCATATGAGACGGTGCAACTGAACTCGGGTGCGCTTCCTCTGCTAACGCCCATGAGTGAAGTGGCGGGCCGTATGGCTGTACAAATTGGTGTACGCTACTTGGAAAAGCCGAATGGTGGACAAGGTATTCTGTTAGGCGGCATTCCAGGGGTTGCCTCGGGCCAGGTAACGATTGTGGGTGGTGGTATTGTTGGTCTAAACGCGGCTAAGATGGCCGTTGGTTTGGGGGCCAAAGTCACTATTTTGGATATTAGCGCGGATCAGCTCCGTCATCTAGACGATGTTTTTCAAGGGCGGGTTGAACTGCTTATGTCCAATCAGCAGAATATGGAAGAGTCTGTGGCCACAGCCGATCTGCTAGTGGGTGCTGTTTTGGTCGCAGGTAGCCGAGCACCCAAGCTTGTGAAGGAACATATGGTCAAACAGATGAAAAGCGGCTCAGTCATTGTGGATGTAGCAATCGATCAGGGCGGCTGTGTAGAGACAGTGGATCGGGTTACCTCTCATTCTAACCCTACCTACGAGAAATATGGTGTGATTCACTATTCGGTGGGGAACATGCCTGGTGCGGTCCCACGGACCTCTACACTCGGTTTAACCAATGTAACGCTACCTTATACTGTAAAGCTGGCCAATGACGGATATAGGAATGCAGCCCAGGCGAATCAGGCTTTGGCTCGTGGTTTCAACACCATCGGTAACCACATTAGCCATAAGGGCGTGGCAAATTCGTTAGGGTATCCTTATACATCGATTGACACATTGTTGAACTGAGTGCTGAAATTTCCTTGGTTTAGTGCTGAAGAGAAGTCCGGCTTTAATTGAAAAGCCGGACTTCTTGGGTCAAGTTCTCAAACCGTTTACGTTTCACCCATCGACCATATACTGTTTACATCCTACTCACGCAATGTAAGTTGAATCATAACCACCCAGCTACTTGCCTGAGGAATTACACAAAATCATAACCATTAAGGAGAATCCAATGCCTGAGCAGCAGCTAATCGAATCGAGCATTGAACGAGCGCGGACCGCTCAAGCCATATTCGAAACCTTTACCCAAGAGCAGGCCGATGACATTGTCACGGGGATTGCCTGGGCTGGTTATCAGCAGGAGAATGCCGAGACGCTAGCGAAACTGGCCTATGAGCATAGCGGCTTAGGCAATTACGAAGACAAAGTGACCAAGGTGCGGCGCAAAACCCTGGGCACCATGATGGATCTCAAAGATGTCAAATCCATGGGCGTGATTGAGGTTGATGAGGAACGGGGCCTCACCAAAATTGCTAAGCCTATGGGCGTCATTGCAGCTATCTTGCCGTCTACCAATCCAGCTGCAACCTGTATCAATAATATGATGATTACGCTCAAAGGCGGGAACGCAGTCATCCTAGCTCCTCATCCACGAGGTGAGGCTACTTGTGAGGAGGCCGTTCGATTGGGACGAGAAGTGTTGGCCCGTCATGGCGCGCCGCTCGATCTGATTCAATACCTGAGCCTGCGCGCCGAGAGCAAAGAGGCCGGTAAGGCGCGCGCAAGTGAGCTGATGGCCCAAGCGGACTATTCCTTGGTCACGGCAGGACCCGCTAACGTGGATCTAGGCTATCGTAGCGGCACCCCCTCCCACGGTGTCGGTGTCGGAAATGCCCCAATCATCATCGATGCAACTGCTGATCTGAATGACGCGATTCCCAAAATTATTGCTAGCAAGACCTTTGACAATGCCACGAGCTGCTCCTCTGAGAGCGCATTGGTCGTTGAAGAGTCAGTCTACGATAGTGTGCTTCAAGAACTTCAAGTTCATGGGGGGTATTTGGTGAAGCCAGATGAAAAACCCCGCCTGGAGCAGACTATGTGGCCCAATGGACACCTCAATCGGCATGTGGTGGCCCAATCCGCCCAAACCATTGCTGAGTTGGCCCAGCTAGACAAGCCAGAAGCTCTCAATGCCAACCATTTCATTGTGGAAGAGGACGGAATCGGTCCCGACTATCCATTCTCTGGAGAGAAACTTTCGGTCGTCCTGGCTGTTTACAAATATAGCGACTTTGACGAGGCATTGGAGAAAGTCAACAGCATCTTAGACTACATGGGTAAAGGCCACTCTTGCGGTATCCACTCGTTCAACGATGAGCATATTGAACAATTGGCCGAGTCTGCCAAAGTCTCAACAGTCCTGGTCAACCAGCCCCACTGTTACAACAATGGCGGTGGCTTTGATAATGGGCTAGACTTTACTCTCTCCATGGGAGCTGGTACTTGGGGAGATAATGACACATGTGAAAACCTTACCTATAAACATTTTCTCAACTATACCTATCTGGCCCGTCCCATCGCCGATCGTACACCAAGCGAGGAAGAGCTTTGGGGTAACTATCGCAGGAAGTATGAGATGGTTATGGCATGATTCAACGATGCGGCTAAACAACATTTTTTTGTAGTATAGGAAAGTATAAAACCACTCGGGTAGCTTCGCATAGCCAGTTCGCGCTCAGCGGTTCTGGGACTGAGTCACGGACTCCGCGGGTGAGGTTGGGCGAAGCCCTTTTTTGTAGTATAGGAAAGTATAAAACTCGACCCCCGAAAGATGGCCAAACTCTAGCTGAATGCTGACGGCTGATTAGCTGAAAGCTTTTTTAACGAATTGTCCAACCCAAAGCTTGAAGAATAGCAAGGAATGATAAGTGAATGTTTATTGAAGAGTATGATGCCAAACAACTTCTTAACAAGATGGCTATTCCCATTCCACAGGGATCGGTTGCGCATACCCCAATTGAAGCTGAAGAGGTTGCCACTAGTCTTGGCGGACCCTGCGTCGTCAAAGCTCAAGTGCCAACGGGAAAGCGCGGCAAGGGGGGAGGCATTGCCATTGTGGATAGCGCCGCGGAGGCCAGGACAGCCGCAGAAAAGATTCTTGGTTCCATGCTGAATGACTTTCTCGTGGAGCGAGTTCTTGTTGAGGAGCGGGCATCTATTGCTCAAGAGCTATATGCCTCAGTCACGATTGATCCATCTCGCCGATGTCCACTACTCATCTTTTCGACTGAAGGGGGCATGGACATCGAAGAGGTTCATGAGGCTACCCCTGACAAGGTACTGATGGTCCCTATCGATATTGATAAAGGGTTGGATCAGGCCAGGGCGTTGGCCATTTTGCAACAGAGCAGTCTTGGGGCCGACCATCATGCGGGTGTGGCCGATATGCTGGTCAAGCTCTATGCCATGTACCGTCAATACGACGCTCAGTTGGTAGAGATCAACCCACTCGTTCTAACGACGAGTGGTGACGTTGTTGCATTGGACTGCAAATTAGTAATTGACGATAACTCGGTCTATCGACAGACTGAGTTGCCTGAACAGCGACCGATTGGGACATCGTTAGAGCTAGAAGCAGCAGAGCAGGATTTCCTCTTCGTGGAACTGGATGGAGATGTGGGCGTCCTAGCCAATGGTGCCGGGTTGACCATGTCGACCATGGACGCGGTGACGGTCCATGGTGGAAGCCCGGCCAACTTTCTTGAGGTAGGTGGTATGGCCTATAAGAGAGCAACCCCTGCTCTCGCCTTGGTCTTGAAGAATCCCAAGGTGAAGAGCCTCTTGGTCAATCTGTGTGGGGCATACGCCCGTACAGATGTAATTGCCGAAGGCATTGTTGAGGGTTGGAAGGCACTTCAGCCAGAGCTGCCGGTCTCCTTCTGTATTCACGGCACAGGTGAAGAACGCGCACGAGCGTTAATTAAAGAAGAGCTTGGCTTCGATTGCTACGACAAGATGGACGATGCAGTGAAGGCTGCTATTCAGTCTGCTAAGAAATAGGTTGTAAAATGCTTACGTATTTCAATCGGATTCAGCCCCATTATACTGCGGTCGTTTTGAAAACAAGAGTTTTCCGATGCTCTACCAGAGTGACCAAACTCGTGTTTTCAAACGGAGCTGAGTATAAATGACCAACCTACTTGATTCTCATTCCTAAAACAGCTCAGCCTGCCCAAACAGAATCGATAGAGAACCCATAACCATGATCAATAATCCAACCCGTCGCGTACTTGTCCAAGGCATTACCGGCAGCGAAGGATCGTACTGGACTGAAAAGATGCTCGAATACGGCACCCATGTGGTCGCTGGTGTTACACCAAGAAAAGGTGGGCAAATGGTTCACGGCCTTCCTGTTTATGATACAGTGGGCGAAGCGTGTGCCAACCATGAGATCGATCTATCGGTCATCTTTGTCCCGGCTCGCTTTACCAAAGGGGCAGCCTTTGAGGCCATAGAGGCAGGGGTGCCAGATCTGATTGTGCTTACCGAATTTATCCCTATTCACGATGTGATGGCGTTCATGGCCGCGGCGCAAGAAAGAGGTACTCGCATTATTGGACCAAACTGTCCCGGCGTGGTTTTTCCTGGGCGAGACTTCATTGGCATTATGCCTGGCTGGGCAGAGAATCTGTTCCGACCGGGCAACATCGGTGTGGTCTCGCGAAGTGGTAGCTTAGGCGCGCTCATTAATCTGAATCTAGTATCGGGTGGTTTTGGTCAGTCCGCCTTTATCGGTATTGGTGGCGATCCCATTGTAGGGACTACTTTCCGAGATACATTAGAGATCTTTGAGCAGGATCTAAACACCAAAGCCATCGTCATGTTGGGCGAGGTGGGTGGCCCTATGGAAGAAGAAGCCGCCGAGTATATTCCCAATATGACCAAGCCTGTCGTCACCTTCATAGCTGGCCAGAACGCGCCTGAAGGGAAGAAGATGGGTCATGCTGGGGCAATGGTCGCTGGCGGCAAAGGAACGGCTCAGAGCAAGATGGATGCCTTGCAGAAGGCGGGGGCGTATGTAGCGAAGGTGCCGTCGGAGATAAACAATCTACTAGCAAAGCTCAGTTTATGATTACTATTCTGTTTTGGAATGTCTTTAGAAAAAGTCTTCAAGAGTCGATATCTCTATGAAGATTCTCGTCATCAACTGTGGTAGCTCCTCTGTTAAATATCAACTTTTTGAAATGCCCTCCCAAGTTGTTTTAGCTTCCGGCATGTTGGAGCGCGTCGGTATGGATAACGGTCGATTGAAACATCGTTTCTATTCGGGGGAACGCTCGACCGAGGTGATCAAAGATGGCCTAACTGTTACCCATGAATCGGGCATAGCCCTAATTGCTGAACTGCTATATGATGATGACGTTGGTGTTCTTGAGGCGGGTCACGTGCCCGACGCTGTCGGCCATCGGGTTGTTCATGGTGGAGAATACTTCCAGCAGCCCGCCCTCATTGATGAAGCGGTTATTGAAGCAATTCGCCAGACTATACCACTAGCACCGCTGCACAACCCGGCCAATCTAACCGGTATTGAACAGACTCTTGCCCTCTTTCCCAAAACGCCTCAGGTGGCAGTCTTTGACACGGCATTCCACCAGACCATGCCACCGCATGCTTATCGTTACGCCCTGCCAGATTCGCTCTATCAGGAACACGCCGTTCGACGGTACGGCTTTCACGGCACCTCCCATAGCTACGTTGCACGGGCCGCCGCCGAATTTCTGGAAAAACCCCTGAGTTCACTAAACCTGATTACCTTGCATTTGGGCAATGGCGCGAGCGTCACCGCTATTGAAAACGGTCGAAGCATTGAAACATCTATGGGCCTAACCCCTGTCGAGGGGTTGATCATGGGTACCCGCAGCGGAGATTTGGATCCGGCCGTTCCAGGCTGGTTAATGGAGAATCTCAACCTGTCTTCACAAGACGTCGATGCGCTTTTAAACAAGCAGAGCGGACTCAAGGGGATCTGCGGATCCAACGATATGCGAGACATTTTGGCAAGGCGAGAGCGGGGAGATGCATCGGCTACATTGGCCTTTGAGATGTTTTGCCATCGATTGCGTAAGTATATTGGTGCATATTATGCCGTCCTTGGAGAGGTTGACGGGATTGTCTTCACTGGCGGAATCGGCGAAAATGCAGCAGCTGTTCGTTCAGAATCGTGTGCAGGATTGCAAAAAATGGGAATCCAAGTCGATTCAATAAAAAATCAGGCCAACGGCTCAGGGATCCAAGCGATACATCATCAGGACAGCGGCGTGGCCGTTTTAGTCGTTCCAACCAATGAGGAGCTAGAGATTGCTCGGCAAGTCACCGTGATATTAAACCACTGTGATATTGCATCAATGAGATTGTTAGACCAAGAATCCGAATGATACAAAGCATTTAGGTAATCCCTCGCTATTATCCGCTCATCCCTGTCATAGCGATTCCTTTGATAATGCGCCGCTGAAGGACGAGATAAAGTAGCAATATGGGGGCAATCGCCATGACCGAGGCTGCGGTGAAGAGCCCATATTCAATATAGTATGTTCCTATGAACTCGATGAGACCGACTGCAATAGGGTACATTTCTGAATCAAAGGCGATGATTAGAGGCCAAAAAAGATCATCATACTTGAACATGAAGACAAAAATGGCCAGGGTAACCATCTGCGGCCGAATAATTGGGAGGACAACCTGCCAGTAGATACGGAAGGTTCCGGCCCCGTCCATCTTGGCGGCGTTTAACAGTTCATCCGGTACAGCGAACATGGCCTGACGGATAAGGAAGATGCCAAAGGGAAATCCGATCCACGGGAATATCATCCCTAAATAGGTGTTGATGAAAGGAATACCCGTGATATTCTGAATGGAGAGCAGAAGCAGGAATAGAGGCAGCACATAGGTCGCCATAGGCACCATGATGGAGGCGATTAGCGTTGCAAAAACAATGTTGCCAAATCGAGAGGGATGCTTCACCAAAATAAATGCAAGGAGTGAACTGGTAAATAACACAATTCCGGTCGTGCCGCCCGCATAGATCAACGTATTCAGAAAATACCTGGCAAAACGAGGGCGCCAAACATCCGTCAAGTGCTCTAATGTAAACGAATGGGGCCATAGGGTCGGCGGGATCTGCCGCAACTCGGATGTTTCCTTAACGGAAGCCGTCAAAACCCAGTAAAATGGGAAGAGCCAAAGCAAGCCGATGAAGATGAGAATGAGGTATAGAGAGAGGGTGGCTAGGGGCTGGTGACTGGTGCAGCGACTAATATTCATATCTCGTCCTAATCACCCGAAACTGGACGTAGCTAAGCAAAACCATGACGATGAAGAGGCACACAGCAAGTGCGCTGGCATAGCCCTCTCTGAAAAAGATGAAAGCCGTCTGGTAAATATAGAAAACAACCGTTGTCGTGGAATAGTTTGGTCCTCCTTGTTCCATCGACGCCATCGATCGTTCCCCTGTCATGACAAAGGTCTCGGTGAACATCATAAACGCTCTCAGTGTGGAGATAATGGCAACAAATGCGGTGGTCGGGATGAGAAGCGGCCAGCTTATGTGACGAAAGAGGGACCACCCACTGGCGCCATCTATTCTGGCCGCTTCGTAAAGCGTCTCTGGAATCGCCTGGAGACCAGCTAGATAGATCAAAAGTGCATACCCTGACGTACGCCAGATTGAGACAATCGCCAATGAAAGTAGTGCCGTCTGGGAATCCAGCAGCCAGCGTAGCGGCGACAGACCAATACTCGTTAGAAATGTATTGAAGAGTCCCTGCTGATTGGGCAAAAATATAAAACGCCAGACAACTGCCACCGCCACCAAAGGCACCACATAGGCAACAAAGAAGGAGGAAGTCAAGAAGCCCCGCAATGACCGGTTCGTCAGAGCATTGACGGCAACGGCCAATCCCAGACCAATCACAATCACTGCAGGGACGACCATCAGCGTAAATTTGAAGGAGTTGCTAAATGCAATAAAGAAGATCCGATCATCCGTAAAGAGCTCCCGAAAATTCGCCAAACCGATCCAGCCTGTTTCAGCAAAATATTTTCGCTGTAAACTGAGCCAAAAGGTGTTGAGAATTGGCCACCAGAAGATTGTCACAAAAAATAGTGTAGCGAGGAACAGGGCGACGATGGCCAGTGGATCTTTTGGAAAAAAACGCTCTTCTTTCAAGGCCTACCTCATCGTAATGTTTCCCACAGAGGATTGGTTTCCCATTTCGTCTTGCCGATAATCAATGGCCAATTGTCCTGACGTGTCAAAACCTCATCCACCTCACGACAGGCATCTGCCAGCACAACATCAATCGACTCACCTTCCTCACGTACGCGCGTCCAAGTGTTCACGATGGCCATGGAGACTTCTGCTGGCCAGATGCCTGGGTTACGAAAATTGCCTGGTATAGTTGAGATTGCAATACCGCGCCACTGCTCATCATCGGCAGAAAATGCTGGATCATCCCAGAGTGCCCGTAATGATGGCTGACGGCCCCGAATCGGAATGTAGCGGCGTTGAAACGATTCCCCCACCAGGTAGCGCCACACTGCCCAACTTGCATCAACGACGCGCTCGTCGTCACTCTGGGTTGTGACGACAAAACCTGTTTCATCGGTGGCGCGTCCAAAAGGCCCCTCTCCACTTTGGGTTGGCGTCGGCACAGTTCCCCAGTTGAGATCAGGAAATCCTGAGATTAATAGACCATGTTGAAATGTGCGGGAAAATCCAGTGACGGCTTTCCCCTGAGAGAATTGATCGCTAGAAGGCAATCCATTCCTATCTTGAAGGTGCTCTCGAGCGAAGAGATCGAGGACAAACTGATAGGCATCAGTCGTTTCTGGCTCGGCCCAAGCGCAGGTTTTGTCGTCGATAAACCACCAGCCACCATTTTGATATCGAATGGCATCTGCTAACCAAAGCCCCTCGCCATTAAAGGTAAAACCGGCTTGGGTCACTGTATCACCTTCCCATATGGTCAATGCTTTGGCCCAGGGAATAAATTCATCCCAGGTGGTAGGGATATCCTCAGGCGTATACCCATTCGCTTCTAATAGATCAATGTTGTAGTAAAGGCAAGCTGGCATATTGCCGGTAGGCAATACATAGTAATGGCCATCAGGAAGTTGATAGAAGTCGGCCACTCGCTCGCCCATCTCTGCTCGCACATCGATAATCCCCTCAGGAATCGGGTGCATCATACCCAGCTGTAGAATGGCTTGAATAAATGCTCTAGCGGGAAAGAAGATATCGGGTGCTTCACCGGCTGCGTGGCTAGATTTTAGGTTAGCCAGACCTTGACGGTTTGGCACAAACTGAACCTTGGGGTTGATTCCGGGGTTCTGATCCCTGAACTCGGTGGCCAGGAGTTCCTCCGTCAGTTCATGGACGGTACGAACATCCTTAAACCAGACCACGATTTCAATTTCTGACTCCTGGCCGCGTGGGGAGCTTTCATCAGAATTGGCTGTAGCACAACTGGCTAACATCATACTCATACTAGCCATAGCTGACAGCTTCAAAAACTCACGACGAGACTTCACATGGGGCATTTTACCTCCTCAAGGTTGGATGGGTGAGTTTGGGGGGATTCCCTAACAGGTCTACAACATTCACAATCAGTAGATCGCAAAGCTGTCATTCTGAGCGGAGGAACGGAATGAAGAATCTCAGCTCTGCCAACTTCCGTGCGGACCTGATTGCGATCTACTGACAATATAGAGAAGGGTGGCGAATGTTATCTCCTATCCAAAAGATTCTTCACTATTATACGCCCTGAGACGCAAAAAAACAATCCATCTTCCATGTGACGCTAATACCTAGGATATACTCATTCAGTGGTTAGGAAGTAATCGATGTTGCCAACATTTCCTCCCCATCATTCTATCTCTGTGACGCAAAATAGTAATTTCAATTTTCTTGTGACGCTTCCTGTGACGCTTCCTGTGACACTCCCAGTGACACTGGTGTGACAGCGAATTGGTAAACTGAGGCTAAGTCTGGACATACAAAATCTAACATTTATACTCAGCTCGGTTTGAAAACAAGTGTTTGGTCTTTCTGGTAGTGCTTTGGAAAGCACCTGTTTTCAAACCGACCGCAGTATAGTTCCAGATGTCTATTCAAATAAATATTCAATAAAGGAAAATTTAAAATGGCGATAATCAGCGACTTTTTACCACTTGTAGATAATGGATTCAATTTGGAGGTAGGGAAAGATATTGATCGGCATTTTGCCTTTGAGTTTGGCAATGCTGCACAACTCGACCAGAAACTGATTCTACAATATTTCTATGAATCGCATCAAGATGCCTCAAATCTAAGGCTTCGTTTCAGAGTCAATGGGAATGACATCCGTACCATGACCCTCAATGGGAACTCATTTAGCACCATGCACGAGATTCTTCAAGGGAACAATTTTGCTCAGGGGCGAAACACCATTGAGGCAAAAATCGTTGGTGGAGACGGCAGTGTCACCCTATCGGACATTGTGCTTTGGTTCCGGCGGAACGCGTAATCGAAAGTGCAATAGTGGAGCCGGTAGATCGCAGTGGCATCGAGAGGGGTCACTGCGTCTGGCGTAAGAAAACAGCTCATCCTCATTGCGAGCTACTGACTAAATATGAAATTACCAAAAAGGAGCGTCAGCTATGGCGAACGTAAAAGTAGCAGAAAATCATCTTACGTATGGAGGCGTTGCTTACTTTAGAGCAAATGCTGAGGAGATCAGAATTGGTAGTATTGGAGAGAAACGGACACCGATCACAAAACAGAATTATCTTGAAGTCAAGGATCAAATTCCAGCCCCTAAGATTGATAAGGTCCGCTCAACAATCGTCGAAATTAACCAAAAAAGCATTTCGAAGAGCGCATTAGAGGCCGGTATTTTTGCCATTATTCAAGGCATTCCAGTTAGATTAAATGGCAGCAACGCACGCAAAAAACTGGAATCATATGAGCTGAAACTCGTAAAGTTCAGCGTGCCAATTAATCAAATGATTACAGCAGTGAACAATTCACCTAAGAGGCTGAATAAACTGGTCGATTATGGCAAAGATGCTCGAATTGTACACCAAGTCTTTGTCGTCTTGGAAGCCGAAATAGCGCAAAAGTTTCACAACGAAACAGATGTGAAGCTGGCAATTGGTGCCCACGGGCTTGAAGGGCAGGTAACAGGCAGTGGATCCACTTCTCGCACAACGAAAGTTCGGCTTGAACCAGGCACTTGCTTTGCCTATTTGTTGGCCAAGATCGATTGGAATGCAAATCTGAAGAAAAACAAAACCAAGGTCGTTGATCTCGATGATGATCAATGGAGTTTTAGCTAAAGAACAAGAATTAAATAAAACCAGAAAGATCTCTCCACTTCGGTGTCGGTTTGCAGCTCATTTATGGTCTCAAAGCGACACCGTTGAACGAGCGGATGACACGGGCAAAGTCTCTAGTTTTATTTGATCATGATTTGTAAGGAGGCAATAAGATGTTTACGTTAAAAGAAGGTGATTTAAGAAAATTGTGCCGTCTCAATTCCTTTACCATTCCTAATGACGAAATGATCTTTTTTGGGCTACGAGGCTGTATTCCTTATGATGATTCAGACCATACCTTTCGGTCCAAACATAAGGTCAAGGTTGTCCCGATCAATCATGCGAATCTCCGGTGTACGGTAATCCAGTGGAAACCTGGTCTGGGGATCGCTCTGTTTCGTTCAAGTACTGTGCCACATCAAACGTATATTCGCGATGCCCTTACTGCAAATGGCGAAGGTGCAAATCGGCTAATGACTGGTCGATACCCCAACTATAAGAAGGGCGTTCACAGAGCTGGATCGTCGACAGGACACCATGCCTTTCGCTATGATGCCAAGCTGCCAATTAGACGTACTGCAAATGATCTCAATTACGGTACAGATGATCGGGTGGAGTATGAAACACCCTTTGATAACATCCATGCTGCCTGGAGTTCAGGACCCGACTATGACGGCTATGGCAGTGCAGGTTGTCAGGTTATTGCCGGGTACCCTCAATGTGAATCGCGTGGCAACAGCCCTGATAACGGCCCCTGGAGAGTTTTCAAAGAAAATGCATACGCACTGAAACAAAGCAGCTTTACCTATATTCTCTTACCTGGCGCTTATGTGCAAAAGGTAAGCGAAACCGATAGCAGCAAAAAGCTGAGACGTCTTCGCTTTGGCTCCAATGGAGATAATGTGGCAAGCCTTCAACAAAAGCTCAGTAGGTTGAATCTATATCAGGCTCAGATCGATGGCGATTTTGGCGCAAAAACGCTGTTTGCTCTCCTAGATTATCAAACCAAGGAGTTTGGACCAAACCAAGATTCGGGGGTTGTGGGTCTGCAAACCGCCGCAGCTTTAGGTATCGCGCTTTCAACGAGATGAGAATGATTGTCTTATTGACACATTACCGAACGTCCGACAGAAATAAATTGAGAAGCCAAAATTGAAATCTGTTGTTACTGCTGTTATGCCAAAATTAAAGGCATATTACTGTTGTTAGACGTTAATTATTCTGAACGACTATTGTGAAGAACTATTTTTCAGAGAAAAGCGCCAATAATAGCAGTTTAGATGTAAGGTCCAGAATTGCCACTGATTTTTCTGAAAAAATAATAAATTTAGCAGCTTGTCTCATTGCCATGCAAGGACAGATTAAAATGCTGGTAAACAGTGTGAAACTTCGCATAATTTAACCGAACGGCCCGACATTAGGAGGAAAATAAAATGAATAGGCTGAACGTGAGCATAGACTTTAAGATAAAGTTTTTCCGACCCTCAGACTTGACAGGTTTTCAAAACCTGTTAGGTCTTCGGGAAATCTTTTTCTCGATGCCTATCAGAACGCTGTTTCTCACGAGTTTGCTTCTAATGTTGTTGCTTTTCACTAGTCTGCTCGCCGTGCGTGAACTTTCAGCCCATCCCGCCCCAGATCCACCGCAATCTATGGAGGTAGTTTTTGGCCCAGGAGTGCTTGGAGAGGTCGACGGGATGCGCGACATAAACCGCAATTCCCCTTCCAACCTATATAGAATTGACGTAAACACGTCGATCTATACGAAGGCAGTTTACAATGACGGAACATCAGCGATCATCTACGTTCGTCGAGCGCTAACAAACTCAGTGAATGCAGATAAATGGCATATACATCTTCAGGGAGGCGGATCATGTGGGAACGGCACCAGTTGCGCCCGAAGGTGGCTCAGTTCACGTACCAATTTCGGTGCAGGTAAAATGAGCAATCGATTTGCACCCCGACGCGGCATAAACGGGAATGGTATCCTAAGCGCTTCGTTGCAAAACACGTTCGGAGACTGGAATCATGTCTTTATGTACTATGGTAGCTCCGATAGTTGGCAAGGTCGGCGTGGCAACGTTCTATTGGAGACAGCCTGGTACAGTGGAACTCCGCCAATCCATAATCATCCAAGTCAGTATCTCATCCATTTTCGAGGAGCAGACATCATTGATGCTGTCATCGATATGCTGCGCACTGGCACAATTACCTATACGACCCCATCAGGCGATATATTGATGCCTGACTTGGATGATGCTGAGCAAGTCCTCTTGAGTGGCTCTTCTGCTGGGGGTGTTGGCGTCATATACAATGCAGACCGGATTGGCACGTTCTTACAAACAAACAATCAGAACATCGCTGGGTTAGACTTCCGGGCTGTTGTGGATGCTGCTTACACTCGTTCTTATGCAACCCGAGACTACCTCAATACGCCCATGTGTCAAATTCGTGGTCTCTGTTCCTATGATCTAATGATGACCAATGAGTGGCTGAATGTCCATGAAGCTCTCCTCGCTCCTGACCCGATAACCGGTACTGTAAGTGTAGAAGATAGTTGTGAAAACAATGAGAGCGGCACCGAATGGAAATGTGCCGATGAGGTTCACGTCCTTGAAAATCATGTTGCCACGACGCTATTCGTGCGCCAAGACCTGCAAGACAGCCTGTTTGCGGGCAGCTACGCCGAAACGGACTATGGAAGTCATGGGGATTTTGGCTTGATTAAAGAGATGGAGCTGAGGAGGTTTCACGCGGATGATCCTACTCGAGGCGTCTTTGGACCACAGTGTGGTAATCACACAGGTATGAGACATGAAACGACTTTTTTTGACGAGGATATCGATGGTCAAGGCACTACTTTCCATAATCTGCTCTCGAACTGGCTCATTAGCCCGACGTCCATTATATCTGTTACAGCTTATCAAGAGCCAGGTATTGTGAATGGCTGTCCCTGACTCATCTGCTAGTCAGTTCATCCAGTAATGCCTCTGCCGTGGCCCACGGATCGAGCGTATGACCTAGCGCTTGGGCCGCGGCAAAGTCCTCACATGAGAGAATGGCCTCAGCTTGAATATGCTTTCCAACAACATCTTCAATAAAAGGATAGGTCTCTCGATCTACAAAGGTTAATAATAGGCCATAGAGTTCTACCGCTCGACGGCTAGCTCCCAGATTCACAAAATGCAGAGGCGCTAAATGATACACGGCTTTAAGTACTTCGTGCGTGCGGGTTTGTGCCGCTATCTGCAAGACTTCGATGAGGTGCTGCTTGGCCAGAGCTGTATTCCCCAGATAATGCTCCGCCATGCCTAAATACGCTGACGTCCGACCTAGCTGCGGCAGTTGACGTCTCTCTCGATAGATGAGCAAAGTCTTTTGCAACCATTCTCTCGCTTTCTCGTATCGTCGCTCGGCCAAGGCGATGAGACCGAACACGTTCAGACAAAGTGGCGTTGCAAAGGTAAAGCCCAACTCTTGAACCAAATCGTAAGCCAGTTGTTCCGCTGCTTGCGCCTGCACGTACCTGCCGAATCCCAATAAAAGTATTGCTTGCCGATTGTAGGCGCGTATTAAGTGCCCTTTAAGATTCAACGCGAGGCAATGCTCGATACATTCTTCGATTGCTGCCAGGGCCTTCTCCTTGTACCCTAGATGCTGGTATGCGTGTGTCAGATGGATAAAGGCTTCGGCTAGCTCCACTTGATCACCAATTTCGCGGCAGATTGTAATACACTTGTGAGCCAACGCTTCAATATCATGCAGGTGATGCCGTTGGCTGTCTGCCTCCTCATCTCTGGGAGCTCGAGTGGCAGTAGCCAATCCATTCAAAGCTTTGACCATCCCCCAGCGATCGTCCAGCGCCTGGTAGCTCTCCAGGCTTTCTTCGTATACTTGGATCGCCGACCAACGATCTTGTGAAAATATGGCTAAACGACCCAATACCCATAGAATTGCGGCACGTCCCGGCCGCGTATCGTGCCCGACCAATAGAGGACTATCCAGTAACGCCAACGCCTCGTCTAGCAGCTTCCGCGCCTTTTCTAATTGTGCAAGCATCAACAGGAAGGTAGCCTGCGCAGTTAAGAGTCTGGCCCTCAGCCGCGGTTCTGCATCTGCATGGACGACGCTGCTTGCTGCCTGGCAGGCAGCTGCCCCTTCCTGATAGCGTCCTCCCCATTCATAGAAGTGCCCTAAACTCATCAGGGCTTGCGCGATGTGGGCGATTTTCTTCTGGGTGATTGCCCAATCCCAGGCGATACGTACATTCTCCATCTCGGCCTCGATCTCAGCCAGCGCGGTGAATTGTTCGGGACTTTTGAGGGCGGCTTCAAGCTGTTGCAGCATCTCGGCGTAGTAGGCGCTGTGTCGATCGCGGACTGCTGTCCCTTTGACTGGATCTTCCGCAAGTTTTTCAGTGCTAAATTGGCGTAACAGTTCGTGGATCTGGTAGCGATCATTCGCTCTGTTGTAGTGGAGCAGGGATTTACGGGTCAGCTTCGCCGATATCCGTATCGACGCATCGGTAATTTCCTGTAGCGCCCGACGGGTAAAACCACCACGGAAGACAGAGCATTGGACAAAGACGTCTTGCTCGGTCTCGCTGAGGTGCTGCCAGGAAGTTTCAAAGACCGCTCGGATGCTGCGATGACGCGCCGGGACGTTGCGTTTATTGGTCTCCAATAGATCCAGACTCTGTTCAACTTCCAAGGCAATATCGTCTAAAGACAGGGTATCTACCCACGACGCAGCCAGTTCAAGCCCTAGCGGCATCCCCTCAACCAAGCGGCAGATGCGAGCAAGCGCCGCCTGATCTGTGCCAGCAAGTTCATAGTCAGGTTGAAGGCGTTGGGCGCTCTGGAGGAAAAGACGGACCGCCGTGTACTTGGTTCCATCCTGACCCTGGGCAGCCTTCTCGCCTGTTTCCCAGTGGGGGATGGTAAGACCTTGAATCGGATAAACTTGCTCCTCCTGCAGATCGAGCCGTTCGCGTGACGTAGCTAAAATTTGCACACCAGGAGCGGTCTGCAAGATTTCAGCAATGAGCTCAACACCGTCAAGCAGATGCTCAAAATTATCCAAGATGATGAACATTCGCTTGTGGCGCAGATAGCTGAGAATCTGCTGCTGAGGAGAACGCTTGGGGCCACTAGCTTCTATGTGGAAGTCAAGTACTTCGGCTAAGGTGGGGAGTATCTGCTCGGCCGCCTGAAGTGGGGCCAATGGAACGAAGTAGATACCATGGGTGAAGCGGTCGGTCTCAAGCTGACGTTCAGCCCAGGCTAACGCCAGGCGAGTTTTGCCCATCCCGCCCGATCCCACAATGGTGACCAGGCGTTCCGCTAAATCTATAATCAGGTTGTCCAAAGCAGCCAATTCGTTCTTGCGGCCAATGAAGGGAGTCGGTTGGGACGGTAAGTTGTGGCGAGTAGAGGATGGAGAATGAGAAGTGGGGAGTGGGGAATCGCCATTGCTTACCGTCGTTGACTGAGTCTTCTCATCTGCATTCGGTATTGATTCTGCAGTGCCTGTTGCTTTATTCTCGGCTAAGATCGACGTTAGCGTTGCTCCTACTAGACGCGTACTGGCTATGGGAGCCGGCTTTCTGATTGAGACTGGCCCGATTTCTAGGTCACTTTTTTCTGGAACAAGCTTGCCGCTGCGGATGCGTTCATAGAGTACTGTGGTCTCTTCCGACGGCGGAAGGCCCAGTTCAGCATCGAACGTCTTTAGACAGAGCTGATATTGACGTAGCGCAGCCTTCTTCTGACCTGAGTGGGCATAGAGCTTCATTAACGTGCGATGGCCAGCCTCGTGTAGCGGGTCAAGGTTGAGGTGGCGAAGAGCATGGGGAATTGCGTTTGCATAACTACCTTGAGTGCTGTGGAGCTGAACTAGACGTTCAAGGGTCGTTGCTAACCCCTGACGCAAGCTGTCGGCTTGGTAATATTGCCATTCATCAAACTCAGGTGCGTCGGGTAGTGTGAAACCAGCCATAAAGTCATTCTGATAGAGCGACACGGCTTTCGTTAGTGGATCAAGGCAGGCTGGGCATGCCTCGGTAGCTGGATGACCGTGCTGCCGGGACGCGGCCAGAAGTTTGCGAAAGCGAACGACATCTATTTCCAGAGCTGGCCCTGAAACAGTCGACGATGGACTCGCACCTTGACCTTGTCGAAGCCATGCAAGAGATGATTCGGCTGGTGAGCTTGTTGAACCAAACGTCACCATCTCTGATTCAACCACCAACCAATCCGCCAGCGGAGATTTGTTGAGCGTCCACAATGCACTGCGCAGGCCAGCTCTGGCGCGGCGTTGATCCGCTTCAGGCCAGAGTAGGGTAGACAGGGCATCGCGGCTGTGACTTTGGCGCGTCACAGCCAAATAGACAAGTAACGCGACTGCTTTGCGGCGGTTGATCTCAACTTGTTCGCCATCAACCTCGATTCTGGGTGAGCCAAAGAGGGTTAGGGATAGGTAAGGCATAGGGACTGGTCCAATGGATTATTGACGATTCGTACCAGCAAGACCAACGTTGCTTAGCGGTTCATGAAGGGTTGCGGAGCAACTTCGCTTCGTGGGCTGTCAATCTAAAATTATCAGTAATTATACGCCCTGTAACGCAAAAAACCAATACGATTTATTTTGTGACGTTCTCTTTGACACTGCTGTAAGGTCAGCGTAACTGGCTACGATTAAACTGATGGCATGTCCGGACGCCCATTACCTTTAGTGACGGCGGGATGCAGTTTTCTGGCGAACGGTGAGTGAACAGGTGGACAGACCGGCCATAGTGCTTTAGTTGCCAATATGTAACCAATATGTTACACTTTGAATGTGTAACAATATCGTTACGCGTTTATTCACCAAAGATATGGACTTAAATCAAGCATTTCACGCACTCAGCGACCCTGCTCGCCGCGAGCTTATCATTACATTATCCAAAGGACCCCAAACGGCAGGGGCATTGGCTGCGCCATACAACATCAGTCGACCTGCCATTTCCCGTCACCTTCGGGTGTTGCGGGATGCTGAATTGGTTAAGGTGCAGGTGATTGGGCGACAACATTGGTATCATCTGCAAACAGAGGCGATTGACGATATGCAGCAGTGGCTCGAAGAAGTTTCTTCCGTTTGGCAAGAAGGTTTACAGGCACTCAAAGCATTTGTGGAGGAAGGGAAATGAGCCACGTCCAAGAATCGCTCGCCATTGAGGCAAGCAAGGAGAAAGTCTTTGATGCCTATGTGGGTCAGATCAATCAGTGGTGGCCACGCTTAGGGACCTATCGCTACTCATTTGCTCAAGAGCCGCGCAGGCCTCAAACGATTCAATTTGAGCCGAGGTTAAATGGCCGTTTCTACGAAACATTTGACGATGGTAGTGAATATGAGATTGGTTGGATTATTGAATGGAATCCACCAGACCAACTGGCGTACACGTGGCGGGATCCTCGTTGGCCATTTCATACCACAGTAACTGTCACATTTATAGAGATCGATGATGTGACGACGGTAACGGTTCATCACGCTGGCTTTGGCAAAAATGGGGTTCCCGAAGTTGGTGAAGGTTATGGCACAGGTTTGATAGAAATTTTGTCAGCCTGTGCACAGTGGGTTTTGTCTAATAGAAAGAGTGGATAAAATCTAGCTCAAATATACATGTTCTCGTTTCTCTACTAGGCAGATCCCAAAAGTGCCATTTCGAGCGGGTCTTGCGGGAGGATAGATGAATGCAATCTATATCTCTGCCCGAAATGCCTGTTGATTCCTGGAAGGTACATATCCACGGAGAATGAAAATCGAACAAAGATTGCGCAGATTTTAATCTTTCTAATCTTTGTTTCGTTTTCAGAGCAGATTAGCCGAGAAATCTTGCGGTTGGTCAAAGTGCTAAGTACAAAAGAAGGAGAATATCCTATGCAAATTCATTTCTGGACAAAAGATATCAATGCCGCGATCCAATATTATACGCAAACGTTAGGCTTTACGCTCACCTACGCCCAGCCAGACGGATACCCCTACGATTTCTGCATTCTAACATTGAATGAACAGCAGGTCATGTTTGGCATCCCGCCGACCGAGCTAATCGCCTTGGAGCGCAATGATAAACCCTTAATGGAGACCATACTGCCGCGCATTGGGCAAAGCGGGCCGCTATCGATCTATTTTACTGTGCCAGATGTGGAGGCTCATTACACGAATGCTAGTGAGCAAGGAGCAAAAATTTTGGAACCTCTTTGGCAGACGCCTTGGGGGCTACATCAGTATTCTTTGAAGGATATGGATGGGCAGCTGTTGACGTTTCACGGAGCCGAGAGTGATTCTTAGAGTAGCTCGTTGCATACAAGATTTCTTACCTCAAGCTTTTTTGCCCATTAAAGAGCCCTAACCACTCGCCGTTGAGCCTGCTTTCACTTGGGGAAATCGGACGTACAGATACTCGATGGGTCGGTTGGTAAACTCAGCATTGTGATCGAGCGCACTCTCAGGGAATTGGTCAACACAATCTTGGTGGTAGAGCATCTTGCGTTCTCGGGCCATCCAGCCAGACTGGTAGACCATTGCAATCATGTGGCGGATGCGGTCTGAGTGATTAGGAACGCCCCGATGCCATAAGCGCATATCTCGGATGACCAAGCCGCCTTTGGGTGCCACAGCTCGCACAGGCGGAACAATCTCTCGTCTGGCAGCCTCTTGAGCTGGGCTGATAGGGTTCTGAATATTAGGAATGCGATGGGTACCCGGCCAAATTTCGGTGGCACCATTCTCTTCGGTCGTTTCGACTGGCGAAACGTTGATTACAAGAGAGACTGGTGGATGGGCAATGGGTAGATCCTTCCATATATGGGGACCATCAGCATGGAGAGGCTGGGTGCCGCTGCCAGGGCAGTTGCAGTTCCCATTGTAAAAGCGATTATAGAACCCATCACCTAGAAGAGCATGGCTTACCTGGATCGTAAAGGGGTTAGCAACGATATCGCGATGAACATAGGGAGAAAAGGGCGGCGGACCTTGTTGCAAGTGACCCTCAACGTGACCCGCTCCACCCCACTTCTGGGCGACAATCAGCTCTTGGGAATCAGCATCCATCCGCTCACGAAGAATATCCAAGCACGCATGGTTAACCACATTGGCTAGGACAACATATCCATCTTCCAGAATGGCGTTGACGGCCCGCTGAAGGTGGCTCGGGGTGAGGGTCTCGGTTGCTAACTCACTGGGTGTTACGTTGATTTTCATGATATTGATTACGGCGATACATCAATTAGCAAAATACGTAAGCTCAATATGGGACTCCAAGGATCTCAGTGGTTGAGCAGATAAATTCACTCTGAGAATCTTTCCGATAAATATACAGCCGTAGATAGGAAAGCTGCAAACGGAATTTCGTCTGTTAGTATCCTCATCTTCTAGAATTTTGTCGACGTCAGTGGCATTAGTGGAATGGTTTTTGGCGTTAGGCTTACTATTTGTCGTGAGATTCTCACGTATACCATCTATTGCAATATCTTCAAATTTATTTACCACAGGTTCCTCCGTATGATTTGACAAATCATCACGCCAAGTGCTTAAGAGCAAGATAGGCCACAGTTAGATTCACAGATTTTATGCGAATGAGTTGGCTGTCTATTGCTATGGACGGTACTAGGAGGACAATTCTTTCGCAGATTTGGACAGAGTACATACAGAATCATTAAGATTGATTCCTTCGGCGAAACAACCAAATTGTAACAAAGCTCTATCCGTCTGGCAATCAGCTAAGTAGAGGCAAGTTTGTGTGGAATAATGACGTAACATTTGCCCCCAAATCGAGGTGTTCTCTTCCTTTAACTGTGGCACACAGAATCGTACATAGGTATGATATAATCAGGAGGCCATATAAGCTACCCATCACCCCGTAGAAACAGGAGGAACTATCCGTGAAAATCGCCAGAATTGAACAATTCTTTCCTCGCCGCCGCATGAGACTGGTCAAGATTACGACAGATAATGGCATTGTTGGCTGGGGTGAAACAACACTGGAAGGCAAGCCCAAGAGCACCTGCGGAGCCGTTGAAGAGCTGGCTGACTATCTCGTCGGCAAGGACCCGCTGCGGATTGAGCACCACTGGCAGCACATTTATCGCTCCGCCTTTTTTCGGGGGGGAGCAATTCTTATGTCAGCTCTTTCTGGCATTGATCAAGCGCTGTGGGATATTGCAGGTAAGTTCTACGATGTCCCTGCATATAAACTCATGGGCGGAGCGGTACGAGACAGGATTCGTGTCTATGCACATTGGGGCATTCACAATGTATCAGATGAGGGATTAGCGCAAGCCAAAGAGAGGTTGAGCTATCTACAAACAATGGGCTATACGGCATACAAGATGGGGCCAGGCGGTACGTGGCGTGGCCATGAACCCAATGCCGTCATTGATGAATTCGTGAAGAGGGCATATCTGATGCGAGAGTGGGTCGGCCCAGAAGTAGAGTTAGCGTTTGACTTCCACGGCAAGATGACACCTGCCTTAGCCATCGAGATCTGCCACGAAATGAAGGGGATGCGCCCTATGTTTGTGGAAGAGCCCTGCCCCCAAGAGAATGTAGACGCACTTAAGCTGGTCTCGTCTGCGGTTCCATTCCCCATTGCCACCGGAGAGCGGCTGCTCTCTCGCTGGGAGTTCCGCCAAGTCTTTGAAAAACAGGCGGTGGCCTACATTCAGCCCGACACATCCCACGCTGGTGGCATCACCGAGATGAAGAAGATCGCCAACATGGCCGAAGTCTACTACATGCATATCATGCCCCATTGTGCCATCGGGCCAGTTGCCTTTTCGGCCGGAATGCAGGTGGACGCAGTGGTGCCGAATTTCTTGGTACAAGAGCAGGTAGATGCGTGTTTGGGGGATGGGCTATTGGTCGATCCATGGGAAGTTGTTAACGGGCACATTGAGTTGCCGATCAAGCCGGGCCTGGGATTTGAAATTGACGAACAAGAGGCGGAAAAGACGGTTGAGTATGGGGAAGAGCTAGGTGGCGAGTTCTACTATGCCACCGACGGGAGCGTGGCAGATTGGTAAAGTGAAGGACGTAGGAATCTGGCTCCTATGTAGAGCAAAGGGAACCTGGTTTTGGTAAATGGCCCCGTAAAGACATCTTCGCACTCCTATGTACTGGTCAGATGAAAACAGTCCCAATTCAGATCGTCTCCTCGGCTTGCCTACGGAACCGGACATGCGTTCGCGCCTTCTTGGCTGGTACCTCTTCCTTGGCGGTGCCTTGCTGGTGGGTAGCCTAATTTTTGCTGCAACCTTACGCGAACGAGCTATGAAGGTGCGAGTCGAGACAGATTTGACACTGGCTCGGAGCTATGCCCAATCTCTGACAGATTTTGATGAATTGGCTTTGTGGGCTGAATCGGCGGATATCCCGGAAAAGTATACAGCACTTGTGGTTGACGCCAATGGGAACGTGCTCCATACAGCAGAACCGAACGTTGATAGCACTCAATCAACGGATTTTTCAAGAATCGAACGAGCCAAGCCACAGCCAGCGAAGTTGCAGCCAGATGGGTCACCGCAAAACCTATCTGTTGCGCATTCGGAATGGCTGAAACAGATTAGTCGTAGTGCACGATACGCCACAGACACATCCTTCATAACTTTAGATCCAGCCGGTGTGACATGGTTACACACATGGACCGTTACACCGGCTGGTGGGAAATTTGTGCTTCAGCAGCCGCTCAAGGCAAGCTACATCTTTCCTTGGTGGCTTATCTATCTGCCTGTTTTTACGATTGGCCTGACATTGACTGGTGGTTTGACGCTTTGGTACCTTCTGTCGGAACGTTGGGCGCATTCGGTCAGTCGGCTTGTTGATTTGAGCGAAACGGTGCGTTGGCGGGGGTTCCTACGACCGCAGGAACAGCAAGAGTTTCAACAGTTGGCCGAACAAAGGGGGCGTGTGGGTAGGCTAGCCTCATCCTTGTTGGCTATGGAGCAGGAGACGCAAACCAGGTTAACTCAGCTCTCTACGCTCTTAGAGACGGGGCGTGTGGTTACAGGTTCACTGCACGTGGATCAGGTGATGGACAATATCCTGGCCCAAGTCCAGCAGCTCTTCCAGGTGGAGAGATGTGCGCTGATTACCTTAGACACCCGAGCCGATGTTTTTCGCATCCGTGCCAGTCGCGGCCTCACAAAAGGGTACGTATCTCGTTTGCGTATTGCTACCACTGAACCCAATTCTCCCTCTATGCGTGCTTTACGCAATCAACAGCCTATTCAAATTGTGGATATGGAGACCGACCATACTTACGAACCGTTCCGCCAACGCGCCCAATCAGAAGGCAATCGGTCCGTTTTGGCCATTCCATTGGCCACAGTACACGCCAGCCCGGCGGTCCTATTGGTCTACAAGAGTATTCCCTATCGTTACAGCTATAGTGAACTTGAACTGGCCAATCTGGTTGGTACTCATGCCGTCCATGCATTAGAAAACGCAGCTCTTTTCGCACGGACCGATGAACAATTGCAAGAACAGACCCAGCGCCTGGAGGCCATTGTAGAAAGCCTTCACGATGGATTGATTCTGGAGAGCTTGGATGAGCAGATTGTTTATAGCAATCAACGAGCAGCAAGCCTAATCGGGTTGCAACAGCGTCAAATGTCAGGAATATCTATACCCATAGCGATAGATCGTCTACTTGCGGACGCAGACGACCCCAAATCTGTATTGGCTTTAATTCAAGCAGGGGGTGAGGTTGAGGATGGTCAGTTTACTGTTGACTTGACCCGGACTGAGCAGACTGGCCAGATACAAGATTTGCGTCTTCACTTCTTCAAAGTAACGGACTCTGGAGGTGAACTGTTGGGGCGTGGCCAGCTTTGGCAAGATATCACCTCAGACAAAGAACTCGATCGCATGAAGTCAAGCCTCATCTCAACCGTTTCGCACGAGCTACGCACACCATTAGCCACAATCAAAGGGTATGCCACCACGCTCCTGGCTTCGGATGTTCAATGGGATGTTGAAACTCAACAGGAGTTCTTGGAGACCATCAGCTCGGAAGCAGATCGATTAGCCGATCTAGTTCAGAATCTACTGGATATGTCTCGTATTGAGGCTGGCACGCTAGAAATTCATTGCGAACCATTCTCATTGAATCAGATTGTTCCAGAAGTAGTGCAGACATTCCCATCTGACGTAGAAGAGCGAGTAGCCATAACCTTGACAGAAAATTTACCTCTAGTCTCGCTCGATCTACCACGTATCCGCACAGTTATGCGGAATTTGCTAGAGAATGCAGTAAAATACTCTGCTGATGCATCCCCTATTGAGCTACAAACCTACGCCCAGAATGGGGGCATTGTCTGCACGGTACGGGATTATGGGATTGGTCTTCCTTCCGAAGTGCCTCAAGACATCTTTGAGCGTTTTGTACGGTTAGACAACAGCCTTACGCGCAACACTGGTGGGTTCGGTTTAGGACTTGCCATCTGCAAAGGATTTATCGAAGCCCACGACGGTAAAATCTGGCTGCAACAAGAAGAGAAAGGCGTCACCTTCGGTTTTTCTCTGCCGGTCAGTTAGTGAGCGAGTCAGCGAGTCAGCCTTGCAGCTTGTTAGCCAGTCAGCTTGTCAGCGAGTCTACAAAAGCGTTTGTGGTAAAGGAATTATGCAAAGTAGTAACTGAAAAGCGCTGACTGGTTCAGTGTGCTATACTCAGCACGGGTTAAAACTGGACATTTGGCTTGACCGAAAATGTTCATTTCTAACCCGTTTGCAGTATAGCTATTGTTTCGTGATGAACCGCATTATCTGTATATTTATAGAGCAAAAGATTCCATAATGTGCCAACCATGCTGACCGATATCAAAATTCTCGTCGTTGATGACGAGACCAAACTGAGAGAATTTATTAGCCGTAACCTAAGCGCGCGCGGCTACAAAATTTTTGCGGCGAGCAACGGTCTAGAAGCTATGGGCTTCTTTCAGCAGGAGGCTTTGGATCTGATCATTATGGACATTATGATGCCTCATATGGATGGGCTGGAAGCCTGCCGCCGGATTCGTCAAGAGTCTACGATACCTATCATCGTGTTGACCGCATTAGGTGAAGAGTCAGACAAGGTAAAGGCTTTGGATATAGGTGCAGATGACTATCTGACCAAACCCTTCGGTGTCGATGAATTGATGGCACGTGTGCGGGCCGCGTTACGCCGATCTAGCTGGGTGAACACTATTCCCACTCCACAGACTCTTCGCTGGCGTGATGTAGAGCTTGATCCGGATGCGGTAAAGGTATCTTGCCGGGGCCAAACGCTGAAAGTGACTCAAACAGAATTCAAGCTGCTCCACTACCTCATAGAAAACCAAGGCAAGGTTCTTCCCCATACAAGCATTTTACAGAATGTGTGGGGACCTGAATATGGCAATGAGGCCGAATACTTGCGAGTCTACATCGGGCGCATCCGCCGAAAAATTGAGGTTGATCCAGCCAAACCAGAGTACTTGGTTACAGTGCACGGTTTAGGGTATCGATTTGGCTAATCAATTCTTGGTTCTAGTGGCGCTAGATTCCCGAAACGTATATATAGCCTGTTCTGTTTACATTTTTTTTATACTTCACACCCGCTTCTTTATGTGCTGTTAACGCAAAGTGCATATACTGATATCAAATGTCTCCCCGACATTCGTCGTAACAACTTATCATCCCAAACCATTATTCTAGCTTATAAATAGCCTGGTAAACCTTGTATCTATCTTCATAGGACTGTTGCCCCATTTTGTTTTTCGGAGTGGGTAGTACAAGATGCCGGACAAAAGCGACTTAGGAATCAAGAGCAAATAAAACCCAAAACTTCGGCTCTGTCATCTCGAGTACCCGAGAGATCTTCTGTTACGTTTTCTTAAATTCTCGATCCTTAGCAGGCTATACTATGGATTTGGCGTACTTTTGTACGTTTTGTTTATAATGTCTAATAGACCACAAGACATAACGCGAGGATCCTTACATGGTAAGCGGCTCCGTGTTAATTAGTGCGTGTTAATTAGTGCGTGTCAATTAATGCACGTAAATGACTCCGTGTTATTTTAATGGTCTGTTGCTTGTTGTTTTAGTCGGGACTCTCCCCCTATCCCTTTGTGGCTCTATAGGCGATCCAAAGAACCCATTCGTTTGGTGCATAAATTCACTCTAAGAGTTTTGCCAAAGTGGTGATATAGAGATCCAGATGTTGTTTTTCTAACATGTAGACTTGACAGATTTTTAGAATCTGTCGGCTCGTTGGGAAGCCTTTTTCTGGAAAACTATGGGTCTTGGAAACCCCCTCGAGCAACCTTACATCTGGTATAGATAACTCTATGCCCTTCACACCTTTTCCGTAGGAGGAAAAATGCGAAAATCGATTTTGTTTCTTACTTTATTGATGAGTACTCTGTTGCTCGTATCTGCTTGCGTTCCACCGGCCGCAGTTCAAGATTCATCCGCTACGGGTAGTGAAACCACTACGGACGCTGATGCCACTATGGACGATGGCGAATGTGTGGTTCGCCTTGGTGCGGCTATCAGTGACACTGGTAAGTATGCCCGTGAAGGTAAAGACGTTCGCCAAGGCTATGACCTGTGGGCAGATTGGGTCAATGGTGATGGTGGTGGCATCACTATCGGTGATACGACCTGTAGTGCAGAAATCATTTACTACGATGATGAGAGCGATCCTGACACGGTTACCCGCCTGACCGAGAAACTCATCACCGAAGATGACGTTGATCTGCTGCTTGGGCCATACAGTTCCAGCATGACGATGGCGGCTAGCGCAATTGCTGAAAAGTACGACATGGTTATGGTCGAGGGAAATGGCTCTTCTGAATCACTTTTTGAACGGGGCTTCAAGAACCTCTTTGCTGTATTGACGCCAGCCGGTAACTATGGTGAGTCAGCACTCAAATCTCTCTCTGAATTGGGTGCAACATCGGTCGTCATCGCTTATGAAGATACGGCTTTCCCCACGAGTGTTGCTACCGGTGCGGTCGCATGGGCCGAGGAATATGGCATTGACGTCCTGGCTGTAGAGACCTATCCAAAAGATGTAGCCGATGTGAGTGGTATTATGGCCAAGTTTAAAGAGCTGGAGCCAGATATCTTCCTAGGCGGTGGTCACTTTAACGATGCACTGCTCTTTGTGCGTGCAGCCAAAGAGCTGGACTTCAACCCCAAGGCCATGGTCATTACGGTAGGGCCAAGTAACCCAGTTTTCGTTGAGGAAGTCGGCGCAGATGCCGAATACATCATTGGGCCAACTCAGTGGGAGCGCACCATGGCCTATGCGGATGATTACTTCGGTACAGCAGAAGAATATGCCCAACGCTACGAAGGTATGTGGGGCGAGTCACCCACCTACCAAGCAGCTGAATCAACTGCTACGGCTTTGACGCTGCAGCTGGCCATTGAGATGGCAGGTTCAACCGAAAGCGGTGCCGTGCGCGATGCCCTCAATGCCATGGACATTAGCACCTTCTACGGCCCAGTTTCGTTTGACGAAACGGGCAAGAATGCTGGTAAGCCCATGGGGGCTATTCAGATTCAGGACGGCGAAATCGTGGTTGTGGCTCCGGCAGACAGTGCCGTCGCCGAGATTCGTTACCCCATGCCACCGTGGAGTGAGCGATAATTAAGTAATCGGTAGGGCGGTGTTCGGTGAGTCGGTGACCGATACACCGAATACTGACCTACTGGCCACTGATCTACTGGTTTTACTATGGATGCAATAATTCAAGCACTTATTCAAGGCATTTTGCTGGGTGGCTTTTATGCCGCAATGGTCCTTGGCTTTTCCATTATCTGGGGCGTGATGGGGGTGATTAACTTGGCCCACGGTGAATACCTGATGATTGGAGCCTATCTGGCCTGGATCTTTTCTACTTATCTGGGGATGGATCCCTTTGCCTCGTTAATCATTATCCTACCGATTATGTTTGTTGTTGGCTACGCGATTCAACGGCTACTGATTAATCGGATCGTGGAGCGTCCCCACCTGATGGCGCTGTTGGTTACCTTTGGGCTAGGGATCGCCATGGCGAACGTAGTCAAGCTGTTGTATACATCCGACCCTAAATATATCAATGTGACCTATGATGGCGCAACCGATTTGGCTGGGTTCACCTTCTCCAATATCAAGAGTCTAATCTTTATCGCATCGCTGATAATCATGGTTGTGTTGACTCTCTTCTTGCAGCGCACTCGCCTGGGAAAATCGATTCGCGCAGCAGCACAGAACAAAAACGCGGCCCGGATTGTCGGTATTGAGATCAATCAGGTATACGCCGTTACAGCGGGGATTTGCATTGCGCTGACGGCCGCTATTGGTGCTATGTACGCCTTGGTGGTTCCCGTTTATCCGTTTATGGGACCACCCTTCACCCTGCGTGCTTTCACGATAACGGCGTTGGGTGGCTTGGGCCGGATTCCTGGCGCGCTCATCGGCGGCATGGTCCTAGGCATAAGTGAGCAGATGTTGGCTCGGTTCATTCCCAACATTGGGACCAACTTGGGGATTGCGATTAGTTTTGTGTTGCTGGTCATTGTTCTCATTGTACGCCCACAGGGTATTTTACAGGGTCTACGCCCAATGGATGAGGTAGACTGATGGCTAATTTACGCAAACGAGTTGAAAAATTCTCGCAAAGTTGGGGGGCCGGTACGCTTTGGCTCTTACTCATAGCCTTCTTATTTTCCTTTCCCTATCTGGGCATCGTGACCGAGAAAAATGAGCTGATGGGTCTGTTGCAAACCTTAGCCCAGCTCTTTATGCTAATTACTGTTGCCTCCAACTGGAATCTAATTGGTGGTATGACAGGCTACGTTGATTTTGGTCATGCAGTCTTCTTTGGCGTTGGTGCATATACCATAGGTGCTTTAGTCACGACAACCAGCGACAACATTCTTTGGTTTACCCCAGAGCTATCCTTCTGGGCAGCACTACCTTTTGCCGGTCTGGCTGCGGCACTCTTTGCTTTGCTAATTGGTCTGCCTACGTTACGTTTACGCGGCCCCTATTTTTCTATCGCCATGCTTGGCGTCTTTGTGGCCATGCGTGAGATCACCCGGGTTGCCAAACCGATTACGGGTGGTGGATCTGGATTGACTTTGCCCCCCCAAAACGCGCTGTTCGGCTTTCCCCAAGACTGGTTCCGCATGGGTGAATATTTGGTCATGGTGGGTGTCATGGGGCTTGCCGTCTTTGTTGCCTGGTGGATTCGGCGCAGTGAGTTCGGGCAATCCCTCATCGCCATTCGGGAAGATGAGGTGGGTGCGGAGATGCGAGGCATCAATACCACCTTTCACAAGATTGTCATCTTTATGGTGGCCTCATTCTTAACTGGCATTGTCGGTGGCTTTTGGGCCTGGCAGAATACATTTATCGATCCAGACGTAGTCTTTTTTGAAACTCGTACGATTGAGATGGTGATGATGAGCATGTTGGGTGGTTTAGGAACCGTCTGGGGACCACCTTTAGGCGCGGCTTTGCTCTACAACTTACAGGATCTAATTTGGGCCAACCTAGGCGATGTGCATCTGCTTGTTCTCGGCAGTACAATGATTCTGTTGGTACTCTTCTTACCTGAAGGGATTTTGGGGACACTGAGCGACCGCAGCGGGACGACGTTGGGTGGCTTACTTTCTGGCGGACGCAAAACCCGCAAGGATACCGAACAAAACAGTGAAGCGGCTGCAGGAGATTGAGGGAGCTATACTGCGGTCGATTTGAAAACCGTAGTTTTCTTTAGCTCTACAGGAGTAACCAAACTACGGTTTTCAAACGGAGTTGAGTATAAAATATGTCACAACCGCTATTAGAAGGTAAGAACGTATCCAAATTTTTTGGTGGCCTTGCAGCTGTCAACAAGGTGGATTTTGCTGTCTATCCAGGTGAGATAGTTGGCCTAGTCGGTCCCAACGGTAGCGGGAAGACCACCCTCTTCGACTGCTTGAGTCGAGTCCAGCAGATTGATGAGGGACAAGTTTTCCTTAATGGGAAGAATATCACCAATGCCAAGCCTCACCAAGTTGCTCACCTGGGGCTGGCACGGACCTTTCAGGTCATTCGGGTTTACCGTAAGATGACGGTTCTAGAGAATATGCTCATTAGTCGCCAATGGCGCGGTGAAGGCATCTTCAGCATGATGAAGCCCAGCAGCAAAGAAACAGAGGAACGCGCTCGATATCTTATCGATTTTCTGCTGCTCAAACCATTAATTGACGAACAAGCAGGTAACCTATCGGGCGGACAACGTCGGTTGTTGGAGCTAGGCATGGCGCTCATGCCCAATCCGGATATTCTCCTGCTAGATGAAGCCACATCCGGAATCAACCCGGTTCTCATCGAAACCATTATTGACCGCATCCGTACCCTAAACGAAGAAGAAGGAAAGACCTTTCTGCTAGTAGAGCACAATATCAACTTTATCTCAGATTTATGTAGTCGAGTCTATGTCCTCAATTACGGTCAGAAACTGGCTGAAGGCACGCCAGACGAGATTAAGTCAAATAATGATGTGATTGAGGCATATTTTGGGGGAGAAGGGGAAGAATAAATGATGAATACTCAACCACTCCCAAACGGACGTCCACTCCTAGAAGTCCAGGACATTTACGCTGGCTACCACGCTGACTTAGACATCCTGAGTGGTGTGAATCTGTATGTAAAACCAGGTGAAATTGTCTGCGTGATTGGCCCCAATGGTGCGGGAAAATCGACTGTTTTTAAGGCACTTTATGGTTTTCTCAACATTCGTCAGGGTCGGGTCCTCTTTAACGATAAAGACATCACAAAAATTCGTCCTCAGGATGCATTAAAGGCTGGTATCACCATTGTTCCCCAGTTGCGCAGTGTCTTTCCTCAGATGTCGGTCTATGAAAATCTGGAGATGGGTATGTATCTGGAGAATGATCAGCAACGTATCAAAGAGCGTATACAGTATGTCTACGACCTCTTCCCACGGCTGGCCGAGCGCACGTCTCAAATGGCTGGTACAATGAGCGGCGGTGAGCAGCGTATGTTAGAGATTGGGCGTGCGCTCATGTGGGATCCCAAATTGGTCTTGATGGATGAACCATCGGCGGGATTGGCACCAGTGATTACCAAATCCATCTTTGGTGCTATCAGGCGGCTCAATAAAGAGATTGATCTGACTGTTTTAATGATTGAGCAGAACGCCCGGCAAGGGTTGGAGATCAGTGATCGGGGGTATGTGCTTGAATTGGGAAAGAATAGTTACGAGGGTACCGGCCAGGAATTGCTGAATAATGATCAGGTTCGCCGGGCCTTCCTGGGAGGACATTAGGGGTGGGGATTGTAATCTCCACTTTCTTCAAACAACGTAACATTTTCTATGGTTGGGTTATCGTCTTTGTCTGCTTCGTATCCATCTTCTCTGTATTTGGTGTACGCCTTAGTTTTGGTGTCTTCTTTGATGCCCTGACCCGGGATACCCAGTTTAATTGGTCACGCGCACAGACGGCTAGTGTTTTTAGCACGGTCATGATAATCTTTGCATTGACAAGCACACCGGCCGGCTGGGCGTTGGATCGCTTTGGTCCACGGCGTGTCTTTACCGTAGGTGCGCTACTCGTGGGGACAGGGCTGATTATGGTCAGCCGCATGAATAGCCTGGCAGAGTTTATCCTGTACTATGGGATTTGGACCGGACTAGGTATCACGATTCTGGGTCTGTCCATCCAAGCCGCAACCATTAGTCGTTGGTTTGACCGCTTAGGGAGGCGTGGCCTAGCCATCGGGTTGGCCTTTTCGGGAACGGGTGTGGGTATTCTGTTAATGGCCCCCTTGGTTGAGCGACTAATTGCCTTCTATGATTGGCGAATGGCCTTTCTAGCACTAGCGGCCATCATGCTCTTTTTCAACCTACCCGTTCTTCTCTTGCTGATGAGAAATCATCCCCGAGAAGTTGGTCTATATCCCGATGGGGCTGAACATCTCCTTACGCCCAAGCACTCTGCACCCTCGCTCTCTCAAACCAAAACCATATCTGATTCATCGAGAAATCCTACCTCAACTGCAGAAGAAAAAAGCTGGACCTTTGCCCAAGCATTTCGCACTAGGTTATTTTGGATAATCATGCTCGCTGGAGCGTGCAGCCTTTTTACATTACGAATGATTACCGTTCACCAAGTGGCCCATTTAGTGGACCAGGGGTTTTCACGCTTCACGGCAGCAACGGTGACAGGCAGCACAGGGCTGATAACAGCTGGGGCGTTTATCATTTTCGGCCAACTCAGTGACCGGATTGGTAGAGGGCGTGCATTCTATATCGGCGCGGTTGCTCAACTTATCGCCTTGTTTATTCTCATCAACCTGAACGCTGAGATGCTCAACATTACCCTATATGTTTATGCACTCTTTTGGGGCATTGGGGAAGGTAGCCGCAGTGGCTTGCTCACAGCAATAGCTAGCGATACCTTCCCAGGCTCCGCCCAGGGAACGATTATCGGTGCCCTAGGCGCATTTTTTGGTGTTGGCTCAGCCATTGGCAGCTGGCTAGGAGGGTTTGTGTTCGATCAAGTAGGCCAATATGACGTAGCATTTTGGACTGCGTTTACGTGTACCATTGTGGCAACGCTTTCAATCTACTATGTAGAGAGATTGACGATTCCTACCGCCCCATCCAGCCTCCATCGACCGTTAGAATAGTTCCATTGACGTAGTTACTGGCCTCTGATGCAAGGAAGACAACGGCTCCCTTTAGGTCATCAGGATGGCCCCAACGGTTGGCCGGGATCCGGGTCAGAATCTGCTCGCTTCGGACGGTATCCGCTTGTAGCGCTGCCGTATTGTCTGTGCGGACATAACCCGGCGCAATGGCGTTTACCTGCACGCCCTGCCCTGCCCACTCGTTGGCCAAAGCCATTGTTAGCTGGCCGATACCACCCTTACTGGCCGCGTACCCTGGAACGGTAACGCCGCCCTGAAAGGTCAGAATCGACGCCGTAAAGATCACCTTACCATGACCACGACGCAACATCTCTTTGCCAAGTTCCCGGGAAAGAACAAACTGAGCGCTTAAGTTTACCTCTAGAACTTGGTCCCAATAGTCATCCGGGTGTTCAGCGGCTGGTTCACGCAAAATTGTACCGGCATTGTTGACCAATATATCAACCTGGGAAACATCCTGCTTCACTTGCTCAATAAATCCGTAGAGTGCATCCCTGTCGGAAAAATCGCAAGCATAGCCTTTAAACGCGCGGCCTTGGGCCACAACATCTGCTTCTACGGCACTACCGGACGATTCTAAAGAAGCGCTTACCGCCACAACATCTGCGCCTGCCTCAGCCAAAGCTTGGGCAAAAGCCCGACCGATACCCCGCTTTGCGCCCGTTACAAGAGCGGTCTTTCCGTTTAATTTAAACTGATCCAATATGTTCATATGATTGCTACTTGACCCCTAAGTCTAATCGACGTACATCCACGCCCGTCCCCTCAAATGCAACTGGAAATTGCGCACTGACAAGCGGATCATGGCCTGGTATAACCAACTGCCGATCACCGGCCAACTTGGTCAAGAGATCAAATCCCTTCAACATATCTTCCACATCAACCACTAGTGGAAAGGGGCTACGTTTTTCATAGTTCTCGTAGTAGTGGGCAGCATCGGATGCCAACACCAGCGGTCCATGTGTTGTATCTACCCGCACCACCTGCAGGCCCCGGCTATGTCCTCCAACCTTATGGACCGTCACGCCAGGCGCAACTTGGGCATCCCCATCATGGTACGCCACTTTACCCTCATAGACTCGACGCACCATCTGACAGACATGCTCAGCCGTAAAGGGTTTTTGCAGCACAGCGTGGCACATACAGGGCCCAGTAGCATAAACCATCTCTGACTCTTGCAAATGGAAGTGGGCATTGGGAAATTGATCCAAGCCACCAGCATGATCATAGTGAAGATGGGTGACGATAACCGTGTCAATGGAATCAGGCTCAACACCGATAGCCGAAACGGCATCCGCAGGCTCAGCCAGGATTGGTCGCCCCCGATTGCTGCCTTCCAGGCTGTCAAAGCCCGTATCGACGAGGATGGTTCGTTCTTCATTGCGAATCACCCAGACAAAGTACTCCATGGGATGGTGCGTGTCATGAGCATCGTCAAAGATGAAAGAGTCGCCACGAGTCCGGCTATCTAGTTCAGCATATTTAATGGCGTAAACCTCATAAGACATATCGTTTTCCTTTCAGGTGGTCTTCTGTGAATCGTCTTATTCCATAATACCTCCACCCCTATATTCCGTCAAACCGTTTCCTGATATTGCGAACGTCTTAGCCTAGATGGTGCAGCGACAGACATGCGTATCACAGACACAGATCATCCTGGCCTAGCCAGCGGCATCTACTACATGCTCGGCAACCACCTGTGCATCTTCTCATTGATGACAAATAACAGACGTATCATTCACTAGACATTATTCGCAATAAGAAAAATACACAACATGCAGTATAGAAAATTTAAATTTGGTACTATATATCGTGCTTCAATGTTATTCCGAATAATGTCTACTACTCACTATCCATCATTTACCATCCACCATTCAACCAAGCCCTAACATTGCCTACCCTGTTGAGTCTCACTAAGTCGTGTCAAGAAATAGTCTCATAAAGTCGTGCCAACTGCTCCTGCTCCCATGTAAAGGGAAGAGGTAGCTGAAAAGCCGGGAAGCGTGAGAAGTCAGAGATATCGCCCATAAGAGAGTCCTTAGAAATATCTTTGATGGACTTGTAAGTAATGAGGCGCCCGGCCTCATCCAAGAAACGGAAGAGTTTTTCGTCAGCCATGCCGAAATTTCAGCCTGTTGCTTGTGCCACTTGGTGCCAAGATAGTAGGTTTGCGAGCCAATCGAGACAGTACCATTTTGAGAAACATAGCGAAACCAGCGCCCCTGGGCAAGGTAGTCGTAAACCCGTTGAAGAGAAAACATCTCCTTTTCAAGGTTGAGGGAGTAATGTCTCCCCGAATGAATGGCATCAGGATAAGCAACCAAAGGAGGTAGATTCCCGATAGATGAGCAAGGCAAGTGATGGTTGAGAACAGTACGCCTCTGGAGGAATGCATCAAAGAGAGCATTCCAGCCCAGAAAAGAATGTCCTTGAATCACCTGACGATGCCAAAGCTGGTGAGAACGCTCAGTCATCCCCTGTTGGGTTGGCTGATTGTACTCAATAAAGGTCAAGGTAATACCGAGGGCAACCAACCATAAATGGAAACGAGTCGGAAAGGGAGATGAGCTACGGTTGTCATAGAAAACACTTTCATGATCGACCTGCAAATGAATGGGGAGGCCCCATTCCATAAAGGCCATTCGTAATGCGGCCTGGTAGTCTTCTGTTTTCGCATGACGCTCAACTTTCTCTGCACCGAGGTAACAGGGATAACTAAGCAGACGTGCATGGGAAAAGCGATCATTGAGATTAATCAATGTAACCATCCCGACACCGTCGATATACTCGTATCCGCGAGCATCCATTTCCCAGACCTGATGAGCGCCATCCACTTTCACCCGTCTGCTTTTCGGCAAAGGAATCGATTTGGCCTTGGCCTCTACGAATCCTTCTTCTGATAGAAATCGAGCGATTGCGCTCCTGCTAGGCAACTTCCAGCCTGCAAAGCCTTCGTAGAGTTCCAGTTCTGTGCGCAGGGTCGTTGGACCCCAGCCGGGATTTGCCTGACGCCAGCGACCAATTGCTTCCCGAATTTCTGGCTTGTAGCTTCCCAGTGCTCCAGTTTTCGGACGCCCCATCTTGGATTCCAAGGCGGCACGGCCTCCCTTTTGAGCCCGCTGACGCCACTTCCGGATCGTTCGTCCTCTTACTGGCATCCGACGCTCAACTCGCCATACCGGTTCGCCTTTTTCCAACGATTCAACGATTTCGATTCGTTGTTCCAGTGGTGTGCCGTTCATTATCTTCTCCTTCGCATTTCATCACGAAATTCTTGGAGAAAATTTTAACCCAAATGTTGGCGCGACTTTATCAGACTGTTAATGTACTTGACTTAGTGAGACTCAACATACCCCCAGTAATTAGGGTAAAGCAGGGTTAGTCGCCGTGGGATACTCGATCTACTGGGATCCAAGCGCGTCTCGTAGCTCCTGCTCACTAATGCCGAGCTTCTCGGCGGCGGCGGCAAAATTGGGCGGAGGGCCACCAAGCGCGTCTCGCAATGCCTGTTCCGTAATACCCAGCTGGGCCGCGGCGGCAGCAAAATCGGGTGGGCCACCAGGGCCACTACCGCCCTCTCTACCACCTGGACCACCTTGACCACTGCCAGGACCACCCGCGGGGGGACCGCCACCAAGTGGTGGACCACCCTCACCGCCAGCGGGGAGACCGCTTTGGTCGCCGCTAGGAGCGTCAGCCGGCGGGGTACCTTCACCACCAGCCGGAGGAGCACCTTCACCGCCAGCAGGGCCACCTTCACCACCTGGGCCTCCGCCCCCGAGTGCTTCTCGAATTGTCTCTTCAGAGATACCCAGGATTTCTGCTGCACCAGCAAAATCTGGTGGTGGGCCACCAACAGCGTCTCGTAGCTCCTGTTCGGTAATGCCTAGGGTTGCTGCTGCGCCAGCAAAATCTGGTGGTCCTCCACCGCTGGGGCCACCGCTGGGGCCACCGCCGGGGCCACCACCAGGACCACCGCCCGTGCTACAGCGGGCAATCGAGTTCTCTTGAAGTGTACCGGTATAGGTTGGCCCATGGTAGAAGGGGAAAACGTCTACGAGTGTGCCATCGTCGCCCTTCTCCACGGTTACGTGGTAGTGATAGCCCAAACCATCATGATCGTGCCCGTTGTGCTCGTCCATATACTCTACGCCTTGTGCGGTACAGGCAGCATCATAGTAGTAATCCTGGAAGTAATACCCCGAGGTTGTGACAAACATATTTCCCGAAAGTGAACTGACCGTATCGCTGGTGGATGGTCCCATTGACTCGGCGGGGATCGTTCCCTGAGTTATGTCGTATTGATCGGCCAGCAGACAGCTACGTTCACCAGCAACACCACAGCCAGTTGGTGAGTTTGGATCGTCATAGTCTCTGGTAAACCAACAACTATTGGCCAGTATGCCGCTATCGTGCCATGGGCCATAGACTGGATAACCATCTGCACCGAATCCATAGATGGGTGAATGACCATTGCCTGTATCGTTTAGCTGATCGGCCAAGCAGACAGGATTGGAGTGGTGATGATAGTCGCCGTTGGCGGAGTGACCGGGGCAGATATCCAGATCATAGAACTCAAAATGGAAAGCTTCGTTGTCCCAAACCCCTTCACGGTTATACGATTGCCCGTCCTGCCAGTTGAAGATAGCGACACCATTGACCCAGGTCCCGATATTTGAAAGACCGGTTTCACAGACCCCGGTTGTTGGTTCTGGCTCCAACGGGAAACACTGCTCTTTAGCCTGATCCACAGGGCAGGCTGGACCAGGAGGCCAATAGCCGTAGCCGTCTTGATCAGCAGAACAACCAAATTCAGGGTCATAGCCAACGCTTTCACCAAAGGCAACGGTCTCGCCAACGGCAAGCGTTGTTTGACCAGTACCAAAATCTCGCGAGGCTAATGGGCGATTGTTAAGACTATCGAGCACTTCCTGCGTCACAACTGTCTCGTAGTTGGGGATGCCGCTGGCAGTGATACACTGGTATGCTTTGCCATCGATAACCTCCGTCCTCACTGATGTAACATTTACCGGGATGCCACTAAAGACGCTAGACGTTTCGCCATCTTCGTTCATCATCCAGGCAGCTAGCCAAGCATCGCGGTTACTGTGGCTAGCACTACCCTCTGGCTCGCTCGCTTCCGCTTCGCTCTCTGTGGACTCCTCCTCTGATGAAGCATCGTCGGCTTCTGTTTCTTCAGCAGCTTCTTCAGCAGGTGCCTCTGTTGGTGCTGCTTCTGCTGCTTCGGTTGGTGCTTGCTCTGGTGGCGGCTGTTCTTGCGAATCATCGCCTCGGCCACATGCGGCCAGCAGTATGCCGATAAAGAGCACGAGTAGCCATCGATTGATCGTTTTCATTCATTTCTCCTGTTGTGTGAATCTCGGTCTTGGTCATCGCTCCGTCCAAGTAACTGTCACTTGCGGACGAATCTCTGACTATAGCCTTAATCTCTTTTGTGTAAACAACATCTACGGTCTTGACATGATAGGTATGAATAACTGTGACTCATTCAGCTGGGCCAATTGGATCGGTGTAGATTGGCCGTCTGCGGTTATGAGGTCTAACCGATACGAAAGATTGCCTCTTGGCGCGTCTACATCGCGCTGGCTATACTCCGCTCCCACTCAAAGATTGAATCCAACCACATTCGTTTACATTATCGTGGTCCAACGCGGTCATATCCTGACCCGTGCGGAATGCCTCTGCTTGTGCTAAAGTTGCTGCTGTTGTTGTAAAGATTCGCACAGATGCTGTATCTTCTGCGCTACCAGCAGTGGATGCGTAGTTGCGAGCGGCATTGTTAGGTAATTGGGTCGAATCGCGCAGCGTTGTAAAGTTGACGACAATGGCAACGCTTTGACCAACTCCTAACCCACCACACAGGGCCACGTCATCCCAGTAGATCACGCTGTTGGGCGGACCTGGATTGGGTGCTGGATTAGCCGAGACATACTCCAGGTAGGCGCTAGGGTAGACATCCGTGAGCGGCACAGCGGGGACGATGGTAGTGCCGGAATTGGTAATACGCATCGTAAACACATATGAGGGGCTGAACAGCTAGATTATTGTACCAAAATGACAAATTGATAGAGATTAGGCAATGGCAGACGCTCTAAATATTCTCCCTCAGCACTCATAAGGTAGACTCCCGTATTTGTTGCAGAAACAAACGATTGGCCATCACTGCCAAAATCACCATACGAGACAATTCGACGTGTTGAGGTAAGTTGCTCCGGTTCACCACCATGAATTGAAACCCGCCACCAATCAGATGGCATATTGTGATCCGTATGGGCATGAGCCACTTTGACATCAAGCAATATCTCCCACCAGCCTCGTGATACTTTTGTAGAATGGGTAACCCCACCAAAGTATACCCACTCACCATCTGGTGAAAAGTGCGGTGTATCAACGTCAAAAAATCTGTTAATTTCCACCAACTCAGATACGTCTCCACTTTCAGTATCAAGGAGATAGATACCCCGTTCACTCGTTGCAGGAGCAACCTGAATGTAAACAAGATGCTTGCCATCGGGAGATAGCCGGGGCCAAATTGCATCTTGCATCACGAAGTGCTCAACGCCGCTTGTCAGATCGTAACGGTAGAGGGCCACATCGAGCGTTGGGTTTTGTGAGGCGGCTTGCCCGTTTTCTTGGAGATTCTCATCATCTGCTTCGCCATTATCAGGCGGTTGATTTATTTCTATCAAACGCTTGTAGGAGATGTAATAGATGCTCTGGCCATCGGCTGACCAAATTGGATTGAAAAAGTACGTATTTGCTTCGTGATTGCCAAAGATTAGTTGCGGCTTGTTCGTTATCACGTTCTCTGGCGCTTTATCAGGTTCTGTTAGCGAAAGCAAGTAGATACCGCTACGATCATACGGTTGTCGAATTGTAGTTTCTTTCCCTTCCTTCTGTGGCTCTTCGGGAGGGGCTGCATAGGCTAACGCAATTCGTGTGCCATCGGGCGATAGATCGAACTGATAGATCCAGCCGTTCTCTGGCACGCGAAAGAGCGTCTTTGTCTCGCGTGCCGCCATGTCGTATAGTGCCAGCTGATGCTCTGGGTAAAGGCTCCGATCGAGCATTAGAAGTTGACCTGACATGGAACTGTTTCCAGTAGCCGTTGATATGGTATTCGATAGCGTTAGAGTGGATGTAGAAAATGTGGCTGTTATCGAAGACGTGGTTGTCGCCTCTACGAAAGGAGCGACGACTTTCATAGCCGTTTTCTGCTCGGACCCAGACATCGTACCTGCTGTCGAGGTCGTTGTTGGCCCAAAAGCTAAGGCTGGCCCAAGTGAAGTTGAGGTTGGCCTTGCTCTCCCTAATAGAATGACGAGCATCAGCACGACTAGGCTGATGCCCAAACCCAGTGCAATGATTCGGTGCCACATCATGCTATCTTCCCATCTTTTGCTGGAGTGATAGTTCCGCGGGACGAGGACGAGGACCACCATCAGGGGGCGGGCCATTATTCTGTCCGGTATCGCAAGCTGCGATTGCTTCATCCTGAAGCGTGCCAGCGTAAGTCGGCCCCATATAGAAAGGGAATATGTCTTCAAAGGTATCATCGCCGTTATCGGATCGGGTTACGTGATAGTGATAGCCCAAGCCATCGTGCTCGTGTCCGTTGTGTTCATCCATATATTCAATGCCCTGCTCAGTGCAGGCTGCATCATAGTAGTAATCCTGAAAGTAATATCCAGAAGTGGCAAGTAACTCATTGCTCGATGGCGATGTTACTATCTCATCGGTGCGTGGGCCGCTCGAATCTGCCGCCACAGTGCCTTGAGTGATGTCGTATTGGTCAACCAGCAGACAACTGCGCTCTCCCGCCACACCACAACCTGTCGCCGAGTCGGGATTGTCATAATCACGTGTTTTCCAGCAGCTATTGGCCAGCACATCGGTGTCGTGCCATGGCCCATAAACTGGATAACCATCAGCGCCAAAACCATAAATTGGTGAATGACCGTTACCGGTATCGCCCAACTGCTCGGCAAGGCAAACTGGATGGGAATGGTGATGGTAGTTGCCATTGGCAGAGTGGCCAGGGCAGATGTCAAGATCGTAGAACTCAAAGTGGTAGGCTTCGTTTTCCCAGACGCCTGCGCCATTGAATGACATGGTATCCTGCCAGTTGAAGATGGCCACACCGTTGACCCACGTCCCCATGTCATTAATCCCTGTTTCGCAGACCTCAGTGGTCGGTTCTGGCTCTAGGGGGAAGCAGTTCTCATTGGTCTGATCGGCTGGACATGTTGGGCCGGGTGGCCAATAGCCGTAGCCTTCGCTCCCGCTCGTACATCCTTGGCCTGGATCATAGCCGATGTTTTCGCCAAAGGCCACGGTCTGGCCAACAGTCAGGGTCGTTACGCCTGAGCCAAAATCAAACGAGGCACGAGGTCGACTGTTCAGGCTATCAATCAGTTCCTGGGTCACCACCGTTTCGTAGTTGGGAATGCCGCTGGTTACGATGCACTGATAGGCTTTGCCATTGATCGTCCTCGTGGTCACCGATGTTACATTGACTTCCACATTGCTGAAGATGCTTGAGATTTCTCCTGTCTCATTCATGACCCACGACGACAACCATGCCTCGGTTTGCGTAGTAGGGGTATCGGTAGGGGGGGCTGCTGGCGAAGCTTCGGTTGCCGTTGCGGTTGGCGTCGCAGTTGAAGTAAGGTTAATGACTGAAGTGGCTGTTGCAGTAGCTGTCGGAGATGATATAGCGATGCTCTCGTTGTCATTGCTAACAACAGGTATGTAAATAGACTCGTCCGCAATGGCGACCAGAGCCGCGCTAATCAGTAATGTGATGCTAATAGAAATGATAGTGAATTGTTTTCGCATAAAACCTTCCATGTTTTCAACAAGCACTTAGGCTAATAAATACTGTTTGTGATTTGCCTAATGACTTCGCTGACCAGGAGCGTAGTGTATGTGACTGCGGAGCCATTCTAGCCTCTTTAAGATGGGAGTTCTAGTGCATACGATCATGGTTAAAGCCGCTAGGACATGACATCTGTCATGCCTCAACAGATTTGTTAAACTGTGGCGGTTATGCACGTATTGAGAGGGTGTAAACAAGTGGCACTTATTGCCATACCTTTAACCGATGGAACTGCCGCACATCGCCAAATTCCGGCATATTGACGCGATCATTGCTTAGCTAAAACCCGATATGCCCTGCCGCAAAATTCCGAGTTGTATACCCATCGCAGATTGGCGACAGTATCTCACGCATAGTGACCTCCAAGGCGTGGCCTATGGCAACTCAGCAGAAGCTGTTATCATTAAGCCATGCATTATTTTAAGAATGAGCATGAAACAACTTGGACATTTGCTTGGGCTAAACCCAAGCAAAACGCGCAAGTTATTTGCGACTCATTCCTTGATCAACGCACAAACCCTAAACGTTTATTTCTTTAGATTAGCCTAAAACCATGGAGAAAGTGATGGATAGCACAAAACGACGAGCGGCTCGACGTGAAAGACAAACAAAGGAAGCAAAGTCTGGCCCCAAATTTCGCCCTCTTCAAAATCCGTGGCCAGCGCTTGAGATCGCATCTCCAGAGCAGATTGAGCGAGTTCACCAGGCATCCATATATATTTTGGAAACCATTGGCATGCGTTTCTTGGATGCCGAAGCGCTCTCACTGTGGGAAGCGGCCGGGGCTAAGGTAGATTACAAGGCCCAACATGTTTGGATTGATGGTGGCTTGGTTACGGACTTGATCCGCCAGGCACCTGATTCCTTCACCATGCGCGCACGCAATCCCCTGCGGGACATTCCCATAGGTGGGAATCATATCTCTTTCTTTCCGTGTGCGGGCGTGGTAAATGTCAGCAACAGCCAAGTAGGGAGGCAACAAGGCACAGAAGCCACCTATCAAGAACTGATCAAACTGTGGCAAGCCAGTAACGTGATTCATTTTGCAGGGATGCAGGCTGTCGCCATGCACGATGTTCCCGTCTCTTGTCGCCATCTCAAGACTCGGTTGCATGGTCACACGCTCAGTGACAAAGCCATCTTTGGTGTATCCCACGGTCGCATCATTTCAGAAGACTGTCTGGCTGCCTCCCGAATTATCTTTGGCGATGACTTGACAACAGGTGGACCTGTGACGGGTTGCGTCATCAACGTCAACAGCCCGTTGGTGTATGACGATCGGATGCTCGGTGGTCTGATTACGTATGCCCGGGCCGGGCAAGCAGTCGTCATAACACCATTTATCTTATCTGGTGCCATGAGTCCTATTACCATCCCAGCCACCATCGCCCAGCAGAATGCCGAGGCCTTGGCCGGGATGGCACTGGCTCAGATTGTGAACCCAGGAACGCCTGTTGTCTACGGAGGATTTACTACCAATGCAGACATGCGAAGTGGTAGTCCAGCATTTGGTACGCCAGAGGGTGCTTGGGCGCTCTTACTGGGGACTCAGTTGGCGCGCTACTACGGCGTTCCGTACCGAGGGAGCGGATCACTTAATACGGCCAATTCAGTCGATGCTCAGGCTGCCTACGAGTCTATGTGGACCTTGTGGCCTGCCGTTCAAGCCCATGCCAACATCATTGTCCATGCCGCTGGGTGGTTAGAAAGCGGATTGACCGTTTCCTATGAAAAGCTGATCATCGACTGCGAAAATCTGGCTATGATGCAACATTTTCTCGGCAACATTAACTGGTCTGATGATGCGTTTCTCCTGGACATGATCCAAAAGGTCGGTCCAGGAGGGCATCACTTTGCCACACCCCATACCCAAGCTAACTATCGCACCGCCTTCTTCGATGGAACGTTGGCGGATCGGAGCAACTATGAGAGGTGGTTAGATGGCGGGGAGAAAGACATTGTACAGCGAGCAGCGGAACGCTGGCAAGCAATTTTGCGTGATTTTGAAGCACCGAAGCTGCATGAAAGCGTTCAGGAAGAGCTGGAGGGGTTTGTGGAAAGACGGACCCAGGAGTTACAAGGGGTCAGCTTGTATGATTGATGGCAGCGAAATGTATCGATATAACAAGGGCTGATACTTCGGCCATGCTCAGCAGACATGAGATCGGTCGAGTCTGCGCGAACCTTCAGCCGCTTATGGCCTGCCCTTTAGCCATAAGCTACCGAATGTTGTGATGCACGCCCAGGCTTAAAAGCGCCGGGCTAAAAAACAAAGGCTCATCAGTGGAGCTAGCGATTCGTGGACCAAAACGCTTGCTTCAGAGGCCCTTGCATGGCAGACCGATTCTCAAGCTTGGCGCAGGCATCGAACAAGCCATATCTCAGGTAGAATAGAAGGGGGGAATGCATATCCTTTGCACCCTACCTATGCGAGAACGAGAGGCAGGGTGGCCTTTACAAATTTGACAATAACCTTAAGCAGAGATCTTCAATGTCAACGGACTTTTCGTTGGCGTACATCCTTGTAGGCTCACCTGAAGGGCCTCGTCCCCTTCTTGCCAGGTTAACGTCTGATTCTGCCCCAACAGCTCAACTGAACCGACGCTGGCCAGATGGTAGATGGAATTCTTGCCCAATGACCGAATGCGAATCTGCCCGTCTTCTGGCCACTGCATAACATGGGCATAGAGCACATCACCTTTGATAGTAAATCGGATATCCTCGCTGGTAAAGACAGTACGTTTGGTGTCTGTAAAGGCGCCCTCCATAACCTGAGTCGGTCCTTCGCCACATTCATGCCACGCTCGTGTTCCATAGATCCCCTCGCCATTGACCTTTAGCCACTGTCCGATCTCCCTGAGCATGGCTTGCTCTTCTTCAGGAATGGATCCATCGGCCCGAGGGCCAACATTGAGTAGCAGAGCGCCGTTTTTGCTAACGACGTCGATCAAATCACCGATAATGTCGTTCGCTACTTTGTAGTCGTGGTTGTCGATAAAGCCCCATGAATTTTTGGAGACAGATGTATCATTTTGCCAGAAGAGGCCGTGGGTTCGTCGAACTTGGCCGCGCTCAATGTCAAAGACGGCTACGCCTGCTGGGAACGCGTCATACTTGTGGTTGATGGCAACGCCTTTATTCCATTGCGCGCCAGCGTTATAGTAGTAAGCCGCCATCTGTTTGAGGTAAGGTTTAAAGGCCATATTCTGGATCCACCAATCAAACCAGATGAGTTGGGGCTGATATTTGTCGATCAACTCACAGGTTCGTAGCAGCCAATCCTCTAGGAATGCCTGGTCAGGTGAATTATCATAGTACTGCTCGGTAGGACGCCCATTGCCCTTCGCCGGGCCATAGAGATCAGCATACTCTGGATCCTGAACATCGGAGGGGAAGTGCATCCCGCCATTCATGAACCACCAATGCTCGGCTCGGTGGCTTGACACGCCAAAGACCATGTCATCAGCACGAACGGCCTCGGCCAGCTCACCTACGATGTCACGTTTGGGGCCCATTTCGACAGCATTCCAGCGACAGAGATCGCTCTCATACATCTGAAAACCGTCGTGGTGCTCGGCCACGGGCACAACAAAGTTGGCACCGGCGGCCTTAAAGAGGGCAGACCACTCTTTGGCATCAAACTTTTCGCCCTTGAACATTGGGATAAAGTCTTTATAGCCAAACTGATCGTGGGGGCCATAGGTAGAGAGGTGGTGCTCGTAGACATTGGATCCTTTTTCATACATTCTGCGTGGATACCACTCGTTGCCAAAGGCAGGAACAGCATATGGTCCCCAATGAATAAAGATGCCAAACTTGCCATCAACATACCAATCAGGGAATGTGTAAGCTTCTAGCGAATCCCACGTTGTTGAGAAAGGTCCTGAGGCGATGCCTTCAGAAATCTTTTCCAGGGTTATTTTAGACATTTGGTTCTCCTTGGATAATCCAGTTGCTTGGTGGTTACTCAATGTCATTCAATTAGTAAAGACTGCAATACACGTTCTCTTCGCTCTCCTTGCTCTCCCACCTTTTAGCCTGAACATTCACTGTGCGTTGCAGCCGGAACAGCTTAACCAAATGACGATGGGTGTAACGATGGGGAATGGCTATATTATAGCTGAGAACGGGCTTTGAGATCCAAATATCGATTGATGACAGCCATGCTCAATTGGTCGGCAACGATATCGAGCGTTTGCACGCCGCGACGCTCTAAGCTCTCCATCACCATCTGTCGTTCATCCAGCAGTTGGGCAGCTACGGTACGTTGATAGAGGGAGGCACTATCAAGGATCTCTTGTTCAGCCAGACGCTGAACGCTCGGATCGCGCAAGGTTACCAGCAATCCCAAGTGTTGACGCTGAACTCGAAACATCTGGGCAATCAGTGCATCTGTGGAAATGCTGCCAGTTAAGTCAGAAAAGACCATTACCATACTTCGTTTCTTGTGACGGGCAGCTAAGTAACTGAATGCTTCGTTATAGTCGGGTTCGACAACTTGGCTCTGCACCCCGTAGAGCAACTCCAGCATTCGGTGAAATTGCCCCTTGCCACTACGGGGTGGGCTCCAAGTCTGGACGTCATCAGCAAAAGTGAGTAGTCCCACCTTATCCCCTTTTAGGGTTGCCACGTATGTGAGGAGCAGTGCAGCATTGATGGCATAGTCGACCTTGGCCACTTCCCCAACAGGGCTTCCCATCATTCTGCCTAGATCGAGTAGGATAACGATGTTTTGGCTGCGCTCTGTCTCAAATTCAATGCTGATGGGCTTTCCTCGGCGCGCTGTGGCCTTCCAGTTGATGCGTCGATATTCATCATCAGGCTGATAGTCGCGCAGCCGCTCAAATTCGGTCCCGCTGCCAAAGATTTTGGTGTTGCGTAACCCCAATTCCCACAATCGATTTTTGCGCAGAAGCAGATCGTATTTTTTGACATCAACTAGATTTGGATAGACTTTTACAGCTTCGCTTGCCGCTATACGACAGTGCCTTCTAAACAAGCCCAAAACCGATCCCCAACGAAGATAAAGATCCCCAAATTGATAGTCACCTCGATTGGGCGGTGTTACATCATATGCTATGTGGGTAGATTCTTGAGGAGTTATGGTCTGCGTAAGGATACGATCAGACTCATTTATCCTAAACGTAGGTGGCGGATCGTCCCGTACCCATACCGGAACAGGTCGTACCCTTTTGCGCAGGAATATGTCGATGGTAATCTGATTGGGGACAGCTAACGACAGCCTTTCATCATGGTGACGAGATAACTGCCAATCTGGAGGAGAGGGTGAGACTTGCCAATCTGCCAAGAAGAGTGCCAGAAGTAAAAGTAACCACAACCAGGCGACAATGTACGCACCCAGCGCTAGGAGAATCGTCGTTGCAATCAGAAGGGCAAACAGTCGAAAAGTCACTTGCATGCCTATATTGTAACGACTTTTTGATTATTGTGCGAGCTGATAAGCGCTTTATTCAATGATGAATGAGTATACCCCATGCAATTTCTGAGAAGCAGACGAATCTGCACGAGGTATACCCTTTGAAGGCTAAAAGGTTTACGAACTGATTAGAGGAATATAGATGCTCTGGTCAGTAGGTTCTAAATCTCTAGGATCTCTTGTTGACGTTGGTGTCGCTGTCGGCACCTGTGTTGGCGTCATTTGAGTTGCATCTGTCGTTGGCGTGCTGGTAGGTGTCTCTGTTGCAGTAGGTGTAATTGTTGGCGTAATTGTTGGCGTGTGCGTCGGTGCCCCTGGTGTAACGGGGGTTGCAGTCAACGTCGGCGTTGGCGTGGCAGTTGGCGGTGATGGCGTTGGTGTATCTGTGATCTCAGGCGTTGGCAATATCTCGTTTTGCGGCAACATGATGGTTTGGGCCACATTCACAGGCGGTAGTACAGGATAAATGGGCGCAACAGCCAGTGCAACCGGAGCAGCCGTGTCATAGCCAAAGACTCTAAGACTGTAGAAATCGGGTGAGGAACCCGCTTCCATGATGACAGAGAAGGTAAATTTACCCGCGCTATCCGTCATTATCTTCGGTGTAACCACATTGTCATTCACCAGAATCGTCAGCTCTTCATTTGCACCAAAATTGATGCCACTAATCATAAAGTGGCTACCTGGCGCTCCTGTGGCATCTGTTAATATCGTCAACCCAGGTTGGGGAATGGGCGTCTCCGTTGGCGTGGGCGTCAACGTGGGGGTAGGTGATGGTGTCAGTGTAGGTGCTGCCGTCGGCGGTACCTCTGTATAAGGAGAGAGATACTGACCATCGATTAGTTGTAAGGTAAAGCCCGGTCCTTCCCAACCCACTTGGAAGCGATCTCCGCCTGTACGCTGAACGTGGAGGCCTTCAACATAGTAGACATTGGCGGCATCTAGCTCGATCCCGACTGATTTTTGGCTTGGGTATTTGCTCCAATCCAGTGGGTTGGCCCACCCTGGGAAGCTTGAAATTTCGACCATATTGTTGGAACTTGTTCCCCCAACCACATTGGGTGCGTTCGGCACAGTGCTCATCCACAATTCGCCGACATCGTCCCCGGCTGTGTAGAAGTAGTAGGTACCGGAAACGGGTGGATGGAGATAGCCACGCAGTCGGGTTCCATAGTAATCGCCAAAACCGGATTGACCCTCGAAGGTGTTTGACGTCCCTTCACCCGATGGGCTATCTGGATAGTTCGGATTCACTTCCGTAAAGCCTGTAATGTATTTGGTGCTTGAAATGTTGGTCCACCACTGCATATCAATATAACCAGCACCACCTCCAGGCGGTGGTAAAATGGTCACGTTTGCCGGTGTAGGTGATGGGGTTGGTGTAGGCGGATTGATACAGGTTGTTTGGATTTCGGCTCGCCTGGGAGCACCAAACCAAGCTCGAACCAGATTTTCAGCCGGCTTGTTATGGGGTGAGTAGCCATCATCACAAGTACCGCTGTTGTTGGCACCATCTGTCCAATCCCACCAGAAGATGCCACCGAACCAAGCTTCATCATGAAAGACTTCTAGCAGCGCTTGGTACGTATCTACCTGTTCCTGCAAATCAATCCCTGCGCTTCCTCCTCCTCTACAATAGTAGCACCAAGGTTGCCGATTTGCACCATCCCAACTGCGGTACCCAAGCTCGGTGAATATAATCGGCTTACCCGGATACTTATTGGCCAGTGCCGCCAAGTGGTTCCGAGCGGGAATCCAGGCCTCTTTGATTTCTTGAACTGTGGGGTCATTCTGGTCCGTCAGGTTGTAGTAACCATCAATTCCAATGTAATCAAGGTTCCCCCAAAACTGGACGCAATCTGGATCATCGACGTTACTGGGGCCGTTCTCATTAAAACAATCTTCGCTTGTATGATTGGCAGCATAGGTTAGCGGGCCACTATAGCGTTCTTTGACGCCAGCAATGATCGTTTCCCAATTCGTTTTACGATGCGCGCTGGAGACTAGCTCCGTTCCCACAGCAAACATATCTACACCATTGGCTTCGGCAAATGTCGCGTAATGATTGATGAAATTGGCATAGGAAGCAAACCATTCATTCCAATCTGCGTCTGTAAATTCAGGGCCGATTCGCCCACGGAATGCATCATCATCATATTGAAGGTTGACATGGGGCTTGAGGAGGACCTTTAATCCTTCTGCATGCGCCTTGTTGATGGCATGGGTCAAGTCTGCATCAAGGGGTGTCAGGGCATTGGTATAGATGGTTTTCGTATTGCGATTCTCCTGATACCAAGTTGTCAGAAGGCTTACCCAGTTGGCTCCTGTATCCGCCATATTTTCAAACGAGCGATCTGAATCGGCCGTATTATATTGGTTGGGTCCATACTTGGCATAGCCAAAGCCCTGGATAGCAAAGGTGTCTGTCATAACGGCCGTGGGGGTTGGTGTTGGCACTGGCGTAGCAATGCTGCCAAAGTCTGATGCCGAAAGGTATTGCCCAGTGATTAACTGCTGGGCAAAGCCGGGACCAGCCCAAGCCACGGACAGACTACCCTCTATGCCCGAACTAATAGAGCCATCATCTGCGTTGACCATCAACGCTTCTATATAATACTTCTGGCCCGCTAAGAGAGCGATCTCTACAGATTTCTGGGTTGGATATTTATTCCAATTACGCGTTTCTGTCCAGGCTGTCACCTCGGCAACCTTTTGAAGATTAGCAGGTGTAGCGTCAGTGCTCAGATGCAGTTCAGCTACATCATCACCAGCGATCCAGAAGGTGTAGTTGCCGCTTACAGGTGGATGAACATAGCCACTTAAGCGAGCACCATAGAAATCACCTTCGTCTCTTGGCATTTCAAAATAAGAGACAAAATCGGCAAAAATTGGACTATCTGGATAACGCTCATTACTTGTTAAGCCAGAGATACCATCTTGTGCATCAACGGGGCCCCACCATTCGTAGGTAAATTGGCCAGAGCCAGAACCGGCCGGAGGTAGAGGGGGCGGATTCGTAGCTGTGGCATCAGGCGTGGGGGTTGCCGTAGCTTCGGAACAGGTTGACGAAATTGCACGCTCTGTCTGACCATACCAGCGACGAACGACATTTTCGGCTGGCTTGTTAAAGGGCGTATACCCAGTGTCACAAGGGCCGCTAGGTTCTGTATCAAAGACCCAAAGGTAGGCACCTTCAAAATAGGATTTTTGAGAAAAGATCTCAAAGAGGACTTCATATAGATCCACCTGCTCTTGTAGATCAACTGCACCAGGGCAGTTATAGCACCAAGGAGCCATGTTGCTACCGTCCACACTCCGATAGCCGATTTCAGTTAGCACAACGGGTTTGTTGCCATTGCTGGCCGATACTTGGTCGATGGACGCCAAGCTATTTTCGCCGTAGCGATTATTCGTCCAGGCATCCTTGATCTGCTGCTTTGTTGGGTTGGTGATGTTGGTCAGGTGGTAGTAAGCGTCAATTCCGATGTAGTCCATCAGATCCCAGAAGGTGACGTTTCCTTCATTGCCGTGATTGGCGGCATACATCAGCTCACCGCTAAAAATCCCATCGATCTCTTGAATAAGCGGCCTCCACTCGGGGCGGACCACCGTTTTTTCTAGTTCGGTGCCGACCGTAAAGTACTCTACACCGTTGTCTTCAGCCAATTGGGCATAGACCAACATGTGGGTTCGGTAGGATGCAAACCAATTTGTCCACCATTCCGTATCGGTGCGGGGGTTGCCATCGGGACCCCGACCAATCTCGCCCCGCCAGTCATCAGAGTCATAGGCAAGGTCAATATGGACTTTGAGATTCACTTTTATGCCCAACGAATGGGCTGTCTGAATAACATGAGCCAAATCTGCGTTGGTTGGAGTATTCGCCGTTTTATAAATCTGAGTTGACTCAACATTGTTCTGATAGATGGTTGCCAAAAGAGTCATGGAATTGGCACCCACTGCCTTCATCTCAGCAATTGCGGCATCTGATTCGCTACTACTATAGTAGCCGGAATAGTAGGCTGCATACCCAAATCCTTTTTGCGCCGTTTCAGGAAGCGAGGTCTGGGCGTAAAGCAAAGGAAAACTTTGTTGAGCGGCAATCATTAGAAGTAGGACCGCAATACAGGATAGCAAGATAGGCCATCTTATTCTCATGGTTTCGTTCTCTTTCAATCTAGATATTCTGTTATCGTAGTGTTATTACTTCGGCATCACTCCGAATCTGTCCTGGGTAGTCGAAGGAATAAGCCTGAGGAACCAAAGAGTCTCTCATTGTCATTACGATATACTGATATAGCTTACGAGGGGGGAAGTCGTAACAATTCGTATTCGATTTATATTTGGTATAATGCACGCCGCACTGTGAATGTTTGGCATCCGTACCAAACAAATACAATGGAGCATTGCGACCGTAACCGAACTGTCAGCGGCACCAGGGAGGAAAATCCTCCATTGGGTCGCACTCTACCTATACCTTACGTACTTTGGCTTGAGAACCGGAATCTGTCTTATCCACAGGAACCCAGCCAAAGAATATAAGGTTGTAAATTTGACATACAGACTGGAAATCTAATCATTTACTATACTCACGCTCCGCATAAAGTAACATCTTCTCTCGAGTAGAGGTGTTATATTATCGCGACTGCCAGTATAATGGTTAGGTGGGTACAGGGCATAGATGTACATACGATACATCCTTGGGCAAAGCATATGGTAACAGAGACGTAGTGAGCAAGATGTTTCAATTTGCTTATAATACGGTAAGTGGCAAGGACAGACTATCATCCTGTAATCTTGCCTGCCTGTAAACCTGCCTACTAGCAACCCTTATCTTCTCACTGTAAGGGGAGTGCAGTGGATGAATCGCTTCCACTTGCCACTTGCTTGCGATGCGCTTCGACGACGTCCCAGTTGAGACGATGGCCTAATCCAGGCTGGGTGGAGAGGGTCAGGTGTCCGGCGTTGATGTGCTCCGGTGGGTCCAGTAAGTTCGCGCGCCAGTCCGCTTCTCCCCAGGCATGTTCAAGAATGTAAAAATTGCTGGTCGTGCTAACAACTTGGGCTGTCGCCGCAGTTGCAACAGGACCGGCTGGCTGATGAGGGGCCACGAGTATCTGCTTCATGCGGGCGGCAGCAGCGATCTTCTTGGTCTCCATGAGACCACCATCATGTTTAACGTCCGGCATGATGACATCGACGACCCGTTCGGTTAGAAAGGGTGCAAACCCCTCTAGAGCGAAGATGCTTTCGGCGGAGGCTGTGGGCATCGGTACCGCAGTTGTCACTCTGGCCAGATCAGCGAGATTAGAAGCCGGTACGGGTTCCTCATACCAGAAGAGGTTACACTCGGCCAATTCATGGCCTACTCGTATCGCCTCAGATGCTTCCATACGGCTATGGCAATCCACGGCCAATTCCACGTCATCTCCAATGGCGTCTCGAACGGCCTTGACACGCTCTACCCCTGTGCGCCACGCGGCATTTGGGCCAGTATGTTTGTGATAAGGGCCATTGACTTCATCAAAAGGAGCTAACTTGATGGCGGTATAGCCTTCTTCAACAGCCCGTGTGGCAGCGTGGGCAAACCCAGAAGGAGAGCGATCCTGCACGTGACGGTTGATATTGGCATAAAGCCTTAGCTCTTGGTGCAGGGAACCCCCAAATAATGTATGAATCGGAACCGCTAAATGTTGCCCCAAAATATCCCACAGGGCTTGTTCAATGCCGCTCAGAACCGTGGCTGCAATGCGACCTCCTTTTAAACGGGCCAATTGAAGCCAGATGGATTCGATTGAACGAGGATCTTGGCCAATCAGCAGAGATGTAAAGTGAGCCAAAACTCCCAATGCCAGCTGATCGTTGCTGCTGTGGCTGGCCTCGCCAACGCCGGTAATGTCTTCATCCGTATGGACCAAAATAAATAACCAGTCGCCTCTGTGGTTGACTTCAACGATTACTGGTTCGATTCCTATGATTTTCATGATTCCCTCCTAGGTTCTATCTCAAAATAGATGGCCAGAAAGCTTGTCCCTTTGAAGATGGCAATATCCTCCCTGAACAGAAGATACTGTTGGTGAATTGTTTGTTGAGCGAGCACGCCCCGTGCGGCTATGCGTCAGAAACCGGCACGAGGCGTGCCTACCCCCACATCGTATGGACATTTTTGAATTCGCTAACAGTATCACAGAATGTTCCAGAGCGGATTGGACAAGAGTCGGAACAAGACTTTTCTGGCCAAGTATAAGCACGTCCACGTACGACACGCCTTATGCCGCTGGGTAGCCCCCGCTGCGATCTACTGAATATATCATTTGCATAGATGAAGCGACCAATTTGAGTTGAACATACGACGGCTTGTCAACGAAAGAGCGTTTCAATTGCGGGCAATCCAACAGCCGATATCCCGTCCAAAACACGGTGTGCAGTAGCGAGTACCGAATAGTTCAGCCGGACTGTAGCGATCCGAATCATAGGGTATGATGGCACCAACCAAACCTGACGCACCTATAGGTGGCGTGCTGAAGATGATTCCAACGCTTAACTGCACGATGGAGAAAAACTTATACTGCGGTCGATTTGAAAACCGTACTTTTCTGTAGCCCTACCAAAGTACCCAAAGTATGTCCTTCAAACAGAGCTGCGTATAGAAACCCCTAAAGTGAATTTATTTGAAGTGCCTAGTTTGACTGATACTCTTTAAACGAGGGGGAAAGATGTTGTATAGACGCCTCGGGAAATATATCTTCCTAATTGCTGGCTTACTACTGATTGCCTGTAGTAGTCAACTGCCAACTGGTGAGGCAAATCGAGGTCGAATTTTGCTTTGGCATTCTTGGTTTGGCGAAGAAGAGGCAGCTCTTCAAGCTCTATTGGACAAATTCCACGATGTATATCCTGACATTGAGGTTATTGCAGCACCTTATAATCCGCTGGAACTCAGGGATGAATTTGCCAATCAGGTTGTTCAAGGTTTGGGGCCCGATCTGCTTATTGGGAATCACTTATGGACGCCAGAGTTGGTCGATGCTGGGTTTGTACGCCAGGTTGATGCAACGACCGTCGACATGTCCCATTACCTATCGGCAGCCATACGTACCCTTGAGTATCAAGGCGCGACCTTTGGTGTTCCCCTCTCCGTTCATACATCGGCACTCTACTTCAATCTAGATCGAGTCACGGCCCCCCCCGAAACATTATCGGCCCTGCTTGAGCAGGCTCAGCAAGGCCACAAGGTAGCGCTCAGCACAAATTTTGCTGATGCATTTTGGGGTATCGGCGCGTTTGGTGGTCAGCTTTTAGATGAGCAAGATAAAATCATACTTGATGAAGGAGGCTTCACCAATTGGCTCAATTGGCTTTTAGAGGCCCAGAACAGACCCAACATGGTCATTAGTAACGAAGAAGAGTGGCTTGTTGAACTCTTCCGCACAGGTGAAGTGGATTTCTATGTTGGCCATTCTCACGATCTCTTGGCTCTTCAGAACGCCATCGGCAAGGAGAAAGTGGGTGTAGCGCCCCTTCCCTCTGGACCCCACAATCATGCTGGTCCCCTTCTCCAGACAGAAGCCATCTTCTTTAGTAGCGCATCTTCAAAGCAACAGAATCGACGAGCTTTGCTCTTGGCAGAATTTCTAACCAACGTAGAACAGCAGCGCAAGTTGGCTCAACTAGCAGGTAGAGTGCCGGCCCACAGTCGGGTTCGGATCGATCGCCGTATTTCGCCTGCTGTAGCTGGATTTGTTGAACAGAGTAAGACCGCAGTGCCTTTTCGTCTTCTGCCCCAGCTATTCGATGTGGTGGAACAGGGTGATGATGCATATATGCAGACTCTAGAAGGGCTAGTGGATGCATCGATTGCTATTGAAAGACTGACGGCAGACGTTAACACACTTCACAATTTGCAGATTGATGATCGGCTTGCCCAAATTGGCCAAAATCAGGTTAGATGCCCTGCGGATGAGAAGCAAATTCTGACCGTATGGCATAGCTGGAAATCGATTAACTCGGAAGTACTTCATCAACTGGCTGACCGTTTCAACCACGCGTGCCATCTAGCCCAGATCGCCCTAAAGTACGTGCGAGACGATGAGCTATTCCTCCAGGTTCAAAAAGAGGCTGAGAGCGAAAATGGTGCTCCCCCTGACCTACTTCTAGTTGAACATCAGCAGATAAGACTATTACATGAGGCTGGTTTGGCCCGACCGCTGGATGATCTGATCGATTCGAGCTTTATGCAGCGTTATCCACCAGCCGTTTCGACCGCTATGCGCTATGAGAATGAACTCTATGGCCTGCCAATGACCATGAATATGCCGGTTCTTTTCTATAACCCGACGCTAACCGATGAAGAGCCTAGCATCCTCAGTGATCTATTGAGCGCAGTTTCACCTACCCGACGGCTGTTCATGGCCTACAGCCCATCAAAGAACGTTCATTGGGGCATTGGCGGGTTTGGCGGAACGCTCTTTGATGCGGCGGCTAGTATCACATTGGATACGCCTGCATTTGCCGAATGGCTTCACTGGTTAAAAGAGGCTGAAGCTAACCCTGGCGTTGTTCTGACAGATGATGAGGAAGAGGCCCAACGAGCTTTTGTCAATGGAGAGGCCGCCTACCTAGTTACAGATCAGCAAGCGCTAGTACCTCTGCTCAATCAGATGGGGCCGAAGCAAGTAGAGACCCTACCACTACCTGCCGGGCCAGAAGGGGCAGCCGCACCATTGATCGATGTAACAGGATTGGTCTTAAGTCCACTGAGCCAGCTAGAGGACGCAGCGCTGGAAGTAGCCCAATACCTAGTCAGCGCTGAGAGCCAAATGCAGCTGATGAAGCAAGCCTACCTCGTGCCGGCTAACAGCACGTTGAATGCCCCTGAATCTCCTTTTATGGATGCATTTTGGACCCAAGCCAAAACCGCTTATGCACTCCCAAACCAACCTCAGGCGCAAGCTATCTTAGAAATAGGTGATACCATCTATGATCGAGTATTAAAGCAAGATAGTGATCCGCAAATCGCGTTAGCTGAATTTAGCAACTTTATCCATAGGACATACAGTACGGACGTAAAGACCCGTAATGAATCGCAGCTAGCATCTGCTTTGGCAGACGAATGTGAGGATGCTGGTTCGCTACTTATTTGGCACAGTACCCAGGAAGATGAGGCGTTTGCACTAGAGCAAATTGCGGCCGACTTTGGCCGAATCTGTCCGGAGATTCAGCTTAAACTCCAATTTGTTCCCGCTGATGAGGTGCCTCTTCGCTTGGCAGAACTTATAGAGGTAGACAAAGTGCCTCCAGAAGAGGTGCCAACTGTCCCCCACGTCGGTCAGCCTATCGCGAATAGCAATAATGAACCCGGCGACGCTACGAACGAACCTGAAAACGATGACGAACTGCTCATTGCCCCAGACCTCATCCTAACTGCTCATGATCTGATCGGCCCGCTGAGTGAAGAGCGCTTGATCAAGCCCATGGAATCGTGGGTTGAGCCATCCACTCTCATTCCATTTCAAGCCGTCGCTCTAGATGCCATGCATCACAAAGGAAGCCTTTATGGTCTCCCTTATTCGATGGAGACGCTAGCACTCTACGTAAACCGTAACTTAATCGGTGATATGAAAACAGTACATCCACCATCTGTTACTGAACAAGAACTTCTCCAGGAAGAACTTCTGCCGGGTTCACACCTCTCTCAAGAAGGAAATCCAAATGCTCAGCAGGCCAACAATAACCAGGCAGATCTCGCTACAGCGTCAAGTGGAGACCAGCCTAGTAGAGACCAGCCTAGTGGAGACCAAACTAGTGAAGAGCGGGCCAGCGGCGACCAAGCTAGTGAAGAGACGCTTCAACAGTTGGGCGACGCCACCATCTATGAATTGTTGGCTACTTCATCTCTTACCAAACCATTAGCCATGGGTACCTCGTTCCAGAATGCGTTCTGGGGAACAGCGGCATTTGGGTCTGCTCAATTTGATTTGGATCCATATGACCTAGTAAGCAAAACCGGTCTCGGAGAACCTGCCATCGATCAAAAAGGGCTAGTCCGCTGGCTAGGCTGGCTTCAGGCCAACCAAGAATCACCCGGCTTGATACTGAAAGAAGATGCAGATACTTTAGAAGCCCTCTTTACAGCCGGCAATGTGGCCTACCTAGTCGCCAGTTCTAAATTACTCCCATCGCTACGCTTAGGATTAGATGCAGCGGCGAGCGAAGATGAACAATCGGCTGGGATGGAGCGAGCAGAGCATCCATTGACCGTTCTACCTTTACCAGCAGGTCCTGAAGGCGAGGCGCAACCATTTTTACATGTTAATGGTTTCTTATTACCCGGAAAGCTCGAGGAAACCCAGGTGAAGCTGGCTGTCCGCTTTGCCCAGTTTGCGTCATCGGTCCATAGCCAAGTGCGGATGGCCAACTTGACGTATCATCCTCCAGTCAACGCATTAGCCCTCTCGGAAGTCCAGGATCCAGCCATTCAGACCATTGTAGAACAAGCATTGCAGAGTGTCCCGGTGCCGCCAAGGCCCTGGCGCATCTTGCTAGAAGAAGGGGGCGCGGCCATGTTCCAACATGTACTGGAAGAAGGTGAAACACCTCAGAATGCAGTGACTGAGTTTCTTCACTATCTAGCGGAAACGCCGTTGCCCTCCGTCGTTGCCCAACTAGAGGGGGAGAGTCTAGATATAGATCAGTACAAGGTGTACCCTCAGCGGACCTATTTCAAGGCACAACAAAGTCCCATAGGACGTAATAACGGAGCGTATTCAAAATAGGATCTTCAATAGTTAACGAACTGGGAGCCAGGTTATGAGTAGTAATGTTGACATTCAAGTGCTTTCTGATTTGCTTTTTGCCCTTTTACAATTTGGTGAACGGCTGGTGGTTCAGCGCCAAATCATTGGGTTTGCCGTTGTTCTTTGCATATCTTGGACACTTTCCAAGTTGCTTTGGCACTTTGTGGGTGAGCGAATTGAAGAGTGGCTAGACAACCACGTTCGAGGCCGTTTGCGGCGGCATTTGGAATATGAACTCACCGTCTGTGAATATACGATTTTACCTATATTGGGTATTTTTGGCCTTAATTTAGCTCATCAATACTTTGCTGCCCAAGAGTGGCACTCAGGTCTGTTAGACCGCTTTAGCCTGCTCTTTTGGGCGATTCTTGCCTATCGCCTCTTTTTGGGGCTGCTCTACGCAAGATTAGGTAGCCAGTCAGCTACCCGATATCACTATCGATTTATTGGGCCGCTCTTCTTTGTGGGCATGTCGGGTTGGTTTCTCAACAACCTGGTTCCTTTACGGCGATTGGCTGAGATCAAGCTTTGGGATGGTTTTACTGATCCCATTACACTTGGGTCACTTCTGTTAGCAACGCTGGGCTTCTACTTCTGGTACGATGGGTCTGGGGTTGCCCAAGATCTGTTGCGCTCTTTGCTGACGCCTCGAGCGACCGATCCAGGCGCAGTTGAGGCCACGCTGATCATTTTGCGCTACATTAGCATCTCCATCGGCATTGCAGTGGCCATGGCTGTGTTGGGGTTTGACTCTACCACCCTGGCATTTGTCACGGGTGGTCTTTCGGTGGGAATCGGTTTCGGATCCAAAGAGATTATTAGCAACCTAATAAGCGGAATCCTGCTTCTCTTTGATCAGTCTCTAAGGCCTGGCGATGTCGTTAGTGTGGAAGGACAGATGGGAACGGTCTCCAATATTGGTATTCGATCGATTACGGTGAACACGTTAAATAATGTGGATGTCGTTATTCCTAACCAGACGCTTCTCACATCCTCAGTTACCACATATACCAAAAGCGATCGGTTGGTTCGTACGTTGCTTTCACTGGAGACGGCCGACTGTCATCCTCCGGACGCTGTGCGCGAGGCCCTTCTTGAGGTCACTCAGTGGCACCCAGCAGTAGCTGAGGATCCGGCACCAGTTGTCTTCTTTCTGGGTAATGGGGATACCAGCCACAAGTTTGAACTGGCTGTCTGGTTTGAAGATCCCCTGCGCACAAAAGCACTCTCTAGCGAACTTTACTATATGATCTACGATGAATTTACACGCCGAGGCATTGGCCCGTCAACACCACAGCGCGACTTGCAAGTCTTGAATTGGCCCACAAACCTGGCCGAACAACCTGCCAGAGTCCAGCAGCAAAACCAAGATGGGTTGCAAGCAAGACAAGCCGTTCCCCACAGGCAATCAGCTGTGCCTTCTAGCAATGGGGGATGGAACGACCAATTTGTCCAAAAACCCAACCACAGACGAGATTTCATATTTGAGAACGGATAATTTGAGAATCAGTCGTCTACAGTCAAGTTTTCCCGGTGAAGACGGGGATGGGTCGCTTCGACCAGAGTCAGCCCCATCAATGTCATGCCTGTTGTACTCTACTGAGAAAGGATAATTTGAGAAAGGATTATTTGACAACGGATACAAGGGCTTGTAATCTGAACCAGTAGGATTTGGTGCTAGTCCTTGAGTCAATCACAAAAAAGGCAAACCATCGCCGCATCTTAACAAAAGCCACCAGCCCCTTCGAGAAAACTTCATGCCCTTCGTATCCTTATGAAATTACGCTTCTCCGCACACCAACTCATCGACGCTTTCTTGCCGCTCATTGCCGTGCTTGGTGCGCTGATTGTGGGTGCCTTTATCCTTCTATTGTTAGATGCGAATCCGCTTGAAGCCTATCGGGCAATGTTTACCGGGGCGTTTGCCAACAAGAACGGGTTAGCGGATACCCTGGTCAAGGCCACACCTCTTCTACTCGTAGGATTGGGAATCGTTATTGCCTTTCGGGCCAGCGTTATCAATATCGGTGCTGAAGGGCAACTCATTGTTGGCGCTTTGTTGGCAACGTTCCTTGCAGTGCAGCTTGGAGAACGATGGTCTCCAACCATAGTCATGCTTATCTGCCTGGTTGCTGGGCTTATGTCTGGAGCCATTTGGGCTGGGATACCCGGCCTTCTTAAGGCCCATCTCAACGTCAACGAAATTCTCAGTACAGTCATGATGAACAGCATTGCCGTCCAGATTGGCTTCTTCCTGTTGCGTGGTCCTATGATTGATCCGGCCGAGCTAGCCGCAGGCACCAATATTCCTCATTCGGCCCGCACCCCCAAGATAACGGATATGCCCCGCTTCACAGATGTTGCCAAAGGGCTGGGTTTTACTGAATCGGCTCGGGATTTAGGATTAACGGGTGTGAGCAAGGAACTCTACGGCTTGTTGGTTGAGCCAACCCGTCTGCATATTGGCTTTATATTGGCCATCCTGATGGCGTTTGTGGTCTACATACTCCTCTGGCGTACAACTATCGGCTATCGCATTCGCGCCGTTGGCTTAAATCCTCATGCCGCTCGCTATGCTGGCATCAATGTTCCCCGATATATGGTCCTCTCTATGAGCCTCAGTGGAGCATTTGCCGGGCTTGCTGGTGCGGTGGAGATTATGGGCTTACATCATCGCATGTTTGAGCCGCTCTCTGTATCGGCCGGCTACGGGTTTTCCGGCATTGTTGTGGCTCTCTTTGGCAAACTACATCCATTGGGTGCCATCCCATCGGCCATTCTCTTTGGTGGATTGTTGGTGGGGGGGGATAAGATGCAACGGGCCATTCAAGTACCGCAGGTGCTCATTACAGCACTGATGGGTCTTGTCATTCTCTTTGTGGTAGGCAGTGAAATATGGTCTCGCCGTCAGGCATCACGACGGGTTTCCGCGGGGCAAGCAGAGCCTCCGCCTCCCAGTCAACCTGGCTCAATCGATCCAAATAGCGGAATCGGTGGGGAGATCGGTGCATGAACGAGAATTTGACTTTCGTAGCCATTCTGGTCGGGATTGCCCATTCAGGGATTCGGCTTGCTACGCCTTATCTCTATGCAGCCATTGGCGAAACCTTTGCTCAGCGCTCTGGTGTGCTCAATTTGGGCGTGGACGGGATGATGTTAATGGGAGCCATCAGCGGATTTTACACCGTCTTTTCTACGGGTAGCTTATGGTTGGGGCTGCTGGTAGCGGCTTTAGCTGGTGCCCTGATGGGTTTAGCCATGGCCTTTGTGACGGTGACGTTGAAGGCAGAACAGGGTATTAGCGGCATTGGCTTTTACCTATTTGGGCTGGGTGCCTCTAGCCTGCTTTTTAAAGTATTGCTGGGAACCGTGGAAGGCGTGAATGGATTTCCAGAGATCCACTTCTGTTTAACAGGTGATAGCCCAGAGACGGGCAACTGTCTGAGTGAGTTTCCTATTCTCGGTGAGATCTTTCTTGGACATAGTCTTTTGGTTTACATTGCATTTGCCCTCGTACCCGCTGCTTGGTGGTTCCTAAACAGGACCGGTTGGGGACTCAATATCCGGGCCGTCGGACAAAACCCTCAGGCTGCGGATACACTTGGCATCAATGTCAGCCGGGTACGCTATGGTACTGTAACATTTGGTGGACTCATGGCCGGTCTTGCCGGAGCATCCCTCTCTATCTCCCTCCTCAACATCTTTCAGGAAAATATGACCAACGGGTTAGGTTTTATTGCCGTGGCCTTGGTTTACTTTGGTAGTTGGACGCCCTGGGGTGTTTTGGCTGGGGCATTGCTCTTTAGTATGGTCAACGCACTTCAGCTTTGGGTCCAGGTCTTGGGGCTGAACCTGCCGTCAGATGTTGCGGTAATGTTGCCCTATTTATTGACCATCATTGTATTGGCGTTTCCGTTTAAACGTTCACTCCAGCCTGCAGCATTGACGCAGCCGTTCGAGCGGGGTGAAAATTAGGTTAGGCCACTCCACCATTTTCAGCTCCTGCCTCACCCCGAATCTTATTGCCTGTGTCTACCGAGACTCTATCCCCTTCTATGTTTACCACAAACTGATCCAAAGATCGATTGGCTGGACCTTGAACCAGATTACCTTCTCGATCAAAGTTGGAGCCATGACATGGACATTCAAACAAGTGGCGAGACGGTTGCCATTTGTATAGGCAACCTAAATGAGTACAGACCATGTAGAGTGCTCTGGGGCCATCCTCTGTGTTTATCAACCAGAATTTACCATCATGAATCGGTTTTGGCTCAGCTCCAATAGGCGGTAAATCAGTCAGGCTCCCTAAATCAAATAAGCCACCAAATTCGCCAGCTCGGAATCTTGGCATCAGAAATGCGTACGTGACATAACCAGCTTCGACTGTCATCAGGGCAGCGGCAGCACCCACTGCATAAGTCATAAATTCACGGCGCGAAAGATTTCGTTTGGCTGGATTTTGGCCGTTGATTTCTGTGAAGTGCCTTTCATTCAAAATGGCTCTGCCATTGCTCGATAAAGTTTGTGAGTTTATCATCTTTTTTCTCTGTTTCCATCTTGCTTTGAGGAAGGCTCCCCCAATGATTCGGCAATGCGAATTAGGGTCGCTCGATCCAGATTAAGTTCGTCAGCCACCAGCAGGTGGTGCCACCCATAGGCATCCCAAGAAAGCCAAACCGTGTCGGCGGAGAGATCCCATTGCAGGTCATCCATATTCTGTCCAGAAGGTGTACCCTGCCATCTTCCCTGAATGTAGAGAGCAGATTCGCTATCAACCAAAACCCACTGAGCTTGCTCTACCGGTAGCAGAGGCTGGAGGTCACTGTGGGTGCTCATATTCAGCATCAAATAGGGGGTCTGAGGTGTCACATCAACACCTTTGGGATGATAGACAATGGTACTCTGGCGCGGCACGCCATTGTCCGCTTCCTCTACCCAACCACGGGTAAAAGTCAACTTGTCGGGTATCCAAGATGGGAATCGTACGGAAGTAGACATCGCCTCACTCATCGTCTCAAGGGAATCAAAGGCCCGACTATCCGTCGATACGTTTGGCTGAACAATTTCCACAGATCCACCCTGAAGTTCAATCTCAGATACAAAGGAGAGTCCAAACAGATTCTTTAGGATGGCCCCTCGAGATGTCGGTGTGCCTGCCAGAATCAGTACAAGAACAAGAGCGATACCCATTGCGGCGGTCGCCCATTGTCGTTTGCTTCCCCAGCGAGGAATGGTAAAAAGTCGCCACGCAGATTGGGGCGTCGAACCAGACTTGTCCATCTGCATGAGGGCCGTTTCAAGTGAATCAACAAATAATGGCTCTGGCTTAATGTGCCGGGCAACGTAGAGCAGTTGGTCGACGGCCTGGTGCTCTTCAACTAGTGACTCGACTCTGGCGGACGGATCCAGACCATTCATGCGTTGTCTAATGTAGGTTTCAACTTGCTCAGCCTGCTCGAGCTCAGCCTCTTCCAAATGTGGTTGTGTCTGTTGGCTCTTCATGTTTGGTACTCCTCTCTACGCGCATGTAAATCCTTTAGGCCCCGATGTACCAACATCTTGACTGAGGCTTCGCTCTTGCCCATTATCTGGGCAATTTCGGCCATACTGAGTTCACCAAAGAAGCGGAGCAGAATGGCTTCAGCCCTATCAGCGGATAAGATACGCAATTGGCTTAGTACCTGTTCAACATGCAGTTGGTTTGATACGGTATCAGCGATAGGCTCGCTTTGTGCGGGAAGCTGTTCTAGGCTCTCTAGGGGTGCAGTTCGGCGCGTTTGCCGCAGATGGTGCAAGGCTTTATTGCGTGCTATGCCCAGAAGCCAAGTGCGAAAGGAGCTATCGTTGCGAAATGTGGATAGCTTTTCCATTGCTCCCATAAACGTTTGAGAGGTCAGATCCTGGGCGTCATCTGGATTGCCAACTCTGGCATAGAGAAAGCGATAAACGCTGGTGACGTGGTTGCGGTAGAGTTGGGCAAAAGCGGCTTTATCTACTTGTGCGCGTTGAACTAAAGAGCGGTCGCTTTGAAAACCATCGTTTCTCATATCTTCCGCATCAGAGAGCAAACTTTGGTTGTCAAACGGCGCTGAATATAAGACAAGGTCATGATTCGTATCTATGTTTTTTGGTCGAGCAACTGTAAAAGCGTCCTGCTTCATCGATGGATGCCTTTTCTTCCCATGAAATCTCTTCGACTCACAATAATCAGCAGCTTATCGCTGTGTAGGAACACCCGATGCTGCATGTAGGCGTACCCATTGAGCGTTGCGATTTGCTGATTATTTGTTGCATGAATACACTCATTGGTAACAGGGAATTTTTGACTTAGGAAAGAATTAAATAAAACCTAACAAAAGAGCTTTGGTAGTGGTGGGAGATAATCTCACATTGGTTCAGAGAGAGAACAAGCAAAAAGTGCAACTTAGATTGGTCGATTTTGGTCGTGCTCAGAGTGCGCTCTCAAATATCGCCAAAGTAAGTTCTATTCTTCAATCCTCGCCTCTGAGCAGGGGTTGGAGATAATCTCACCTTACTACCAGAGCTTTCGGGTTCTCGAAATGACAAGTATCGATCCGTTGCGGTCTACTAATTATCAGTTGGGCATGTCAGGTCAGGTCGATACAACACTTCTGGGTTATAATTGGCTTAGAAAAGTTTTGTCCTGACTCATGACCAAGCCATATCATCCTGTCATTTCATTGGTAAGGAGCATTCGTTTCAATTGTAAATGAAATTTGTGATGATTGTGTGAAAGTATGGAGAATTTTCTTTATGACAGGTGACGAGAGAGAGGAAAAACTGGCGGCGATCGTCGAAAGAATGATGAAGCTGACCGACGATCCGCTAGCTGACGAGGGGACACGTATGGTCATCTACCGCGGCAATCCTAGGGCCAAGCTCATGGTCGTTGGCGAAGCACCCGGTCCCCGGGAAAACGAGCAGGGGCAACCCTTTGTTGGACCATCAGGTAAGTTACTTGATCAGATTCTTGGCTCGGTTCACTTTGATTCCAACCAGGATGTCTTTGTGACCAATGCAGTCTTTCGTATGCCGCCAGGGACGGGAGGGCGCTCGGTCCGTAAACCTGTTACCAAGGAGATTGACTATTACAAACCATACCTGATGGAGATAATCAACTTAATTGACCCTCGGGTTATCCTGCTGACCGGTGCGGTCTCTATGCAGTCGATTCTCAATGAAACAAAAACCGGCATTACCAAAATGCGTGGTCAATGGCATGAGATTGATGGGCGCTGGGTCATGCCCATATTCCACCCAGCTTATTTGCTGCGCAACCCATCCAAGGAACCCGGTTCGCCCAAATCGCTTATGTGGCAGGATATCCAGGAGGTGCGGCGAAAGTTTGATGAGCCAGAATCAGGTGGGTAAGTTTAAGATGTTGAATCAAAGCCGTAGATTTCACCATACTTGGTATTCAAATAGCTAAAATAGGGTTCAAGCAAGAGTCCACCGCCTGTGACCCGCTTGATCAGTTCTGGGGCCGTATACTTACTGCCGTGGTGATAGATATTTTCCCGTAGCCATCTGTGGAGCGTTCCCATTTGGCCTTGACCCATCTCCTGCCCAATGGTTGGCTCGTCTTCCGTGGCCTTGGCAAAGAATTGAGAGGCCAGAATATTACCAAGTGTATAGCCCTGAAAGGAGCCACCAATCAACCCGCCAAACCAGTGTACATCTTGCAACACGCCATCAGCATCAGTGGGGGAAGAAACCCCCAAATCGGTTTGATACCGCGCGTGCCAGGCTTCTGGCAAATCGGCAACCGCTAATTTACCCTCGAGTAGATCGAGCTCCAAGTCAAAGCGTATAATTACGTGAAGATTATACGTTACCTCATCAGCATCCGTACGAATGAGCGATGGTTCAACCCGGTTGATGGCTTTGTAAAAACTATCAAGCGATACGGTGCCAAGTTGAGAAGGAAATTTTTCTTGAAGGTGAGGGTAGTAATGCTGCCAAAATAAGCGACTGCGTCCCACCAAATTTTCCCAAAGACGAGATTGGCTCTCATGAACGCCGGCAGATGTTCCATGATTCAGATGCGTCCCTTCAAAACTAGGCGAGATACCTTGCTCGTAAAGGGCGTGGCCTGTTTCATGTAAGGTGCTAAAAAGACCATCATCCAGCCTATCTTCGCTGAATCGGCTCGTGATGCGGACATCGTCGATAGAAAATTTAATCGCAAATGGGTGAGGGGTCTTATCTTGCCGTCCCCGGTTCATATCGTAGCCAAATTTTTTGGCGATTTCTATGCCGAATTCCCACTGGGAGCCTTCCGGAAAATGCTGATAGAGGCAGCTGCTGTCCACCTGTTTTTGTTCTTGTATCCGATTCAGGAGCAGAATGGTTCTCTCTCGAAGTTCGCCAAAGATCGGGCGAATCGTAGCAACAGTCATCCCATAATCAGACTGGTTAATCAGCGGATCGGCCAAATGCTGGTGGCCAGTGAAGTAGCTGCTAAAGCGACGGCTGTAGTCAAGGGTCTTGTCTAGAAATGGCTGCACGTGAGTAAAATCATTATTCGCGCGCGCTTTCACCCACGCCGTATAGGCAGCCGTGCTATGTTCGGCAAATTGAGCCGCAAAATCTGGTGGGATACAAATGGCGTCCTCATATTTGCGCAAGGTGACGGCAATTAGTGCTGCGTCATCCGAATCGTCAGCTAGTTCTGATGTATGGGATGAGAGGTCATTGAGCAGACGCCCCAAGCTTGGATCTGTGAACTTTTCATGCGCTAGGCGGCGCAGGGTTGCCAATTGACGCCCACGAGCTTTGCTTCCGCCGGTTGGCATATAAGTTGATTGATCCCAAATCAAAACCGAAGCAGCGCCATTTAAATCGTTGACTTCCTGTACTCTGTGAAACAGTTCATTGCGTTTATTTGTAAAATCAATTGGCATACTACCCCCTATTGCATCGTATTATTGTCTTCACACTGTCTTCAAAAGGCATTCTCAGAAAGGTCCATCTTTGGCATTCTACATATAGACAAGTATAATGTATAATTATACATTATTAAACTCCGAGACCCGAGGCAATTATTAATCATGAGCGAGCATGAAGCACAGATCGTTGATGCTAGTGCGCCAAATGGCGTTTTGACTAGCGAGACGACATCTGAGTCAGCAGTAATACCCGATTCAGCTGACACCAACGAAGTACCCACAGCCACTACCGAAGTGGCGAACACCGATGCAACGAATGCTTCGCCAGAAGATTCAAGCGGAGAATCAGGTGATTCGGCTAAGGTGGAAGCTGATTCTGAAGGAACTGTACCTGCTCCCTCTACGAACGATTCTACAGATGAAGATGAAGTGGACGTCTCAATCACGAATGCAGTAGCCAATGAGGTTGAACCATCAGAAGCATCAGAACCAGCGGAAAACAAAGAACCAGTCGTAGAAGAAGTAACCCAACCATCCTCTGAAGAAGCAGCAGATTCAAGTGATGCCAGCAGTGAGACCCCTGTAGCCCAAGCAAGTGGTGAAGAGCCTTCTGCACCTGCTGTTAAAAATGAACAGCCAAAGAAAGAAGACGAGGACTCGAAGAAAAAGGTTGTACGCGTCCTAAGCGTTGGCCAGAATCTGGAGGGTACCGTTAAGCGTCTTACTGATTTTGGGGCATTTGTGGATATTGGCGTTGGTCGTGATGGGCTGCTTCATATATCAGAGCTATCACTACAACGTGTTAACAAAGTAGGGGATGTTCTATCACAAGGTCAGGAAGTTTCGGTTTGGATCAAAGAGCTGAATCGAGAAAAGAATCGTATTAGCCTGACGATGATATCTCCAGATACAAAAACGATTCGGGATATCAATAAAGATGACATCTTAGAAGGCACGGTCACTCGGATGATGCCCTATGGTGCATTCATTGATATCGGTATTGGGCGTGATGCACTTCTGCATGTTCGCGAAATGGCGGAAGGATACGTCAAACGCCCAGAAGATGTAGTCAGCATCGGTGAAAAGTTAGAAGTGCGAATCTTAGAGGTCAGCAGGCGTAGAGGCCGAGTTGACCTGAGCATCAAAGGCCTCCGCCCGGAACCTGAATTAGAAGAACCAGAGGAGATGCAGGCTGAGGAAGAGGAAGCTGATGATGCGCTGGTAGATGAATTTGAGGATGTTGAGCCCATGTCTGCAATGGAATTAGCTTTAAAGCGGGCAATGGAGGGCGATGGTGGCAGAGATAGAGGGTCTAAACGCAGCCGTCGAAAATCAAAGCGTTCACGACGTGACCGAGACGAGTTTGATGACATCATTTCCCGGACGTTAAATAATTCAGACTAAATACACTTGTTGTTGCATTACGATTTGTGACGACAGATACTAGATGCATAGGAGGTTATTATGGCCAAAAAAGGCCCACGACAGCTGATCAAAATGCGCAGTACAGAAAGCTCGCATATGTACCTAACATCGAAAAATCGGCGCAACGATGCCAATCGATTAGAGCTGAAAAAGTACGATCCCGTTGTTCGTAAACATGTCATTTACCGAGAAACCAAATAAGTTTGAATGAGTCATCGTTGTATCGGACAGCCTAGTCGAACACGATATAATCGAGATGCATGAGCGCAGGGGATTACCCTGCGTTTTTATTTGTCACCTATCTTCAAACTAGGCTCAGCATAGGGGAACATCCATCAAAGCCTGAACGTTATCATCTATACATTATGGTAAGATTTCCCATACGCACCCGTGCCACATGGGCATGATGTTTCGCCCCTCTACCACTCCCCCAATGAAATCGGCACCCACGACAATTACCTACCCATCCGACACTTATGAGAAAGAGCACACATTTGACATCTCTCCTAGTTATGACAGGCCACCACCAGCAACAATATATGTTGGGTTCTTCGCCTGAGGAATCGACTATGGCTTCTAGTGACTACACAATCTCCTCTGTTCCCAACTTATGGAGTTGGAGCGGTTGGCGACTAGGTATAGTCATCATGACTACCATATCCCTTCTGCTTGGATTTCTTGCTACGAACTCGTATGCACTGATGCAAGGTGTGAAGACGGCCCCATCTGCGTCAAGCCATCTGACAACCCATGCGTTGGAAAGCCTAGATGTTACCGACTTATCATTTGTACCAACACAAAGCATAACAGTTGGCAATATACTATCGGGGACGGACTCGTTAATTGAAGAAGATGCCGCAGTGGTCGATGATTCTGCGGAAGGTGACGATGTGAGTGATGAAGCACCAACCGTTTCTCCTCCTATCCTTGAAGGAACCATCATTGCAAACCGGACTGAGGCCGCCGTTACCTTTTTTGCAGAGGGCGAATTACGTCGTTTGGAACCGCTTCGATCAACAGGCATTGCGCTGCCAAGGGAAAGTTTTGCCATCAACCTTTTCAACTGTGATGCAGATGATGAGTCACAAAGTGATGAGGACTGTTTTTGGGATCCATACTTGGTACAGGCCGATGGCTTTTATGAGATCTTGAATGGTGCAGAAGAAGGGTTGCCCTTGAAATTGATTCTTGAAGAAGCAGGCGTGCCAGATACAGACCAAATCCGAATACAAAACCGTACGACAAGTACTGAAATTTTTTTCTTCGGTGAAACACCTTACGAACTACCTCCAACGGCCTTTAGTGAATTTGAAGCACCGATAGACGATACGCCTGCTCTCTTCTATTTGCGAAGTTGTCTATCCTTGAACGATGAAAGCGTCTGTGAATGGCTTCCCCAGCCGGCAGCAGCAGGCCAGTACTATGCGTTGAATGAAACTCGATCGTCCATTGGGCTACCCAATAGTCAACTGACGTACGTTGAGCTGACACCGATTTTGGCCCAGGTAGACTCCGCATCCGAAACAATCGCCATTGATCAAAGCAATGTGGATAGCAGTACCGAGTCCCAAGCGGTTGCTCCTGGTGCTGTAGATGGCGTTACCCAATCTGCTACCTCAATCCCATGCCGGTTGATTGTACCAACGTTGAACATACGAAGCGGCCCAGGTCTAGAGTACCTTATCATCAGCCAAGCGTTTACTTCAGAAACAGACGAGGCATCTGTGCGTGTTATCGGGCAGGACGCGTCCGGATTTTGGTTGGCCACTGATGAACGGATCATCGCTGGTGGTTGGATTGCTTCGGCACCAAATCTACTAACGTGTGACGGAGACTTGGTTAGATTACCTATCGTACCGATTACCGATGGCCGATTGGCACCCGTGCCAGAGCCTGCGGAGTTGGCTGACAGCGCACCCGACGCAGAAAGTGACAGTGAAGGTGCCGCGGGAGAGAATGCAGATGAGGAGGATACAGGCGGGGAGAATAACGAAGGCGAGGACGGAGAGCCTACTCCTCCCAAAGGTCAATCCCTCCTCATCCTCGAAAATGTATTTGAAGCGGATGTTCGCTTTACCTTAAACGAAGAGTATGATCTACAACCTGGCGATACGGTCAATATTGTTGTCAATGCAGGTCGGGTCCAATTTTCAGTCAGCTCCCCGTGGAAAGGGGGAATGGCCGGCAACGCAGAATTTACTATCGAACCGGATCAGACGCGCAAGATGTTTCTCTATTTCATCCCCGATCCTGAGAATTCTGATCGATGGTTGATGAGATATGAATAGGTCAATTGATAAACTACTTTCTTCGATAGCGCACATAGAGTTCGCGGGATACGTCATCTGGGGCCAATTCAATGCGAGCAGGCGGGCCAGCAAGGGCACCTTGATCGTCTACTAACTGAACCTCCCAGACGCCCCCCTGTGGTTCGATAAAGATCGAATTCATGTTGGTAAATCTCGTGTACGGGCTGGCTTCTGTTCGGGTCTGCGTAGGCAACCCTGCTATGGAAACAGCCTCTACAGGAAGTTCTACACCATCATGTTTAACCGCAATGGTGTAGCCAGACAACCCCAACTCTCCATTGGCATAGACATAGAGAAAGATTCGTACAACGTTCGCTGCCAAAGAATCAGAAGGGAACTTCTCTGCCGTCTCTAGATCAAATGCAAACTCGGGCGGGGCCGGGGTTTCAGTCGGCGTCTCAGTAGGGATTTCGGTTGGCACGGGGGTTGCAGTTGGCTCAGGTGTATTGGTCGGGTTTTCGGATTGGGTTGTCAGGGTTGGTGTTGCTGCTTCTGCAACTGTCGGTATTGCCGTGATTGCCACGCTCTGTTGCGCTGGGGGGTTGGTATTGGCGGGTGAAACCGCTAATTCCCCTTCATTGCTTGCCTGAACGGCATTGCTGGCATTACCACTGGTCGTAACATTCGTGGTGCCGCCAATGGGCGTAGCAGTCCATGTTGGCACTGGCGTTCTCGTTGCTTGCCCTTGGCCACCACAGCCCACAACAAATAATAGCACAGTGGGCAAAAAAATCAGAGCCAATAGACCTCTGTACATCCCTTGGCTCGTTCTTACTCCTTGCATAAAACAGCATGTAGCATTTGGTAACAATTGTCCCCCAAATAGGCAAATAGGTGTTGGATAGGAAAGTAGTGCTTAGATCGTACCTCAAAATCGTGGGCCAGTGCAAGTTATCGTCTACTAAAGGGAGTATCTTACTTTGGGGTGAGAATGCATTGCACCCGGTTGAACCCGCATTACAAAGCCGAAATCGCCAACTGGGTGCGTTGCATTCGGGTTGCGCGTCGAATGCAACGGCTGGGCTTCTGGTAGAACAGTCCTATCGCTTTTTCAACCGTGCATCGCATTCTTCTACTCTTTCCTCCACACTGAGAGGCTACCTCTACTAAATATGTGAGGAGGTACGTAGACAAAGTGAAGGGTGATGAGTGCGTTAGCGTAGAGTGATATAAGGAGCCTTACACTATAATCAAACTATTAGACCATTCTCATCTATACCCAGCCGTACAAACTCAGGCTCTGCATAAAGCAACACCATTCTTCGCCATTAGCGGTGTGTCTTTATCACGACCGCCAGCATAAACTCCAGGCATTTTACTCACCAACGCCCCTCTGCTACTCCCATTGACTCCCGGCATGGATAAGAAAAATGGGTATCAATCCGTTGTATCTATGATAAACCGAATTCATCTTACCATTACAAGCCGAACCGCTTATACTCAGGATCCGCATAAATTAACAGTTTTTCTCTCCATCTGCAATGATAATTTATCCCGATCGTTAGTATATTCTATACAAATTATTGTTTTGACTTTATTCTCTCAATGTGCCCTTCTCTTTACAGATTATTCAAGTGCAGTCGCGCAAGAAAGCACTCCATCAACAGCCATTATCGCCTTTGACGAAGAGCTGAATGAAGCAGGGCGAGACGCACTCCTAGCTAGCCATCACGCTGAATTAGTTCAGTGGATACCTGAGCTGAATATGGCCCAGGTCCGCATCCTGGATGCAAGTACAGCCGAATCATCCGGTCAAGTTCATGCCGCATTCACTAACCGAGCAGCGCTCTTAGCTCAGTTAGAAACTCATTCCGCCATTGACTTCATAGAAGACAATCGCGCGGTTCAAGGCACCTATCTGCCGAATGATCCTGCTTTTGCTCAAGCCAGCCAGAGCTATGCCCAGGATCTGCTTCAGTTGGAAGCAGCATGGGAATATACCACTGGCAGCACAGATGTTGTCATTGCCGTTCTTGATACGGGAATCAATAGCAGCCATCCTGAGTTTACTGGTCAGATTGTTCCTGGGTACAACTTCGTCTCTGGTAACTATGATACAAATGATGATAATGGACATGGTACCCACGTGGCCGGAATCATTGGGGCGCGGATGGACAACTACCAAGGTGGTGCAGGTGTTTGCCCTCGATGCAAGATTATGCCAGTGAAGGTACTAGATGAATTTAATATTGGCCTTTGGTCTGTCATTGTACAGGGAATTGTCTTTGCCACAGATGAAGGTGCACAGATTATCAACCTGAGTTTAGGCAGTGGGGAGCAGTCCGTTGCAGTCCAACGAGCCGTAGAGTATGCGCAAGAGAGGGGCGTGCTCTTGGTTGCCGCCGCTGGAAATTCGCGTAGTCAGGACTATTTCTATCCAGCAGCCTATTCAGGCGTTCTTTCGGTAGCCGCAACAGACAACAATGACCGGGAGTGGGGCTTAAGCAATCGAGGCAATTTTATCGACATCGCTGCGCCAGGATATCTCATCTACAGTACAAGCCGGGGCGATTCACCCTACCATTACATGACCGGGACCAGTATGGCCACGCCATTCGTAACCGGTTTAGCTGGTCTACTTCTAAGTCAATCTCCACAACGCACGTCAACCGACTTAACAGAGTTAATCCTCTACAGCGCTACCGATCTAGGTGAGCTTGGCTGGGATCCCATCTTCGGCTTTGGCCGCATTGATGCCCTAGCCGCGCTTGAAAATGCCCAAAGTACTACGATAGAGCCGTCAGCACAAGATGATAGTAACATAACCTCGATCTTTATTCCCTTTGCTTCTCGCTGAGCGTTGCGACAAAAACAGACCCTTAATCGCTCACTTCAACAATTGCTCGATAGAGATACCAGTAGGTGTCCTTTGGGAACATCGGTTCGAGGGCAGTTGCCCAGATAAATGGTGCGTGGACCGTGAGTGACTGAATTTGCTTATCGATGGTTTCTATCGGCTTGATCAGCTCTTCATCGATCTCCTCTCCCACTGCTTTAACACACTCCTCCATCCGCTGACGGTTGCGCATCTCAAATGGAAATTCAATGGCGGCCTGCCTAAGATTGGTTGGGCAGTCTTGCAGAAACCAGCGAAGCATATTGAGGCTTGCTCGGATATCTGCCTGAAGCTTTTGACGAAAGCGGGTTTGCAACGAGCTACAGATCTCATCCATTGCTTGTTGAAGCATCTCAAGTTGCTGAATCTGTTCAGCCTGTAGTACTGCTCTCTGCTGTTGGAGCCGATAGAGCCGAGTAAGCAGGTCACCACCCGTCATTTGGTTCCGCTGAGTGCCATTAGGCGTTTCGGTCACAATTGTCTGGTAGAGGTCATCGTGTAGAAGATAGGCTTCCAAGCCTCCAACCATAGAAGCCGCAACCGCCAAATCAACGGCTGGATCCACTGCAATGACAATGCTCTTCATGTCTTCATCAGTTCCGCGGTGTCCAGAATCAGCGTAACCGGTCCATCATTGACTAATGAGACCTTCATGGATGTCTGAAAGATCCCTTGCTTAACTGTAATTCCCTCTTGGGTTAGGGACTGGCAGAAATATTCGTATAGTGGCTGGGCGAGATCGGGGCGAGCTGCGTTGATGAAGCTGGGGCGTCGCCCCTTCCGCGCATCCGCGTAGAGCGTAAATTGGCTAACGGCCAATACGCTCCCCCCCACGTCAGCCAGCCCTTGATTCATCTTACCATCTTCATCCTCAAAGAGACGAATCCCAGCAATTTTTCGGGCTAGGTAGTCGGCTTCCTTTTCCGTATCTGTATGGGTAATGCCGACAAGCAACAGAAACCCGCGCTGAATTGCGCTGACCTCAGTGCTTTCTGCGGTTACGCTGGCTTGGCTAACCCTCTGCAATATAATGCGCATAGAATCCTCGCTATTGTAAAAACGGTCGTAACCCGTTCACGCCCCCTGAGCCTGTCGAAGGGGGAACCCGGCTTCGACAAGCTCAGCCTAGGGGGGGGGAGGTGAATGATTACAAACGGTCATTAATGTCGGTACGGATTTGACAAAAAGAACATTTGTTCCTAGACTGGAGCCATGATGAACTTTAAAGTCGCGCCCGATCCAGTCCAGAAATTATCCTTACTCGATGATGCAGTTCGCTTTGAACCTGCAGGATCCCAACCGGCCCAGGAGAGCGGCAGTGACATGGCTGCATCCGTGGCTTCTGCCTCGGCAAGTTTGGGTTCAACGATGGCTGAATCCAAAGGAACACGTGCCCCCAAGCCGCTTCCTTGCGTCTCTATGGTTAGCACACCCTCAGGGCAGAAACCCGTTCTTAAATCCATGATGACAACGGCCTGTGAACGCAATTGCTTCTATTGCCCTTTCCGAGCGGGTCGCAGCAAAACCAAGCGCATCACCTTTTCACCTGATGAGATGGCTGGCACCTTTGATCAAATGCAGCGCAGTGGCCATGTCGATGGGCTATTCCTTTCATCAGGCATCATCAAGGGAGGAGTTACCGCGCAAGATAAGATCTTGGATACGGCAGAAATCCTGCGCACGAAATATCAATATAATGGCTACGTCCATCTGAAAATTATGCCAGGTGCGGAACGAGAACAGCTTCGCCAAGCCCTCAAATTGGCCGACAGGGTCTCCATTAATTTAGAAGGGCCGACTCAGCAGAGATTAGAAAGTCTAGCGCCTCAGAAAAATTACTGGACTGAACTATTTAGTCGCCTACAGTGGATTACTGAGCTGAAAAAAGAAGAATACCTCCCAGCAAGCGTTGTCACCCAGTTTGTGGTGGGGGCTGTAGGGGATACAGACCTAGAGCTGCTCTCCATGACCGACAAACTATACAATCAGATGAACCTTAGGCGTACCTACTATTCTGCTTTCCACCCTGTTGCGCAAACACCATTGGAAGAGCTAGAGCCCACGCCACTGCAACGCGAATTCCGTCTCTACCAGTCCAGCTTTCTTTTGCGCGACTATGGCTGGGATTTGGAAGACTTGCCATTTGAGCAGAATGCCAATCTACCCCTTGGCATGGATCCCAAACGGACCTGGGCAGAGCGCCATCTGCAGGACAGACCTATTGAAATTAACCAGGCCAGCCGCCAAGAACTTTTACGCATTCCAGGAATTGGCCCCAAAGGGGCAGACACGATTTTGCGCACTCGTCATAATGGAACGCTGACCGAGTTAAGTCATTTAAAAAAGTTGGGGATCCGTCAGTTAGAAAACGTTAGTCCCTATATCTTATTGAATGGCCAGCGCCCTGCTCAGCAGCTATCCCTCTTTTAGTTCGATGATTACACCGTTTTATCCCGGTTGTGTGGTAACGTGAGGTCAATCTTTGGCCCCTTGGGAACGACACGACTTGGGTTGATTGACTCGTGGCTCTGGTAGTAGTGATTCTTAATGTGCATCATATTGACCGTCTCAGCGATTCCTGGAACTTGATAGAGTTCACGTAGATAATTAGAGATAGCTGGATAGTCAGCGATGCGGCGCAGGTTACATTTAAAGTGACCAACGTAAACGGGATCAAAGCGTACCAAAGTAGGGAAGAGCCGCCAGTCTGCTTCAGTTATTTGTTCGCCCACCAGATAACGCTGCTTTGAGAGCCTGCCTTCTACTATATCCAATGTTTCAAAGAGAGCAGTGACGGCTTCTTCATAGGCCTCTTGGCTGTAGGCAAAGCCACTCTTGTAGACGCCATTATTTACGGTGTGGTAGATTACGTCGTTGATGGCATCAATCTCTTCTCGTAGGAATTCAGGGTAAAAATCCAGTGAGTCATCCCCAATCTCATTGAAGGCGCTATTGAGCATACGAATAATTTCGGATGACTCGTTATTCACAATCGTACTGAGCTTTTTATCCCAAAGAATAGGGACCGTCACACGCCCTGTATACGTTGAATCGGCCGTTGCGTAGATCTTATACAGATGGCTAGCCCCACCCAAGGTATCGCCCGTCGCGCCTGGTCCTTCCTCAAACGTCCACCCATGATCACCTGCCAGCCAATGCACAACTGAAATCGAAATGGCATCTTCTAGCTTTTTTAGTTTGCGAAAGATGAGGGTTCGGTGCGCCCAAGGGCAGGCATAAGAGATATAGAGATGGTATCGTCCGGCTTCAGGTACATAGGGTGTCGATCCATCCGACGTAATCCAGTTACGGAACGAACTCTCCTTGCGACGAAAGCGGCCATCGCCTGACGATGTATCCATCAAACCTTGAATAGACCACTTCCCGTTGACCAACATACCCATATGATTATTCCTTCTTTTGATGTGTAACCGTTCAGCCCCCTGAGCTTGTCGAAGCGCCCCTTCGACAAGCTCACCCGACAGGGGAGCGTGAACGGCTACTTTGATATGAATGATTGATAACTCAGCGTCAGATTACCCGCTCATTTCCCCCGTCGATGGGGATTTGAGCGCCTGTCGTACGGCTAAATGTTGGTCCAGCCATGAAGCAGGCCAAGACAGCCACATCTTTAGAGCGCACTTCAATCTGCAACAGGTTATTTGTCTTATATTCTTCAACAGTAATGCCATAGCTAGCAGCACGTTTCTCTAGCAATTCAGTTGTCCAGAGGGCCGTATCGAAGACGGCATTGGGATGGAGCATATTGACCCGAATGCCAGAGCTAGCTAATTCTAGCGCCGCCACCCGTCCCAGTTGGGTTACGCCCGCTTTTGTAACAGAATAGGCGGCAGCCCCCTGCCCAGGAGCAGGCACGTTTTTAGAGGCGATAATGACAACGGCTGGCTCTATCCCGTTACGGAGGTGGGGCACAGCTCTTTGCAAGAGTCTTTGTTGGCTGGTTAGATTAACAGCCACGCTCTTGTCCCAAATTGAAGGCTCAATGTCCGCTATCGGTTGACTGGCAGGAAAGATGCCAGCATTGAGAATCAAAATATCTAGCCCACCAAATTGACGAATCGTAGAGTGAATGGCCCGTCGCAAGGCACCATCATCTGTGACATCACACTGGATGCCTAGCACGCCAGGATCGTCGCTCATGCTTTCGACGTTGGGATTGATGTCGAGTGCAGCGACGACAGCACCCCGCATTCTCAGTTCTTCCACGCAGGCAAGACCGATTCCGCTGGCCCCACCTGTAACCAGGGCAATCTTGCCTGTTAATTCAGGGATAGAAGCGTCCTTACCCAATTTGGCCTGTTCCAACTCCCAGTATTCCACGTCAAAGATATCTTTTTCACCCAGAGGAGACCAACCGCCTAACTGCTCAGCGGTTGTTATGGCACGGATGGTGTGACGCTTGATGGCCCGAATCATCTGCACTTCTTTAGGCGTCACGCCAAAATCGACTGTACCAATCCCCTTCCAGACTGCCCAGCGAGGAGCAGAATCTAGTTGGGTTTGGGTGCCATTGGCATGGCGTTGAAAGTAGGCTTCATACTCATTGCTGTACCCTGCCAGATCTTGTTTAAGATTCTGCGCGACTTTTTGACTAGCTTCATCGTCAGATAGTACGAGCGGTATGCGTTTTGTCCGAATGGAGTGATCAGGCGTTAGAAGACCACGGACGGCGAGTTGGCTTATATTGGGTACCGAGGCAAAGGCGATTGCTTCGTTGGAATCATCCAGTTGGGCCAAGATTGCTTGACCACGTACCTGAGATACCGCGTACCGCAATGCAGACAGTACAGACAGTTGTTTATCAATGTCATCATCCAATTCAATCATTCTCTCTTTGGCAGAAGCTGCAGAAGAAGAAGCCCCATCGGCCCGCAAATGTGAAGCGTGCATTGGAGGCGCAGTCCCCCCGATTTGCGTCTCTATGTACGCTTCTGCCTGCGATACAATCTCGAGGTGGCGCTCATAACTCTCTTTGGCCGAAGCAGAGAAGGTAAAGACACCATGATTCATTAGAATGATGCCATCCAAGCTGTGCCAATCGATAGTGCGTGTCATGGCATGAACCTTCTTGGCCAGGAGAAACCCTGGCATGACGTAAGGTATGACAAGCATATTGGGGCCAAATATTTCGCGTATCCTCTCTTTTCCACCTGGGGTGTTGGTTATGGTTACCACTGCATCCGCATGGGTATGATCGACAAACGCGAACGGTATTAAGGCATGAAGAATGGCCTCAACAGAAGGGTTTGGCGCATACGGATCAAGCATGGCAGCCCGCTGATGCTTCACCATATCCGTATCCGTAAGCTGGTCAAGCTCAGCCATTTGTAGCAGTGTATCCATGCGTACGGGCGCGAAGCCTGGCGCTTCGATGGTGGCTAGATCCCAACCGCTACCTTTTACATAGAGTACTTGCTCCGGATCACCAAATAAGTTGGTAACACTCATCTTTACCGAGGTATTCCCTCCACCGTGTAACACGAGGGACGGATCACCACCAATGAGTTGAGATGAGTAGACGCGCAATGCTAAGGGGTCGGTTGAAAAGGCGTTGGCTGCCTTATCGTTCCATAGACTTTTCACAATCTTTCCTCGCTTAGGTTTGTTGGATGTTCGAGGGTTATCTTGATCAGGCATTTGTGTGTCATGGACCTTGGGAACTTTATACCTATCCTTGGTCAGACTTGGTCAGCTTGGCTTCTGTTGGTGTCTCGATCGTCGGTTATCAAACCACTAACAGACTACGCCCAAAGTACGTCAGATTGATTATTGAACCACATCATTGAATCGTATCAGTTCAGGTATATAGGAGAACAGAATGAATCATACCTAAACTTTATACTTTTGCCGAAACCTATGCTTAGTAGATCTTACCTATTCCTGTTTCTATAATGGAGGTATTTCGCATGACCCAATCACGATTCCTCATCGTGTTAACCCTTATTTTGATGGTTTCCCTCAGCCGCGTGGCAAACGTAAGCGGTAGCCCAATCGGGCAAGGTACGCTACCTGAAAACGCGATTTTTCTACCCTTTATCGATGGCGCAACTGGACCAGCGACTGACAACAATCAGCCTTCTGAAGATGAAAATGGTAACCCAGACATTGATCCAAATGATCAACCTTCAGACGAGGCAACTGAAGAACAAACTGACGATCAATCTAATGCCCCAGCAGTGCCGGATCAATATGTCGTGATTTGGAAAACGGACGTTGAGCAGGTCCGCGCATCAGGCCTGATGACAGGAAGTATTGCGCCGTTAAACATCGATCTTATCGATCTCTCAGGCATGAGTCGAGTGGGCATGTTACAAAGTGCCGACGAAATTTTGGAGACCTATCGCAACAACCCAGCCGTACTGATGATCGAACCCAACTATATCTACTCCGCCACGCTGACACCAAACGATCCAAATCTGAGCAGCCAGTGGGCGTGGCCACTCATTGAGGGGTTCGATGCATGGGATATTACTCAGGGTAACCAGGAGGCTGTGGTGGCCATTATCGATACAGGCGTTGATCTGGACCACCCTGATCTGGCCAGTAAGATTGTGCCAGGCTTTGACTTTGTTCAGGGTGATGGGATAGCCGACGATGGCAATGGGCATGGCACTCATGTGGCTGGATCAGCGGCTGCAAGCACGAACAATAGCATCGGTGGTGCAGGTGTCTGCCCTGGCTGTTCCATCATGCCACTGCGCGCGCTAGATAGCAACGGCAGCGGTACGCTTGCCGATATTGCTCAAGCGATTACGTGGGCCACGGACAATGGCGCAGATGTAATCAACATGAGCTTGGGGGGGCGATTTGGCTCCCAAATCTTAAATGAAGCCGTAAACTATGCTTGGAACAATGGAGTCTTCCTAACGTGTGCGGCAGGAAATAGCGGCGTGAATCAGCGCGAATATCCGGCCGGATACAACAACTGCGTGGCGGTTGCGGCAACCGACAGCAGCGATGGGCGCGCCTCTTTCTCTAACTATGGCACATGGGTTGAGTATGCTGCCCCCGGTGCTCGCATCTATTCGACGTATGTCAATGGACGCTATGCAACCTTTAGCGGGACATCTATGGCTGCGCCCCATGTTGCTGGATTGGCCGGTCTTCTATCATCTCAAGGTTTGAGCAATGAACAGATTCGTACCACCATCTGCGATACAGCCGACGATATTGCAGGCACGGGAAGCCTTTGGTCATGCGGCCGCATCAATATGCTGCAAGCAGTCTCGAGCAACGGCGCCGAACCGGAGCCAACAACGACACCGACATTGACACCGACACCAACATTCACTCCAACGCCAACATTCACTCCGACATCAACTACCCAACCACCAGTCGATCCGGACCCACCCACTGACCCAACAGCCACCAACACTGCAACCTTTACGCCAAGTCCAACATATACACCAACGTCTACGCCGAGCCCAACATATACACCAACGTCTACGCCAACGTCTACAGATGAGCCAACGAATACGCCCGAACCAACCGTCACACCCACGCAAACGCCGGAACCCGGCGAAGTACCACCAGTCGCTGAAGAACTGGTCAATGGCAGCTTTGAAGATGACAGCGGTTGGCAATTTAGTGATGATTCGATCCGGAGTACGCAGCGTGCCTTTAGCGGGAACTATAGTGCCTACCTTGCAGACAATGAGTTCGTTGAGCAGGCCATCATTGTGCCGGAAAGTGGCATCCTCTCCTATGTTTGGCGACCCAATGGCCGTTGGAGTTCCCGCAATATGCTGATCTTGGAGATCGAACTGCTAGATGGTTCCGGAGCAACCTATACGCTGACCCAGAATGCGTGGTTCAAGTTTTGGTATATCCGCCAGATTGACATGAGCCCCCTTAGCGGTGAGTCAATTTTGCTACGGTTTAGAACCAATTCGGCGAATAACTCGGGTTTCTTTGTTGATGATGTGATGGTTGAGTAGGGGCAAGTGAGCAGACTTCGGCTCCGCTCAGTCCAAGAGTGCGCAAGTGGGCAGACTTCGACTCCGCTCAGTCCAAGAGTGCGCAAGTGGGCGAGTACGATTGTCACCTGCAAACCTTGTCACCCCCGAAGGTAGTTATCGGGGGCTGCTCACCTGCAAACCTGCTCACCTGCTCACCCGTGAATTGTTAAGGCAGAGAGTCGTTTATAGTAGGGAATGCACTCAGCTAGCAGTGGCTCAAGATGGGCAGGGAATGGCTCATTCTTCTCGGTGTACGGCTGGAATCCGGTTGAACGATGAACAGATTCATACCAATATTTGGCCCACACACCATCCTCTGGTCGGGGGCCAGCAGGCCAATTGAGCATTCCATCATCAAAGGGAATATCAAAGTGCTCGCATAGCTGAGTCAAGACTGAGCGGGGATGAAGCAGTACTTCCCGGCTGTCCAGCACAGGTGGTGGCGGAAGGCCCCGCTTAGTCAGATAATCCACTAGATCACATAGGGTATCGTAGCCAGTATCATGGAGGGATGGATTCGCCACTTCTTTGGCATAGGATGGCAACATCTGAACCGGATCCCGAGTCAGGATGACATTGCACAGCTTCTCTGTAAAATCCCATTCTAGATTGATGAGGTGATGGGTCATATTCTTCAGGAATAGGATAGGCTTTGGCTGTGGGGCCAATACAACTTGTTCCAGTACCTTCTGCCCATCGGTTTCCATCGAGACAATCACCTCATCAGCACCAGGATGGTACTCCCTGGCTGACGAATTCAGTAGATAGTATCCATAAAATGGTTCATCAACCACAACTGTATCAGGTCGTTGAGCAAACGAATACATCAAGGCTGTCGAAATATTACGCGGTCCAGACCATACCGAGATACGGACCGTCGGATCGGGTGAATGGGACATGGTGTTCATGACTTGTGGTTCGTGAATGAATTATCAATTTTTCAATCGTTCTACCTCTGCATCAATGGCCTTAAAGTACAGCTCACGAAGTTTTGTGGTCATAGGGCCTTCTGAGCCATTGCCGATGACCCGGCCATCAACCTCGGTAACAGGTGTTAGCCCACCAAAGGTGCCGGTGACAAAGGATTCATCAGCATCGTAAACATCTGTGAGAGAAAAGTCTTTTGCGTAAGCAGGTATATTTTCAGACTCCGCCACCTTAAGAATCATCCCCCTGGTGATACCGTTCATGCAGTATTGCCCCGTTGACGTCCACACTTCGCCTTTCCGAACGACAAAAAAATTAGTGGCATTGCAAGTGGCAACAAATCCGTGAATATCGAGCATAAGTGCTTCATCTGCCCCGGCATTGAGAGCTTGGACTAGGGCAATTACTTCGTGAAGTTTGCTGTGGCAGTTGAGCCGAGGATCCAAATAATCTGGCGAACCGCGACGTACAGTAGAAGTAAAGAGGCGTACACCGCGAGATGTGGTTTCAGGGTCTGCCCTTTTGTACTCGCAGATGATTACAATATTGGGCCCACTAATGGTTAGCCGCGGATCCTGGGATGGTGTCTTTTTAACACCACGGGTGATCATAAGACGAGTGTGGACATTGTCGTCCATGCCGTTGGCTTCCACAGTCTGATAGAGGGTGCTGGTTAACTCATCGCGTGTCAACCCGATATCCATACCGATCGCGGCTGCTCCCTGAAAGAGCCGATCGAGGTGTTGATCCAAAAAGACAAAGACTCCGTGATGCAGCCGAATCCCTTCCCAAACCCCATCCCCAACTAGATAACCGCTATCAAAGACAGATATCTTGGCTTGAGCGCGCGGGACAAGGTCACCATTCATATAGATTAGTACATCTTCGTTTCGTGAATCGGGTAGCGCATCATGGGTACCGCGGCTATTGGAATCTTGGCTCATAGAGTCTCCTGTTCAACTGGGTATTCTTATTTATAAAGTGCGGTTGTGTTGAAAACGGTAGTTTCCTATGGCTTCTACCAGAGAAGACGAACTACTGTTTTCAAACAGAGCTCACTATAGTATAGTCGCTTTCAAAACGGAGATGAGAAACTCTGCGTTATCCATACACCATTATCTGGATTCATGCAGATTGGTGGGGTAATGCCGAAAGACATCCGTATTCAAACAACTACACAATAGATTAAGGGAAGATTAAAGGATAAGGCTTACCGTAAGATTTGAACGTTTTCTGAACGCCCTTTGTGCTAAGCTATGGGTGCAGTGTGGTTCCCTTGACACAGTGCGGCCCGTGTTTCCCCCGACACGGGAACCTAGAGGGATACCGAAGGGGATAAAGAAAGAGTTTATGATCATCTGTCCAAACGGACAGATGATTTTAATTTATACGCCCTCCTCGAGCAGAGGCCATCCGACAGGCAAGTTGGAAGGCATTGGTCAAGGCACGTTTATCTGCTTTACTCTGGCCGACGATATCAAAAGCAGTACCATGAGCCGGTGTCGTCACAATCACTGGCAGACCGCCATGAACGGTCACCCCCCGAGAAAACCCCATGAGCTTCATGGCCACTTGCCCTTGGTCATGATACATGGTGACCACCGCATCCACTTCTTTGGCTTGCGCTTTCAGAAAGACGGTATCCGACGGGTAAGGCCCACTCACATTGATGGAAGATGCCAACTGAGTAACAATCGGTTCAATCACATCGATCTCCTCATTCCCAAACAACCCACCTTCACCGGCATGAGGATTGAGTGCCGCTACTGCGATGCGAGGGGTAACCGTGCCAGCCTTAATTAGTGCGTCATGAACCAAGATAACGGCAGCTTCGATTGCTTCTGGGGTAATCAGTTCTGCCACTTCCCTGAGCGGTACATGAGATGTAACTCGGGCACTCCATAGATCATCTAAAACGTTCAACTCTCCCACATACTCATCAAACTCAAGCACATGGGCAAAGTAACGCAGATCATCCTCAAAGGGTGAGCCCGCCAGATGCATGGCCTGCTTATTGAAGGGCGCAAAGCAGAGTCCGTCAACCTGCTTCTGCTGGGCCAATTCCAAAGCCACTCGGCTTGTCGTTAAGACGTACTCACCGCCTTCTGCTGAAGCCACACCGGGTATAAAGGGATGTCCGTTAAAGGATGCATCATTGAGTAGCGTAATGCCTGGCTCACTTGCCCAGTTCTTTGGCAATTCATCTACGACAGAAACAGACAAATCCACCTGGGCCGTGGCGGCACCCTGAGACCAAACCGCTTCACTGCCTACAAGCAATACCTTAGCACAATCCTGCGTACTGGGAGCGGCCATCAATTTGGCGACAATTTCCGGCCCAATACCACATGGATCACCCAAGAGTAACGCAATTCGAGGAAGAGTTGAAGTTTTCATAATGTTAAACTTGCTGGGTGCAGAGTTGCTGTCAATTATGTTCAGGACGACTCACATCGAAGCTACTGTCTAATCCCCACCCGTTAATGCTCAAGTATTATGCTAGTTCCAATTTGGGTTTGGGCGTACCTTTACGCCAGGTTTCGCAGCCACCTTCTCCGCTGGGTCGAACGCCTGGGGTTGCCCGATCTTCTATGCCTTTCCATGCATATGGATCCTTGCCCGCAATCATGGTGATGTCCCGATAGTCGGCGGTGGCCATATGCTGACCTTCTTGTGGCGGATGCCAGGGAAGCAGGGATTGGGCACTCATAAAGTGGTTGACCAATACCCGTCGATAGCCAGATTGGGCATGATTAGGGAAAGAACGGTGAAGAACGTAGCCATTAAAGAAGACCACAGTCCCGGCCTTGACTTCTACAGGAATGGCATCCTCGTCGCTATATGGAAAGCCATATGCCTCGCCAGTACAGTCAAAGCGTGCATCCACATGATCCCATTGAGGCCAGATAATACCGTGTCTGTTGGAGCCGGGAATCAGCCACAGACAACCATTTTCGATGGTAGCGTCATCCATGGCAATCCAGCCACCGATCAATGAACGATCTCGAGTGGGAATAAAGTACTCGTCCTGGTGCCATGCTTGGCCAGGTTTTCCGGTGGCTTTGATGAAGAGCATGGACTGCATACATTTGACATCTGGACCAATTACCTCAGTCAGAATGTCGGTCATGCTAGGCGTTGCGAGATAGCGAGTCATAGTCTTGGAGATTTTATGAGGAAAGTGGATGCAGAGGTAGCGCCGCAGAACATCCTCTTCCGTTTCGCCTGGTTCATTGGGGACAAAGCCTCGTACATCTCCTCGGTCTCCCTGGCAAATGGCGAGGGTCTCACTGCGTAATTCCTCTAACTCCTGAGGGGAAACTAAGTCAGGAATGACCAAGTAACCGTTCTCATCGTAAAATTCTTTGTAGGTACCATTGAGGCCGATGGTGGGTTCAGAGATGAAATTGGGAGTGGTTTGAAATGAGGACATCTGTGCTTCTCCTGAATTATATTGACACTCGTAATAGAACTATAATCGGTTCCGTCTTTTAACGGCAGTCTCGCTTCTCTGGTCGAGTGTAGGAAAACTATTGTCCCTAAAACGACCGCAGTATAACACCACTATCCGGAGAAAATCCGTTAATTTGTGGGGCACCTGAGTATAGCAACTATTACGGTGGGACGATTTTATCCAAGTCTTTGGCTGATTGTCAAACATTCACTGGCTATCAAGCAACAGCCCACTCTCAGTAGCCGCTCTTGCCATGTGCGGAGGCTGCTTTGACCAAAGCATTGCGTTTGACGCTTAGCTGATCAGTCACCCCTAGTGCAGGAGCCATGAGAATAGAGCGGGCATTGGTATCAAAGCGCTCAACTGCATCAAACGCAGCATCTAAGTCTTTACCAATGAGAAAGATACCGTGCCATGGAGCAACGACACCGGCCGCTTGTTTTTGAATTTTTGCTTCGTTTCCCCGAATTGCATTGACCACATTGTCAGCCAATTGTTGGCTATGAGCTGGCGCATACTCGATGCATGGTACCTCGCCAAACTTCAAATTTGCTTCGAGCACAGGAGGGATGGACATGGCTGCTGCACAAAAGGGCATAACGTTGTGAGGATGGGCATGGATCACCGCAGTGCCATATTCACCAAACGTTTTGTATAGGCCGAAATGGACATTAGACTCGCGCGAGATCGTGCCGTCCCCCTCCAAAATATTCCCTTCCAGATCAACAACCATTACATCATCGGGATGAAGTTGCCACTGTCGCTTGCTGCCGCTTAAGCTGGGCGACATAACCACGACGTCACCGACCAGTGTGCTGATGTTGCCACCAGCGGCATCGGTCAAGCGACGTTCAAAGAGGAGTGCACCGATCTGGGCTAATTTACGTCGCGCCTGGGCAACGTCTGTAAACGGGGTACTCGCCATGAATAATTTCTCCTGGGTATAACTTATTTGTGTGGTTTATGAGTTCGGAGCAATGCGCTCCCGTCCCTTTCCTATGGACGCAAGCCTACCTCTTGTAGACGGGCCTCCAGCCAAGTTGTGTCTTCTTCTGAGAGCACGGGGGAAGGCGGATCCATGCGATAGTCAATACGTCGTTCGTATCGAGCGCTGGCATAGATTTGGCGTAGTGCAGCCCCGATATCGAGCGTTACATCAGGATCCGGATGACGGAGTGGCACAGGCACCACCGGCAATGGTTCTTGTAATGTCGTTGGCCAAATATCCACGTTGGGTCGCCGCTCAGCTCGGCTGAGGAAGATGAAATAAGGCTTATCGGGGAGGGGGTAAGCCAAGGGTGGACGTACACCATTGCGCAATAGGTCAATTTCCAACAGGTGGGCGTTGCTCCAAAATAGTTTTTCTCTTTTCTCCTGATAGACCCCCGCTCCAGAAGGCTTTGTGGATCCAGCACGTTTATTGACCGGTGAAAGTACCTCGATCGCAGTGATGAGGGTCTCATCATCCACCGAACGCAGTTCCAAGCGAGCATAGCGAGTCTCTACGGCCATTTCAGCAGGTAGGGTCAATGGGGCGGGTGCAACTGGCGCAATGGATACAGATGCAGTGATGGGTGGCGTTGGCTCCAGTATGCCCACATCTGGCACTATCCCACCCCGGTTCGGCGCGATCTGAAGGCTTTCGTACGTGATATAGGGCGTAATTACTGCAACGTAGTTTGGATTCAACTGTCGCTGAATCTGGTCACGAATTGCAAAAATCAAGCTGTTGTGTACATCCGGCCACAGATTTGGCGCTTCTAAGAAGGGATCCATACCAGGAAATGGGTATTCCATGCTTGATTTCTCCATAAAGAATCCATATAGATTGCCAGAAAAGTTCTGCCCTCCCTTCTCGGAAATTCCTAGAGTAGATTAGTCAAAAGTCGGGACAAGACTTTTCTGGCGAAGTATAAAGGAAATAGACGAACTGACCCTGGTGAATTCTAACATACCTCCAAATGGATATCAAGAGAATTTTAGGAACGGGAATGAAATAACTTGGTAATTTGGTACGTCTAAACCCGATTGAAATGCGCAAGTTATTTACAACTCATTCCTTAGTTTGAGCCATGTCAGCCATATCAACCTTAGACGCCCAATTCATTTATCGAGTATAATGCCCGAATCCCCAAACACACTTGGTAGATAGTGGCTGCTGGATTGTCCATAACCATCCATTATCTACTATCAAATTTGGCTCACTGAGGAATAGTGAGGTGGAGTTCCCGTAGCCCGTCCTTTTAGGGCGGGAGGCACCCGGTGTAGCAGAATCCCCGCCCTAAAAGGGCGGGCTACAACATTGCCGTGCCTTGGTCTTACCCCACAAATGCTCAGACAACCTTAAATTTTTTCAAACAAAGGATGAACCATGTACCCCAATCCACTTAAACAGAAGATAAAGAGCGGCGAATTGATCTTTGGCACAGTGCTTCCGGCGCCGTCTCCTCGGGTTGCTACAGCTGTCTGCGGAGCGGATATTGACTTTCTTTGGATCGATACAGAGCATGCTCCGTTTGGTATGGAGTCTATCGAAACCATCCCAGCCCTTGTGCGTCAGACGGGTGTGGCACCGCTCATCCGCGTGGCTTGGAATGATCCATCATTGATCAAAAAAGCCTATGACGTGGGTGCTGTGGCCGTGATGGTCCCTCAAGTCAACACCGCGGAAGAGGCTGCCAAGGCCGTCGAGTATGCATTTTATCCACCCCTTGGGCAACGGGGGGTCTCCCCCAACTGGCCACATCTGGCTGGCGAAAATTGGATGGACGTGATCAAAACAGCCAACCAAGAGACGGTTCTCTTTGTTCAGATTGAAAGCGAGGAAGCCTACAACAATCTGGATGAAATTGCCGCAGTACCAGGCATTGATGTCCTCTTTGTAGGGCCTATGGATCTATCGGCCTCTCTAGGCGTCATCACCGAAACCCGCCATGAAAAGGTTCTCAAAGTTATGGAGGATGTACCCAAGCGTATGCCCGCAGATGGTCCCAAGATTGCCACTACCCTGGTCAATATCGACGAGATGCAGGAAAAATTCCGTTGGGGCTACACGGTGATGAATGTGGGAAGCCCACTAGGGTATGGGGTGCAGGCATTGAACGGACATATTGGGACGTTGAAGGAAAATCCTATGGGGAAATAGAGGGTGGTCCAGAGTCACTTGGTCGTTGAGTCCAGAGTTGCTTGGTCGATATTGTTCCCATTGCGATCTGCCAAAAAATATATGTTAATCGCATTACACCGTTTTTTACGGGTTGAGCTACCGCTTGTTGCTATGGCGTTACTGATGATTCAATCCTGACCAACGAATGCGCGTACAGCACGTAAGCTAACTAGGCCGAATTCCAAGGTTGCTCCTGCCGGACGGCTTCTCTTGCCTAGTGATCGCGGCCAACAGGCGGCGCATACCGACTCGGTAGTGGGGACGATTCCTGCAGCGTTCTTCGTAGATGCCTTCCTAGACAAAGCTTTGGAGCAGCTCATATTCATAGAAGTGGGTTCCTCTGCCGCGTGGCAGCTTTCACAGTTGCAGGGAACCATCTCTTCCACATATATTAATTAAGATACAATAACTTTTTCTAAGAGGAAATGAATGAAGACCTTATTGAAATGGCTGGGACGGATCTTACTAGTGGTATTGGCACTTCTTCTGCTCTTGGTGATTTTAGGTGCAGGCTTTATTTTTTATGATAGTGTGGCTGGGGCAACAGCAGATGAGTTGACCAATGTGACGTACACGGGGCCAGAGGGGCAATCATTGAATGGATATCTAGCAGAACCAGAGGGTGCCGGACCTCACCCAGGGGTTCTGCTGATCCATGAGTGGTGGGGCCTGAATGAAGGTATTACTGTACTGGCCGATGCGTTGGCTAGGGAGGGCTATGTAGTGTTGGCCCCAGATGCCTATCGTAATCGCACGACAAGCATGGTCCCGCGAGCATTGTGGATGACGCTGACCACGCCAGAGGATCAGATATTTTCTGATGTGGATGGTGCGTTAGCATATCTCATTGGCTTGGATGGCGTTGATCCAGAAAGGGTAGCGACTATGGGATTCTGCTTTGGTGGTGGTCACTCTCTTCAACTAGGAATGCGCCAGTCCCAAAGCTTGGCCTTGACCATCATATACTATGGTGCGTTAGTTACCGATCCAAATCTGCTGCGCCCATTGACGGAAGCCCAGCCCGTATTGGGCGTCTTTGCTGGTGACGATGCCATGATCACCCGCGAAAATGTGCTCGAGTTTGAAGCTGCCCTCAACAGCCTTAATATTGAGAATGAAATTACCATCTATGACGGTCAACCTCACGGCTTTTTGAGCGAGGAGAATTATGATCAACCTGGTGCCGCGAGGGATGCTTGGCAACAAACGTTGGCATTTCTTGAGAAAAATTTTGGCGACTAACAATCAGCAGCTCGTAGTCGCTTAGTCATCTGGTCCAGGGTCAGCTTAGGAACGAGAATTCAATAAGTTGGTGATTTGACGGGGGCATACCCGAATGAAACGCACAAGTTATTTACGGCTCATTCCTAATCCACGTCGGGGGCATTGCGTTTGGTTACAGATGCAATGCTTCCTCTAGAAATTTCTTGTGATTTTTCCTTACGATGTCCTGTCAGGATATAATTTAATAACCGAATTTGTAACCACGTAATGCCTTGCACACTCGAGTAAAACAGCCTTCAATGTATATCTTCATTATAGCTTAAGCGTTTTGTAAATATTTTATAACATTTGAAAGTTAAATACTGTGTTATCCTATGTTCAAGCACTCTTAAGCAGCGCTAGCCCTACGTTGTTTAAACGGTCGAAATACGTGGTAATCTCACGCAGCTATGTCTAAAGCAATCGTTAAAGACGCCTATAGTCCGCCACGGTTTTATCCAAATGCCACAAACAAGGATTTCGCAAAGATAGTGGCTACACGTGTTGGTTACAGAATAAGAATGTACATTGAATCAGTCGCAGTCCCCGTCGTATGCTTCGTGGTATAACCTCGCTGTTCAATTTGATCATTCCAAGAAAATTGCACGTCAGTTACGTATTGACGATACATACTTAAATCGTCCGCTCAGACATAAGGGCTACCCTGGTAGATCCCATAAGCTATGCGGTCAACTAGGGTATGGGTAATACCTTAAACAGTGCCATTCCATTGCTATTCGAGGAGTTATGTCTATCAAAAACAATATCGCGCGAAATTCGGCCATTGCCATTATTGGCATGGCTGGCCGGTTTCCTGATGCCCAAAATATCAGCAAATTCTGGAAAAACCTGTGTAATGGCGTCAATAGTGTGCGACCGATCCCAGGGGAAGAGCTGGAGCTTTCTGAGAGCGATCGACAGATCGCTGACAATAATCCTAATTACGTAAAGTTGGCGGCACCTATTGAAGACGCAGATAAATTTGATGCCGCATTTTTTGGCATCTTCCCCAAAAAAGCTGTCGCCATGGATCCGCACCAGCGCCTCTTTTTAGAGTGCTGCTGGCATGCCTTAGAAGATGGTGGATATGTTCCAGATACGTATTCAGGCAGCATTGGCGTCTTTGCCGGTTGCTACATGAATACATATCTCTTGGCCAGCTTGCGCGACAACCCTGATTTTATCTACGAATTAGCTGATGTCTTTCACGGCGGTTCATTTCAGAATGAAATTGGCTTTGAGAAAGATTATCTAGCTACTCAAGTCTCCTATCTCCTCAATTTACGCGGACCTAGTCTAACCATCCAAACAGCGTGTTCCACCTCATTGGTGGCCATAGCAACGGCTTGTCAGAGCTTGATTTGCCATGAATCTGATATGGCATTGGCGGGTGCTGCAACCTTACGCTTTCCTCAAAGAAGAGGATATCTTTATGAGGAAGGAGGCATGCTTTCTCCTGATGGGCAATGCAAAACGTTTGATGAGAAAGCCAATGGAACCATCTTCGGCAACGGCGTAGCCTCCCTTCTGCTAAAACGGCTGGATGATGCCATTGCTGATAATGATAACATTTACGCTGTCATCCGAGGTTGGGGTTTGAATAACGACGGAAATCGCAAACCAGGGTATACGGCACCCAGCGCCCAAGGGCAGGTAGAGGCCGTTGCCAAGGCTCATTCGATGGCAGGCATCGGGGGCGATACGATAACGTATATTGAGGCACATGGCACAGGTACTTCTTTGGGTGACCCCATTGAAATTGATGGGCTGACGGAAGTCTTTCGGCGCTCTACCGACAAAAACCAGTATTGCGCGATCGGATCCGTTAAGACCAATGTCGGGCATCTCGACTGTACAGCTGGTATTGCGGGCGTGATCAAGACTGCCCTTTCGCTCAAACATGGAGTTCTGCCACCCAGCCTAAACTTTGAAACGGCTAACCCGCGGATAGACTTTGAAAATAGCCCATTCTATGTCAATACAGAATGCCGCACATGGCATACAGATCAAACACCTCGCCGGGCAGGCGTGAGTTCATTTGGTGTTGGAGGCACGAATGCTCATGTAGTTCTAGAAGAAGCAAATTTAAAAGAAGAAAGTCTAGAACATATATCCTTGAACGAAGCTGCTCTAGGCGTCGATGAAAAGGCAGCCTCAGATTGTGGTCAAACGGATTCCTTTCTGAAGCTGGAATTACCACGCTCAACCGTTCGTAAGCGACCAACACAGCTATTGACGCTGAGTGCAAGGAGTGAAAATGCGCTCAATCAGGCAACCATGAATCTCGCTTCTCATCTAGAGAAAGAGGACAGTCTGGAGCTGGCAGACGTGGCTTATACGCTTAACACGGGTCGGCAGCGTTTTGCCTATACCAGGGTAATTTCAGCCGCAAACCGTATGGAGGCCCTCCAGCGATTAGAAGAGTGCCTTTCAGCCTCTAGCTCAATCACTCATTCAATGAGCCAAGATGAGCAAGCAGTCTGCTTTATGTTTCCAGGGCAGGGTTCCCAGCATATCAATATGGGACGGACTCTTTATGAGTCAGAGTCAGTTTATCGAGATGCCTTTGACATTTGTGTTGAAATTTTGCGCCCCCAGATCGGCCTAGATCTCAAAACAGTTCTATTTGTTGACGACACGCCTACTGATGACCAGATCCGGCAGATTACAGAGACATCCATTGCCCAGCCTGCTATCTGCGCCGTGGAATATGCTCTGGCTCAACTCTGGCGCGCCCGCAACGTCTACCCTCATGCGGTAATTGGCCATAGTGTTGGAGAATTTAGCGCTGCCTGTATCGCTGGGATTCTCTCTGTGGAAGATGCTATGACGTTGGTTGCCCAACGAGGCCAGATGATGCAAAACCTGCCAAGCGGATTGATGATAGCCGTACGACTTTCGGAAGATGAATTACGTCCTTACCTCACTGATGAGGTGAGTATGGGGGCAGTGAACAGCCCCCACCTATGCGTCATATCTGGACCTTCTGATGAAGTTTTGGCTGTACAAAGTGAGCTAGAAAGTGCTGACATTGTCTGCCGACCCCTCCACACATCTCATGCATTTCATTCAATTATGATGGAGCCTATTTTGGATTCCTTCAAAGAAATAGTCGCCAAGATGTCCTTGCAGGCGCCCCAGATTCCTATGGTTTCCACCGTGACCGGCGAATGGTTACGTGATGAAGAGGCCCAGTCCCCTGCTTACTGGACAGCGAATCTGCGGGAGACGGTTCAATTCGCCCGCGGCATTGAAAACTTGCTAGATCATGCTGGGAAAGTGCTCTTAGAGGTAGGGCCAGGGCAAGCGTTGACAACCCTAGCCCGTCAACACCCTAGTCGAAACAAGAGCCAAATGGTGCTGGCATCATCTCCTCACCCGAAGCAACAACTCTCCGATGCGCACGCCTTTTGCGATGCAACGGGGAAACTTTGGCAAGTAGGCGTTCCGGTCGATTTGCTCACGCTCTATCAGGGAGAAAAACGGGCCAAAGTACATTTGCCTGGGTACCCCTTTGAGCGTAAGCGGTTTTGGTATCCTATCAAACCCGCAGCACAAAAAGATCTGTCCGATATGACGTCGAATACTACGCCCGCTACCGACTCCAACATCATTTCTGCCAATGGAGGGAGAGCAACGGGGCAAGCCATTCGCAATATCAAAACAGAGGTGCCAGAAATGGTCCCGGGTTTGCCCCACACTACGGCTGATCTTTCTTCTCTACAACCATCATCAAGCGCTTGCATCGACGACAACCCAATATACGAAAGTCAAGTGGCGCTCGATGAGGTCAATCAGCGCTTGATCCAGCAGCAGCTGACTTTGATGGCTCAACAATTAAGTACTTGGCAACAGCTTCAAAACCATTCCAAATCGTAACTATATTTAGTAGACCACAATCTTACTAGAGGTGGCCAGAAAAAGCTTGTTCCCGTGAAGATGGGAATGTTTTCCCTTTTCGGAACTACCGAGAGCGGATTGGATAAGAGTCGGGACGAGACTTTTCTGGCGAAGTAAAAAAAGATTCTTCTGCCCGGTATCCGCGGACCACTTCGTGAGCAGAAAGACTTTGTGCTCTACTGAAATTTAACTCAGTTCAGTTTCAAAATAGGTGTTTTCTAATGCGCTACCAGAAATCTATGCTCCTATTTTGAAACCGACCGCAGCATAGCTCTTCAGAAAACTCAGCGAGCTACCTACTTCGTGAAAGCAGTTTGAGTTTACAATCTCAGGTTGAGCAATAATTTTTCAGCTTTAGAATTTTGCACAAACATTAGGAGTTTTGTCGTGGCAAATCCATCATCAAAACAAAATCAAGTTACCCAAATCATTCGTGAATCGCTCTTTGATCTCTCAGGGTTCGAGATTGATGGCGAAAGCGCAGCTACTTCGTTTCTTGAATTAGGCTTTGATTCGCTATTTTTGATCCAGTTTAGTACAAGTATTAAGCAAGAACTGGGCGTCCAGGTATCATTCCGCCAGATGCTGGAAGAGATGCCCACCTTCTCTAAACTGGTAGAACACATTGTTAGTGAACTGCCTGACGATGCGCTTCCTGCCGCACAAAATGATGAACCAGCAATTTCATTAGAAACCAATGCGGCCCCAAATAATGAGGGGACAATGCCTCTCTATGAATTCAATGAATTCGTTGCTGGAATTCACAACGGATCATCTGTAGCCACTACGCCTTCAGCCCAAGGTCCAGAAGGTGGTGAACATAATGGAATTCCAAATGGAATCGAGCAAGCAGCATCAAATGGAACCTCGACGTTGCAGACTGACCTTCCAGCAAGCGCAAATTGGCCGCCCACACCATCTACCCAGCCCACCTTACCCCCTCAGTTTGCTGATGGAGTTGGTCCGACGCCGGCAGCAGCGCATACAACGGGCATTGAAGCCGTTTTGGCCCAACAGTTGCAGGTTATGTCTATGCAATTGGCTGCCCTTTCCGCCCAATCGTTTGCACTGCCAAAACCTCAATCCTTTGTTCCAATGCAGCAGCCACAGATTCCGTCAGCTCCGACCCAAGCATCCCGGGTGAGAACTGAGCAACATTCGCTCAAACTGAGCCCGAACAGCGGTTCCGCTGCTTCAAGCCCTAGCCACAGTAAAAGTAGGCATAGTACAAACGGTCAAATCAGTGCGAAAGCATCACTACAAAATGGAACCCATCCCCCTGCTGAAAACAAAGGTGATGCTGACCCAAAAACAAGTCAAGAGATGAAACCATTTGGCGCCATTGCGCGCATTCAAACAAAGAAGGGTGAAGAACTTGAACTACAGCAGCAGCAGTGGTTGGAACAGTTCATTGCTGAATACAACAAGATGACTGCTGAGTCCAAAAAATTCACGGCCAAATGGCAAAAGTACCATGCGGATCCGCGGGTTGTCTCTGGGTTCAAGTCCAAGATCAAGGAGCTGATCTACCCTATCGTTGCCAGCCGAACCAACGGCTGCCGAATTTGGGATCTGGATGGCAATGAATTTGTTGATGCACTCAACGGCTTTGGCTCCAATTTCTTTGGATATGCCAATCCGGATATCACTCAGGCTGTGGTGGATCAGATGTGGCGGGGTGTCGAAATCGGCCCCCAATGTCCTCTTACAGGCGAGGCGGCAAAGCTGATCTGTGAATTAACAGGTATGGAGCGCGTAGGCTTCTGCAATACAGGATCGGAGGCGGTAATGGGTGCCATGCGCATTGCCCGAACGGTTACCGGCCGCCGCACGATTGTCATCTTCAGCGGTTCTTATCATGGCATCTTTGATGAGGTGATTGTTCGCAGCGTTCCGGGGCTGCGGTCTATGCCAGCGGCACCAGGCATTATGCCTTCTACTGTTGAGAATGTGCTTGTACTTGAGTACGGTACAGAGGAGTCGCTTCAGATCATTCGCGAGCGTATTGATGAGCTAGCTGCGGTCATGGTCGAACCGGTGCAAAGTCGTCGTCCCGAATTTCAGCCGCGAGAATTTCTACAAGAACTGCGCCAGATCACAGCAGAAAACGACGTCCCCTTTATCTTCGATGAGGTCATCACTGGATTCCGAACAGGGCCGGGTGGTGCCCAGGAATTCTTTGGCATTCAGGCTGATATTGCGACCTATGGGAAGGTCGTTGGTGGTGGAATGCACATTGGTGTGGTTGCTGGCAAAGCCAAATACATGGATGCACTCGATGGCGGCCCATGGCAGTATGGCGATGATTCAGTCCCAGAGATTGGTGTTACTTACTTTGCCGGTACATTCGTCCGCCACCCAGCATCGATTGCCGCCTGTCTAGCAGCCTTACGGATTCTCAAAGACGAAGGTCCAGCGCTTCAGTCGAGAGTTAATGGTCAGACGGCTTACTTGGTATCGGAACTCAACAATTTCTTCCGCGATCGGGGTGTACCGCTGGAAACCACCTATTTTAGCTCACTTTGGCGCATGACTTACACAGAGAATGTACCCTATGGTGAGCTTCTCTTCTATCTCATTCGGACCAAGGGTGTTCACATTTACGATGGGTTCCCCTGTTTCATTACCATGGCCCACACGGATGAGGATGTAGACATCATCCTGGATGCCGTCAAAGAGAGTGTGATATCTCTGCAAGAAGCGGGTTTTCTCCCCAGGAATTCAGAAGAGGTTGCCCAGACTGATTTTTTTGTGACAGCCAGTTAGAGGCAGGTCAATTTCCTTTAACCGAGGAGCAGACTGAAATCTGGCTGGCGTCTCAAATCAGCGATGAAGCAAATTGCGCCTATAACGAGCCGCTCATGATCCGGTTAGATGGGGTATGTGACGTAGACATTCTGGAACGGGCACTCCAGATTGTACTCCAGCGCCATGAAGCCCTTCATCTGAGATTTAGCGCTGATGGGACCTACCAGGAAAAGGGAAATCCACTGCGGCTGGAAATGCCACGCACAGATTTGTCGTCTCTGTCTCAAACGGAGCAGGATCAGGCGCTTTTAGAGATTTATAGACGCTTTGGTCGCACACCATTTGATCTAGCTAATGGCCCAATTGTTCGTCTAGAAATTGTTACATGTTCCGAGATTGAGCATCGCCTTGTTGTTGCTTGTCACCACATTGCCTGTGACGGCTGGTCTTGGAATGTTCTACTGCAAGAAGTTGGGACGGTTTACGCGGCCCTTTACAATGGCCAAGCATATCAGCTGGATAAAGTTTTTCAATTCAGCAGTTATGTTGTGGCAGAGCTTCAGCGCCACACCAAGGATTCGGTCCAACGTTCTTATGCGTATTGGATCAAGCAATTCGAAGAGCAGCCGCCCCTTATTGAGCTGCCAACCGATCGGACCAGACCATCGCTTCGTTCGTATACTGGTGGTACCGTCACCCACTACTTTGATTCACAGGTCTATGCTGCTATCAAAGATGCTTCGGCCGTAGAGAAGCAGAGCCTCTTTACTTTCCTCTTCTCAGCCTTTAACTTGCTGCTGGCCAAGCTGTCATCTCAGAATGATATTGTGGTGACGGTTCCGGCCGCAGGCCAATTGAATGTTGGCGAGACAACGCTTGTGGGCTACTGCGTCAATCTGTTGCCTATCCGTGTCAGGCTCGATTTAACAATCTCCTTTAGCGATTTCCTCAGGGAGATCCAGTTAGCGATTTTGGATGCGTATGATCACCAAGAATCTACCTACAGCGGGATTGTCCATCGTCTGGAACTGCAGCGAGATCCAAGCCGACTTCCCCTCTCAGAAATCAATTTTAATATGGATCGGGATGATGCGGGAGTTGAATTTGGGCCATTGGATGTAACAGTTGCCCAAACACCCAAAGAAGCAGTCTTCACGGATCTCTTCTTTAACATTAATGAGCATAGCGGGGGGTTAAAGGTCGATTGTGACTTCAACCGTTCGCTCTTCGATCAATCGACCATCGAACGCTGGATTGGGGCATATGAGTATCTACTTCACCAACTAGCAACTAACCCATCCCAAAGATTAGCGGACGTCTCGTTACTCACCCAAACCCAACGCAACCAGATATTGGTCGAGTGGAATAATACAGACGCAGGTTATCCCCAAGATGCTTTAATTCATACACTCTTTGAAGAACAGGCTGAGAAGAGTCCCAACACTACAGCGATTGTCTTTGAAAATCAGCAAGGTTTCGTTCAAACCATTACCTATGGTGAATTGAACAAAAGGGCCAATCAGTTGGCCAACTACCTGACCGCAGTGGGCGCCGGCCCCGACACATTGATCGGTCTTTGTGTACACCGCTCTATTGATATGATGGTTGGGTTATTGGGGATTCTCAAGGCTGGAGCTGGCTATGTACCCATGGATCCAATCTTTCCTGAAGAGCGGATACGGGCAATGATTGACGATGCAGGCCCCCTTCTCATCATCACAGAAGAGGACATCAGCGATCTCTTTATGACGCTGGATACGCCCCAAATTCTCATCGATATGGAGTGGCAGATTATTGCAGAAGAAGGGCATGCCAATTTATTTAAGGCTGCTCAGCCTCACAATTTAGCCTATGTCATCTATACATCTGGTTCAACGGGTAAGCCCAAAGGCGTGCAGATTTCCCATCAAAGCGTCGTTAATTTCCTCTGCTCAATGGCTAAAGAGCCAGGGCTACATATAGAGGATACGATCCTCGCTGTGACCACCATCTCGTTTGACATTGCCGTTCTGGAGCTATTCCTCCCGCTCGCGGTTGGTGCTAAGGTGATTATTGCCAACCAAGAGAAGGCAGTCGATGCAGAATGGCTGATTCGGACAGTTTCTCAAGCTACTGTTATGCAGGCAACACCAGCGACTTGGCAGATGCTGCTTAGTGCTGGGTGGTCTGGCCACGATAGTCTACGGGTTTTGGTGGGGGGTGAAGCCCTCTCTCAGGAGTTAGCCGAGCAGCTCTTGGAACGTTGCCATGAACTTTGGAATATGTATGGGCCTACCGAGACAACCATTTGGTCATCAGTTCAGAAAGTCGCAGGGTTTAACATAACTAAAGAGGGAAACGACCCAACGTTACCAATGATCAGCGGCTCAGAATCGAGCGGGACTGTCTCCATTGGGCGGCCAATAGCCAATACCCAACTATACATATTGGATCAGCAGCTTCAGCCTGTGTCAGTCGGTGTTGTTGGGGATCTGTACATCGGTGGTGACGGATTGGCAAGAGGTTATCGTAACCGTCCTGAATTAACTATGGAAAAGTTTATTGAGAATCACCTCGGTGGAGGCAGACTCTACCATACCGGTGACCTGGCCCGTTATCGAACCGATGGGAGCATCGATTTCCTCGGGCGTAGCGATTTTCAGGTCAAAATCCGAGGATTCCGCATTGAATTGGGGGAGATCGAATCCGTTCTTGCCCGGCACCAAGCCATTGACGAGGCCGTTGTTAGCACATATGGCAAGTCACCCACAGACAAACAGCTTGTTGCTTACATACGCCTGCCTGACGATTGGAGTGGTGGTGCCAATAACATAGGTGAAATTCGCACCTATCTTCGGAAAGTGCTTCCGGAGTATATGATACCTGCCTACTTTGAAGTAGTAGATGCCTTTCCCTTGACCCCCAACGGCAAGGTTAATCGGCGCAGTCTTCCAGAACCAACCATTAACTTAGTAAGCGAGGTCGAAAGTTTGATTCTGCCCCAAACAAAGGCAGAGAAGATTCTTGCCGGTGCATGGACGGATCTGTTGGGCATTGAAGACATCGGTGTCCACTCCAATTTCTTTGAGATTGGCGGTCATTCACTACGCGCTGTGCAACTGATTACGCGTCTTCGCGAGCAGCACGGAATCGAGATTGGGATTCGCGATATCTTCCGTACACCTGCATTGGTTGATTTGGCTAAAGTACTAGATCCACAAGTTGAAGAAATTACCCAACCAAACATTGATCTTGCACAATTATACTCAGCTCCGTTTAAAAACCGGAGTTCTGTCTTCCCAGTAGAGGCTACGGAAAACACCGATTTTCAAAGCGACGGCAGTGTAGCTTCTTCGTATTCGCTGATTGCCTCGCCGCTAAAGCCCGTCGGACGGGAGAAGTCTAGCCATCCTGTTTCAGCAGCCCAACGCCGCATCTGGTTCTTGGAAGAGTTGGAAGAGGAACTAGTTAGTTTCAATTTGCCATTTGCTGTTCGATTGCAAGGTGAGTTAAATAAAGAGGTGCTTCGTCGCAGTGTAGAAACGATTATCAATCGCCATGAGGCCCTGCGTACCACGTTTACCATGGAGGACGGAAGGCCGGTACAAGTCATTGGGCCAGAGCAAAAATTAGACATTCCCGTAACGGACATATCTGATTTATTGGCGAAGGTACGCGAACGTCAGCTCACTCAACTTCTGAGTGATGATGCCAATCGACCTTTCGATTTGGCAGAAGGACCTCTCTTTCGAACTCAGCTCATTCGGCTGGCGAAAGAAGAGCATGTCTTTCTCTTCAACGTTCATCACATCGTCTTTGATGGTTGGTCTTTGGGCTGCCTTTATCGAGAGTTGGATGTGCTCTATGCCACATATTTAGACGGGAAAGATGCCTCCTTGCCTGAGCTACCCGCCCAGTATGTTGACTTCACATACTGGCAGAACGAGCGCCTGGAGTCGCCCGAGTTGCAAAGACAGTTGGCTTACTGGACGGAGCAGTTGGCTGGTGCTCCACCGCTTTTGGAACTACCAACCGATATGCCGCGCCCTGCTCGCCAGCAATACAAAGGAGCGGCGCTACAAAAACGCATTTCCGGTGAGCTAACAACAGAGCTAAGAGCGTTCAGTCATCAGCAGGGTGCAAGTCTCTTTATGACCCTGTTTGCTGGGTTCCAAACGCTTTTGCACCGTTATGCCGACCAGGATGATATTCTCATTGGCTCTCCCGTTGCTGGGCGCAATCTGAGCGAACTAGAACCGCTCATGGGTATGTTTGTGAATACTCTAGTCTTGAGGACAAATTTTGAAGACGATCCAACATTCCTGGAACTGCTGCAGCAGGTTTCGGTTACGTCACTAGATGCGTTTGAACACCAAGAAGTACCTTTTGAAAAGTTAGTTGAAGCGCTCCAGCCTCAACGCAGTCGTAGCTACTCACCGCTCTTCCAAATTATGTTTGTTCTTCAAAACACGCCGCAAAGAGTGCCTGATTATATCGGTACACTGGGCGCATGGGAAGAAACCGTCGAGCACCGAGCCTCTATGTTGGACATGACCCTCTATATAACTGAGCTGGACGAGGGGATGGACCTGTGGTTAGAGTACAATACATCGCTCTTTGCCGAAAAGACCATAATGAGGATGCTCACTCATTTTGAGGCACTCCTCCATGGGATTCTACAGACGCCAACGGCTCGAGTCTCTACAATTCCCCTCTTGAGTGAGGCCGAGCGCGAACGGATACTCATTGCATGGAATGATACAAGCGAGCCCTATCCGGAAGCCTGCCTCCATACACTCTTTGATGATCTGGCCATAAAGATGACCAATTCTGTGGCGGCCATCTTTCCTAGCAGTCAACTCACTTACGGTGACTTGCAAAAGCGCTCCAATCAGTTGGCCAATTACTTGCTAAACCAGGGGTTGTCCAAAGGGACGTTGGTCGGCATCTGTGCGGAACGTTCTCCTGAGATGCTGGTCGGTATCCTTGGTGTGCTCAAGGCTGGGGGGGCCTACGTCCCGTTGGATCCTTACTACCCTCCAGATCGGCTGGGCTTTATGATGGAAGATTCAGGGTTATCACTACTCCTAACCCAACAAGTGCTGCTTGACAGTCTACCAAAGCATAATGCCCAGATTCTTTGTTTGGATCGGGATTGGCGGAAGATTGCCAATTCAGCTCAAACAACGCCTGCTGCAATTGCTCAACTGGATGATCCGGCTTATATCATCTACACCTCTGGCTCGACTGGTAGCCCCAAAGGGGTAATGGGTGTTCACAGAGCCACAGTGAATCGTTGCCAATGGATGTGGCGCGCATACCCCTTCCGACCCGATGAAGTATGTAGCCAAAAGACTAGCCTGAACTTCGTCGATTCTATTTGGGAGATCTTCGGACCATTGCTCCAGGGAATTCCAACAGTCTACATCCCGGATGCCATAGTCAAAGATCTAAATCAATTTATCCGCAAGCTGGCTAAGGAGCGAGTCACCCGCTTAGTGGTTGTCCCATCTTTACTCAACACCATGTTAGATGCTGTGCCGGATCTGGCGGCACAACTGCCGAAGCTATCCATATGGATAACCAGTGGTGAAACCTTAACGGTTGAACTAGCGGCCCAATTCAAGAGGCAACTGCCCGATCGCCTACTGCTCAATCTCTATGGTTCTTCCGAGGTTGCCGCAGATGTAACCTACTATGAAGTCAATGCGCCCGAGGAGCAGACGGTGATTCCTATCGGGCAACCGATTGCCAATGCCCAGATCTATCTGGTGGACACCGCCATGCAACCTGTACCCGTAGGAGTTGTTGGTGAGCTTTATGTGGGTGGTGATGTATTGGCCGCTGGCTATTTGAACCGACCAGAGCTAACCGACGAACGTTTTGTTCCCAATCCATTTGGGGAAAATGAGTCTTATTTACTCTATAAGACGGGGGATTTGGGGCGCTATCGCTCTGATGGCCAGATTGAGTATGTAGGACGGACCGACCACCAAGTCAAAATTCGCGGATTTAGAATTGAACTAGGCGAAGTGGAGTCGACCCTGGTCGCAGATAAGCAGATTCAGCAGGCCATTGTCATGGTGCGGGCAGAATCATCCTTGGGACCTCAGCTCGTGGCCTATGTTGTCAGCGACAATGAAGACGAGGTATATGTTAAGTCCATCTGTCAGCAGGCACTTCCAGAGTACATGGTACCTAGCCACATTGTTTTCCTTACAGAAATGCCGCTAACGCCAAATGGAAAGGTTGATCGAGTTGCGCTGCAATCAATCGAGCTGACGATGACACAAGAGGAGACCTATGTTGCCCCTCGCAACAATATTGAGGAGCACTTGGTCTATATCTGGGAGTCACTTTTAGATGTTCGCCCTATTGGCGTCAAAGATAATTTCTTCGACCTGGGGGGGCATTCCTTACTGGCCGTACAGTTTCTAGCTCGGGTACGAGATCTGACAGGGGAGGAGTTGGCGTTAACGACACTGTTGGATAGTCCTTCAATTGAAAGAATTGCTAATACATTAATGGCTCGTATGCCCATGGATGATGAGACAGAGCAAAGCCTGGATCAATCAGTTCCGCCAGCGAGAGAGATGACTATCAACGGCGCGTATGTTGAAAAAAGCAGTCGGAGCGCAACAGATACAAGTGGCTCCCCCTATCTGGTTCAGTTTGAAGAAGGCAAGCCTGGGGCCATGCCGATCTTTTGTGTCCATGGCGCTGGAGGGAATGTGTTGGTACTGCGAGAGCTATCTCGCCGCCTGGGAGCCGACATCCCTTTTTACGGTATCCAGGCGCGTGGCGTCGACGGCGTATCGCGGCCTCACAGCTCCATTGAGGGGATGGCCCAGGCATATATCAATGCTATCCAAACCCTACAGCTAGATGGACCTTTTATTTTGGCTGGCTATTCTGGTGGCGGAACCGTTGCCTATGAAATGGCACGACGCCTGCAGGGAACTGACTCTCAGGTGCCCTTGGTAGTCTTCCTTGATACCTTTCACCCAGGCATAGGAGAAGAAACAACACCGCTTGCTTCGCATATCAAGGGGCTGTCTCGCCAAGGTGGAGAGTACCTAATCAGCAAACTGACGGATCGATTGGAGCAGCGACGCGTGGAAAAAGCGCGCAAGGAAAAGCTCACAAAGCTGTTGAGCAGCAGCGCAACCATCCCCATTGAGTTGCGAGATTATCACCTTGCATCAAATTTCATTACAGCAATGGATCACTACTCACCACGCCCGTATTCGGGCCGTATACTCCTCTTTAGAGCAGCCGAGACGTGGCCTATTTATGCTCATGCAGGGCCGGACCGAGGATGGTCTAAGCTCATTCCTGGTTTAACAATTCAGGAGGTGCCAGGTGATCATGAAAATTTGATTCTTGAGCCAAATGTAAAGACATTGGCTGAAGCATTCAAACAAAGTATCGATCTGTTGGTGACTTAAATGGATTCAATCATTATTCAGAGCAGATAGCGTTTGCATTAATTTCACGATTGCTCATACCTGACAGTGCCACCATGCCTGTCAGGTTTTGTGCTAGTAATTTCTACATGAATTTTTGCCGAAGCAGATGCAATCTGCCGGCCAGAATAGTATAGATCTATTTGCACAAAGATTTACCCTGGTCTCAATCATTATTTCCTGGCTGTTGTACCCAAAAGTGAAGATGTATTCAAAAAAAGGTTGTTCTAAGATGTATAGTGTCAAAATTCGTAGACGGTTGTACTTGTTCCTTTCCTTTCTTTTCCTAGCCACACCCCTTGGTATCTCACATCAAAACATCTACGGACAGGAAATTGAAGATCCCTCATCGACATCATTTCAAATCTTTGTTCCCCTCATAAGTGGTGAGCGTGTCACTACCCAAGAGAATCCACCCAATGCTACAGCCCCTCAGGGCGGAAATCTCCAAAATCATGACGATGAATATTGGGCAAGGTTGACGGAAAATGAGCCACGTTGGGAATCTCCAGGCACAGTCCGCGCGGCCGCAGCAAGTAATGTCGGTGGCGAATGGGGGCCGGTGATCACCTGGCCACATACACCAGTTTCCATAGCTAACCTTCCTGACGGGCGAGTCCTCACTTGGTCGGGAAGCGAAAGAGAGCATTGGCCAAGTACGGAGCAGACCTACTCGGCGACCTGGGATCCGGCAACGGGGACCTTCTCTGAGTACTTCAACGACAATCACAACATGTTCTGCTCGGATTTGATTTCACTTGATGATGGACGGATTATGGCGCTAGGTGGCCGCAATACCGTTGTCTTTACCAGTATCTTTGACCCCGTCACCAATCAGTGGGCGCGAGTCCAAGATATGAATAGCAGCCGATGGTATCCTACTTCTACCACTCTGGCCGACGGTAGCGTCTTTACGGCCGTGGGCAAAGGTGGGCCCTATCCTGAACGCTGGAACGAAAGTAGTGGCTGGACCCGACTGACGGGGGTAAACCTCCAAGCACCAATCCTTAACTATGGTACAAACAAAGACGGTGCCGGCTGGTGGCCGCTTATGCACCTAGATCCCCGAGGGAACATCTTCCACTACGGCGCAACGCCTGTTATGCACAGCATCAATCCAAATGGCAATGGCTCTTTGACCACATTGGGAAATAGTAACTTAAGTTGGTATCCGGAAGAGGCTGTGGCTATTCTGTATGATGAAGGGAAAATCCTAGTTGCTGGCGGTGCACAAAATAGTGGAACCAATACCAGCAGCAACAAGGCCGCCATCATTGATATTAACAACCCAACGCCTCAGATTACCACCATTGCATCTATGAACCATGCTCGCCAGTTTGCCAATGAAGTTGTGCTTCCTGACGGAACAGTCCTGGTCATTGGCGGGAATACTTCTGGTACCAAATTCTCTGATAATGGAACCGTTTTAGACGCAGAACTATGGGATCCAACTACCCAAGGTTGGACATTACTCAACCCCATGTCTGTCCCTCGAAATTACCACTCGACTGCGATCCTATTAGTGGATGGACGCGTGCTGAGTGGTGGTGGGGGGTACTCATCCGGGAATCCCAACCACCCAGCAACCCACACCGACGGTCAAGTCTTCTCACCTCCTTATCTCTTTGATGGCGCGGGTTCCCCTGTAGTTCGTCCTACTGTCACGAATGCACCAAATGTTGTTGGCATAGGTCAGTCCTTCAACGTCCAAGGGTCTAACAACATTGCTAGATTTACCATGATCCGTAATTCTGCCACAACCCACACCATGAATACGGGACAACGCTTCCTCGAGGTGCCGTTTACCCAGCTTTCCAGTGGGAACTTCCAGCTTACGGCTCACAGCAATGCCAATGTGCTACTACCCGGCTATTGGATGCTCTTCGGCCTTACGAATGATGGTGTGCCATCAGTAGCCAAGATGGTTCAGGTGCGCATGTCAGTACCTACCGCAAGCACGCCTGGTCCCTATCGCTACGTCAAATTCGTGGCGGAATCAGAAGTCAATGGTAAGCCCTGGTCTTCGGCAGCGGAAGTGAATATTCTTGACGGGAATGGAGCGGCGATTAACCGAAGCGACTGGACGATTAGTGCGGATAGCGAGGAGACTGTCGGCGAAGATGGACGCGCAACTAATGCGATTGACGGCAATTCAAACTCCATATGGCACACGGAATGGTATGCCAATTCGGGAGATGACAACGATCCACCTCACCCGCATCAATTGATCATTGACATGGGAATAGGATATGAGCTAAGTGGATTGCGCTACCTGCCGCGGCCAGGTGGTGGAAATGGGACAATCTCTCAGTATAACGTTCAGCTCAGTGAAGATGGCGTCAACTGGAGTCTACCGGTTGCTCAGGGGACATTCGCCAACAATCAGGCTGAAAAACTCGTCTCCATTGATAGCGGGTCTGCCATATTCAACTTAGCACGTGGCAAAATCACCACCCAGTCGTCGACGGGGTTTGGTGGCGTTCCGAGTCGTGCTATCGATGGCGACAATGATGGTGTCTACAACAACGGATCGATTACCCATACACAAAACGAAGCCAACGCTTGGTGGGAGGTTGATTTAGGACGGCAGCACAACCTTACAACCATCAGCCTTTGGAATCGCACCGACTGCTGTAGCAATCGCTTAAGCAATTTCCACGTATTTGTCTCGGATGACCCCTTTGATTCAACAAGCTTATCAGCCACTCAAAGCCAGGATGGCGTTACCGAACATCATTATCCTGGAGAGGCAGGCCGCACAACAGAGTTCACGATTAATCGTGCAGGGCGCTATGTACGGGTTCAATTGGGTGGCACAAACTTCTTGCAGCTTGCCGAAGTCGAAATCTTTGGAACTTTGGATGTGCCGTCGGAACCAATCTCAATTGATCCACTGACAACAACGCCGGCTCAGGTTAATACGGCAGTCAATTACATAGCCAGCGCCAGCGGCGGTCCAGCCCTTCAATACAAATGGGTATTTGGTGATGGAACCGCTGAAACCACCTACTCTTCTTCACCAAATACCTCCCATACCTTTAACCAGCCAGGCAGGTATGAGGTTACCTTAACCGTTCAGAATGAAGGCGGAAATGAGCAGAGTATTCAATTCTACCAAGCGATCTATACGCCTCAAGCGGCCAATCGTCCCATGAACTCTAGTACCGTTGCATATCAGGTCCGCAGCGGCAACGATCAGATCTGGGGCGTTAACCCAGATAACAGTAGCGTCACCGTCATCGATGCTACAACCGAGCAACGAGTTGCTATTATTCCAGTCGGTCAGAATCCTAGCGCCGTCGCTATCCGACCAAGTAGCGATACTGTCTGGGTTATCAATCGAGATTCGGCGACGATTAGCGTCATTAACGGTACTACCCTCTCCGTTGAAAACACCATGAGTCTACCCAGAGGGAGCAAACCCCACGGAGTCGTTTTTGATTCAGGTGGCTTCTTTGCCTACGTCACACTCGAAGCATTAGGACAGGTTGTCCGAGTAGATCCAGATGGGTTAATCATTGCCGCCAGCGTTACGTTGGGCGAGCATGTGCGTCACCTCACCATTACGCCAGACAGCACCCGTCTTCTTGTCTCTCGCTTTATCACGCCACGGCTGCCAGGCGAAGAGACTCAATCCATTCAGACCAATGGCGTCGGTGGTGAGGTCATGGTGGTCAACCTGGCAGATATGACCCTGAACAATACCATTACGCTTCAGGTGAATACGGATGCTGATTTTGAGGCTGGCGCTCGTGGCGTGCCGAACTATCTAGCCGCACCAGTCATCTCGCCCGACGGACAGGTAGCCTGGGTTCCATCCAAGCAAGACAATATTTTGCGGGGCGGCTTGCGTGATGGAAATGATCTGAACTTTGAGCATACGGTTCGGGCGATTTCGTCACATATCAATTTGGGCAGCTTTAGCGAGACCTTTGCTGCTCGTATCGATCATGACAACGCCAGCGTTGCCAATGCTGGGACTTTCGGCCTCTACGGAAATTACCTTTTCGTGACGCTGGAGACCAGCCGCGAGGTGGTGGTAGTGGATGCATATGGTCAAAACGAACTCTTCCGCTTTGATACAGGTCTTGCGCCCCAAGGAATTGTTCTGTCAGCTGATGGTATGACCCTATATGTCCACAATTTTATGGAGCGCTCCATCGGTATCCATGATATTTCGGCGCTGATGAATAGCGGTGCTGAGTCAGTTTCGTTACGGGCAACAGTTGATACAATCACAAGCGAACAGCTGACAGCCAACGTTTTGCGTGGCAAGCAGCTCTTCTATGATGCTAGAGATCCCCGGTTGGCTCGGGATGCCTATATGAGCTGTGCGTCCTGTCATAATGCGGGTGACAGCGACGGTCGCATCTGGGATATGACAGCAGCTGGTGAAGGTCTACGCAATACCATCTCATTGGTGGGACACGGTGCTGGAAATGGCCCACTCCACTGGAGCGCTAACTTTGATGAGGTTCAGGACTTTGAAGGACAGATTCGCACCATGGCAGGCGGAACTGGCCTGATGAGCAACAGCGACTTCAATGCCACATCTGAGCCGCTCGGTGCCTCCAAAGCAGGACTCAGCTCAGAGTTGGATGCACTGGCTGCCTACGTAAACTCACTAACCACAGTCGCAGAAAGCCCATACCGAAACCAAGATGGTACATTAACCAGTGCCGCAGTAGCGGGTAAGGCAATATTCGAAACGGCAAACTGTGCCTCCTGTCATACAGGCAGCACCTTTACGGATAGCACTCAGAATCAACTTCATGACGTGGGGACCATCAAACCAAGCAGTGGTAGCCGCTTAGGCGGAAACCTCACTGGTATTGATACGCCAACGTTGCTCGGTCTGTGGGAAACTGGACCCTACTTGCATGACGGTTCAGCTGCCACCCTGGAGGAAGCCATTACCGCACACAACGGCGTCTCGCTGTCAGGAACCGAGTTGACCCAGCTTGTCGCCTTTGTCCAGCAGCTTAATGCTGCCGACGCCCCTCCTGCTAGTCTGGCTGAATACAACTTCGACTTTGGCACAGATACATCGCCAGTCGAAAACGGCTGGACGCAGGTAACGCCCGCTACCAATAGCGGAGTTGTCAGTTGGTCTGGAGCGACAGTTGATTCACGCGATCGCGGTACAGGTGGTGGCGTTAACGATATTAATCGAGACTTTGTCTTTGGCAGTGGGGTAACCACTCTAAATCTCAACATCGGCAATGGCACATGGCAAGTTACCATGAACATGGGTGATCTTACCCATGCTCACGACAATATGATCGTCAAGGCCGAGGGAGAAACCATCAATAGCGATATAGATAATGCGGTTGGCGAGTTTGTCTATGTTGGTCGCGGTACTTCAGGTGGGCCACAGTCATTCGATGTTGTCGTCAATGACGGTCTACTCAACATTGAGCTATCTGATGGCGGTGGCAATCCCCACTGGGTTCTCACCCGCCTTTCCCTAACAAGAGTAGAGTCAATTGCCAATGCCGTCGGGCAGTGGCGCATGGACGAATCTATCTGGAACGGGACAACAAGCGAGGTCATCGACAGCAGCGGTAATGGCTATAATGGTACGGCTGTAAATGGCGCTTCTACCGACTCAACGATCCCGGCCATCGCTGGCGACCCTGGCACCTGTGGCTATGGAATCTTCAACGGCAGCGACCAAAGCGTGACTGCTCCCTATCAAGCTGCGCTAAACCCTGATGATTTCACCATTGCTTTCTGGATCAGAGTGGATGGTGGCAGTGATACCTGGCGTTCGGCTATCACCTCCCGCTGGGAAGGGGATGGTGCCAACCTGCGGCGTGGATTCATCGTCTATGCCGCAGACAATAACCGTTGGCAATTTTGGACGGGCATTGGCGGTGCAGGATGGGATCTGCTTGAGGGGCCAACCGTGGTCGAAGGTGCGTGGACCCATCTGGCCGTCTCCTTCCAAACGACGGGTACAAATGGCAACATCCGCACAGGCACCAAGACCATGTATATCAATGGCTTACAGGTCGCCCAGAAGACAGGTGACTACCACCCCAATTTGGATAATCCGCTGACCATTGGGGCGGGTGGAAATGTCGGTACCCAGTACTTTTTCAATGGGGCTATTGATGAGATGTCTTTATATAATTCAGCCTTATCTGAAAGTGCTATGCCACAACTGGTCAACGCAACCCATGTTTGCCCATCGGTGCCAACCAATAGCGCACCCACAATCACCAACCCTGGTGACCAAACTACGACCGAGGGTGACAGTGTCCAACTATCTATCAACGCTAGCGATGCTGATGGCGATACACTTACCTATAGCACCAGCGGCTTGCCCACAGGCCTCAGTATAGACGGTGGTAGCGGTGCCATCAGCGGCTCACCACTGGATAGCGGGATCTACAGTGTGACAGTTAACGTATCAGATGGTACTGAAACGTCTTCAGCCACCTTTGCTTGGACTGTTGATGGCGAAATTATTGACGGAAATCCTGTACCCATCTATACCGATGCGCTTGCCAGCGGCTGGTCCCAGGGAAGTTGGGTCGGTGTGAGTGTTGATCTGGCCAACGGGTCACCAGTAGCGGTTGGGAGCAGCTCCATCTCATTTACTTATGATGAAGGAGGAAGCACTCTCTACTTCCAGAATGCTACTGCGTTAGATGCGGCTAACTATCAGGCGGTGCGCTTCCAGGTCTACGGAACTGCTAACGACCAGTCAATTAACGTGAGCATTCTGGATAGCGCCTTCCAAAACAGTACCCTCTACTCGGTGGCGCCTGTTTTGAATACGTGGACAGAGGTCACCATTCCATTGAGTCGTTTTGGTGCCGTACCAGATATACTCTATATCTTGTTTGCTAATCCTGAAGCAGGATCCCAGCCCGTGATCTATCTGGACGAGGTTGTGCTGATTGATACGGGACAGGCACCAGGCAATACTGCGCCTACGGTTGATCTCCTGAGTGACCAGATCCACCTTGTGGGTGATACGGTCAATCTGCCAATCGTTGCCAATGATGCGGAGGGCGATCCGCTGACATATAGTGCAACCGATCTTCCGGCAGGCTTAGTCATAGAGAGCAGCAGCGGTGTGATCAGCGGTTCACCAACAGGCGCAAGCACCTACAACGTCACTATCAGCGTATCAGATGGGGTGGATACGACCACGAGCAACTTTGCCTGGACCATCGAAGAGGCCATTAGTGGAGGCAATCCAGTTACCATCTACACGGACGGGCTGGCCCCTGGTTGGTCCCAAGGAAGTTGGGTCGGAGTTAGTGTCGATCTGGCCAACGGTTCGCCAGTAGCGGCTGGAAACAATTCCATCTCTTTTACCTATGATGAAGGAGGGAGCACCCTCTACTTCCAGTCCGCAACGGCTCTGGATGCAGCGAACTATCAAGCCCTGCGCTTCCAAGTCTATGGCACAGCCAATGGTCAATCCATTAACGTGAGCATTCTGGATAGTGCCTTCCAGAACAGTACCCTCTACTCGGTGACGCCGGCCTTGAATACGTGGACAGAGGTCACCATTCCATTAAGTCGTTTTGGTGCCGTACCAGATATTCTTTATATCTTGTTGGCCAATCCTGAAGCAGTATCCCAGCCGGTGATCTATCTGGATGAGGTGATGCTCATTGATACGGGCCAGCCCCCAGCAAATACGCCACCAACCCTCAACGGCAATCTGATTGACCGGGTTAACGATGAGGGTGATGCCGTCAACCTAACCCTGACAGCCAGCGATGCAGATGGGGATGTTCTAACCTATAGCGCCACCGGGCTACCGAACGGGCTGAGTATAGACAACAATTCCGGAAACATTGGGGGAACAACAACCACTGCGGGAACCTACAATGCGACGGTTATTGTAGATGATGGCAACGGCGGCACGGACAGCGCTTCATTCAACTGGACGGTGAATGCCATAACGCTACCGCCAACCGATGCAGATCTTATCCTTGAGTACACGCTGGATCGAAGTGCCGTGCCACCACTCTACTACAATGGTCTGACGCTCAATGTCATTACCGGCCCAGCTGACCGAATTGTGGTGGCTGAGGATGGACGGGTGATTCCCCATATCTTTGACGCGGCCAGCGGCATCACAAGCTTTACCACCAGTGGTAGCGAGATCAAGGTCTATCTAAATGGCCAAGGAACACCGTTTAATTTTGGTGTCATCAGCGTTGCACCACTTAAGGAGAATAAGAAGTTTGCCTGGTCTATAGGATTCGATGACAACACAGGTTTCCTACCTGCCATCGATGTGCTCAATAGCTATGGCTACAGAGGGACAGTTTTTGCCATTACAGACATTATCGACGATACGAGAGAGCAAGATTGGATTATCGACGCTCCTGGCATGAAAAATATCTTGGCGCAAGGATGGTCTTTGGCTCCCCATGGTCGAACAACGAGTTGTGATGACTATAACGTAACAGATACCAGCCTGGCCTTTGATCGGATTGAGGAGATTGTCGGTCAATCGGCTGTCCCCGACTATCTCGTTACAGCCTTTGCAGCGCCCTGTTTCATTGCGTACTACCACCCCATCATTCTGCAACTACGAGACGGTGGCACGTACGATGTCCAATTTAACGAAAGCGGTGATAGAGGACTCATGCGAGTGGAGCCGGGCGTAACGGACTTGATGAATACCAACACAACTCGTATCGCCTATCCACTCAATCTACAATTAACGCCATCTGATAATTTCAACCAGGTGGATCGGGACGATCCCATCGGGCGCGATCTGAGCATTGAACTCGATTTGACTGGTGCCAAGGCAACCCTAGACTGGATGGCCGCCAACGCAACCAATGGACGGCACTTCTGGTACAACACCTTCCAGCATGGCTCAGATGGTGTGGCACTCACTGATTTCCTAAACCACTTGCAGAGCAATTATGAAGATGACGTTCTTGTGGCTCCGTCAGACGAAATCTATAGTTACCTGTTGGTGCGAGACCTAACTGTGGTGACGGGTGGACCGGCTCCCGCAAACCGCCCTCCTTCCCTGACGAATCCAGGCAATCAGAGTAGCGATATTGATGAAACCGTTAGTCTTTCCCTGAGTGCCACGGATGCCGACAGTGATATCCTCTCCTTCAGCGCAACAGGACTGCCGACAGGGCTGGCTGTGGACGCTGTGGCGGGCACTATCGCTGGAACCATCACGGATGGTGGCACATTCAACGTAGTGATTTCAGTTGACGATGGCAATGGTGGCACCGATAGTGTATCCTTTGAATGGGTCGTTAACGGTGGAACACCACTAAACAACCCGCCACTCCTCACAAATCCGGGAGACCAGAATCATCAGGTAGGTAGCGGCATCGGCTTGACCGTCAGCGCCAGCGATCCAGACGGCGATCCTGTGACCTTTGATGCAACGGGGCTACCAGCAGGATTAACTATTGACGAGTCCTCTGGTCTCATCAGCGGTTCGCCCACCGCTCCTGGCGTGAACGCGGTGACAATTACAGCATCAGACGGCACGGATGTGGTTTCAGTCAATTTGACTTGGACCATTGATGGACCTATCGTTGGTCCGGCCATTCCCATCTATCAAGATGCTATGGCCAACAGTTGGTCAAATGGTCACTGGTCAAATGTCACTATCAACCCGTCCAACACGTCAGTTGTGGCGGCAGGTAGCCATTCACTCGCCTTTACCTATGATGATCCCTATAGTACGCTCTTCTTCCTATCTGGGACAGCCCTAGCTGCCACAGACTACCAAGCTGTGCGCTTCCAGATCTATGGCACCGAGAGCGGCCAACAATTCAACGTCGCCATCATGAATAGCGCCTATCAGACGAGCAATACCTATCAGGTCACGCCCCTACTCAATCAGTGGTTAGAGGTAACGATTCCGCTGGGTGAGTTTGGCACCCTAAGTGATATCTTCTATGTCCTCTTTGCTAATCCGCAGGGTGGCTCTCAGTCTGTTATCTACCTGGATGAACTCGTCTTGATTGGTCAGGAGGGGGTCGGCCCCATCAACAATCCGCCAACGCTAACCAATCCTGGTGACCAAAGCCATAGCGTGAATGGTGCAGTCAACCTGACTTTGTCAGCCACGGACGCGGATGGCCATCTCCTTTCATACAGTGCTACCGATCTGCCATCTGGGTTGAACATCGATTCAGCAACTGGCACTATCTCTGGGACACCAACGACGGCAGGTAGCTATGCTGTTGTGGCGTCCGTTGATGATGGGAATGGTGGTACTGACAGTGTCACATTCAATTGGACCATCAACGAGCCAGCACCCGGGAACAATCCACCGGTCCTCACCAATCCAGGTGACCAGACCCATCATGTGGGCGAATCCACTAGTTTGCCCCTCTCTGCAATAGACGCAGATGGCCATGTGCTTACGTTTGGTGCAACAGGGTTGCCGACTGGGTTAGCCATCGATTCCGCAACTGGCATTATTGCTGGAACGCCAACGACGGAAGGAACCTCCAGCGTCACCATCACAGTTGACGATGGAAACGGCGGGACGGACAATGCAACCTTTGCTTGGACGATCAATCCTGCTCCACCCATCAACAATCCGCCGGTTGTGACGAGTCCGGGAGACCAGACCCATCAGGTAGGTAGCGGCGTCGGCCTAACAATCAGCGCCAGTGATCCAGACGGTGATTCTGTGACCTTTAGCGCAACAGGGCTACCTGCTGGGTTAGTCATAGATGGAGCCTCTGGCCTCATCAGCGGTACACCCACTACACCTGGCGTTTACGCTGTAACCATTACCGCATCAGATGGCACAGATTCGGCCTCAATCGAACTGACTTGGACCATAGATGGACCCATTGTTGGCCCAGCTATCCCTATCTACCAAGATGCGCTAGCTAACGGCTGGTCGAGTGGGCACTGGTCGAATGTCACTATCAACCCGTCCAACACGTCAGCGGTGGCGGTGGGCAGCAATTCGCTCGCCTTTACCTATGATGATCCGTACAGTACCCTCTTCTTCTTGTCTGGGACAGTCCTACCCGCAACAGACTACCAGGCAGTGCGCTTCCAGATCTACGGAACAGAGAGCGGTCAGCAATTCAACGTCGCCCTCATGAATAGTTCCTATCAGACGAGCAATACCTATCGGGTCACGCCTCTACTCAATCAGTGGCTAGAGGTGACGATTCCGCTGGGTGAGTTTGGTGCTTTAGATGATATTCTCTACATATTATTTGCTAACCCGCAAGGCAATGCCCAGCCAATCATCTACCTGGACGAACTCGTCTTGGTTGGTCAGGAAGGTGTGGGGCCTGTCAACAATCCACCAACGCTAACCAATCCTAATAACCAATCAAGCGTGGTCAATGATGTTGTCAACCTAACTCTTAGTGCCACCGATGTGGATGGTGATTCACTAACCTTTGGTGCTAGCGGGCTACCAACGGGGCTTACCATTGATTCAGCAACGGGTACCATTGCTGGAACGGTAACGGAGGTTGGTACATTCGGCGTTGTCGTTTCAGTAGATGATGGCAACGGTGGTACCGATAGTGCATCCCTCGATTGGATTGTTAGCGATGGAGCAACAGGCAACAACCCACCGGTCCTCATCAACCCATCTGATCAAGTCAACAACGTTGGTAGTGCAGTCAACTTGGCCCTCTCGGCAACCGATGCGGATGGCCATGTGCTCACATACAGCGCCACTAATCTACCGCCTGGGTTAGCGATCGATTCGGGAACCGGCACGATTGCTGGCACGCCGACGACCGCTGGGAATCATACTGTTGTAGCATCGGTTGACGATGGAAATGGTGGCACGGATAGTACATCCTTTAGTTGGACTATCAATGAACCAACACCAGGAAACAACCCACCGCTGATTACCAATCCCGGTCCCCAGACCCATCAGGTTGGTGCCACTGTCAGCCTGACTGTCAGCGCCAGCGATGCCGATGGAGATGTAGTAACCTTTGGTGCAACAGGGCTACCGATTGGATTGGCTGTTGATGGGGTCTCTGGCCTGATTAATGGTTCACCCACCGTACCGGGCGTCTATAATGTCTCCCTTACTGCCTCAGATGGCACAGACACATCTTCGGCAGCATTGACTTGGACGATTGAAGAAGCCGACGCGCCCATTGTGGGTCCAATGATTCCCATCTACCAAGATGCTATAGCTAGCGGTTGGTCAAGTGGTCACTGGTCGAATGTCACCATCAACCCGTCTCACACTTCAGAGGTGGCGATGGGTAGCAATTCGCTCGCCTTTACCTATGATGATCCGTATAGTACGCTCTTCTTCCTCTCGGGTACTGCCCTCAGCGCAGTAGATTACCAAGCCGTACGCTTCCAGATCTACGGCACAGAGAGCGGGCAGCAATTCAACGTTGCCATCATGAATAGCGCCTATCAGACGAGCAATACCTATCAGGTAACACCCCTACTTAATCAGTGGCAAGAGATCACAATTCCACTGGATGAGTTCGGCTCGTTAGACAATATTCTCTACGTCCTTCTGTCGAATCCACAGGGCGGCTCTCAGTCCGTTCTCTATCTCGATGAGCTTGTCCTAATCGGCCGGGATGGCCCCACCAATAATCTGCCAACGCTCACCAATCCCGGTAGCCAGTGGAATCTTGTCGATGATGCGGTCAACTTAACGGTCACTGGAGAAGATGCAGATGGTGATCCGCTAACCTTTGGTGCCACGGGTCTGCCGACAGGGTTAACGATGAGTAATAACGGGAGCATTTCAGGCATTGCGAGCAGCGCTGGAACCTACACAGTTGTCTTGACCGTGAGTGACGGCAATGGGGGAACGAGCAGTACTGCCTTTACCTGGACTGTCCGAGAGCCTGGCCCTGGTGCACCGGCCGGGCCGACTGGTCAGATTGGCTGGCAGTACTGGAACACCGAGTGGGGAGCCAGTCTAAGTATTCTGCGTAACAGCCCCAACTTCCCAGATTCACCTGATGGGAGCGATATGCTTACCGCATTTGAAGCCCCCACAGATCGAGCAGACACCTTTGGTCAGCGCATCAATGGATACATCTACCCACCGGTCAGCGGAGACTACACGTTCTGGATCGCCAGCGATGACAATGGCGAGCTTTGGCTTAGTACCGACGATGCAATCACCAATCTGGCCTTGATAGCAACCGTTGATACTTGGACAGGTGTCCATCAATGGGACCTTTACCCCTCCCAGCAGTCAGCGACTATCTCTCTCGTTGCGGGTCAGCCGTACTACATCGAAGCGCTTGCCCAAGAAGGGGGCGGCGGTGATAACTTATCTGTTGCTTGGCAGGTACCAGGTGGGGTGCGGGAGGTAATCGACGGGCAGTATTTGGCACCCAATGAGTAGGATAGCACATTATTATGTAAATATTGATAGGTAGACTTCGACGCTTGTAAACTTCACAATCAATGGGTTCGCTCTGATAAATTGGAACGAACCCATTGTAGAAAATCCATAGAACGCCAATCATTCTCCTTTATTAAAATTTTTCGCCCGCTATCCACTTCCTCTGAATCATAACTAGGCATTCCCAATTAATCTAGACACATTCTCAGACCATTGTAACCTTACAATAGAGGTTCTGGATTATACTACTACAAGGGCTATACTGCGGTTAGTCATAGATTGAGAATAATTCGATAGGATTTTAGTCAAGTAGCGTATTCTCATCTATAACAGAGCTATGTATATATTTTCCCTTGGTACAGATCTGCCGGTGCTATAACCCATCACAGTATTCTATAAAGCAGCATAAGGTATTTCCAGAATGTATTTCAAACGAATCCAAAACAGGTTACGCTCTTCCCTACCGTTATCAATTCTAATCATCTCCTTGAGTTTGCTATCTTTGGCCATGAGCAGCCAGGAAACGTCTACCACGCAAGCACCTAGTGATGCTGATCTCATCCTAACTTACACGCTAGACCGCAGTGCAGTTCCCTTGCTCTATTACAATGATCTAACATTGAATGTCATCACCGGCCCAGCTAGTGAGATTGTTGTCGTTGTGGATGGGAGTGTCATCCCCCACACGTTCGATTCTGTGAGCGGTCTAACAGTTTTTACCACGAGCGGTAACAACATTGAGATTCACTTAACGGGTCACGGTTCGCCAAATAATTTTGGCCAGATCAGCCCAGCCCCCCTTAAGGAAAACAAAAAGTTTGCCTGGTCTATCAGCTTCGATGATAACATCGGATTCCAACCAGCCATCAACTTACTGAATCAGTATGGCTACAGAGGAACAATCTTTGCCATTGCAAACATTATTGATGACACACGCGATCAGGATTGGATCATTGATGCACCAGGAATGAAAACACTCCTTTCCCAGGGGTGGTCCTTGGCCCCACACGGCTGGAACAATACCTGTGATGACTATACCTTAGCAGAGACTACGGCTGCCTTTGATCGGATAGAGCAGATTGTCAGTCAGTCAGCAGTACCTAACTACTTGGTCACCTCCTTTGCGGCCCCATGTTTCATTGGCGATTATCATCCCATCATATTGCAACTGCGTGACGGGAACAACTATGACGCCCAATTCAACGAAAGTGGAGAGCGAGCTCTGATGCGTGTTGAGCCAGGCGTGACCGACACGCTGGAGGCCAATGATGGTCGTAGCGCCATCCCACTCAACCTGGTCATGCCTCTTTCAGAATACTACTTTCAGTTAGACCGAGATGATCCCATCGGGCGCGATTGGAGTATTGAAGATAATGTCACGCGCGCCATGGCCACTGTAGATTGGATGGCAACCAATGCCATAAATGGCCAACACTTTTGGTACAACACATTTTTGCATAGTTCGGATGGCGTGATTCTGAATATATTCCTCAACCATTTACAGACCAATTATAGTAATGATGTCCTGGTCGCACCATCAGATGAAATCTACAGCTATCTCTTGACCCGAGATTTGACCGTAATCGCTGCTGATCCAATTTCACAGAATCAGCCACCCATCTTGTCCAATCCTGGTGACCAGTCCAATGAGAGGGGGGAATCAATCAATCTTGTCATCTCGGCTACTGATACAGATGGCGATTCACTTAGCTACAGTGCGACGGGACTTCCGACTGGGTTAACCATCGAACAGGCAGGAGGAACCATAGCAGGAACAATCGATGTCTCCGGCAATTATAGCGTGGTTGTTGCCGTTGACGATGGCAATGGTGGTTCGGACAGCGTATCCTTCAATTGGACTGTGATGGAACCTCAACCTAGCGGTTCAACAGTTCTGATAGACGCAAGAGGCTCAGCTGGTGGCGAGGTACTGGCCCTGAAGATCCAAGGCCAGCCTGTCCAAAGCTGGACCGTTACCACGGACATACAAAGCTTCTCCTATACCCACAGCGAAACAGTCACTACAGATCATATTCGGATTGAATTTACCAATGATGGGCGGGATCCGATCACTAATGCAGATCGAAACCTGATTGTAGACAAAATTACTGTTGACGGAACCCCGTACGAGACGGAAGCAGCCAATGTAGAGGGTAAAGGAGTATGGAATGGACTCAATTGCTCGGTCGTTGCCTTCCATCAAGATCAGATGCTGGCCTGTAATGGATATTTCCAATATACGAGTGCCGCAGTCAATCAGCCGCCTACGCTCCCAAACCCTGGCACCCAGACGAGCACGCTTGGAACGCCTGCCACGTTAGCCCTTGCAGCTAGCGATCCTGAAGGCAATACGTTGACCTATAGCGCGGATGGGTTACCTGCTGGTCTCTCCATTGATGGCACGAGTGGCCTTATCTCGGGCACGCCGACAACGCTTGGCACATCTAATGTAATGGTAACCGTCAGTGATGGTAACGGCGGCTCAGTCAACGCTCAATTCATCTGGGTGATTGTCGATGAACCAGTTGTGGGCTGCGGTGGATTAATTCAGGAAGCTGAGTCTGTACCTAGTGCTGGGAATTTCGTCATTGGTAGCGGGAGCGGTGCTAGCGGAGGACAATTTATCCACGTACCGAACGGAACCGGCAATCAATGGAATGGCCCGAGTGAGGATCGAGCCGACTTCTGCTTCACGATTGCAACTGGAGGCACCTACCGACTGTTGGCGACCATTTTGGCCCCTGGCGGCAACAGCAACTCCTTCTATGTAGCTGTGGATGGCCAACCAACTGACGGCTATCTGTGGGATACGGCTACAGATTCTGCCGGTTATATTGATGATTATGTCAATCAGCGAGGTGGACCCGATCCGCTCGAATTTAACCTGAGTCAAGGTGAGCATACGGTGACTATCTACGCCCGAGAGGATGGCACAGTGTTGGACAAGCTGGCACTCGAATTGGTGAATAGCGACCCTCCTATGGCCACATGTAATGAATTGAGCAGCGAGGCCGAATGGGGGCTATTAAACGGTAGTTTTGTAATCGGTAACGACCCTAACGCCAGCGGCGGCAGTTATATCCACCTACCAAATGGTACAGGCAACAATTTGAATGGTACAACCGTTGCTGAACGAGCCGAATTCTGTCTAACCGTACCGGTAGCAGGTACCTACCTGCTAGAGGGAACGGTCTTGGCTAATGGGGGAGGCAACAACTCATTTTATGTCACCGTCGATGGTCACCCTTCTACAGGATATCTGTGGGATACTGCTACTCATGCTAGTGATTATATTCAGGATTTTGTTAGCCACCGGGGAGGAGCCGATCCCCTCCAATTGAGCCTGAATGCAGGGGAGCATACCATCATTGTCTACCCTAGAGAAGACGGTACTCTGTTAGATCGATTAACTTTGGTCGATTCTGGCGGAATTGGTCAGATTATCCAGCGTGAATTAGAGGCAGAGCTGGGGAGTAGCGCGGTCTCTGGGACCATCCGCGTTCCAAAAGAGGTCGCTGTAGAACCATCCATATCAGGTCTCCAAGTAACCATTTTGGATTCAGCCTCTGAGGATATTGTTGCGACAGGTAAAACCAACGCAATTGGCAAATATTACACAGATGGTATCTACTCAGGTAGCTATCAGGTACAGGTTGAAATTCCCTTGCTCGATGGTTCGACCCAACAATTGACTCAGTCGATCACGGTGGCAGGCGACGGGGTTGCGGATAGTTCGTTCAGTTATCCAGTGGCCAGTGAAGAGGAACAGGAAGAGCACCAGCTAATGTACCTCTATTTGCCATTGATGGATTAATCAAATTCTTATTTCCGGGACAATTTTGAAAGACCACTAAAGATGAATTCGTGACAAGATGGGTGAATCACTTTTTATACTCAATTCCGTTTGAAAACTGGAATTTTCCAAATACTCTATAGGAAAGACCAAACTCCGGTTTTCAAAGCGACCGCAGTATGGCTTACAGTAAGGCACAATTCGCATCGTCATGGTCATAGATACTGACGTGATAATGTTGAATTGACCTGGCTGAATGACAATATACTCAATCATCACATTTACTGATAGGGAGCTATGATGGGTCGAACGCGAAATCGGCTGTCCATCCTTTCTGTTTTAATCATCTGCCTAAGTCTTGTGTCCGCGTCCACTGGTACGTTTAGCATGTTCGCGCAAAGTAACACAGGGAATGAGGGGGCACTCTTTCTTCCCCTCATTCATAGCGGAACGAACAACAATGTCGTGCCAACCGAAGAGTGTGAAGTCGACATCTTCCTCCTGGAACATACGGGCGTCAAGGAATGTTTGTCTGCACCAACTGCTGAAGAGACGGCAAACATAACTGAGCCAGAATCCAATATGACTGTTCAAGACGTAGAGGCTGCCGACGTAGGAGTCGATCCCTGGAACCGCCCGCGCGAAAATTTTGTGAACTGGGAGAATCCCCACGTCCATCCGCTGGACCGCACGCCAGATGGCACGCGCCTTTTGGCCGTCAACACCCCTGACAACACGCTGATGGTCTTTGATATCAGCGGAAATACGATTGCCCAAATCGCTACAATCCCTGTGGGCTTAGATCCTGTATCGGTGCGAGCACGTTCGAACAGCGAAGTTTGGGTGGTCAACCATGTCTCTGATAGCGTTAGCGTTGTGGACCTGAACCAACAACAGGCGATCGCGACATTGCAAACCGAGGATGAGCCAGCGGATGTTGTCTTTGCTGGTTCACCGCAGCGGGCTTTTGTTTCGATATCGCAGCAAAATCGGATCAATATCTTTGACCCAACTGACTTGGATGCTGCTCCCCAGAGCATCTTCATTAACGGTGAAGACCCGCGTGGGCTGGCCGTTAGCCCGGATGGGAATACGGTCTATCTAGCCATCTTTGAATCAGGGAATGGCACAACCATGCTGAATGGGGGGAAGACTTCAAACTGCTGTGAAGTTGATATTGTGCGCGATAGTCGAGGACCCTATGGTGGAATCGGCATTCCCCCAAATGATGGCAATGATTATGATCCCCCTATCAATCCTGATATTACATTACCGGTTGCAGCCCCAATTATTGTTCGTAAAGATAATGTCGGTCGCTGGATGGATGACAACAATGGTGATTGGACACGATTTGTCTCTGGCGATCTCTCTAATATTGGCGGCGGCAATCGAGGTCGTGTGCAAGGATGGGACTTTCCGGATCGAGATGTAGCCATAATCGATGTCAATTCGCTAAACATCACCTACAAAACTCTCCTCATGAATACGTTAATGGCGCTTGCTGTCAACCCATCTACCGGGGAGGTGACTGTTGTAGGGACTGATGCAACCAACGAGATTCGCTGGGAACCAAACCTCCAAAGTACGTTTACCCGAGTCAATATGGCTCGATTTTTGCCAAGTGGTTCAGCCCAGATTCAGGATCTCAATCCTCACTTAGATTACACTATTCGCTCCATTCCACAAGCCCAGCGAAACCAGTCAATTGGTGATCCCAGGGGAATCGTTTGGAATAGCACAGGCTCTCAAGCTTATATCACAGGGATGGGTTCAAATAATGTAGTGATTATCAGCAACAATGGAGAGCGGCTTGGCCGAATCGAAGTCGGTGAAGGCCCGACTGGCATTGTGCTTCACGAAGGAAGCCAGCGCGCTTTTGTACTCAATAAGTTCGATGCCAGTATCTCCGTTCTTGATCTAAGCAGTGAAAGCGAAACAACTCGGATTGGTTTCTTTGACCCAACCCCATCCGTGATAAAAAATGGTCGCAAACATCTGTACGATACGCATGCTACATCAGGACTTGGTCACATATCTTGCGCCTCCTGCCATATCGATGGTCGTACCGACCGCTTGGCATGGGATTTGGGCAATCCGGCTGGAGAGATGGAGCCGTTACCTGGTACAGATCGTCAAAACTCACCTATGAAGGGGCCATTACTGACGATGACGCTCCAAGATATTGTGGGCCACACCGTCATGCATTGGGGGGGAGATCGAGCTGATTTGGGTGACTTCGATCATTCATTCGTTAATCTCCAGGGTGCTGACAACCCGCTCTCTCTGGCCGATATGGCAGAATTTGAAGCCTTCCTAGCCACCATTGCTATCCCGCCGAATCCATATCGTAATTTGGATAACTCTTACTCCACATCGGTCGAGATTCCGGGGCCAAACGGTACCATAGACAGAACGGGAAACGCCGCTAGTGGTCGCAATCAATTTGAAAATAGTTGTCGCGCATGTCACCCCGGTAACACCACCCGCGGCAGCACAGTCCACGATACGTCCTTCTCCATTCAGAACATTCGGCCTCCCACTTGGCGTAATTTCCATGAAAGATATGGCTTGTGGTACCAGAGCGTTGATGGAAGCAACAGTGGCTTTGGCTTCCAACAAGATGGCGGCTTTGATTCTACCCATAACGGTACGCGCAGCGATAATTTGATGGCCTTTATGCTTTCGGTCAATGGGAGCTTCCCAGGAACACCAACAGGACTTACCGAGGAGACCGTAAGCCGTGACACTCATGCCGCTGTTGGCAAGCAAGTTATGCTATCTGGCAATCTCTCAACAGTCCAGAGTACATTGCTCGCTCAACTCTTTAACTTAGCCGATACAGGACAGATTGGATTGGTGGCACATGGCCCTATATCAGGAGTAAAACGCGGTTTCACGTATGTGGGCCAGGAGCAATTTCAGTCGGATCGGGAGAATGAGGTCGTTACGCAAACAGGGTTACTCAGCCACGTTGCAAACGGTGAAAATATCGTCTACACCGCAGTGCCTGCCGGTAGTGAACTCCGGATTGGGATTGATCGCGACAGCGATGGAATCTTTAATGGTGATGAAATTGATCAAGGAGCTGACGAACTGGATCCGACAAACGGATTAGTACAGCACTGTGGGACCATTGGTGATGTCACTGATCGTGGCACTGCCACCCAATCTGGCGCTGATCTCACTGTCACGTTAGATCAGACGTATGAGATTCATTCCATTGTTATGGCTGCGCAATCTGGCTCCGAAGGCCAATTGAGCGACATCAACATCTACATTCATGATCAATCCGGGCAACGCACTTTCTTCCGTTCCCCATTCCAGAATCGACACAATCGTAACAATGGTCCAGCATCGATTGGCGTTGACCTGATCGAGTTGACAGGTCATCCTGTCACGGGAGAACAAGTTCGTCTCGTTCGGACGGGAGGCGACCTACCGACCCTCGCTAATTTCGAAATCAATGCTTGTGACACCATTCTCCTCTTTGTTGCAAACCGGACTGATATTTTGGGTGAGACGATTAGTTTCGCTGTGGGTGCCAGTACGATTGACAATCGCAATTTAACCTTTACAGCGACAGGTCTTCCTCCTGGCGTAACGCTTGGTAGCAATAGTGGCCAATTCGAAGGGACACTTAATCAAGAAGGAACATTTAATGTTTCTGTTACGGTTAGTGATGGTACAGCAACTGTCAGCAAGGGATTCCTTTGGACCGTCACTGACGCGCTTTTATGTGAATCGACCACCAACGTTGCCCCTCAAGGCACAGCTAGTCAGTCATCTGGTTTTAACGGAAACCAGTTTCCCGCAAGCTTAGCGCTAGATGGGAACTTAGGTAACTTTACACATACAGCTACGGGGCAGTCACCAGCTAGTTGGCAAGTGGCGCTGGACGATAGCTATGCAATCGATAGAATCGTTCTACACAACCGTCAAAACTGCTGTGGTTCAAGATTCCGTGATCTGACAGTCTCCCTTCTTGATGAAACAGGAAGTTTAGTTTTTCAGTCCGCACTGCTAAATCCTGAAAACACCTTGGGGTCACCCTCAGATTTGACCATCGACCTCATAGATCTCCTCAATTCAGCCGTTGGTGCCCGTACGGTTACGGTCGAGCGTACGCCCGATCCAGACCTTTCTGGCGGATCGGGGAATTCTGATGAATCAGACGTCCTTTCCCTTGCGGAAGTTGAGGTGTTTGCCTGCGAGATACCTGACATTAATCTGCCGCCAACGATTGTCAACCCTGGCAATCAGAGTCACACCGTGGGCGATTCGATCAACTTAACCATTACTGCCAACGATCCAGAGGGGAGTACCTTGACCTTCAATGCAGGCGGGCTGCCCGATGGCCTTAGCATCAATAGCAGTAACGGCACCATTGTCGGTAGCGTCACCATGTCCGGGAACTTCAACGTGACCGTGACCGTGGATGACGGCAATGGCGGGACTGACAGCGCTACGTTCACCTGGACAGTTCAGGAACAGACAGGGGGAGGCTCGACAATCAATGTCCATGCGTTGGGTTCGGCCGGGAGTGAGGCAATGGAACTGCTCATCGATGGTCAGAGTGTCGAGACTTGGACGGTGTCGACCAGTTCTCAGATCTTCTCGTATGTCCACACATCGGCTGTCACTGCGGACCAGATTCGGGTTGAGTTTACCAACAACGGTCTCGATCCGCTCACCAGCATTGACCGCAACCTGACTGTAGACAAGATTAACATCGATGGAACAGACTTCGAGACAGAAGCACCCAACGTAGAGGGCAAGGGCGTTTGGGATGGGAGCAGTTGTGGGGTTGTTACGTTCCACCAGAGAGAACGGCTCTCCTGCAACGGCTACTTCCAGTACGCCAGCGGTGCCGTCAACCTGCCACCGACGCTGCAGAATCCTGGTAGTCAAGTCACCACCAGTGGCACGCCCGTTTCCCTGACCTTAAGTGCCAGCGACCCAGAAGGGGACACGCTCACGTTTGGTGTGACAGGACTACCGGATGGTCTCTCCATCAATGCCAGCAGCGGTGAGATTTCTGGTACGCCGATAACCTTAGGCACGTACAACGTGGTTGTTACGGTCAGTGACGGCAATGGCGGTTCGGATAGCGTCAGCTTCGCCTGGGTTGTCAACGATGGCTCAACCAGCTGTGGCGGTCTAATTCAAGAGGCGGAAGGCGCGCTGCTTTCCGGTTCGTTTGTTGTTGGCAACAGCGGCGCAGCGAGTGGCGGTCAGTACGTTCATGCTCCCAACGGCTCCGGCAATC
>JBCCHB010000018.1:0-140372 GCA_039028975.1 Chloroflexota bacterium
GGCGAAACGAACTTGTGGAATTCAGTTTGTTCTGCTCTATAACCATCTTTTTGGTTATAGGTTGGCTCGAAATGACACTGCACATTCTGTACGGTTGGCTACATTTTCTCCCCATTCTGGACTTATGGGTAAAGGGAAGCCAAAATGGACGGGCTACAATATCCATTATTCACGGTCTTTGATTCCGCAAATGGTATAACAAGCCAGTAGATTTTAAACTACGTACAACGCAACGCTCTCTGTTTCGGTATCATAAAGTGCATAGCGAGGCCGGTCACCATCCCTCGGTTCGCCGCAACTACCGACCCCGATGAGATAACGAGATGGTGCCTCAGACGTACCCGGCTCTAAAAAGAGTTCAGTCGGGCCATAAAATGAGCGTAGTTGTCTTTGACTTTGGGGATTGGATTTCCAAGACCAGACCATCTGGATGTGGGTATGACCATGAAAGGCAGCGCGGATATTCTGCTCCTCAAGTGTGGCCAAAGCATTCCAAACTGCTTCCTCGTTTTTGTGTAATCGGGGAAAGACGCTCAGCCAATGGGTACCCTGCCTTAGGTATGTTTCCATTTGAGCTGTTGTCGTTGCTTGAGTGGGCATATCTGGGGTGGCATGGCAGAAGACCACGTTGGCGTCTGTCGCGTCTGCTCGTTTTGCATCGAGCATTTTTTTATCTGATATCGGTTTATCTAGCTGGGCTTCATCTGCCTGCCCATGGCCAGAAGCGAGTGAGGAGAGTGAAGAGAGCGATAACGTTGCTGGCCAGGACGCCACCCATTCTCCCAACTGTTCAGGCAGTCTGCGCCACCCGTTCACCTCCCAATTCCCGTAGAGGCAGGGTATCTCTTTTTGGCGTAACGCTTCAAAAATGGCTGGGTGGGTTCCTACGTCACCTAGATTGATGAATTGATCTGCGTTGCGCCGCTCGGCATCGAGAAGCATCTTCTCAAAGCCAAGTACGTTGTCATGGATGTCGGAGAAGATGGCGATGCGCACTCAAATCCCCTCTGGCACAGCCACACCTCGAGCATCGGCGGCATCCACCAGATCGGACCAAGTCGTTTCATCCAGGGGGATACCGTGTCGCTGTCTTTCTTCAGTGCTTCGTAGTTCTGGTTCGCCTGGAATCAGGACTTCTTCAAATCCGGGTGCTGGTGGTGTCTCTTTTATCTTGGCCGTAAGGGCCGCGCTCTCAGTTAAATAGTCCGCCAAAGGACGAAATGCCTGAATATCGAGGACAATAAAAAGAACGCCGTTGACGGCACCAAACGTCGGTAATGCAGCGGCTCCACCAGAGGTTAGGATGCCGCCCAGCATGTCCATCAGCAGGGCCAGACTGTACCCTTTGTGCTCTGCGGCTGGTAGAAGCATTCCTCCTCCATATAGATCGTTAGGCTCGGTCGTTTGGTCACCTTGAGCATTGAGGATACGTCCTTCGGGAATGGGGTTACCCGCATTTTTGGCGACCCGAATCTTTCCTTCCGCGACTACGCTTGTGGCAAAATCGATCAAGACGGGGGGGGAACCTTCTTGGGGGACGGCTGCTGAGATTGGATTGGTACCAAAACGGCGTTCGGCCCCGCCAAATGGGGCGACTAGACCACCTGGGCGTCCCGTATTGCAGAAGCCCAGGCCGATTCCTCCTTCTTTGGCAGCCATTTCGGTCCATTCACCAAGACGCCCTACATGGCCACTGTTGTATAGCCCTGTGGCCGCGAGACCATGAATTGGTGCTTTATCAATCGTCACTTGGATGGCGCGACGAGCGGCAACCTGGCCAAATCCTTTGTGGGCATCGAGCATGGTAACAGCCCCTCTTTCGGAGACAATAGACGGCTCCGCTTTGGGATCTAAGGTACCTTGCTGGATCATCTCTAGATACTGAGGAACCCGCACAACACCGTGGGAATCATGTCCAGCCAAATTCGCTTTAACGAGTGATTTCGCGACTTGATCGGCATGAGCCGAGGGGGTACCGCTGGCTTCAAAGAGATTGCCAATAAAGAACTGAAGCGTATCTGGAGAGATTTTGGGCATCTTGTTTACCTTGGGTTTTCTTCAATTTTGACTTTGAACCATTTTGCTTTTGTAAAGTAATCGCAGAATAGTCGCAGTTTAGAAATGCTTAATGGCTCGGATCAACTCCTCGTCATACCCCATCTTGTGGTACAGATGACGGGCATTACGATTCTGGGCAAAGACGTGGAGCGTCATGGAGCGTGCGCCTTGCAGACGAGCTTTCTCCTCCGCTTTTGCAACCAGTGCCCGTCCGATTCCCTGGCCCTCTGCACCCTGGGCAACAACCAGCACTTCGAGATGAGCACTTGGTTCGTGGCTTAAAAGCTCTTCTCGCAAGGTGGTCATGGAGACGCCCAGAACGCCGCCTTCATCATCTATGTGCTCAGCATCATTTGTTCCACGCTCGACGGCAATAAATACAAAACAGCCAGGAGCTTGGCCATTGGCCCACTGCCGGAGCAATTCCGCATCTCCTTCCCAAAGATGAGTTGCTACCCGATGTGCAGGCAGTTCAAAGCTGGCGAGGCGTGGAAAAAGGGGGAGGATTGTAGAAAGATCATCAGGGGTTGCGGAACGAATATGATAAGGCATGTGGTTTACACGACCAAACTTTCTGATGGAATTGGATTGAGTTTTCAAATGTCATGATGATGGTGGTATTCATGATCATGACTGTGATTATGAGTGTGAGCATCATGCTTGGCTTGCTTGGTCACTTCTGCATCAAGCTCAGCGTGGGTTACCAACCCGGCTGCTAGCACAACTTCTTCTAAGGTTGCTAACCACCGCTTGTAGTAGGTTGAGGATTCATCTGGTGATCCAGTGGACAACTCTGCTTCTGAAATTTCTCGAGCCAGTGCCTCGCTAAAATCTCGCCACGGATAGGTACCTTGCTCATTGAGTGCCACAGCCAGGCCAAACGCTCGGGCCTCCCATGGTGCCTCAAAGATCAATTCGCCATTTTTACGCGGTAGGGCAATGGAGTCATCCATGGAGGCAATTTGCTGATCGATCGCTTCTGCCACTATCCATCTCCTTTAGATACCGGGGCCACCGCTTTAGCAACCCCGATCATGGCATCCCTAGTGACCAAAGAAGCCAGTTCATCTGGCCCAAGGGCCTCTGTGCCTAGAGGTTGCTCTGGCAGTACCATATAGCGAACCTCTGAGTTGCTGTCCCAAACACGGATCTCAACTGATTCGGGTAGGTTAAGACCAAACTCGCGCAAAACCGCGCGCGGCTCACGAACGACTCGTGAACGGTAGGCAAATGATTTATACCAGTTGGGTGGCAATCCTAGCACAGGCCAAGGATAACACGAACAGAGGGTGCAGACGACTACATTATGAGTATCCGGCTTATTCTCAAGCACAACCATTTCAGCACCCTGGCGGCCCGTATAGCCCATCTCGGCAACGGCTGCGGTTCCATCTTTCAGCAACCACGTCTTGTAATCAGAATCTGTCCAGGCACGGGCAACAACTTTTGCGCCATTCATTGGGCCGATATCCTGTTCATACTGGCGTACAACCTCATCGATTACATCGGTTGTGATGAGTCCTTTTTGAACAAGAAGAGCCTCTAATGCTCGTGTGCGTAATGCAGCATCCGCTTTGACCGCAATGTCGTTAGCCATTTTCTGTTCCTTGCCCTTCTATTTTTAAGTACATTTCCCATATGTCCAAATAGAGTAAACTGTTTGCTTCAGCAGAGTCGCCCCATAGCTCTTGCCCATCAAAGCAGACAGAATAGAGGGGTTGTGGATGGGCAACTTCTCCAGATGAGAGTATATCATCGCACTCTTGAATGCCATAGTAATTGACTACAGTTCCCCGCTTGCCACGGGCATACCGAGGAAGCCGCGTATGGCCAAATGGGTGCATATTTTGGGTATAAACTTCGTCGCCGATTTGGAAAGCCGGCGAAACATCTAGCTCTTTACGGTGGCAGTGCGGGTCATGGATATTGGATAGAACTTCGGTCAGATGCTCTCTGTTCTCGGTCTGGGGAACTGCATAATCGGGGTTGTCCTGTAGGTATGCAACCCACTCATCAAACTCTGCACGAGTAATTGCGTTGACATCAATCAGTGCCTTAATGCGAGCATGTAACCACTTTTCATAGTAGGTGGACGTAAGGTAGTGAGCGGGATCCATCCTTTCTATATCTTTACGAATGCCACTGGGGAACTTTATCCGCGTTTGGGTAACCATGGCATAAGCACGCCCCTCCCATTCATGGTGGAAGACCGGTTCATTCTTTTCATATGGAATAGGACCAAAGCCGTCCATACCGCCCATATCGTGGATGCTGTTCATCTATGTATCCTGGATTATGACTTCACGTGGTAAAATAGTTGTTATGACTTCTATAACCGATCTGAAAACATTACTAAAAGAGATGGCTCCTCGCCTACGAGAAGGTGTGTATGTTTTTGCCACTTTCAAATCTGCTACCTATGGAGATAGAGCAGAACTTGAGCCGGTTGCCTCTTTTCAAGAGGATGAAGGGCTGACGCTAGTCATTCCTAAGGAGCAGGCAGACAACCATCAAATTCCCTATGAAACAACCCTCAACGCCATCACCCTCACCGTCCATTCCAGTTTGGAGGCGGTAGGTTTGACCGCTGCTGTCGCCAATAAGCTCGCAGAGCACGGTATCAGCGCCAACGTGATTGCTGCTTTCTATCATGATCATATTTTTGTTCCATCAGACAGGGCAGAAGATGCGTTAAACGCATTAAGAGAGCTTTCTGACTAAGGAATGAGTCGTGAATCGCGTGTGCGTTTCATTCGGGCGTGGTCCCATCAAATGCCTCAGTTATTTGATTCTCATTCCTAAAAAATTCTCAGCGAAAACAATCTTTGTACAATCCTCACATAAATATGGAGCTTCGATCACCCTTTGTCCTATGGTCATGGACAAGATGAAATCCCTACGATAGAGCTTCCGCAATCCCGTGTGAAAATATAACCAAAGCTTCTGTTTACCCAGATGAGCCTGATTATACGTAGGTGAATGGAATGCTCTTTCACATGACTTCTATGTCAATCTATTGAGGGCATATGATGAATCATTCACTGCTCTAAAGAATCCCCAGTCGCAGTTCGACGACGTGCCAATTCATCCTTGACCGCTTGCAACCGCTCTCCATGAAGCGGGTAGGTAAGAAGCGCTATAAAAGCGAGCAAACAACCTGTAAAGGCCAGACCGACCATATAAACGCGAAAACCCAACGAAACTGAATCGGGTTGGATGGTTAATGTCGTATCATACCCATAGGCAGGAGCAATAATGCCAAAAGCGATTGATGCGATAGCTGTACTCAGCGTTACAACCAATCCGTTTAGCCCAAAATACATACCTTCCCGCCGTTGACCTGTCTTTACTTCATCTTCATCGATGACATCAGCAATCAGAATGGTATCCATAAGAAAGATGCCGGCAAAGGCAACGCCAATAAAGGCTGCGAAGATAATCGCCCCTGAAAGGGTAGTAATGAACCAGAGAGGAATGACAGCCAAGGCCGTTGCTGCATACCCCAAAAGAGCAGTTGTGCGAGCGCCGAAACGATTGGCAATAAGCTGTCTCCATGGCCAGAGCGCTGCGGCTGCGACAATGAAAGTCGTCGCCAAAATAATCGATGTCTGCCCTTCATCGGCCTTCAGAGTATATTTGACGTAGAAGGTCATTCCCGTCGCCAATGCATTGGTTGTAACAAAGCGCATGGTTTGTGCAACGGTCATCGGCAAAAAGCTACGATTGGCAAAGGTTGTCTTGAAGGCTTGAAAGAAGGAAAAATCTGAAGAGACCGAAGGCCCGCCCCGCTCAAACATAACCCGATACCCAGCGTACGCAGCAGTGAGCGCCACCACTGTAAAGAGTATTCCCATATTCCCCCAGCCTAAATTAGAGGCAATAATAGGGGGCATGGCGACACCAAGAAGCAGTGCTATAGTCAAGAAGATGTTCATGCGCACAGCCACATCTGTACGCTCCTCATAGGTGGCGAACATTTCGGGCATTAATGAATAGTAGGAAGTCGTTACAGCAGTGCCGATCCCGTCATACAGAACAATCCCTACCACCATGTAAATGAGTAGGGCAACAGGTCGTTCATTACCATTGAAGGGGGCTAGCCAGAGTGCGCAAAAGATAAGCATCCACGGAAGTGTGCCAAAGCGAAGATAAGGCAGCCGCCGTCCCCAGCGAGTATCGGTCCGATCAGAAAGGTAGCCGATTAAAGGGTTGTTAATGGCATTATAAAAAGCATAAAGCGTTAATGCCAAGGCACTCCACTGAGGAGGTAGCCGCATCACGTCGGTATAGAAGAAGAGAAGATAGACGCTAACCACTTGGCCTGGAATCTGAATGCCCAGCATAGAAAGACCATAAAACCAACGTTGGGTGCTAGTCGTAGCGGCAAGGGTAGAGGTAGAACTGGGGCTGGAAGCATCGGCTGAATTTGTTATAGCTTGACTCATAATTACCAATCATTGTTATTACTATACTGCGGTCGATTTGAAAACCGTAGTTTTCTTTAGCTCTACAGGAGTAACCAAACTACGGTTTTCAAACGGAGCTAGATATAGATGGCCAGAAAAGCTCTTGTTCTCGTGAAGAGGGAGATGTTCCCGTAAAGACGGGCATGTCCTCCCTTTTCCGAGTTTTACAGAGTAGCTTGGACAAAAGTCGGGACAAGATCAATTCTGGCGAAGCATACGGGCGTCTTTACCAGTAGTCATTGATGCGTTCAACTGTACGCTGGATTAGAGGTTTGTGTTGGGGAAGAATAGCTTTCCTCAGTAATTGGGCTGTCTCAACGTAGAGCAACAAACCTGCCTCAACTTGTTCTCTCAAGGTGGGCGTTCGTCCATCCAAACCGACCCCAAAGGCAACAGTACGGACCCGGCTCCAAGCACTATCTAATCCTACGGCTTCGGCGACATCTGCATAGAAAGCATTATCGCTGTTGGTGGCAATGCCATGTTGCACCTGCACAACATGGGACAGACCGTGGGTAAGACCAAAGCGGGCGTTAAGCAGCCTACCGATCACTTCTTGCTCAATATTGATCTCCTCGATATCCATTCGGCGAAGCCCTTCTAAGCCTTTGTGGGCTTCTTCAATCCAGCCGACCATCTCTTGGCTGGCATAGGCATTGGCCTTGGTCTGCATGGCTTCATCCCACACAAAGGTATCGGCTCGCTCTTTTACCTTAGCAAATGCATTCTCTCGCTCCACCAGGACCTGGGCATCACGCAGGCTGGCCACTACGCTGACCGCTAGATTTGGTTCGGTAAACCAGGCATCTACCTGAGCCGGATCAGCATTACTCAGCGTGACCAATCGGTCATCGATGAGATAGCTGCCCTCGCCGGTCAGATTATTTGTCAAATCACTTGTTTCTTCACCTATGAGCCTCAGCAGATCGACATCACTAAAGGGGCCAGCATCGCCACGAGCATAACTACCCATCAGTACAAGTGCGTTTACGCCTGAGCCATCAAATTGCTGTATTAGGGAATTCCAATCAGGTTGTGCCATATTCGCCACCGACGCGGAGCGTCCAGCTGGTACTCCTTATGAGAGAATGGGAGCAAGAAAGAATGGGAGCGAGTCGTCTCTAGTTCGATTCCGATGTGCGGAATCTGACCATGCTTTTGAACGATACCATTTGAACTTTACAGTTTGCACTATACCATCAATATCTCAACTGTTCAAACATTGAACTGATATCGTCTTTTTAATGGTATACTTCGCCAGCAAGGTCTTGTCCCGGTTCTTGACCCATCCACTCTGAGAAGTTCCGAGATGAGAGGGCATCCCCGTCTTTACGGGAACGTCCCTGTGAAGACGGGGACAAGAGCTTTTTCTGACCATCTATACGGCTCGGCCTGGCATCTGCTACTTCTGGAGGTAGTCAGGAATATGTTCTGAATGTGGCGCCTTCTTGACCATCTCCGCCAGGCGGCTGAGGCGTTGCGTTTCTGTATAAAATTTGACCACACTTCAGATCTGACATGAGCTGAATCCTTATGCTACAATCAGAACCTATAAATCTAATAAGATTTGGTCTCGACTGTTTTTCAGTGGTTCAGTTACTTTTTGAGCGTAGAGGCAAAATTTTATCTAGAATCTACAGATCGATTAATCTACGTTAAGCGAACGGCAAGGGTGCCTCTCCTCTCAATTTATTTCCTCTTTCAAATTTGAACGAAATCGTCAATGAAGACACAAACACCGGAATAGTTAGGGACTCTAGGCTGTACTGCGGTCGAGTTGAAAAGCGTTGTTTTCCGCAGCTCTGTCAAGTAGACCAAACTATGGTTTCATACAGAGCTGAGCGCAAATTGATGTGCTGCAAAATGTCTTACTTTCTTAAAAATTAAGTTGACCATATAAAATCGCTTGGATCTCATAGGGGAAAATATACCCAGCTTGGCATAGAAGAGATAGACAATCTTATTCAGATATAGTTCGCCAATAAAATTTTGTCCCGGCTTTTATCCAACTTAGCCTAGAATATTAGAGCAAAGGAGGGCAAATTTTATCTGGCCATGTATACACTCTTCTGAAACTATGATCAACAGAAGTATAGATCCCGATGAGACAAAACACTTAAGGAGAAAAAATGGCTACGAAAATTGCTATTAATGGATTTGGCCGTATTGGTCGCCAAGTAACCAAAGCCCTATTGGAAACCCATAAGGGGGCGTTTGATCTAGTTGCCGTCAATGATCTTTCAGACGTCAACACCAATGCCCATCTCTTCAAATACGATACCAATTATGGCATCTACCCCGGAACAGTTGAGGTAGATGGTGGAGACATCATTATCGACGGGGATCGAGTCAAGGTGTTGAGCGAACGGGATCCGGCCCAATTGCCCTGGGGTGACCTAGGTGTGGATATCGTTGTAGAAAGCACTGGTATCTTTACTGCCCGGGAAAAGGCTGCTCTACATATAGAGGCAGGAGCCAAAAAGGTCATCATCAGCGCCCCAGCCAAGGGCGAGGATATCACCATTTGCATGGGTGTAAATAATGAGAAATATGATCCGGCCAATCACCACGTCATTAGCAATGCTAGCTGTACAACCAACTGTCTTGCTCCGGCAGCCAAAGTGGTCAACGACACGTTTGGCATTGTCCAAGGTGTGATGACAACCGTACATGCTTATACCAATGACCAGCAGATTCTGGATCTAACCCACAAGGATCTGCGTCGTGCTCGTGCTGCCGCCATGAACATTATCCCAACCACAACAGGTGCCGCCAAAGCAGTTGCCTTGGTTGTGCCAGAGCTACAGGGCAAATTTGATGGCATGGCCATGCGTGTACCCACCTCCACAGTGAGCGTAGTCGACTTTGTGGCCAAGGTAGAAAAGCCCGGTAGCACGGATGCTCTGCTGGCTGCCTTTGATGCTGCGGCGGCTGGCCCCATGCAGGGTATTCTGGCCGTTAGCCGGGATCCGTTGGTTAGCAGCGACTATAAGGGCAATGCCTACAGTAGCACCATTGATGCCGACTTTACTGCCTTCTATGGTGATCTCGTCAAGGTTGTCACCTGGTACGACAATGAGTGGGCTTACAGCGTTCGGGTGACCGATTTGGCCAAATATCTGGTGGATCAGGGTCTATAAGGATCTATAGGTTCAATTAATGACAAAAAAGTCGATAACAGATGTTGATTGGCAGGGCAAGCGTGCCTTGGTACGAGTCGATTTCAATGTGCCATTGGAGAACGGCTCTGTTGCAGATGACACTCGAATCCGAGCGGCGCTTCCTACCCTACGTTATCTGGTAGAGCGAGGGGCTTCAGCCGTCTTAATGAGTCATCTTGGTCGCCCCAAAGGAACCGCCGATCCCCAGTACAGCTTACAATCAGTTGCTGACTATCTGGCAACCTTGCTCGATACCCCAGTCTACTTTGTCTCTGATACAACAGGTGAAGCGGCTCAACAAGCAGCGGCCAACCTCGGTGTAGGCCAAATTCTCGTGCTGGAGAATACCCGCTTTGACCCAGGTGAAACCCAAAATGATGGGACAATGGCACAGGCATTGGCCGCACTGGGACATATCTTTGTCAACGATGCCTTTGGTAGCGCTCATCGCGCCCATGCCAGCACAACTGGGGTGGCCGAATATCTTCCGGCTGTTGGTGGCTTCTTGATGCAGAAGGAGCTGGACTATCTGGGGGATGCTTTAGGGCAACCCAAGTCGCCTTTCATCGCGATTATGGGTGGGGCCAAAATCAGCGACAAGATCGGCGTTATTGAAGCATTGTTGACCAAAGTGGACGCTATCTTAATCGGTGGTGGCATGGCCAATACCTTTCTCAAAGCAGCCGGGCACGATGTGGGGAAAAGCCTAGTCGAAGAAGAGGCGTTACCGATCGCCGAAAAACTGCTGGCTGAGGATCATAGCAATATCCTCCAGCTACCAGTTGATGTGGTGGTTGCGGCCACCTTTGAGGCTAATGCTGAATCTCAAGTTGTGAGTGTAGAGGAGATTCCTTCTGAATCTATGGCCTTGGATATCGGTCCCGCGACCGTTGCCCACTTCTCTAATCGTCTAGCCGTAGCCCAAACAGTTGTTTGGAATGGGCCAATGGGCGTCTTTGAATTCCCTGCCTTTGCCAAAGGGACCTTCGCCGTTGCGGAGATGTTGGCGGGGTTACGGGATGCGATAACAGTCATTGGAGGGGGAGATAGCGCGGCAGCCGTCCACGCGGCGGGTGTTGCAGAACAGATGTCCCACGTGAGCACTGGTGGTGGAGCCAGCCTGGAATTTATGGAAGGAAAGACGCTGCCCGGTGTGGCCGCGCTCAACGAAAAAGCATGAGCATCTTCAAAAGAATCCTCAACTTCTTTAGCGGTAGCGGTAGCTCGTCTAATGACCGGCTGTTGACTGTCTACGCGATGGCTCACCGTAGCCGGAGTTTGGTTAGCGGAACGGTTGATCTATACAATGAACTCAGCCTGGCGGATGGTGAAGATAGTGATGGGTTCTACGTACGGAAAGTTCTTCACACAACGGGAGAAAACCGCGTCTTTGATCAGGTGGAAATAGAGCTTTGGTTTGATCCCAGAAAGAAGCTGGATCACTACGAAGTGATTGGTGGCCGCTGGCTGGAGCCAGAAGAGTATACCCAAGAGGTAGAGCGACGAAGGCAAGCTGCGGCGGAAAGTGAATCTGAACATCAAGAAGCTGGTGAACCTGATAGCGAATCTGGTACTGAATCAACGTCAGATTCAGGCTCGGAATGAACAGTGTAGAACGTATGGCATGGCTCAATACCCGTAGAAAGAAGTCAACGATCTGTATATAAATCTCGAAAAGGAAACATAAAAATGCGCCGCCCTATGATGGCCGGAAATTGGAAAATGAACAAGAGCGTTGCTGAGGCTGTGGACTTGGCAATGGCGATCCACGAGCAGGTGAATAATGTCACCAACGTGGACTGTGTGCTCTGTCCCCCATTTGTATGCCTACCAGCCGTTGCTGACGCACTGACAGATAGCTCACTGGCCGTTGGCTCACAGAATATTCATTGGGCCGATAGCGGTGCCTATACAGGTGAAATCAGTGGTCCCATGCTCCAAGGGCTGGCTACGTACGCCATTATTGGCCACAGCGAACGCCGCCAATATTTTGGTGAGACCGATGAGAGCGTTAACCAACGGACGGTTGGGACTTTGGCCCACGGGTTAACGCCCATTGTATGTGTAGGCGAAACCTTAGAGCAGAATGAAGCAGGCGAAACGGTTGCAGTTGTGCAACGCCAAGTTGCCGCCGCGCTAGAGGGGCTGAGCAACGAGCAGGTTGCTGGATTAGTTATTGCTTATGAGCCTATTTGGGCCATTGGCACAGGTAAAGCCGCAACGCCTGAACAGGCTGGCGAGACGTGCAGCGCCATCCGTCAAACTTGTTTGGCCGAGCCCTTTGGGGCATCTGTGGCCGAGCAGACTCGTATCCTCTACGGCGGTAGTACCAAAGATGAAAATATCCAAGCCATTATGGAGCAGGAAAGCATTGATGGTGCGCTCATTGGTGGCTCTGCTCTCAAAGTGGATGTCTACAGCGAGATGGTTCGGATTACGAGCAAGCTCTATAGCCAGTAGATGCAAATGTCAATATGAAATTCTTCTCTTCGCTCCAAATGAAATTGCGCTCTGCTGATAGTTATACTTAGCTCCGTTTGAAAACCGTAGTTTGGTTAGCTTGGTAAAGCTTTTGAAAACTTTGGTTTTCAAAACGACCGCAGTATAATGCTGATAATTTTGTAGGGATACTGATGAAGATCACCACTCTAGATGCCTTTCTACTTTATGATCGCTGGGTCTATCTAAAGATCTCTACCGATGAGGGCGTCTCTGGGTGGGGAACTGCGGCGTTTCATGGTGCCAAAGTGACGGCCCAAGTTGTGGAGGCGTTGGCATCAAAGATTCTTGGACGAAATCCTTTCGATACGGAACAGATTTGGCAGGATCTGTTCCGTACGGGCTATCGAATCGGCAGTACGGGCGTTCATCTGGCGGCCATGGGTGGGATCGATATCGCCCTCCATGATATTAAAGGAATAGCCCTCAACACACCTGTTTACAATCTACTTGGTGGTAAAATTCGGGATGCAGTACCTGTTTACTCTAGCCTCATGGAACGGCATCTGCCCCCTCAGGAAGATGTAGACAAAGTTTTGAAACGGCTAGAGCAAGGTTATAGCTGGGTGAAGCTACATACGGCAACAGGCTGGGGCTTGGGCTTGGGGAAAGATGGCACCATAGAGACTGTTCAGGCGCTGCGCAGCGCATGTGGTGACTATGACACACTGAAGATCCTGATTGATGTCAACCAAGCATATACTGTCGATCAGGCCCTACGCATCGGTCGAGCCTTGAGCGAACTAGACGTATCTCATTTTGAAGAACCAATTGCCCCATGGGACCTGGATGGATACAATCAGCTACAAGCTGCTTTGGATGTTCCGCTGGCAGCAGGTGAGCAGGAGTACAATCTGTGGCAATTCCGTGAGCTGATAACCAGAGCCAATTTAGATATTCTTCAACCCAATATCACCTCTTGTGGTGGCTTTACCCAAGGCATGAAAATCGCAGCCCTAGCCGAGACCTTTAACAAGCCTCTAACCTGTCACAACACCGATCCCATGTTGATGACTGTGGCTCATTTGCATCTATGGGCCGCCTGCTCAGGTTGTGTTTATCCTCAGGAGTACTTTGGGGAAGATGAACATCCTCTACGAGATCAGACACCTGTCCTTAAGACACCTCTTATTGTTGAGCAGGGCCATCTCTCTGTGCCAGTAGGTCCGGGATTGGGTGTAGAGGTGGATGAGGATCTAATACGCAAAATTGCCGTTGAGCACTTTGCGGTAACGTAATGCCTCGCTCAAAGACGTTGTGTCACCTCAAACTGAAGAGAAAACTGATTTCAAAAGAAGAGCTACGAGTGGCCCGAATTGTCTTGATGGTAGATTGTTACCTCCGCTGTATCGCGTAGGAAATCAATTTCGTTAATCTCAAAATGATCTATCTCCAAACCCGTTCGCTGGCTTAAGTCTTCCAGCATTTGAACGTGATTCTCCGGCCTAATTAGGTCAATCTTCTCATAAAGCACCGTTTTAGTACTCAGGTAGCGAACACCCCAACTCTTTTCAACAATAAAAATCAGAACAATAATAATGAGGTTGATGAGCATTAATTCATTAAACGCTATTCTTGTCGCCATAAAGAGCGTATTAATGAATGGGACTGTGATAGAGATGAAGAGATAGGTCATCTCCTTAAGTGGAATCCGTACCGTACGGTAGCGGAGTATGGTAAAGACTGCAAGCAGGCCAAAACCCAAGCCAAGTGTGGACTGTACATCTCTTAGAAGGCCAGAGACAAAATAGATGAGGATATTAAACGAGAAGAAGGTAAATACGTATTCTTTTTTTGCCCTATTCGACGGGTAATAGATAAACCCGATTAGAACAATGGCAACAACCAGATTGAGAGCAAACCCGGTTAGGATTGGTGTAAGAGGACTCACGTTTATTTAGATTCTCACTCTTATCAGACAGATAGCCGGCTTAGGCGGTTGATGATCATCAGTCGCTCTTTAAAGCGATTCTGTTTAAGGGTAGGATACATACGAGCAATGCCTACACAATACTTGCTAAAGCCCATGGGCCGGATCCGCTGCTGACGCATCTGCTTAAAGAAGTGAGAATGCACTGAAAACCGCTCCTGCTTAACCTCGGCAACCACAACATCTGGGAAGCTGATCTGCACTTGGTCTACTTCAAATGTCAGCCCTAAATCTAGCGTTAATCGCTCGGTATTGGCTTGGCTAGCCAGGGTGATACGAATAAAACGATTCCAAAGTTTGGGTTCAAGTTTGTGTCCGTCAATGGGACAATGTTGAGCCAGAAAGAGATAACTATCATCATCCAGCGCTGTGACCATTTCCGCTGTCTGCAGTCGCTTTTTGATTGTCCGTGCCTTATTATTTTTGTGCTTCACCTCTAGAAATGAAACGCCTGTTTCAACATACTCTCGGCTACGTACCTTGTACCGATTTCCCGCTCCGTTATGATGTCTTGTGTACATAAAAAAATCAGGGGTGTCAAAGTAAAGGGTGCGATATCGATTGAGGAGCGTTCCATTTACCTCTAGAGCTTGGTACTCATGGGCAATATGAGGCAAGACACGCAAGAGCTGACGTTGACTCATGAGGAATTTAGTATCCACCCGATTCAAAAGCCGTACTGTATCTAGCTCTTTAAGTGTAATCGGCTCAAAAGCGGTAAGTACGTCAGCAAACTGTTCGCTCATGGAAAAGGGCAATGTAATAAATAGACTGTGGATGGTTGGGAATGGGACTTTCTAGTTGGGAATTGATACACCTTGACTCAATAGAGCACCATGAAAATCGGCACTGGTAAAGACACCATCCTCAAAAGTGGCCATCCGCAGATCTGCATAACGGAAATCCGCCCTAGTTGCTGCCACATTTTGCAGGTTAACCCGCCGCATATCAGAATTATTGAATCGGGTATCCATCAATGTTGCGCCCGAGAGAACAGCCAACTTCATCTGGGCGTCAGAGAGGTTTGCCCCACGCAAATCGGTTTCACTCAGGTTTGCCCCTCGCAAATCTGCCCCTCGCAAGTCTGCACCCCTTAAGTTGGCACCCTCCAAATCAGCGCTACGTAGATCTGCCCAACTGAGCACAGCATTTGACATATCAGCACCAGCCAAATTGACCGAACGCAAGTTGGCCTGGACAAGGCGCGCAAAAGTAAGATCTGTCTGACTTAGGTCTGTCCCTTGGAAAGTGGAGAGTGTAAAATTAACTCCTCGTAAGCTATTGCCGCGCATGTCCTTTGAGCTGAAATCAAGCCGAGAACAATCAGGAGCACAGGAAAGCCGTTCTTCTCGTGGGTACGAAATGCCGACTAGAACTAAGATGGCGGATAGGCAGACGATGACAAACACACGCAAAAGAATATCATAAATGACATCTAATTTGGGTGATATCTGCCCAATCCACCCAGATTCTCTCTTGTTGCGTAATTCTTCAATGTTATCCATGTACATATCTCGACGGGTTAGCGCGGTTGGATATGAATTGGTGATTCTTCCCTGTTGTGCAGGTATAGATGCGAAAGAAATCGAAATTCGTCTGACCACCTATAGCGGCGGCCCCAAAAAAGCAACACCACTACTCATTAGAAAATGCTACTTTATGAGAGCTCAAGCATATCTATACTCAGCTCCGTTTGAAAACAGGTGTTTGGTCTCTCTGGTAGGGCTTCGGAAAACACCTGTTTTCAAAACGACCGCAGTATAGATGGCCAAATTTCAAACGTCCGCTGTATAACCCTTGGGGGATTACTATTATCATATAGCGCTGCTATGGTTTTACATATATCTTATTAGCATACATCGAAAAGTGTCATTTGTCTATATGAAATTTATAACGAACTTGTTAAGTATTAATGATGCTATCATGAAGAAAAGAAGTGAGCTATCGTCCAATTCTGGTCAATACCACATCCAATCAAGCCTCCACTCTATCAATCTTTGCTCCTAATGCACGCAACTTCTTGTCAATTTGCTCATATCCACGGTCTATCTGTTGAATATTACCAATCGTGGTAGTTCCATCTGCTGCCAGAGCAGCCAACACCAAGGCCATGCCAGCACGGATATCCGGACTGTTAACGTGCTGTCCGTAAAGCTTACGTGGCCCCACGATAACGACTCGATGGGGATCGCACAAGATAATCTGAGCGCCCATGGCAATAAGCCTATCAACGAAGAAGAGCCGACTTTCAAACATCTTTTGGTGAACAATAATTGTACCCATAGCCTGGGTAGCCGTCACAAGGGCGACGCTAATTAAGTCTGGGGGAAATCCTGGCCAAGGCATATCGTCAATTTTTGGGACCGCGCCACCAAAGTCAGGTTTGATCTGTAGAAATTGCTCCTCCTCAACCACTAATGTGTGGGCCAGGTGAGCAGGTGCCTGTGGGTCGTGTTCCATATGCATCTGCACCCCCAAACGTTCAGAGAAGATCATGCGTATCATGCGGAGGTGTTCGGGGACAACGCCCTGAATACGCAATTCTCCCGGGGTAATGGCCCCCAGCGCAATAAAGCTACCAATCTCCATAAAGTCGGGGCTGATATAGATCTCTCCACCGTGTAGGGAGGACTGGCCGTGAATGGTCAATGTATTGCCACCGATCCCCTCGATGGGACAGCCCATATTGCTGAGCAGATGGCAAAGATCCTGTACATGTGGTTCGCTGGCTGCGTTCCGTAAGATGGTAGTTCCATTGGCCAGTGCTGCAGCCATCAATGCGTTTTCCGTGGCTGTTACCGAAGATTCGTCTAAGAGGATGTCCTGCCCCTGTAGCCGATTATCAGCAATGAGTTCAAATTTTCCATTGTTCTTCAGGCGCGCACCAAGAGCCTCAAAAGCCTGAAGATGGGTATCAATTCGACGTCGGCCGATATCATCTCCTCCAGCAGATGAATCGACGGCAAAGTGTTGATAGCGGGCCAATAGAGGGCCCATTAACGTTAGCCCGCCACGAATTTGGGCAAAGAGCGCGCTATTGGGGGCTGTGCTTTTTAGCTTCTGTGCGCAGAGGGTAATTGTCGAGTCATATTGATCCGACTCAACACCCATCTCTTCTAAGATACGTAACATGATTTGGATGTCCCCAATTTTCGGGACATTATGGAAAGTAACGGGTTCGTCAGTCAATAGACAACTAGCCAAAAGGGGGAGCGCAGCATTCTTGTTCCCAATGGGTACAACCGTGCCGGCAATCGGGTACCCTCCCTCGATTCTAAAAAATGACATGTAGTTTCTTCCTTACTTATTGCTTGAATAGCATTACGACTTATCTGACGATTCTGTTCTCTGTATAGGTGGCCAGAAAAGCTTGTTTACGTGAAGACGAGGATATCTTCCCTTTTCGGAAATTCCCAGAGCAGATTGGACAAGAGTCGGGGCAGGGCTTTTCTGGTGAAGTATACTCACTACATCACAACGTCAAAGGGGGATTCTTCGGTCCCTCAGATCTGTTCCTTTGAGTACCCAAGGCAGGCACTGAAGTGGCCCCAGAGCGATGCAAAAGGGGTTGAAGGGATGACATTGCGGCCTTCTGATACTCCTCTATACTCAGCTCCGTTTGAAAACAGGTGTTTGGTCACTCTGTTAGAACTTCGGAAAACACCTGTTTTCAAATCGACCGCAGTATAGTTGATTTCAAAACGGGTCTTTTCTGTGACGCTACCCGAAAGACCGATTCTCGCTTTGAAATGGAGCTGAGTATAAGAGATACAGAGTCATTACAAATGGCAATTTTGCCAAGTTTCCTTGTTGGGGTGTAGAAAGGGCATACAGGTCGAACACGTGTTCGGTAAACTTCCTGTTTAGAAGGAGCTATGATATAATAATAGGGTTGAGTTCAACGCATGTAACATATCACGAAATGGATGCAATGGAAAAGTAGCGGGAAAGTAAATTGGGTGTTATTGACAGCTTATCAGCCGGTTATCGTTATATCACAGAACGCCTCTATCTCTTAATTATTCCTGTATTGCTCGATCTACTGCTCTGGCGTTTACCCAGGCTCAGTCTTTCGTCAATTTTTGAGCGATTGGCAGTATTCTATCTGGAAGCAGCACAGGTAGATGGTCTATCAGCAGAGTTAAAAACCGTGACTGAGCAGCTTGCTGAGATGCTAAAAGAGATTGGTCATCAGGCAAATCTGTGGAACCTACTTGTTAGTGATTCTTTGCTGCATGTACCAAGCGTTATGGTATTAGTAGAGCCACTGGCACCAACTGAACTCGTTGAGCTTTCAGATCCATTTACAGTTGTGAGCTTAATGGCATTCTTATTGCTGGCAGGATTCTTTATTGGCGTCGTCTATTTGGGTTTATTGGCCAAACGTCTACCAATCGGTGAAGGTGAAAAGAATGTTGACTGGCCTCTTTTCCTCATCAATTCAGGAAAAAGGTGGTTGCATGTCGTGCTTTTTGTCATTGCAATCATCATTGGCTTTCTTGTTCTGATGATACCAATCAGTATAGGTGTCACCGTCTTGGCTTTGATTAGCCCAGGATTGGCGTCAGGGATAACCATATTATTGAGTGGCCTAATCTTTGTGCTTTTTTTCTATTTATATTTCGTTACGGCAGGACTTGTTATGGATGATCTGACAGTCTTCCAGGCCGTCTCACGAAGCCTGCGCGTAGTGCGTAATTATTTTTGGTCTGTCTTTGGCTTTGTTCTACTAATCAATGTGATCAGCGGTGGACTTGGCACAGTATTCAGGCAAATTGCAACGTATACACCAGCAGGTACACTGGCGGCAATTCTACTCAACGCCTATGTGGGAAGCGGTTTGGCCATGGCCTTACTGGTCTTCTACCGAACTCGGGTTCTGATTTTAGATGAGAAGGTCACATTAGATCAAATTATCGATCAATCATAGTTGCTGATGATACGAGTAAAATTCGGAGGAATTTGTGGCAACCGAAAATCAAACAGATGTAAATGAAGCAGAATATGGGGCGGATCAGATCCAGGTATTGGAAGGTCTAGAAGCAGTTCGCAAACGCCCAGGGATGTATATTGGCGGAACGGATGACAAAGCCCTGCATCATATGGTGACAGAGGTGGTCGATAATGCCATCGACGAAGCTATGCAAGGTCGCTGCGATAGAATTGTTATCACAATCCACAAAGATCAGAGCGTCTCTGTAGAGGATAACGGAGCAGGGATTCCTGTTGGTATCCAAAAGCAGACTGGGTTGCCAGCCGTTACAGTCGTCATGACCAAACTTCATGCTGGCGGTAAATTTGGCGGCGGCGGATATAAGGTCTCAGGTGGTCTCCACGGCGTAGGCGTGAGTGCCGTTAACGCCTTAAGTGAGTGGATGGAGACGAAGGTTAAACGCGATGGCAAGCTTCATCGACAGCGTTTTGAGAGAGGGATCCCCGTTAGTGATGTTGAGGTGGTTGGCAAGGTTGATCCAGATGATACGGGAACCATCCAAACATTCTTGCGGGATGATACCATCTTCCAAGTGCTCGAATATAGCTGGACGGTCATGGTCAACCATTTCCGTGAGATTGCCTTCCTTACCCGAGGCGTCCATATTCGCTTTGTGGATGAGCGGCCCGAGCGCGAGCGTGAGATGAGCTTCTACTTTGAGGGAGGAGTGAAGTCTTTTGTGCGGTATCTGAACAAAAATCGGAACACCCTTCACATGCCCATCTACGTCAACACCCAAGTAGACGATACGGAAGTAGAGGCGGCGATTCAATACACCGATGGCTTCTCTGAATCTATCTTTGCTTATGCCAATACCATCAATACCCCGGATGGGGGTACCCACCTAACAGGTCTTCGCACCGCGTTGACTCGGCAGATCAACGATTATGCTCGCAAGCAGGGCTTCCTCAAAGGAAACGATGATAACTTTACAGGTGATGATACTCGCCAAGGCATGACGGCCATTGTGAGTGTCAAGGTGATAGAGCCTCAGTTTGAGGGGCAGAATAAGCTTAAGCTACTCAACAATGAAGTGCGTTACCATGTTGAAACGGCTCTGTCCGAAGCCATGAATGCCTGGATGGATGAGAATCCTCGGGAAGCCAAACAGATCATTGAGAAAGCGCGTATGTCTTTCCGGGCCAGAGAAGCAGCCAAAAAGGCTCGCGATCTGGTTATTCGTAAGAGCGCGCTGGAGAGCATGACCTTGCCTGGGAAGCTGGCCGATTGTTCTAGCCGAAACCCAGCAGATAGCGAACTGTATATTGTGGAGGGTGACAGTGCTGGGGGCACGGCCAAGCAAGGCCGGGATCGTCGCTTCCAGGCTATCTTGCCCTTACGGGGTAAGATTCTCAACATCGAAAAGACTAGTTTAGACAAGGCCCTGGCCAACAAGGAAATTCAGGCCTTGATTACGGCCTTGGGTACTGGCATCGGCGAGAGCTTTGACATCAGCGGGTTACGCTATCATCGCATTATTCTTATGACCGATGCTGATATTGATGGTAGCCACATCCGTACATTGCTGCTGACTTTCTTCTTCCGCTACCTGGAACCACTGGTAGAGGGTGGCAATCTTTACATTGCTCAGCCACCTCTCTACCGGGTAACGGTAACACAACCAGTCAATGGGAAGAATAAACGAGATAGCCGGTACGTCTACGATGATAAGTCTCTGGAAGGTTTACGTACAGATTTGGGTATGGATGCCGTCCGAATTGATCAGCGCTATAAAGGGCTGGGTGAGATGAATGATGAACAGCTCTGGGAGACAACTATGAATCCTGAAAACCGTACGATCCTTCAGGTGACAATTGATGACGCTGCCGAGTCTGACCGCACCTTTGACATGCTGATGGGGAGTGCCGTGCCGCCCCGACGGCGTTTCATTCAGACCCACGCCAACGAGGTTCGTAATTTGGATGTATAATGCTTCCGCTCTTCTCTGAATATGATTCGTTGGATGCGGCTCAATCAGCTTGTCAGAAGTGCATCCAATGTACACTTAGTGCGACCCGAAATAAAGTGGTATTCGGCGCAGGCAATCCCAATGCGGATCTAATGTTGATCGGGCAAGGCCCCTCCTTGCCCGATAATGAAAGTGGATTGCCTTACTCTGGCCCCGCTGGTGATTTACTTGACCAAGCACTACAGCAAGCTGGCTTGAATCGAAGTATGGTCTGGATCACCAACCTCCACAAATGTGTTGCCACCAAAGCAAACCCTAAAACTGGCCAAATCGAAATGCGTCCGCCCAAGGTCGGTGAAGTCAAATCTTGTAGCCCCTGGCTAGAACAAGAGTTTATCTGGATTCAGCCACAAGTACTGGTCCTCATTGGGGGGCCAGCCGCCCAAGCCCTTCTCGGCAAAGACTTCCAACTTTCCGAAGAACGAGGCACCTGGAAACAAGGCCCCCACGGGATCCACACTATTGCCACCTTCCAACCAACCTACCTCAAACGACTTAGTCAATGGGATCGGCCTGCCGCGGTCGAGGGTTGGCGCAATCTAGTAGCGGATCTAAAGCTCGCTAAAGACCGCATTCAAGAATCACTTCACTAGCAAATTGTAAGACACCTCACTTGTACTAGATGCCCGCTTTCGTTATGATCAGCTTGTAGACTGACCAGTCGGTTCATTCACGCCAAAGTGGAACCATTTTATCACGATTCATTATCGATTATGAACAGTACTCAAAAAGCCTCACGCGATCCTGCCAATACCCGCGACAAGATTCTAGATGCCGCCTTAGGTGTCTTCTCACTTAAAGGTTATCATGATGCGCGCATGGACGAAATCGTCGATGAATCAGGCACATCCAAAGGCTCCATTTATTTTCACTTTCCTAACAAAGAACGGCTATTTCTAGCTTTGGTTGACCAATTTGCCAATCTGCTGGAGCGCCGTGTGACCGAAGCGATTGAGGCCGAAGCCGAAGGCATTGGTCGCGTTCGGGCTGCCCTAGAAGCCATTGTAGAAACATTTGGGAAATATCGCCGTCCAGCCAAACTCCTTCTCATTCAAGCGGTCGGCCTGGGTGCCCCTTTTGAGCAAAAGAGACAGGAGATTAACGATCGGTTTGCCCGCCTAATCGGTCGCTATTTGCAAGAGGCCATTCGTGTAGGTGATATTCACGCCAAAGATATGGAACCTGCGGAAATCGGTATCATTGCCTATGCGTGGATGGGGGCGATTTATGCCATTGTCATTCGTTGGGTCTATACAGGAGAGCCTGAACCAAATCAAATTGTGGGATCGTTGCTACCCCTTCTGCTGCGAAGTGTAGGATATGAAGATGACGATACATCAGAACGCTAATATCCATATAAGGCAATCTCAGCAAACCCACCAAATGTCCTCGGCTCATCAACTTGTTTCGGTCAGCTTGCCTTGTCCAAAATTCGATCCACTCCAGGTTTTGGCGCAATCGCTTGGCAACGAACGCTTTTATTGGAGTGAGCAACAGGCTGGCGTAACCTACATCGGCTTTGGGATGGCTGCCGATCTACAAAGTTGGGGGTTGGAGCGTTTTGCAGAGATGGAGAGAAAGATCGCATCGCTCTTTGAGAACGCCATTTTTGAGGGTGATACCCCTTCATTCGCAGAACCCCACTGCTTTGGCGGCTTCGCCTTTAGCAATAATTTTATTCCGGACAATACATGGTCTGTCTACCACCCGGCCCAATTCATCCTGCCTCACTATCAACTAACCATTCAAGAGAACCAGGGCGAGTCAAGCAAAGCATGGCTTACGCTAAATGCCCTGATTGATCCCGATGAGCTGGCCCACGAAGGCACGGAAGTTGTCCTATCCCATCTAACGGAAGCGCTTCAAGAGCGCCTTCAATTGCTCAGACAGGATACGACCATACCATCTGAGCAACCCATGCTCCGCTCGCTGAACTATCCCATGGCCTATCAAACATGGGAGCAGATCATTCAAAGGGCAATTGAGCAATTTAATGGGGGGCGATTGAGCAAAGCGGTTCTTTCGCGAGTCTGCGAGATTCGTTTTGCCCAGAATGTAAACGTTGATAGCGCACTGGCTTTTCTTAATCACCACTATTCGGACTGTTACCGCTTTCTATTTGAGCCAAGACCTTATCATGCTTTCTTTGGGGCATCACCAGAAGCACTAGTGACACTTAGAGGAAAAACCCTAACGACCATGGCTCTTGCGGGAACCGAACCGCGCGGTGCCACATGGGACGAAGATGAAGCGCTAGGTCAGCAGCTCCTCCATAGCACCAAGGATCGTCATGAACATGGGCTTGTCGTTGATGCGCTCAACCGCCGCCTGCTTCCCATCTGTGCGACATTGGAGCAGCCAGATGTACCCCAACTGCTTAAGTTGAGCAATGTGCAACATCTCTACACACCAGTAGAAGCGATTCTCCAAGAATCCAAAAGCATCTTCGATCTCGTACAACTACTTCATCCAACACCAGCTTTGGGTGGAACCCCCAGGGAACAGGCATTAGCGTTCATTGGCGAAATGGAGCCTGTACCCAGGGGATGGTATGCCGCGCCCGTTGGCATTGTTAATCGTCGATTGGAAGGTACATTTAGCGTAGCCATTCGGTCTGCCGTAGCCGAATATGAACGGATATGGCTTCATGCCGGTGCGGGGATTGTAGAGGCATCCGATCCGCAGAAAGAGTGGGACGAGACAGAATTGAAGTTTCGACCCATTCTAAATTCCCTGGGACTGTAAAGATGAACAAGTACCAAAACGCACTCTATACTGGCAGTCATGATAAAGTGACACCTTTACCAGAGGGAAAAAATGGTATTTTATACGGAGCCAGACTATATGTTGCAGACGTTTTCCGCTATGACCTTGTCTATAAACGTCCCGCTCGAACGTCCCGAGGAGCGCTGACGACCCTGTCCACTTTTTTTCTGCGACTTGCCCAGCCCACTAGTGGTTTAGCCGGTTGGGGCGAATGTAGTCCCATGCCAATCCTCAGCGTAGATGATCGACCAGACTATTCAACAAAACTTGGCTTGCTTTGTCAGCAGATCAATGATGGGGTGCCACCCGAAACTATCAAGCAAAGTGAATTTTTAAGCGAGTTTCCATCTATCGCTTTTGGGTTGGAAATGGCCCTTCTCGATTTGCTCGGTGGCGGCAACCAACGACTCTTTGAGGGCAATTTTACCGACGGCAGACCTATTCCGACCCATGGGCTCATCTGGATGGATTCAATTGACGGCGTGCTAGCCCAAATTGAAGATAAACTTGCACAGGGGTATAGCGTGCTCAAGATGAAGGTGGGCGCATTGCCATTGCCTCAGGAGTGTGAGATCCTAGCCGCTATTCGGCACTGTCACCCAGCCCAGGAAGTAGAGATTCGCCTAGATGCCAATGGTGCCTTCGATGAAAAGGAGGCGCTGACCACGTTGGAAACGCTGGCTCCTTATGACATTGCATTCTTAGAACAACCTATCCACGCTGGTCAGTGTTCAGAAATGGCCCGGCTCTGCTCAGAGTCTCCTATTCCTATTGGCTTAGATGAAGAGCTAATCGGCATCTCGCCAGAAAAACGAGACCAGCTTTTAAGCGAGGTTCAGCCTCAGCATATTGTTCTGAAGCCAAAGCTATTGGGCGGGTTTACTGCTTGTCAAGAGTGGATCCAAGCAGCCAAAAAGGTAGGTTGTACTTGGTGGATCAATTCACTTCTTGAATCAAATATAGGGCTGAACGCAATCTGCCAGTGGACCGCTTCTCTCTCCTCAGATCCGTCTGAAAACAGGCACTTGGCCTCTTCTGAAGAGACAGCAGAAAACACCTGTTTTCAAAGCAACCTCACGATAGATACCCAGCGAGTTCACGGATTGGGCACGGGACAGCTCTATCAAAACAATATTCCCTCCCCTCTACAGGTTGTTAACGCAGAATTGGTTAGCCGACCAGGCGGAAAGTGGGATTTTTCGGAGATCATCAATCCACTTATAGATGGCCAGAATAGTTCTGTCCTTCCTTCTTAGAAATTTCCATAGCGGATTGGTCAAGAGTCGGGACAAGATTTTTCTGGAGAAGCATACTTATGATAAATCCAGACCTACAGCCACTGGAGCCAACTGAACAGAGACAGCGGATTCTTGACAAGCTAACTGATCTTTGTGCGCTCCAGGGCATGACCAATGTCTTTATTTCACCTGGTTCACGGTCGGCTCCCATGACGCTGGCTTTTGCCCGCAACGAACGGATCTGCTGCCGAGTCGTTTATGATGAGCGCTCGGCCGCCTATATGGCCATGGGATTGGCTCAGCAGCGAAGAGAGCCAGTGGGTATCGTTTGCACCTCTGGAACTGCTGCTCTCAACTACGCACCAGCCGTAACGGAGGCATTCTATCAACAGATTCCCTTGATTGTGCTCACAGCCGATCGCCCACCAGAGTGGATTGATCAGCAGGACAATCAGTCGATTCATCAGAATGATCTCTACGCTCCCCACTGTCGCGGTAGCTTCACCCTGCCAGTTGATCTGGCACATGCAGATTCTCAGCACTTTGCCTACAGAATCATCAACGAGGCGTTTCACCTAGCAATGGGACTTCGGCCAGGGCCGGTTCATATCAACGTGCCATTACGGGAACCGCTCTATACGCAAGCGACAGATAGAACAATTGAGCAAACCCCAACAAAGGATCCAGCAAAGGTCATTGAGCGATTAGATAGCTCTCCCCAACTAAGCCAAGCAGGATGGGACCAACTGCTCAACCGCTGGCAGCAATCCAAGCGAATTCTGATTATTGCGGGTAGCCATCCGCCAGATGAGCCACTGTGGCAGGCATTGCTGGCTCTATCTGAACGCTCATCCGCAGTCACGATCATTGCAGATGTAACAGCCAATCTTGGATCCTGCCCTTGCGTCATTCCCCATTCCGATATGATCTTAGGCACCCAGAATCTAGAGTTGTGCCGTGGATTGCAGCCTGAACTGATCATTCAGTTTGGCGGACCCTTGGTTTCCAAATATCTGAAGCTCTTTTTGCGCTCCCATCCGCCAATAGAAGCGTGGTACCTCCAACCCGACGGTCCAGCGCCCGATACCTATCAGTCGTTGACTCACGTTGTTCCCATGCAACCAGCTGCCTTCTTCCGTGAGCTCGTTGCCCAGCTCTCATCAAGCAAGAGTGAGATCCGGGCAGAGAAGTACGAGGAAGAGCACAGGAGGGAGACCACCCATGACAGTTCAGATGTCTTACCCCAATCAGAGCCAAATTCGGTCATCAACGGATCAACTATCCCCTTCCCTAACAATGAGACTGAGAAGGCAAGTTTGTATACCCAGCTATGGCAGTGGGCCGAACAAGATGCTCAGAGCAAAGTTAGGCAATTTTTTACCAACGCTCGTTTTGGCGAATTTGTAGCGATAGCGCAGATTTTGGCTCATCTACCAGCAGGTAGTTATTTGCAGGTCGGCAACAGCATGGCCATCCGTTACGTCAACTTTATTGCCTCTTTGGGGCAAGGCTTAGCGCAAGCAAAGGATGCTATGCTAGGCCAAAGCGTAGCACTGGGAAACATAGATGAAAGCGAGTCCAGTCCAGTCATCGTCCACTCCAACCGTGGAACCAGTGGAATTGATGGCACAGTGAGTACGGCGGTAGGGGCTGCGCTGGCCGACGATCAGCTAACGACACTGGTTGTCGGTGATTTGGCCTTTTTCTACGATCGCAATGGACTTTGGCATGAGCACCTACCCGCGAATCTGCGTATTGTGCTACTTAACAACCACGGGGGTGGAATCTTTGACATGATAGACGGCCCTTCTCAGTTGGATAAAACCGAACGAAAGCAGTACTTTCTCACGCCTCAGCCTCTAACCGCAGAGCGAACAGCAGCCGATCATGGCTGTGATTATCTACATTGTGGTGACAGAACATCTTTGATAAAAGCCCTTCCGGATTTCTTTACCCCAAATGACCGTCCTGTCATTTTAGAGATCACTACGGATATGGATATCAATACCCAAGTCTTTCAGGAATTTAAGGCGTTGGTCCGAACAGTAGGCATGAAAAAGGCATAAATGAAGAGATGGAACAAGGGAGCAACTCAGAGAGAGAAGAGCTGATTATGAAGGTTGGAGAGCGTCGCTATGAATGGGCAGAACTGAAAGCGAACGTCCTGCTTGCTGATTCCTCAGAACCACTGAGTCCGGAACCACTGAGTCCAAATGAGCATCAAGCCTTTGAATTTGCCAAGAAGTGGCTCAATAATCAAGGGCATTTTACCATTCGGACATCCGGCTCTACTGGCAAGCCCAAACCCATTGAGATTACCCGCAGCCAAATGGTGGAGAGTGCATTGGCCACTGGTAAAGCACTAGGGCTACAGCAAGGTCAACGGGCGCTTATCTGCCTACCACTACAATATATCGCTGGCCGAATGATGTTGGTTCGGAGCTTTGTTCTAAGGCTTCAGATGCAAATTGTGGAGCCAGCCAGCGATCCCTTTGCATTGCTAACAAATAAAGACTTCCCTTTCGACTTTACTGCTGTAGTCCCCTTGCAGATGCAGGCGCTCCTCAATGGGCCAGCTTCTTACAAAGAACGGCTAAACGCCATGGCGGCTATCTTGGTTGGCGGTGGGCCAGTCTCTACAACACTCCATAGCAAGATTCAGGAACTGAGTGCTCCTGTCTACCAAACCTTCGGCATGACGGAAACAGTTACTCACTTTGCCTTAAGGCGTCTCAATGGACCGCACGCGTCAAGTGCTTTTATTCCCTTGCCCGGCGTCTATTTGGGTACTGATGAGCGAGGTTGTCTTAACGTACGCTCATCAATTACCAAGAATCAGACGCTCCAAACCAATGATCAGGTGATCCTTCAAGGTGATGGCTCATTTATCTGGCAAGGTCGGTGGGACAACGTCATCAACAGCGGAGGGGTCAAGGTCCATCCTGAGGTGGTAGAGCAGGCAATTGAGCAGGTTATCCATGAATTGGGATTGCCGGATAGTCGTTTTTTTGTGACAGGTCTACCTGATGAACGTTTAGGAGAGCAGGTAACGGTTATCTTTGAAGGAAGCCATCTGGGTGCAGATGTAGAGCTGGCGATCCGTAGTGCCCTATCGGCAGGCTTGTCTAGCTATGAGATACCCCGTGCATTCCTATCGCAGAGCAAATTTAGCGAAACACCTACTGGGAAGATCGATCGCCCCAAAACCTTGGAGAGGATACAAGTGTACAAGTGACTATGTACAGCCTGAACATATTTGTGCTTGGTCCACCTCGCATTGAGCTAGATGGCTCCACAATTGAGATTAAGTTCTGCAAAGCACTTGCACTCCTAGCATACCTAGCTGTTACGGATATAACGTCTGAGTGGTAAGCAAAATCCGAATCGTGACGCGCAATTTAAGTATATTATACGCTGGCGCAAAGCCTATTTGATCCGGGGTTGGCCAGTGAACAGTGTTGATGCTAAGAAAACAGAAAAGATCGGTGATTTTAAGAATAATGGTCGACCGTGGCGGCAACAAGCTGTCGATGTCAATATCTATGATTTCCCCAGTCTGGCACGAGGCAAGGCCATTCCTTACGCATCTATGATATCGGTCGCAATTGTGGATTTGTCTCTGGCGGGACCTTTCGCAATACCACTCCCGCAGCGGTGGTGATTCAACCTGTTGGTAACCAGGTGCTCCTGATTCGGCGGGCCATTGAACCCTACATCGGCAAGAGGGCTTTGCCAGGTAGGTATGTGGACTTTGGCGAAAGTTGGCAGGAGGCTGCTGTCAGGGAATTGTGGGAAGAGACAGGTATTGAAGAGGCAAGCCATAGCATGAAGCTGGTAGCGGTCTATAAAGGTTGGCATGGTGCTACCATGCTTGTCTTTGCCGAGGCGCCATCAATCGAACCAGCAGATGTCTCCCTTGATGCGACGAATTCAGAGGTCAGCGAGATGATGCTCTGTCATCCCAGCCAACTGACAGATGTTGATTTCGCATTTCCGCTCCATCGGGAAGTCGTTGAAGAGTGGATTCGTGGAACTGCCACAACCGAGTAGAAGAGACCTTTTTACTTCTTACTGATTTTGATGAGAAGCCTATGCGATAAAAACACTCTTTTCAGCATTAGATAGAAGTAGCCCCTATTTACATTGATGAGCCTGTACTTTTTCCATGTCCCGGTGACTGGACCTATACTCAGTTCCGTTTGAAAACGGTAGTTTGGTCTCTCGAGTAGGGTGCCGGAAAAGAACCGTTCTCAAAACGATCGCGCTATAGGTGCTTGGGAACCATGCCTCTTCCGCCAGTTGGTGGATGCTGGATCTCTACTATGATGCCGTCCATTGTGGTGGTTTGATTGCGGGGACGGATAATGGGGTGTGGGTGTTGAGATAGGGGGTTGGATATACTTTGCATCCGTGTAGCCGTCAACCGTCTTCCTGAAAGGGAGTATTCCTCAGCGGGTCTTGACCGTTCAGAGATAGCTCCTTTCAGGAAGGTTCCGGTGCCCCTTTCGGCACTACGGAGGATAAATATCATCTGCCTGGGGCGACCTATTTGAGGTAAAGCTCTCAATCCTCCCAGATAAGCGCAATGCGAGGAATCCATTTGGTTCTCATGAGGACGCCTATTATCGAACGACTAAGATTTTAACTTCTTTGTCTTGTTCGATAAGTTCATATTCAATGGTGTACTCTCCTACTTGAATCTTGTAGATGTTGGGTTCTTCTTCTATTTCCTCGCTGCCTTCGGGCTTTGGGTCTTTCCCAAGTGCAGAGATTGCATCTGTAACGTCTGCTGCCTTACCTCTTGGTACTTTGTATATTTCGGCTCTAGCATCGGGAACAACGGTAATTGTCCATCTGCTAACCATCAATCACTCCATCTCTGATTAGATCGGCCTTTACTTCTTCCCATGGGATGCCTTCTTGTTCTCGCCGTTCGGCTAATAGCTGAGAATGCAGCTTTTTGAGGCTCTGATAATCCTCCCATTGTTTCCAGCCCATAATAACTGCAACAGGACGGCTGTATCGCTGGATTGTGGTGGTGATTCCCGATAGGCAATTATCTAGGATTCCCCCCCACTGCCTTTTAACTTCTTCACTACTCATTGTTTGTATTGTCATGATTTTCCTTTTCCCGTGCGAATCGTGCGTTCCGTGCGGTTAATTGTATCATAGCTTGGCGGATATATTCCGTGGAAAAAGTTAAAACACCTTAAAATTATGCACTATTGCACTAATGTGCTCTATTTGCCTTTAGCACGATAGAGCAGAGCGTGGCACCTCAGAATAAGAGCTATGCAAATATGCTCAGCTCTAGCATAGACGACCATACCCTGATATGCTCTCAGCCGAGTCATTTGATATAATGAAACTAGATTCAACCATTATCCATTAGCTATCACGTAACGGTAAATGACCATGAATACTCTCGGGTATCTCCTAACTGATGAACAGATGCAAGCCTATATTGTGAACGGATATCTCTCTGTGCAGATTGATCTCCCAACAGCGTTCCATACGGCTATCTACAAACAGGCTGAAACCATCTTCGGGCAAGGTCCCAATCCGTGGAATGACATTTATCCTTTGATCCCGGAACTGGTGGAGGTCTTTGCCCATCCTGCCGTGGTTGGGGCATTGACAAGCATCTTGGGAAGAGGCTATATCATGCATCCCCACCGCCACTGCCATCTCAATCGACCGGGGACACCGGCCCAAGGTCAACACAAGGATAGCTACGAAGAAGATGAGAATGTACGCCATCACCGGACTCGGTGGGCCATGGCTTTTTACTATCCCCAGGATGTCACGGTAGAGATGGGACCTAGCGCAATTCAGCCCGGAACCCAATATTACAACACGCGCCAGGAAGCCCAACAACATCAAGAGATTGCCCTGACGGGCAAAGCCGGAACCGTCACCATTATTCACTACGATCTCTGGCATCGGGCGCTCGCCAATCAGAGCGACCAGCAACGCTTTATGATGAAGTTTCTCTTCTGTCGAATGGAAGAACCCGCCGAGCCATCGTGGAATTCGCAAGGAAGTGACTGGGTTGGGCCAGCCAATGGATCGGCTTCACCTGTTCAGGGGCATGATGAGCTATGGCAAAGGCTTTGGCAGTGGCATATGGGATGGGATGCTTGCCAAGAAACCCAACATGGCAGCGGTACGCCAAACGGTGACAAAGACATTCTTACCGAGGAAGCAGATGCGCTTTTAGGGCAATCAGAAGCTCAACGCCTCAATGCAGCTTACAGACTGGCCTGTTTGGGAGAGGCAGCCGTCCCAACGCTGATGGATGCTTTGGTTACTGAATCCACATCTTCACTAACGGCCAACTTAAAGGCCAGCCATACAAACCCAAGCGAACTCTATTCCGCTCATGGATTGGCAGCCGTAGGCCAACCAACCATTCCGGCTCTGATAGAAGTTATGGAGAGCCAAGATTGGTGGCTACGAGCCGCAGCAGCGAACATATTAGGGAATATGGGTCTAACGGCCAATCCAGCTATTCGGGCATTGACCTCTGCCTTGCAAGACGAATCTGAGTGGGTACGACGCAATGCGGTTGAGTCACTGGGAATCCTGGGCGCGAGGGCCAAATCGGCCGTTCTAGAGTTGGCTCGTGTTCTGGCTGACGAAGATGAATTATCCTGGGTGCGTCATAATGCTGCGCTGGCCTTGGCACGTATGGGAGCGGAGGCCGCCCCTGCACGCCCCATACTTGAGAGTGTATTGACCCACGAGGATCTATACATCAGCGGAAACGCGAAAATTGCTCTTGAGCGGATGACGAATGCTTCCACTGCTTCCACATTATAGATGGCCAGAAAAGTTCTGTCCTCCCTTTTCATGATTATCCAAAGAAGATTGGATGAGAGCCGGGACAAGACTTTTCTGGCGAAGCATAGGTAGACAGGACCCCTTGCTGCCTATTGGGCTAATCCTGAGGATTTCTCTTCAACCCAGACAGGATGCCAGTTATTGCCATTTCCCCTTGTCAGATTTGTTAAAGACTCACCAGAAACCGACATCACAAAGATATCAAATTTAGAATTGGGTCCCACAACGCCCCTGCTAAGCATGTCTACACCGGTAAAGGCCAACCATTTGCCATCGAGTGACCATGTAGGATGGCTTATATTGGTTATCCGGTCGCTCACGGGTGCATTGGGCCAGGGCTGTTGATTGCTGCCGTCTGCGTTCATGGTAAAGAGCGTAAAACGACCCGTTCGATTGCTAACAAAGACGAGCTGTTCTCCGTCAGGTGACCAATTGGGGTAGAGGTTTACCTCATCAAGGGTGTTCGTCAATGGGGTACACTGACTTGAGGCTACATCGAAAAGCCAGATGTTGGCTGGGCCGTCCGCCGTTATATTTCGAGGCCTGCTCTCATCCGGACGCACTGTTGCAGCTGCTTGGCTATCACCTTGAATCCCGTTTTCATGCACAACAAAGACGAAGGTTTCGCTGTTGGGTGACCAAGTCGGCCCACCTTTGCGCCATGTTGTTTCTAGATCGTCACAAGAGAGTTGTTGCGTCTCTTGGGCATCAACAGAGAACAGATTGAATTCTACAGAGGCGGAGTCAGATGCACCATTGTAAGAAGTAAAGAGAACCTGCCGCCCATCTGGCGAAATGGCCGCATCCCCAACTTCGATTAAGGACTCTTGTTCATTCGTTGCTTTATCCAGTTGGATCTCATTCCGTTTATCTAGTGCCATCCAATAGAGCGATGAGGTTCCATCCGTCACGTGGCGGGTAAAGGCAATCGCATTCGCATTGACCGAGTAGCTCGGCTCAGCGCCCAATCCACTTGTCACTTGTTCGATGTTTCCCCCTTTTCCATCCATGATGAATAGGTGGCTACCTGCTATCCCACTCAACCTGTCTAATACAGCGCCTTCTGATACAGTAATCTCTGATACAGTGCTTTCTGATGCAGTGCTTTCTGATACCAAGCGGTCTGACCCAAAGAGAAGTTTGTCGGTTGGAAAAAGCGCAATGGATGTGGGTGTGATGAAAGGTGTCGCCGAGGGCATGGGCGTTGGGGTCAGCGTAGGTGTTAAAACGGGTGTTTCGGCTAGCGTGGGTAGTTCGACAGCCGTCAGTGTCTTTTCCAGCACCACCGAGTCTGCAGTAATACGTGCTTGGGCCGTTGCCAATTCACCAGCGACCTGTGTTGCCTGAATTGCTTCTTGTTCATAATTGATAGCGTTTTCAACTGCCGCCACAGCCGCAATGGCATCTTCTGCTTGTACGGTTGCATTTTCACTAGCAATTAGAATTCTGGCCCGACTGCCAGATGCTTCAGCGGCCCGCACATTGGCTGCCGCAACGACGGCTAATTCAGTGCTTTGGGCTTCGGCCGTTACCACAGAGCGGGTTGCTGTATGTTCTGCATCCAACGTTGCCTGAAGGGCGAGGGCTGCTTCAAGTGTAGCTAAATTAGATTGACTCGTCGCCGTTACGCCCGCCACCGCCGTCTGTTCTTGGGACTCTTCTTGCCTGACCTCAAATTGGTATTGTTCTAGCGCCACCCAAATCCCCGCGAGGCCCAATAGTGCAGGGAAGATCAGCACCGTCATCCACTCCCACAACGTTTTGCCATTGAAACCAGTCCAGGCTGGCCAACGACCTTTTGAAGAGTCGGGACGACTACGTTCGTCAATAAATTCGCTACAATGAATACACTTACGGGCCGCTACCTTGACTGTCTCGCCACAGACAGGGCATGATTTTGTTGTTGCGATTTGATTATCCATGTTTGAGGTAAAATCCCTTCATGAAAGCATCAAAAACATAAGTATATCTTCTTGTTAGACTTTACAGCAATAAAATAATAGCAATTTGGAACACTGTCATGCCTTAGCGGAACTTTTAGGATTTCTACCGTTTACAATATGATCCCTCAACGAAATTTCCTATGCAGGCTCACGGTCACACTCCCATACCCATTCGATACCTTACCAGTACCTTAGCAGTATCTTAGCAGTACAGACTGGTAAGATAAAATCATGATAGACTACCTCCACTTATTCAGCTACCAAATTCCCCAAATACTTTTGTCAGTTGATCGGCAATAGCTTATAACGATTTGTACTTAACCAGGTGTGAAAATGGATATTTGATTCTTCTGATAGAATCAAGGAAAGCTCATTATTTATACAAACCCATCTACAAAACGTCCACGCGATGGCCATCAACTGACAATCAACCGAACGGCACCAAGGTGAATTCTCAAATGAGCTGTGAGAGATCTTTGCCTCTCTGTTCAGCCTACCTACGTTTGGGTTCAATGCGACCCTGTGCTAATCCGTTCCGCTCCGTGAATGACTCATGTCCCATTGGTGGGCTTCACGAAAGTGCTCAGAAAATAAATCAGTTCCTTGCCACAGCTCTATCAGAGTTACCAACGCACGGTTTTCAAATGGAACTGAGTATAACTGCCTATTTATGAAAGTCCCTTATTGTATGTATACAGGAGTTGATGTATGCGTAGAACATGCAATTTGTTCAGAGAACAATCCTCGTTTCATTACCCCCTCTCAATCTTTAGAACCATTCAGACTCACACTCGAATTACTATTTTTTGTACTTTACTGCTTGGGCTTGGCCTAACGGTCTTTGTCCAAAGACTTCAGGCTCATGGCTCTTTTCGGATCCCCCTCAGCCGGGAGTATAACTGCTTTTTAGAAGGACCAGAGAATCCTCAATCCGAGGCGTGTAAAGCCGCCATCGCAGATTCAGGGACGTCTCAGTTCTACAATTGGGACGGCGTCAACCAGATGACCGCCAACGACCGCCATCGCGAGATCATCCCTGATGGCCTGCTCTGTAGCGGCGGCAAGGAGAGCCATCGCGGCTTAAGTCTAGCCCGCAATGATTGGGTGACACAGACCATCGCTCCCAATCCGGACGGCACGTATGAATTTGTCTATCGGGCTACGGCCCCTCACCGAACCCGCTACTTCGAATTCTACATCACCAAAGATGGCCACGACCACACCCAGCCTCTCAAATGGTCCGATCTAGAAGAGCAACCCTTCTGCTACATCACCGAAGTCGACTTGGCCAACGATAGTTATCGCATGACCTGTCCCATACCGCTAACCAAAGAAGGCAAACACATCATCTACAGCATCTGGCAGCGCAGTGACAGTCAGGAAGCCTTTTACAGCTGTTCGGATGTGACCTTTGATTACAGCGCGGTAACCGTAGATCCAACGCCTATCTTACCTACACCCACCCCTTCACCCACCCACGAGCCTGTCGAATCTACTTGTCAGGTCAACTACGGAATCGATAACGACTGGGGCGCAGGCTTTGGCGCAACAGTTCACGTGACCAATTTGGGCGATACATCACTCAATGGTTGGCAGTTGACTTGGGACTATCCGGGCAGCCAGACCATAAACAATGGGTGGAATGCTGTCGTACAGCAAACTGGACAACGTGTTGTGGTGCAAAACGAAGTATGGAACCCAGCTCTTGGTGCAGGCGAGACCATTGACTTTGGCTTTAATGCAGCCTATAGCGGACGGAACGAAGCGCCCGTCTACTTTGAGCTAAATGGCCAAGCATGTAATGGGCTGCCGCCAGCTTCTACACCAGATTCACCACCAGCACCCACGGCTACCCCGATGCCAACGAATACAGCTATTGGCATGCCCACAGGCATACCGACAGCCACAGCACTTAATCCAATGCCAACTAGCCCACCCAATGCCACGGCTACCCCAACCACACCGTCAGAGGCTACGGGACCGTTCAACTATGGGGAAGTGCTCCAAAAAGCCATCCTCTTCTACGAGGCCCAACAAGCTGGTGATTTACCCGATTGGAATCGCCTCACTTGGCGTGGTGACTCCTCGCTGATAGATGGTATGGATGTGGGCCATGATCTAAGGGGCGGCTGGTATGACGCAGGCGACCACGTTAAATTTGGCTTCCCTATGGCTGCGTCAACGACTATGCTGGCGTGGGGTGCCGTCGAATATCGCTCTGGATACGAAAGTGGGGGACAGCTTGTCCACATTGAAGATAATCTGCGCTGGGTTAATGACTACTTTCTCAAGGCATTTACCAATGACAACCCAGGTAGCTATGAATTCTATGGCCAGGTTGGCAATGGCAGCCAGGATCATGGTTGGTGGGGATCGGCTGAGGTGTTGGATTTTGAGGTGGCAAACGGCATGTCTCGTCCCGCCTACAAGATCGACACCTCTTGTCCCGGCTCAGATCTAGCTGGGGAAACGGCCGCGGCCATGGCTGCCTCCTCTATTCTCTTCCGCCAAAGCGGCGATGTGGCCTACGCGGATCTGCTCCTTTCTAAAGCGGAAAAGCTCTATGACTTTGCTGATTCTCATCGAGGCAAGTATTCAGACTGTATCACCGACGCAACGGCCTTTTATAACTCATGGAGTGGCTACAACGATGAGATTGTCTGGGGTGCTATCTGGCTACACAAGGCAAAGAAGAGCCAGAACGGTGGCTACGGCGATAGTTACCTCAATAAAGCCAAGTCTGAATACGCCAATCTGGGATCCGAGATTGGCAGCACAACCAAAGCATACAAGTGGACCCAAGCCTGGGACGATAAAGGCTTTGGCTCTTACGTACTGATGGCTCAGGAGACAGGTGAGGCGATCTATCGAACCGATGCCCAACGTTGGCTCGATTATTGGACCGTTGGCAGCAATGGTCAACGAATAACCTACACGCCCGGCGGCCTCGCTTGGCTGGATACGTGGGGCGTTTTACGCTACGCATCCAATACGGCTTTTGTCGCCTTTATTTACAGCGACTATCTGGCCCGTGCAGGTGGAGATGCTCAATTGGTAAGCCGCTACCATGATTTTGCCGTCAACCAGATTAACTATGCGCTAGGTGATAACCCAAACAACCGTTCCTATGTGGTCGGTTTTGGTACCAACCCACCCCGCAACCCACACCATCGTACGGCCCACGGCACCTGGCTGGATAGTCTCCAAAATCCTGCAGAGAGCCGTCACATCCTCTATGGTGCACTTGTGGGTGGACCTGATAGAAGCGACAATTACACCGACAATCGGGGTGACTACATCATGAACGAGGTGGCGACCGATTATAATGCTGGCTTCACTGGTGCCGTGGCCCGCATGGTGCAAGAATTTGGTGGGACACCACTTACTAACTTCCCTCCAGCCGAGACGCCAGAGACCGAGCTCTTTGTGGAAGCGGCGGTCAATGCGTCGGGCAGTAACTTTTTAGAAGTGAAGGCCGTTATTAAGAATCAATCGGCATGGCCTGCCCGGGCATTGGAAAATGGCAAATTGCGCTACTTCTTCACCCTAGACGGTGGCAGCGCAGCAGATATCTCTACCCAGGCCAACTACAATCAGTGCGGCAATGCGCCCTCGGGTCCAATTCAATACGCTGAAAACATCTACTATGTGGAAGTCGACTGTAGTGGTACCGCGATTTACCCCGGTGGACAACAAGAGTATCGTAAAGAAGTCCAGTTCCGTATTGCCACGACTGGATCCTGGAACAATGCCAATGACTGGTCTTATGAAGGGTTAAGTACGGCGGCCCATAATCCATCGGTTGCTGCAAAAATTGTTCTGTATGATGGTGACCGCATTGTCTGGGGGCAAGAGCCAAATGGCGATGGCGTCGAACCGCTTCCCACTCGTACACCTACGCCGATCCCGACCGCCGGGCCAACCGCTACCCCTTCGCCTACGCTAAGACCTGGTGAGCCGACGCCTACTCCCACAGTTACGCCAACAGCTACGCCCACACCCTACCCGACGGTTGGACCTACTGCTGGACCGACCGCAACGCCACCAGGAACCGTCTCTGAATGTGGCACGCCGCGTCAGGGTATCCTATCGGAAGATATGCTCTTAGCTGATGGTGGCTCGATTGTCTACCTGCCCCAGATCAATGGTGGCAGCAATATTGGCGATAATGTGGGCACGAGTACCGAACAACAGACGGGATTAAGTCGGGCAATCATTTCTTGTGCAGTGGACTACTCTATTCAATCCCAGTGGAATGTCGGTTTTGTGGCTGACGTTTCCATCGCTAATTTGGGGAGTCAGGATATTCGAGGCTACACATTGGAGTGGGACTTTGCCAACGGGGAGCAGATCAGCAATGGCTGGAATGCCACCTTCAATCAGATTGGACAATCCGCCTCTGCCTGTAACCCGGCATCGAACTGGAATGGGATGATTATCGCCAACGGAGGACGCAAGGCGAAGTTTGGCTTCCAGGGTAGCCACGGCGGGCAGGTCCATGTGCCAAGCAGCATTCGTTTGAACGGTACCGCCTGCACCATCAATGGCGTACCACCGACAACTGGCAGTCCAACGTCTGTAGCCACCCCAACACCGTTCCCAACACCGTTCCCAACACCGTTCCCAACAGCGACTGCTACTCCAACAACAATGGTGAACCCCACTGCTAGGCCCACTGAAACTTCCACCGGTAGTCCCGCAGTGACACCAACCACTACACCGACAGCGCTACCATCGACCATGCCAACCGTTGCGACAACTGTTACGCCAACCGTAACACCAAGCATAACCCCAGCATCAGGAGAAACCCCTGTGGCCGACAGCTGCACACCTTCACCGTCGGGAGACGTGCATCGGGATCGTTTCATGGAGATGTGGTGTGAGTTGCACGATGTGGCCAATGGCTACTTCAGTCCTGAGGGAGTTCCCTACCATTCAATCGAGACATTCATCATCGAAGCACCGGATCACGGCCACGAGACAACCAGCGAAGCCTACAGCTATTGGCTCTGGTTAGAAGCCATGTACGGGCGTTACACGGGCGATTGGTCCTACCTCAACACAGCATGGCATAATATGGAAACCTACATCATTCCTACCGCGGCAGACCAGCCTACCAACGGCTATCACAACGCCAGCGATCCCAATGACATGAGTCCTGATCTGGCCGATCCTAACCAGTATCCGACTATCCTGACTAGCCGAGTCAGTCCTGGTCACGATCCGCTCTTTAATGAGTTGAGCAGCACCTATGGTACACCCGATATCTACGGCATGCACTGGCTGTTGGATGTAGACAACACTTACGGGTACGGTCGGCGTGGTGATGGTGTTAGTAGACCGAGCTACATCAACACCTTCCAGCGAGGAGAGCAAGAGTCTGTCTGGGAGACGGTGCCTCATCCCTCTTGGGAAGACTTTCAGAAGGGGGCAGGCCAAAATGGGGGCTTTATGCCTATCTTTAACCGTCACGAGCAGTTTGGTTATGATACCCAGTGGCGTTATACAAATGCACCCGATGCCGACGCACGGGTGGTTCAAGTCATCTACTGGGCCAAAGAATGGGCAAAGGCGCAAGGCAAAGAGGCTGATATTGCACCCCTTGTAGACAAAGCGGCCAAGATGGGCGACTATCTGCGCTATGCCATGTATGACAAGTATTTCCAGAAGATGGGCTGCGACCATCAGTACCAGACCAATAACTGTGCTGTGAGCAACAAAGAGAGTGCCCACTATCTTATGTCTTGGTACTACGCCTGGGGTGGCAACATCCCCCAAGATGCCAACCAAAATTGGGGATGGACTTTCCGTATTGGCTCCAGTGATGCTCATTTTGGCTATCAAAACCCAGTTGCTGCCTGGGCTATGAGCCAAGATGCCGATCTGATTCCCAATTCGCCTACAGCACAAGGTGACTACGCAACAGCTCTTCAACGGCAGATGGAGTTTTATCGCTGGCTCCAATCAGCCGACGGGGCTATCGCTGGTGGCGCAACCAACAGTTATCTGGGCAACTACAGCCCACGCCCAGCCGATGCACCAACCTTCTACGGCATGGTCTATGACGAAGACCCCGTCTACCACGATCCGGGGAGCAATACGTGGTTTGGCTGGCAAGCGTGGTCTATGGAGCGGGTAGCCGAGTACTATTACTTGACGGGTGATTTACTGGCAAATGAGATCCTAGAGCAATGGGTTCCCTGGGTGTTAAACGAAGTAAGCCTGACTGAAGATGGCGATTACCAGATGCCAGCAACTCTTGCCTGGCAGGGCCAACCCGACTCTTGGAGCGGACCTGCGAATTACACAGGGAACCCCAATCTGCGTGTTACCGTTGTTGGAACCAACCAAGATGTGGGTGTTGCTGCTGGGATAGCCAAAACCCTGGCTTACTACAGCGCTGGAAAGCGCCTCCATACTGGCACCGAAGATAGCGCCTCTCGTCAAATGGCAACAGAATTGTTGGACCGTATGTGGAACCAGCATCGAGATGACAAAGGTATTAGTGTGAGCGAAACCCGTGCTGACTACGCTCGTTTGGACGATCCTGTCTATATTCCCAGTGGCTACAATGGTGTCATGGGCAATGGTGAATCCATCAATAGCCAAAGCACCTTCTTGAGTATCCGTTCCTTCTACACAAGTGATCCGGCCTATGCACAAGTTCGTGCGGCCTTGGATGCGGGCGAAGCACCAATCTTTCGCTACCACCGATTCTGGGCACAGGCAGAAATTGCCTTGGCGAATGCAGAATTGGAGCGGTTATTTGAGTAACGGGCGTTCCCAATGTCAATGAGGGATTCATCTCTCTTGTTTACTACGGACCACTCTGCAAGCAGGATGACATTGGGAACTGCTGAGGAATTTCGTTTGTCGCTTCTTCGTATTCAAGGGATAATTGTAAATGGTAGGGAATTGGTATACCAATTCCCTACCATTTATTTTCAAGGCTCAATATGGATTCCAAGGATCTGAGAGGTTTCAACGAAAGAGTGGATTCTAATAATGAATTGTAAAATTGTAGAACTTGTGCTTGCGAAGCAGCCGCTTGCGACCATTGTTAATAAAGTAGAGTCGGACGCTCAAGTTGGTTGCATAAAAAGAAGAATGCCCTACCGACCCAATGATTAACCATTCCGCAATTCACAAATTAATATCGATACCCTTTCCTACAGCAATGGGATGGGATAAATTCAGTCAAAATATCACAAACTCACAACATTTGTCACAATACAACGGGAGACATTTCTTTTATGCTGATTCAATCACAACGAAAGAAATTGCCCCTCCTCCGCACACAATCTTTGAAATTCTGGTTCAACCGGATCTCACGAAGTTGACAGAAAAAATGAACAGGGATTAGCCGGATTATTGAAATTAGAAGAGAAAAATCTTCGTAATCTTCAAAATTCTTGTTCGATAAAGTTGTCAACCACATAAAATCCCAAAGAACCCGAAATTCTAACTAAATAGGTAACGCAATATGAATCGAAAAAAATTACACCGTATAGCTCTGTTAATATCAACTCTTTTCCTGTCTATTCTCCAACTGTTTCTTCTTCAACCTGAGTTCCACCCCAGCCAAGCTGCTTCTCTTGTCCAAACTGGCGGGCTATTGAAAAAAAGCCAGAATATTGATTCCAACCTTAATAATCTGCACCAGGAATGGATTACCCATCAAAATAGCGGCAACCAAGAGCCGTTTGCTCCAGGTGATCCAAGTATCCCCATTATTGAAGAAGAGTATGTTGTGATCGATGCCGTGGCAACGTCTGATCTAGATGCACTACGACTTCTGCTAGAGTCCCAAGGTTTACGTAACACATCGGTTTACGGGAAGATGATCTCTGGGGAATTCCCTATCGAAAAGCTGGATGGCTTGGTGGATGAAGATGTGCTACAGATAATGCGTCCAGCTTATGCCATCACGAATGGGATGGCTGAGGCAATACCCCGTGCCATGCCTCAGGTTGGCTTGGTCGATAGCCAGGGAGACGTGGCCATGCGCTCGAACATTGCCAGAGCAATTTACGGTGTTGATGGTTCTGGCATTACCATTGGCACCCTTTCGGATAGCTATGATTGTGCCTCATCCCCAACTACAAATGCCACCCAAGATGTGGCCAATGGGGATCTTCCTTCCGGTATCAATGTACTGGACGATACCCAGTGCCCCGGCAGCGATGAAGGAAGAGCCATGATGCAGTTGATTGCGGATGTGGCCCCAGGGGCAGGGCAAGCTTTTCATACGGCCTTTGGTGGGCAGGCCGATTTTGCCAACGGCATTATAGAATTACAGGGTGCCGGCGCGGATGTGATTGTGGATGACGTCATCTATTTTGCTGAGCCGTTTTTTCAAGACGGCATCATCGCCCAGGCAGTTGATCAAGTCTACGCTGCGGGTGTTTCATACTTCTCTTCTGCCGGAAATTCGGCACGCGATTCCTATGAGAGTGCTTTTGACAACAGTGGTGAAGTAGGCCCACTCTTTAGCGGTCTGCTTCACGATTTTGACCCTGGTCCAGGCGTCGATACTCGGCAAAGAGTGACGATTCCGTCTGGTGCAACGGTTCGTATTTCATTTCAATGGGATCAGCCATTTGCGTCTGTTAGTGGGTCACCCGGTTCGACCAGTGATATTGATATCGGTATTTTGGATACGAGTGGCAATGTTGTCGCTGCAAGTTTTGACGGCAATATAGGAGGCGATCCGGTAGAGATCGTTATCTTTAGTAATGGTACGACAAATACAGCATTTGACATTATTATTTCAAAATATAGCGGCTCGGATCCTGGCTTAATGAAGTACATTGATTTTGGGACGATGACAATCAATGAATTTGATACGGATAGCAGTACCATTGTCGGACACGCCAATGCAAGTGGTGCCGAAGCCGTTGGTGCAGCTTGGTATTTTCAGACGCCTGCGTTTGGTGTTTCCCCTGCGGTATTAGAGGCGTTTTCCTCCGGCGGCAACACACCGATTCTCTTTGATACGGCAGGCAATAGCGTGAATATCATACGCCAGAAGCCAGAGATTGTGGCCCCAGATGGAACCAATACGACCTTTTTTGGCGGTGATGCTGAGGGGGACGGATTTCCCAATTTCTTTGGCACATCCGCGGCTGCGCCTCATGCTGCGGCCGTAGCTGCTCTGTTGCTTGAGCAAAACGCGATTCTATCGCCTCAACTCATCTATGATATTCTACAATTTGGTGCGAATGACATGGGCGTTTCGGGTTTTGATTTGGATTCAGGGTACGGCCTAATCGAAGCCGATTCGGCCGTGGCAGATGCGAGGCTGATCACGTCCCCATTTGGAGGAAAGCCGACAGCCATGGTTACCCAAGTAGGGCCTAATTCATCCATCAACACAACCTCTCCAACATTTGTATGGGATGCCTTAGCTGATGCTACAGAGTATCAAGTTGTACTCTATTCAGTTAGCAGCAATGGTATTGTCAGCGATGAGCGTTACACGAATGAGGAGGCAACCTGCCTTCTGGATAACGAATGCTCGGTTACACTCGCCACGGCCCTCGATCCCGGCCAATATTTGTGGCTGGTCCGAGCCATTAACCTCTATGGTGAAGGCCCTTGGAGCTTGTGGCAGTAATATTTTTCTGTTGAATTATAATCTGTTTGTGGGAAGGAGTTTGAAATTGTCTTTATCTTGGTAACCGCTCACGTCCCCTGAGCCTGTCGAAGGGGGAACTCGGCTTCGACAAGCTCAGCCTACGGGGGGGAGGTGAATGAGTACTTATCTTGAAAGAGGCCTATTGCTGTATTGATGTATATCTTGATGAGCAAAGAGATGTCGCTAGTACAGCGTTCGATCAGCTGTGGTAGTTGTTCGTAGGTGCAGTTTTCAACTGCGCAAGCGTGGCTACCCCTCATTTTCAAGAGAAGCCACGGGATTTTCCATGCTCATGCGGTTGCAAACTGCAGTCCAACCATTCCGCCTTACTAGGATAGACTACAATAACTTTGTAATCATTTATGCCACGCTGTACTAGGTTACGGGTGCGGGTGTCGCTAGCTCACCAGGGCATAGATCAAAAAAGCGTCGAGAGGATATGAGAAGCTCTCGACGCTTTTTTCTAGAGATTGATCGTTATACTTCAGTTGCTTTCAAAAAGGAGCTGAGGTATAGAGTTGTTTAGGATGATTCGGCAGGCTAAGTACCCGAGCAAAAGTTTTTTGGTATTTCGGAAGGGCTTTCGCTCCTGTAAGCCGTACCGGTTTATTTATGCTTGGGTACTTATCCGCCTGAACCACCTTCGCTTGCCTCAGAATCGCTGGCTTCAGCATCACTGGCCTCAGTCTCACCAGATTCAGCATCGGACTCTTCGGCCTCTGTATCGCCTTCGGTTGTCTCAGCATCAGTGGCTTCAGCATCACTCTCCTCAGTCTCGTCAGCTTCAGGCTCGGACGCGGCTTCTTCAGTTCCACTAGAATCAGTTTCTTCAACCCCACCAATCGCTGGCTCAGTAGGCGGCTGTGAGTCTTCAATCAAATAGCGAAAGAATTCGGAGTCAGACGGAATCACCAAGCTATCGCCTGGTTTGAGAGACTGACCATAAGCTTCCAAACGACGCGAAAAGGCATAAAATTCCAGATCCTGCCCTAGTGCTTCCGCATAAATTTTAATGGCCTCTGCTTCCCCTTCACCCCGAATGACCTGGGACTGTTGATATCCTTCAGCAGCGATTACCGTCGCATCACGGTCTGCTTGGGCGCGAATGATGTTGGCCTGTTCTTCCCCTTCAGCCCTAAAGAGGGAAGATTCACGTTGACGTTCGGCCCGCATTCGATCAAAGACACTCTGTTCCACATCTTCAGGTAAATCAGCTCGCTTAATGCGCACATCTACAACCTCAACGCCTAGGGAAACAGCTTTGTTTGCAGATGACTCGGTTACCCGGCTGATGATATTCTCGCGCTCAGCAGTGATCACATCGTTGAATGGGACCAAAGCCAACTCTTCACGAAGGCCGGAAAAGACAAATTCATCCAACCTAGCACGGGCACCACGCTCAGTACGAACCGATTTATAGAACTCTAGCGGATCGATAATGCGCCAGCGAGTCACATGATCAACGACCAAACGTTTTTTGTCGGTGGTTAGATACTCCTGTGCATCGGCATCGCTAGAGAGGATTCGCTTATCAAAAAAGAGGACGTTTTGGACAAACGGTGTCTTTAAAGAAAGTCCTGGTTCGGTAATGGTCCGAATGGGTTCCCCAAATTGTAGAACAATGGCTTGTTCAGGTTCATCGACAATGAAGAAGATCTGATTCCCAAAGATAAAGAGGATAACCAGAATAACGACTAGGTAAGGTGCGATTCGACTAAGCATCTTAGTTGCCTCCTTGTTCAGTGGCAGATTGATTGGTGATAGTCGGGCCACCCGAGCCATTGAGATCGCCTAAAGGCAAGAAGGGCAACACTTGGCTGCCAACAGCATTCGGGTCGAGCAATGTCAGGTCAACACTGTTCAGAATATCTTCTACTGCCTCAATGTGCATGCGCTCACGAGTGACCTCTGGGGCAAGTTGATACGCTTTTAAGATCGCCAGGAATCGGTCTGCATCACCTGTCGCCCGTAAAACTCGCTGCTCGCTGAAGGCCGTTGCTTCTTCAATCGCCCGCTGTCTTTCACCTCTCGCGCGAGGCACAATATCATTCTGATAGGCTTGGGATTCGTTAATTAGGCGTTCCTTATCGGCCAAGGCACGGACAACTTCTTGGAACGCATCAATAACCTCTTCCGGTGGGTCGGCTTCTTGCAACTGAACATTGGTCACTTGGATCCCGGCACCGTACTCATCTAACAAGGTTGATAAACCAGACATGGTATCATTTTGCACCCGAGCACGCTCCTCGGTAATGACATCATCAATGGTCATTTGCCCAACCGTACCACGCAAAGCCACTTCGGCCGTTGACAAAAGAACATCCTCTGGATTTTGTACGTTGAAGACAAAATTGCGTGAATCGGCTATTCGGTACTGAACAACCAATTCAAGTTGTACAATATTTTCATCTTCAGTTAACATGAGCGCTTCGTTTAAAACTGTTTGACGACCACTGTTGGTCGTACGGAATCCAATTTCCACTCGACGAATGGCTTCGACATTCACAATGGTCCTCTTCTGTATGGGGCGCGGTAGATGATAGTTCAGCCCAGGTTGTGAGATGCTTGTAAAGCTTCCAAACGTCTGAATAACCCCTTCTTCGCCAGCTTGCACCACATAGATGCCTGAAGCCAACCAAAGAAGGAGCAATACCACTAGGATCAAAATATAAAGTCCACTCCCGCGATTTGAAAACCAACCAGAGAAGTTGCGGATTGTGTCCTCCAACTGCTCATATTCATCATTGCGGCGCGGTGGTGGGCTACCGTTAAATGCCATTTTCTATCCTTTCTCTTTTTAGGGTCATTTTAATTCTTAATGACTTGTATAATTAGGCCCGTGATTAAGTAATATGAAGAAACACTTCTCTCGTAAGTAGCGATATTACTTTATCACGACTGCCAGTATATACTCAGCTCTGGACATAGGTGTGAAAGTGAACCCTACGTCTTTATCGGGTCCGTGGTTTGTATCTATGCCTTACCCAGAATAGTTTTGAAACAGCTATCTATTTTTATGCACGTGTGTACTGACGACCACGTCACTCTGCACAATTTTTTAGATGAACTTATTTATTTTGTTGCTAGACGAATCTCTATTATACCGTAAGGTGGCGAATTTGTCTGTGTTAGCCCTACCATAATGTGCAAATAACAAATCATTTGTTATTTGTAGCTGGTTCATCCATAGTTCATCCCTAGTTTACTTCTGGCTAATCTCCGGTTCATGTCTGCTTCATCATCTAGTATAGGACTAATTCTTTCCACCCGAGATTCATTGCGATCTACTGAGTATGATATACTGACAGCCGATTAATTATCAGCCTATATCATACCATCTATTTATACAAACGGTTGGTTTATTAATCAAAATTTAATGAACTAAATTGAATCTACAAAATACTTGAAAATACAAATAGCTTTATCTGGCCATTTGTCTTTATCTGGCCATCTATATTGGAGGAATAAAATCGGTGAAACCCCGACACGACATACGCAATGTGGCGATTATCGCCCACGTTGATCATGGCAAAACCACATTGGTTGATGGCATGTTACGCCAGACGAATGTGTTTCATAGTAACCAAGAAGTTGCTGAACGAGTATTGGATTCGAATGATCTGGAACGCGAGCGAGGGATTACAATCCTTGCCAAGAATACGAGCATCGACTATAAGGGGACGTCCATCAACATTGTTGATACACCTGGCCACGCGGATTTTGGCGGTGAAGTTGAACGAGTTGTAAACATGGTCGATGGCGTTGTACTACTGGTGGATTCTGTTGAGGGGCCCATGCCTCAGACGCGTTTTGTGCTGCGGCAGGCACTCAAACAAGGTCACAAAGCGGTTGTCGTCGTGAACAAAATTGACCGACGTGCAGCGCGTCCGGATTTTGTTGTCGATGCCACCTTTGACCTCTTTATCGAATTAGGTGCCACTGAGGACCAGGCCGATTTCCCAGTGGTCTATACCAATGCTTTAGAAGGAAGAGCGACCCTAGACGCGGCCAATTTGGGAGATGATCTTGAGCCGCTCTTCGAAACGATACTCGAACACATTCCGCCGCCACTTGTGGATGCAGATGGCCCGCCCCAGATGCTCGTCTCCACCCTAGAGTATAGTAGCTACGTGGGCAAAATCGCAGTGGGACGGTTGCGCAGTGGCGTCCTGCGCAGCGGGCAAACCATTATGCATATTGATGCTGATGGGACCATGCAGTCAGCAAAGATCGCTCAAGTTTTTGGCTTTACAAATTTAAAGCGTGAAGAGCGAGCCGAGGTACAGGCTGGCAATATCGTAGCAGTGTCGGGCATTCCTGAAGTTGGAATTGGTGATACTCTTTCTGATCCGCAGGACCCACAACCACTTCCTCCAATCAAAGTCGAAGAGCCTACCGTGAGAATGACCTTTGGGGTGAATGACAGTCCCTTAGCTGGCCAAGAGGGGAAATATGTAACCAGCCGTCAGATCCGAGAACGCCTCTTCCGAGAATTAGAGAGCAACGTTGCTTTGCGTGTTGAAGAGACGGATAAAGCCAGTGAATTTACCGTATCTGGCCGTGGGGAGCTACATTTGGCTATCTTCATTGAGACCATGCGGCGAGAAGGGTACGAGTTCTCCGTTAGCAAGCCAGAGGTTATCTATAAAAAAGAGGGAACGAAAACCCTGGAACCGATTGAACATGTCTTTATTGAGGTTGTGGAAGAGCATTTTGGCGCAGTAAGTGAGATGTTGGGACGCCGCAGGGGCCGCTTAAGCGACATGCAGTATGGCAATGACGGTGCAATTCATTCTGAACATCTTGTCCCAACACGCGGTATGTTGGGGTTCCGGCAACCCTTCCTGACGGCGACTCGGGGAACTGGTATTTTTCACACGCTCTCTCATGGCTATGAACCGCTCAGTGGTGAAATTGGTGTCTCGCGCCTCGGTTCACTGATTGCTCTGGAAAGTGGGGCCGTTAGTGGCTATGCATTGGAGCATTTGCGGCAGAGAGGAACTTTCTTTGTCAGCCCGGGTGATCGAGTCTACAGTGGTCAAGTGGTAGGGCAACATATCCGTAATGAAGATCTAGTCATGAACGTCTGTCGTACCAAAAACCTAACCGGGCATCGAGCAGTTCCCAAATCGATAATCGAATCTCTGCCTCCTGCCCGAGTCTTTTCTCTCGACGATGCTATCGAATACTTAGCAGACGATGAACTACTAGAAGTCACGCCCGAGTCATTTCGAATACGCAAGAGAGAATTGAATCATGAACTTCGTCAGCGCCAGGCTAGGGCTGCCAAGAAGGCATAGGAACACCTGTCGGTGTAACCGTTCACGTCCCCTGAGCTTGTCGAAGGGGAAACCCGGCTTCGACAAGCTCAGCCTACGGGGGAGGTGAATGAGTACTGTCGGTTTGAGGCGCAGCTTCACTAGTATATAGACCAATGTCATTAAGTAGTCAGTGAGCAGTAGTCAGTGAACGGCGAAGTATATAAGATTGAGGAGCTTCGGTAATTGCCGTGCAAACACTCTTGCTTTGGGATGAGAAGTTAGAGAAACGTCTTCTAACGGAAGCATTACAGGCTTTGGGATTGGCAGTTAGGCATGAAACGGATTTAGAACATGCCTTTGAAGATTGGGGAAACCGCCCTGCCAGCCTAATACTTATGGCACAACGGCTAAGTGAGCCAGAGCAAGCCGTCTATACAATTCGGCGCCACTCTGTTGCACCACTCATCCTACTACTAAACCCTGTAGGTGAGGATAGGCATTTCAATCTGCTCGATTCGGGAGCGGATATGGTATTAGAGCGCCCATATAGTACCCGGCTCTTTTTGGGCTATGTCAAAGTTTTTATGAGGCGAGCGGAGACAGTATTGAGTGATAGCCTACCCGTGGTAAAAGAGGAAAAGGTTCGCCTCGATCCCAGCCGTCATGTCGTTCAAGTAGGAGATGGGACAAAACATCGTTTGAGCCAGCTTGAGTTTCGCTTGCTCCATACTTTGATGGTTCATCGTAATCAAGTCCTCTCTACAGATACAATTGTTGAACATGTTTGGGGATATACTGGAGAGGGCCACCGGGATCTGGTGAGGGGATTGGTGAACCGCTTGCGATCCAAAATCGAAGTCAATCGCCGAGCACCTGAATATATCCATACGGTACCCGGCATCGGGTATTCGTTTCAAAGTCAGTCAGATGGCGACGATGGACCGCCCGCGAAACAAACACAAGGTAACTTAGCCTCGCGGACTATAAATAGACAGGGGTTGAAAGATTAGAAAGATGGAAAATCTGCACAATCTTCTAATCTTTGTTCGATTTTCATCCTTCCGTAGTGCGTCTCGATGAATGAATGTCTGCCCTGTAATAGTCAAGGATTCAGATGGATTATCAGCGCTTTTTCAGGCTCCGCGATGTATCCTTGTCGATGAAAACTACTGAATTTTAGCGTATATTCAGATAGACTTTCCATTCCGACGGCACATTTCCTGATGCCACGATATAAGTAGCTCTTGGCATTTTGGGTTCCCATTTCAGCGCCATGCCAGCTTCATGGGGTGTTCGCCCACCCTTTCTTTGGTTACAAGCAAAGCAGGCACAAGCTGTATTGCCCCAGGTGTTCTTTCCACCTCGGCTACGTGGAAGCAAATGGTCGATGGTGAAATCCTGTTTGCGCATCACACGCCCGTTGCCAGCCTCTCCAGGATGAATGCCACAGTAGATACAGCAGTAGCCATCGCGACCCAAGACACCTCGTCGACTCCAACCAGCCCCTCGCCTTGGTACATTGATATATTGACGCAATCGAATTACCGTCGGAATCTGGAAATTCTCTACAACACCCTGAATCTTGAAGGTCTCTTCTGTTACCGCCTCGACCCGCCCGCGCAACATTAGTGCAACCGCTCGTCGGATAGAAACAGTCGTCAATGGTTCATAGCTTGCATTAAGCAGTAGAATATCGCTCATCTAAACACTTCCACTAGTTCGCTTCTCTATTTAAACCTGCACTCTTCACCTACGTAAGCAATGACTCCCATTCTACATATAGTATACTGCAACCTTATTCTACACTATATAAGTGTCATTACCAATCCCATGAAGACGAGTCTATCGTACCATGAACCATAGGCCCTGTCAACACACAAAAACACAAAAGTGCACAATTTGTGTTTTTGTGTGCATTCGTGCGTTCGTTAAGTTCCACGATTTCTGGCCGATTAATCATAAGACGTGTACACTATGCAGGTTATAGTCCGCCAGAAAAATGTTGTTCCGGTTTTTATCTTGCGAGCCTGATATGTTCTCAAAGGGTAAGACAATCCTGTGAGAACGGGAACGAGCTTTACTTGGCCATCTGTAATGTGAACGTCCATATTGACGTGAGATGTAGTCGTTCTGTGTGGTAGGTTGATGAATCTACGAAAAAACCTCCGTAATCTCTCTTTGTCTCTGGCCGCGCTGGTAGGCATCACAGCTGTGATTGTTGGTATGCTCTTGGCTTCGGGTTCAACCTTGCCAAAAAGGGTGTTCGATCGGATCGAGCGAGAAATCACGGCTCGTCAGCCTCGTCCTCAGTTTCTTCCAACCCCTCTGCCTATTTCTGACTTGCCGATCAATGACAATTTATCGGCTCATGGTGGCGCTAACGATGCACTAGCAAAAGACAGTCTGGGGATTCTGGCTGCCCAACCAGCAGCCACCCTTCCGATAGATACCGCTCAGATAGATACTCCTACCTCCAATCCGCAGATTAGCTTAACTGCAAACATCTCTGAATCGATTGCTACGAATCCCGTCGTCGAATCGCCTACGCCACCGACGGTTGCGGAGCTTCAATCGACCACTTCGGCGATTTTTGCTACGTCTACACCTATACGGATCCCGACAGCGATATCATCACACCCATCTACACCGATACCATCACCTACGTCCACGCTGGTACCTTTGCCAACACCTTCACCAACCCAAGCTTATCTTCCTGCTAAGCCAGCCATTGAACTCACGGGGTTAATCCATCAATGGCAGACCTGGAACAATTGTGGCCCGGCTACACTTTCTATAAACCTAAGCTTTTTTGGCAGTACACTTGATCAGGCTGACGTGGCTGCTGTTCTGCGTCAATATGAAGATGACAAGAATGTAAATCCAGCTGAAATGGTTGCTTTTGCTCGCTCTCAAGGCTACGAAGCGCATATGCGAATCAATGGCTCCAGCCAACTCATTAAGACGCTATTAACCAACCAAATCCCCGTATTGATAGAGACTTGGCTTGAAGAGGAACCGAATGATGGAATGGGTCACTATCGGCTCTTAACCGGATATAACGACATCGAGCAAAATTGGATTGCCTATGATTCGTACGTCAGTCATGATTTGATTGCCCCAGATGGACCCTACCAAGGGGTACGCCTTGATTATGCTGAAACAGACGCACTTTGGCATGTCTTCAATCGCACCTATCTGCTTATCGTTCCCCCTGACAAACTTACCATGGTCGAAGACATTTTGGGCGAAGAGTGGGAAACTAAGAAGATGTGGCAAGAGGCTCTACGCGCGAACCAAGTTGCCATAACGCAAAACTCCAATGACCCATACGCCTGGTTCAACCTGGGGAGCAGCCTAACCGAAGTTGGAGAGTATGGACAAGCTACCCAAGCATATGATCAGGCTCGCCGGTTGGGTTTACCTTGGCGTATGCTTTGGTATCAATTTGGTCCATTTAAAGCGTATTACCAAGTAAAACGATACGACGAAGTGCTAGCTTTGGCCTATGCAACCTTGGCTACAACAGATAGTATCGAAGAGATCCATTATTGGAAGGGCAAAGCACTTGCCGCTACGGGCAATCCCCAAAGCGCTGAGGAGGCATGGCAAGAAGCCATCAAGTTGAATCCTAACTACCAAGATGCCATGGACGCTCTGGCCGGAAGGTAAGCTAAAGCCAATAGGTTCTGGCAGAATTGCAAATCGTGAATGAAGGTACTGGTGCAGCCAACCCACCATTAAGAATTCATCATACAGAGCCTCTCAATAAATCATATGTCCCAACAGCGACACATTCTCTTCAATGCCGCCATGGTCGCCGCAGCCTTTTTGCTTGCTGCGGGTCTTGGATTGGTACGCAATGTCATCATTGCCCAAACCTTCGGTCTGGATGCCGAGTTAGATGCTTTTTATGCAGCTTTTAAGCTACCGGATCTCTTCTTTACCATCGTTGCCGGTGGCGCACTGGCAACGGCCTTTATCCCCATATTTGCCGAATATTTGGCTGAAGAGGATCTCAATGGTGGCTGGTACCTTGCCAGTGCGGTCACCAACTGGGTAGTCATTTCCGTGAGCGTGCTGTCACTGCTGGCTATGCTCACTGCTCCCTGGTTGGTGGGCACCCTGATCGCCCCCGGCTTTACTGCCCCTCAACAGGCTGAGACAGCGTCGTTGATGCGCATTGTTCTGCTCTCTACCCTCTTCTTTGGCATCAGCGCCGTCCAAAGTAGCGTTCTTCATGGCTTCAAGCACTTTCTCCTGCCCGCACTGGCACCGATTCTCTATCCAGTTGGCGTCATTATCGGAGCCATCTGGTTGACCCCCGCAATGGGTACAGCAGGGTTGGCATGGGGAGCCGTCCTTGGTTCCTTCTTGCATCTGACCGTCAAAGTACCCATGTTGTTTCGATATGGTTTTCGCTGGTGGCCTACGTTAGGAGTCAATTCAACGGCATTACGCCGGGTTTTGGTGCTGATGGGACCGCGCGTGCTGGATTTGGCCGTCTTTCACTTAGGGTTGGTAGCAAGCACCAACCTAGCGTCTCGTTTAGGCGAAGGAAGTGTGGCGGCACTAGAGTGGGGATGGGAATTCATGCAGTTGCCAGAGACGGTGATTGGAACCGCTTTTGGGCTAGTGATCTTCCCTACTTTGGCTGAATTGGCCGCTCAAAGGGATCAAGAGGCGCTTCGTAACACTTTGGGGAATGCATTGCGACTGTTGCTTGCCCTGACTGTTCCAGCGGCCTGTGGCCTGATTCTGTTGGGGCTGCCGATTGTGCAGCTCGTCTATCAGCGTGGTCAATTTGATAGTGCCGCCGGACTGGCCGTCTATCAAGCGCTACAATTCTTCGCTCTAGGGTTGGTTGGACACGTTTGTCTGGAGGTTGTTGCCCGTCTCTTTTTTGCCCAAAAAGATACAATCACCCCACTGCTGGTTGCCATGGGCGCAGGGGTATTACAGGTTATCCTCGGCCTAGTGTTGATGACCTTTTTGGCCCATGGCGGCTTAGCCTTGGCCAATTCCCTGGCCATTACCATAGAGGTACTGATTTTACTGGTCATTCTGCATCGACGTTTAGGCGGAATCCAGGCTCGTCAAACAGCCTCTTTTCTACTTCGAGTTGCAGGGGCATCTGCCCTCATGTGTTTGGTTGTTGAAACTGTCAATCGTGGGGCAAGCGGATTAGGAATACCCACTCTGTGGACAGTAGGGCTGGCTATTGTGGCTGGCGGAGTGTCTTACGCTAGCGCAGGATTAGTCTTCAACGTGTGGCGGATAGATGACTTGGTCAGTCTTTTGGGTTTTCGGGTTTCTAATGGACAACGCAAATAGAGCCTGAACAAACGAGGAGGTAGCCTTCTTTAAGGCGGTCGCAATGGCGTGAGAGAATGCCCCCTCCACATTGTCTAACTTTTATGTGCCATGTCTATAAGTAGGCTGATCATATAGATGGCCAGAAAAAGCTTTTCCTCGCGAACTTGGTGCTCGCCTCCCTTATTGGACTTTCCCGGAGTAGATTTGGAAAAGAATCAGGACAAGACTTTCTACCTGGCTATGTAGGCTTGGGATTGTTGGAAATTATTAAGGTTTCTTGAACTTTTGTGAATTTCCTCTTATCTATTATAATTTCGCTCACGCATGAAAGTCGTCATGGTTAGCAAGGCTCTCGTCGTGGGAGCCTATCAACGTAAAGCAGAGGAGATTGCTCGGTTAGGCGTAAACCTGACTGTGCTTATTCCCACATCATGGAAAGACAGGCGCGGTCAGCAAGTGGCCGAGCGCCTGCATACGGTCGGATATTCATTGCAGATAGTCCCCATCTGCCTTAATGGGCAATATCATCTTCATTTCTACCCAACACTGCGCCGTGAGTTAGCCCAAATTCGACCTGATATTCTACATATGGACGAAGAACCATACAATTTGGCGACCTGGCAAGCTCTGGGTGTGGCAGAATCTTTGGGAATTCGTACGCTCTTTTTCACTTGGCAGAATTTGAATCGCCTATACCCACCCCCCTTCCGATGGATTGAAAAGCATAATTACCAAAGAGCCGCCCGTGCGTTAGCAGGCAACCAAGAGGCTTGTTCTGTTCTACGACAAAAAGGGTATCGTAGAGCTGTTGAGGTGATCCCTCAATTTGGTGTCGATCCCAGCCTGTTTTTTCCGGTTATGAACAGTAGGCAATGGGAGAACGGACCACTTCGTATTGGGTATGCCGGGGGGCTTTTACCCGAAAAAGGACTTATGGATTTGCTGCGCGCCTGTGCCGCATTAAGGGGAAATTGGACGCTAAGCATAGTTGGTGAAGGCAGCGAGAAAGCCTCCTTACAAGCATTCATTCATGAGAAAGGCCTGTCGGAAAAGGTGACGATTGCTCCCCGACGGTCCAGTGGCTCTATGCCGGAGTACTATCAGACCTTGGACGTATTGGTTTTGCCAAGTCGTACCCAGTCAAATTGGAAAGAGCAGTTTGGCCGAGTTCTAATCGAGGCTATGGCTTGCCAAGTTGCAGTAGTCGGTAGCACTTGCGGTGAAATTCCGAACGTGATTCATCAGAGCGGATTGGTCTATGATGAGGGGCAGTGGAGCGAATTGGCTCAATGTCTTCAACAGCTTATGGATAATCCAACCCAAAGAGAGGTGTTAGCCAAATCGGGACGTCGTCGTATCCTAGAAAACTTTACCATGAGTCGGGTCGCCCAAAATACGGTGGATGTCTATCGCACGATGATGAGGTCGTAGACTTAAGCTCTGGATTAGAATCAGCAGATCACTTTGCTGTAAGTGAACGCTGAACTATGGACTGCCCTAAAAATAACAAGGATGAAAAGATTAGAAAGATAAACATCTGCGAAATCTTCTAACCTTTGTTCGATTTTTTATCTCTCGTGGTGCAGCCCGTTACATGTTTAATTGTTGAGAATAGAATTCTCTTCATGAAATGGGTGTCTGTCATCAAGGCCCATTTGCAGTATACCTACCTACCCAATAATTGAAAGAAGCGGCTGTTTGTGACAACCATGCTAAAGGCCAGTGCAATGACGGAAAGACGTCCGCTCGTAGGCCGTTCATCGAATCATATCTTACTCAACGCCCAGCTTTTGAGTACGGACAAAAGCTATCGTAGCGCCGGCGTTAGCCAATATAGTCAAAGTGTTTTAAAGCAATTGGGGCAACTATCTAGCGGTAGCAGCCCTCAAGCTTACCGATTTTCTGCATTTACCAGCGCCCAAGATTTTCACACGGCTGGCATAGAAATCTACGTTGATGATATGCTACCTTTTCGCCAGGGTGTTCAGACCCCTCTGGAGCGGATTCTTTGGGAGCAGGTTCGTCTGCCCCAGCACGCGCTCGATCTTCAAGCCGATATGATCCACGGCTTGGTCAATGTGTTACCGTTAAGGAGTAAGATTCCTGGCATCGTAACCATTCATGATCTGAGTTTTCTTCGGCTGCCCAACTTATTTCCATGGACCAAGCAAAAGTATCTGACCTATCTTTGTGGTCAAAGCGCCCACAATGCCGAGCAGATTATTGCCGTGAGCCAGCAGACTGCCGATGATTTGATGCACTTCTTCGACATTCCTGCTCAGAAAATTCACGTCGTTTACAATGGCGTTGCTGAACAGTTTCACCCCGTTAGCCTGAACGAACAAGAGGCATTTCGCGAACAAAAAGGATTGCCTCCCCGCTTCATACTCTATCTAGGGACTTTGGAGCCGCGTAAAAATTTGGAGCTGCTTGTTCAGTCCTTTGCCCAGTGGAAGACGAGTTGCCCCCACGAGAGTGAAGATGTAAAGCTCGTTGTTGCTGGTGGCAAGGGTTGGTTCTTCGATGAGATCTTTGCGGCCGTCAAAGAGCTAAGTCTAGAAGAAGATGTACTCTTTCCAGGGTATATTCCCGCAAAGGAGTTACCAGGTTGGTATAGCGCGGCCGAACTTTTTGTCTATCCCAGTCGTTTCGAGGGCTTTGGTTTGCCTGTGCTTGAAGCCATGGCCTGTGGTGTGCCTGTCTTATGCAGCGACACAGGCAGTTTGGTAGAACTTGTACAAGATACGGCCTTTACAGTCCCAGCCAATGATGTGGATGGGTTAACGGCTGGTCTCTGTGAACTCATGGCCAATCCCGGCCTTTGTGAAGATTTGCGGCAGCGCGGGTTGGCCCGCTCCTCTCTTTTTTCTTGGGAACATACGGTCCAACAGACTGTGACCGTCTATGATCTCGTTCAACAGGAGGTTTCTAGCGTCACAGCTTCTGACCTTGTCGCGTTTGAGACAAATGGGGCCGCTTCCTCAAGTATGTTGCCTATAGACAAGGGGAATATAGATATAGATGGTGGCCTGAGTGTTGTTAAACAAGTGACGCCTCAGCACAAGAACGTCAATAAAAGTAGCACACCAGCACCCCCCTCCAAGAGCCGGTTTGCCCACACAATTGAACAAATCGAACCAAAATGGTGGCCCTCTTTGCTCGTCTTGTCCGATGTAGTGCTCACCTTTATTACTTGCATTATTGCTTACTGGGTGCGCTATAATTTGCAGTGGTTTCGGGCTGTTGATCCGGCCTTTGAAATTTCTTTTACAACCTTTTTACCGGTTGCTCTGACGTTGATCTGTATTTTGCCTATCGCGTTTTGGTTCTCCAATGTCTACCCTTATAAGCGCTCCAAAAGCCTCTTTGAGGAGATCTATGCCATTGGGACCGCCACCACAGCCAGTGTTGTCATTGTTATTTCGATTAGTCTCATCTTTAGCCCCCAGCTCAATAGCCGCCTGATCTTTCTCTATATTGTTGTGCTCAACATGATCATTTTGGGGTTGAGCCGCTTCACCATTGCTCAGACCTTGATTCACTTACGCAAATATCAGATTGGTGTCGAGCGAGTGCTAATCGTTGGGCTGGGCCAGGTCGGACGTATGGTTATGCGGACCATTGTCGCACTACCCAAGTTGGGTTACCTATTGGTTGGTTTTTTGGACGATGATCCCAAAGCAGGGAACACAGATATTGGCAATTTCAAGGCTCTAGGCAGCTCAATGAATCTGGAAAAAGCCCTTAAGATTCATGACGTCCAGCGGGTGATTATCTGCTTGCCTTGGCAAAGTCACCGAACCACCCAACGACTACTGCGCATCTGCGAAAACGCCCAGGTCTCGGCTCAGGTGGTACCGGATCTATTCCAGTTTACCAAAAGCCAGATGGTTGTGGAAGAGCTCAACGGGATTCCGCTTATCAGCACTCGCAGCCTCTCCATTCAAGGATGGAATCTCTTTGTCAAGCGGGCCACAGATTTAGGTATGACTTTGGTGATAGGCACTCTGCTGTTGCCTCTTCTCGCCCTCATCGCCTTTGCTATAAGACTTGATTCAGCAGGCCCCATCTTTTATAGCCAGATTCGTATTGGCAAGAATGGGAAACCATTTCGTTGTTACAAGTTCCGCTCCATGATTCCTGGTGCTGATGAGATGGTTTCCAGTATGTCCGAACAGAATGAAGCCAGTGGTCCGCTCTTTAAGATACGGCATGACCCACGCCGCACGCGGGTCGGACGTTTCATACGCCGCTTTAGCTTGGATGAACTGCCACAGCTCTACAATGTCCTTTTGGGGCAGATGAGCTTAGTTGGGCCGCGCCCGAATCTACCTCAAGAAGTGGCCGAATATCAGGAATGGCACATCAAACGGCTGTCGGTTAGTCCAGGCATCACGGGTCTATGGCAGGTCAGTGGGCGCAGCGACTTAACCTTTGATGAGATGGTGCTGTTGGATATCTATTATGTGGAGAACTGGCACTTTTCCATGGAGATCAGTATTCTATTGAGGTCACTTCCAGCTATCATTCGAGGAAGAGGTGCCTATTAATGGATGCCCAAATGAAATAAGGCTCGAGAGTTTAATAAACGAATGGAAGATCTCTCGGGTACTCGAGACGACAGACTCAAAGTTCTGGGCTTTATTTGATCTTGATTCCTAAATACCACCTTTACAACCAACGGTAACCGTCACCTCCAAACAGTTATCTCCCTTCAAAGATTTCACGGATTCTTTATCTTTGTACTCTTCAAATCTTTGTTTATTTACAGGGCAGATCGTAAAGGGAAGGACATCGACAAGGCCGACTTTGGACTGAGCGACCAATCCCCGTCTTCACCGGGGCAAGCTGACTGCCGACTATTGATCATACCACTGAAGGAGAATCCAACCCATGTACCACCACTCCCCACCAATTGTCGTTACCGAGACCATGCCCCCTCCCCATTGGGCACTTCTACAACGTACCGTTTTGGATGCCCAAACGACCGCTTGTGAAGCCTTCTTTGACCACTACTTTGACGAGCGGGGTTATCTTCTCTGTGTTCCTCGATGGGGTGGTGATGATGGCCCTGATGACGCAGCAGAGAATCTACTCAACTGGACCATGCTCCATGCATTGGGCGCGCCTGATGTCGTACTCACCATGTACAAGAAGGGGTGGGAAGGTCACCTGCGACAATACACAGAGGCCAAAACTGTCGAGGTAGAATTGGGGCGTGACGGCATGTACTACAAAGAATTTCCGGTTATGTTCGACTGGTTTCACAATGGTGAGGGCTACTCAGCCTTCTTCCTTCAAGGCTTGTCGGATCCGAATAATCGCCCCTTCCAGATTCGCTCCCGGCGCTTTGCTGGCTTTTATATGAATGAAGATCCCCAGGCACCCAACTACGATCCAGAGCATAAGATTATCCGCAGCTGCTTTAATGGCAGCCGAGGACCGTTGTTGCGTAAAGCCACTGGCTTAGACTGGGCTGGTGACCCTATTGAGATCGAAGGGCGTTTCCGTCTTGGTCACGGCGAACGCTCCTATGACGAGATGGTGGCCCACTTCAAAGATTACAACGATGTGGTGGGTGACAACCCCATGAACTTAAGTACCACTGTGTTGGCCCTCAACGCCTACATGCTTGACCACGAAGACAAGTACCGCAACTGGGCCATAGAATACATAGATGCCTGGGTAAAGCGCACTGAAGCCAACGGCGGCATTATTCCCACCAACATCGGGTTGGATGGCACCATCGGTGGTGAATGTGGTGGCCGTTGGTATGGCGGCATCTATGGTTGGGGCTTCACTGTGACAGTTCCCCAGACAGGAGAACTGGCCCATCGGACCTACTCTCATACCCGGGCCATCAACGGATTTGGTGTGGGCTTGCTCTTGACCGGTAATCAGCGCTATGTGGATACGTGGCGGGGCGTGCTTGATTACATCAACGCCAATTCCCGAGAGATCGATGGCCAGACCATGTGGCCCAATGCCTATGGCGACTACTTTGGCGAAGAAGATTGGTATGACTGGAAGCCTCATCCCTTTGAATCAGGGGCCAAAGAGGTCTGGTATTGGTCTATGAACCAAGACGACGCAAATCGGCTAGCCCACGATCCTTGGGTTCAATATCTAGCCGGAAAGAATGCAGAGTATCCTGTAATGGCGCTGGAAGAGACCTTGGAGCGAGTCCGTACCGATATGGCTGCCGTCCACGCAGATACCTGTTCACCTGATACTCGCCTCTCTGATGACATGAACCATATCAACCCTGCCAAAACCGAGACACTGACCCAACTGATGCTCGGCGGTTTGCCCACTGGCCGGGTCGGTTCGCCCCTCTACTGTCGAGTTCGCTACTTTGATCCAGTACAACGGCGGGCCGGGATTCCCGAGGATGTAGCCGCCTTGGTTGAAGGCATGACGGACGATGAGACCACATTAACCCTAGTCAACATCAATCAGGTTGAACCGCGCACGGTAGTGGTTCAAGGCGGTGGATACGCTGAACATCAGATTGAGAGCGTTACTGTTGGTGAGCAGGTCCAGGAGGTCAATAGCACATCTTTTACTGTTCAGCTTGACCCTGGTGCTGGCGCAACCCTGAGCTTGAAGATGAAACGGTATGTCAACCAGCCAACCTTCAATTTCCCGTTTTAGGAACGGGGAACTATACTGCGGTCGCTTTGAAAACCGGAGTTTTCCGCAGCCTCTACAGGAGAGACCAAACTCGGGTTTCAAACGGAGCTGAGTATAAATTACTTCGACATTTGATAGCGCTACACCTGATTGAAACGCGCCGGGTAGTCACGACTCATGTCTTAACGACGTCCTTTGGCATAAAGAGATGGATGGTACGCTCTTGCTTTGCCAAATCCTCAACACCTGGAGCTACGTTTCGGGCATAGATCACGTGGTGAACGTCCCAATGGCTATCCGTTCCCAAGAGCCATTGAAAACCTCGTTCAATTAATCGGTCGAGATCTTTTTGGGAAAATGCCTCATGTCGCCAGCGGGCCTCACCAAAGATGACGACTTTATTGGTTCGATCAACACCTACAGCGTCAATTTGGGCCTTAGCATTCCACCAGGTACCGCATTCAGAAACAGTTGGCAGGTTGCCTCGGTCGGCATGATCAAGCAGGTGCCACTGGGCGATCTGTTCCCAAATAGGTGCCACGATCTGGGACATATCCAGTCGAATTTGGTGCCAGAGGGCTTCCTGTGCATGGCCAATCTCAAGTTCAGCTTGCCGAGGCCCAACATAACGCTGCCAAAAGCGTAAAAAGGGATCCTGAAGGTGGTACCGCGCCCACCTCTTTTGTGTGGTCGGTGAGCGCTCCAAAGGCTGGCGGGCAGTGACTAACTCCAGTTCCTGAAGTACTTGTAAATAGTGGTTCATATTTTTGCCCTCAAGCCCGGCCGATTGTCCAATGGCGCTCGGTGTATGCGCGCCTTGAGCAATGGCACGTAGGATGCGCATATACAGAGGGACGTCCATGCCACGCATATCCAAATGAAGCTGAAGAGGTACTTCGTTAAAGAGAGAGCCTGTTGGTTCTAGAATAGTATTTCGCACATTGGTTAGCAGATCTCTTTCTGGATCAACAGAGATTAGGTTATAGGGTATGCCGCCAAGAATCCCATAGGTTTCGATGAGGGCATTCGCATCATAGGCAGGAAAAAAGGCCGACAGATCAGCAACCGTCAAAGGCTTTAACTTATAGGGCCAAGTGTACCTCAGATAGAGTGGGGCATCGTGGGCCAATATCTGCTGATCCATTACGCTAAGGAGAGAGCCTGTCAGTATAAGAAAGATGTTCGTATGCTGTAACTCCATATCCCAGACCATCTGCAAGTATGATGCAATAGGTGGATAGGCAGCGACAATGCGAGGAAACTCATCAATGACGATAACAAGCCTGTCTTGTCTTGTTTCGCTAATTTGCCGAGCAGCTTCTGTCAAAGCACGCAAAGCACTTTCCCAATTTGGGTAGGAGAATGTGGAATCGGGGGTGCGACCAGCAGCTTCTTCAATTTGAAGTGAGAATCGCTGTAGCAACGTCGCACTATCGTCTCGGGTAGCAAAGAAAAATAGATGGGGCTTGCCCTGAACCCAATGATAGACTAAGCTTGTCTTGCCTACCCGTCTACGCCCATAGAGCACAACCAATTCTGCTCGCCTATTAGCATGACGTGTATCCAAATAGTGTAACTCTCGCTTACGGTTAAGGAGCATAAATTTTCCCTACGTGTAGTCTGAATGCAGTTTGTGAAAAAGCTCATTTCAAATGCGTGTTTGTTAGAATAGCATTCAGATTTAGTCATTAGCAGAGTGTATTATACAATGTATAGAATCAATGAACGAAAAGCTATAAGGCCAACCCCGTATACTTTGCCAGAAAAGTCGTACTTCGATTTTTGTTCAATCTATACTGTGGAGAATTCTGAGTGGGAAGGAGATCCCCGTCTTCACGAGGACAGGTCTCATCTTCATAGGGACAAGCTTCCCGTCTGCACGGGAACAAATTTTTCTGGCAACCTATATGTATGGGAAAGAGGCGTAGTGATTCCGGTCTATACTGTGCTTATGGCCATCTGTCCCAAGGCTAAGTATACCCGGGTTAGGAATTAGGCAACTCATGCAATTTGGCATCTTCTACGAACATCAAATTCCCAGGCCATGGAATGAAGGCGACGAACATCAGCTTCTCCAAGACGCCCTAGACCAAGTCGAATTGGCAGATCAGATCGGCATCGACTACGTATGGGAAGTAGAGCATCACTTTCTAGAGGAGTATTCTCACAGCTCCGCCCCTGAGGTCTTTTTGGCCGCATGTAGCCAGCGAACCCAGCGGATTAAACTGGGCCACGGCATTGTGCTTATGCCACCAGGATACAACCATCCAGCTCGAGTGGCCGAACGCATTGCAACCCTGGATTTAGTCAGCAATGGTCGGGTTCAGTGGGGCACGGGTAAGTCCAGCTCAAGGATCGAACTAGAAGGATTTGGCATCGACCCCCAACAGCGCCACGAAATGTGGTTGGAGACGGTCCACGAGACAGCCAAGATGATGTGCAGCTCTCCCTATCCGGGATACGAAGGAGAATTTTTCTCCATGCCCATGCGCAATGTGGTCCCCAAACCTATGCAGAAACCCCATCCACCACTGTGGGTAGCCTGTAGCAATCGAGAGACCATCAAAGAATCAGCCCGCCTCGGCATGGGCGCACTCTGCTTTGCCTTTTTAGATGGTGATGAGGCTAGGCAGTGGGTCAATGAATATTACACCACCTTTAAGAATGAGTGTCAGCCCATTGGCCAAGCCGTCAACCCCAACATTGCTATGGTGGCTAGCTTTATGTGCCATGAAGATAGCCAATTAGCGGTAGACCGTGGGTTAGAGGGCTTCCAATTCTTTGGCTACGCGCTGAGCCATTACTACATCACCGGTACCCATGAACCGGGCCGCTTCGACATTTGGGAAGATTTCCAGCAGAACCGTCCACCCCAACGGGAGCCAGTTGGTTGTATCGGTAATCCGGCTCAGGTACGCGCCCATTTGGCCATGTTAGAAGAGGCTGGCGTCGATCAGGTGATCTTTGTACAGCAGGCTGGCAACAACCGGCAAGAGCACATCCTCGAATCGCTGCGCATCTTTGGCGAGCAGATCCTCCCCGAATTCAAGGAGCGGGACCCAGCCTATCTAAACCGTAAGGCGGAAGAACTGGCTCCTCATATCGAACGTGCGACATCACAGATTGCCCCCTCGCCTGAACCTGATGAGGTTGGATCCGTGGATTCCTATCCCGTATTGGCTCAGAAAATGACCACCGAGGCGGGTGCAAATTCTGAAAACGATAGGGATCCTCACAGTGGACCCTCCCAGGCTGGAGATTCGGTGACAGAAGAATCCCAATCTATCGAATCACAAAATGGGCATGTCGAAGAGGATCCGGGGATTGAAGCCACCATTTTGGGTGCTAGAATTCATTAGGAACGAGAATTGAATAAAACCAAACGAAAGATCTCTCGGGTACTCGAGATGACAGGAGCGAAGTTTCGGGTTTTATTTGATCTTGATTCATTAGGGGGAAGATTATGCAAGGCGTTGCCAAATTAGAGCGTGGAGAAGGTCATGTAGGTCTGCTGGATGTCGCCGAGCCTGAAGTGATGCCCGGCTACGTGCTGATTGAAGTCAAGGCTGCCGGGCTATGCGGCACGGATATTCACATCTATCATGACGAATACCCCACCAAGCCGCCGGTGATTATGGGGCATGAAGTAGCGGGTACAGTAGTGGAGGTGGGTGAAAATGTAGCCAGTTGCCAAACTGGCGATCGAGTTACGAGCGAAACCTATTTTTACGTCTGTGGTCAGTGCCAATTCTGCCGGGATGGGTATGTCAACCTCTGCCTGCAGCGGCTCTCAATTGGTTCTGGTGTACACGGTGCCTTTGCTCAATATGTTCTGGTTCCAGAGCAGAATATCCATCACTTGCCTCCCTCCATAGACGAGATGACTGGTGCACTGACGGAACCCTTGGCCTGCTGCGTCCACGCTTTGGAACGGACTCGGGTAGAGCCAGGCGAAATTGTTGTTGTGTCCGGACCGGGGGCCATCGGCTTGCTTATGATGCAAGTCGTCAAAGCCGCAGGTGTGACGATTGTTCTACTGGGGACCAACTCGGATGAATCCCGGCTGGCGTTAGGGCAAGAGTTAGGGGCGGATGTCATAATCAATGTACAGGCCCAAGACGCCCGCGCAACCATCGACGAGATGACCAACGGGCTGGGCGCTGATGCCGTCTTTGAATGCTCCGGGGCCGCGCCATCTGCCCGCAACTGCTTGGAACTGGTACGACGCCAGGGGCGGTATGCCCAAGTGGGCCTCTTTGGCAAACCCATCCAGTGGGATCAGGATGAAATCTGCTACAAAGAGGTGCAAATCAGCGGCAGCTTTGCCACCGTACCCAGCTCATGGCGCAAAGCACTGTCCCTTCTCGCCAACGGCCAAGTCCAGACACGTCCCCTAATTACCCACACATGGGCCATTGCAGAGTGGCAACAAGCGTTTGATACATTTGAGCGGAGGGAGGGCTTGAAGAATGTATTGGTGCCGAATGGTTGATTTGGAATCTTAATACCGCATCCGAAAATCATTCTGCCCTGACCGATCTATCCCTCTCATTAGATAGATGGTTCGCTGAGACATGTGGCGCGGCCCATCGTTTTGGGTACGAGTTAGTTGGTCATGACGATAGACCGATGTGGTGGGCATATAACGCAACGTCATGCCTCGGCGCGAGTGCTCCGAATGATTAGGTTCAGATCCATGATAGAGATAGACATCATGCAGCGAAATCTGCCCTGGTTCCAGAACAATATCGACAGCGTCTGCTTCGTCAAATTCATTGGCATCCAGTTCCAAGTTGAGTGCAATGCCTTCTGCATTACTGACGTTGTGCTTGGCTAGCGTTTTGGCTTTGTGAGATCCCGGAATCACCCGGAGACAGCCATTCTCTCTTGTGGCTGGATCGATGGCAATCCAGGCTGTGCAGGTCGCCAATGGATCAATGGGCCAATATTCACCATCTTGGTGCCAGGGCGTCTTGGTTCCCACCTTGGCTGGCTTAGCAAAAAAGCTAGAATTCCATAGCGCTACATCCTCGCCAATAAGCTGTTTCACCATATCCAGAACTTCTGGAATCCGCGCTACGTTGAGAAACCAAGTGTCAAAGGCCAATAGGGCAGAACAGTAATCACTGAATTCAGGATGCCTTTCTAGCAATCGAGTGTGGGCTTGGCGAATATCCTCAACTACATCAGAAGGCAGGCGAAAGTCTGGGGTGACGAATCCGTCTTGGTGGTAGCGTTCAATTTGTTCATCAGTTAGCATAGCAAAATATCTCCGTTATCTTGTGTGCATTCCTAAACGGTCCTAGCCAGCCCTGCTGCTTCTAGGTCTGCCCAAAGTCCATCTGGAATAGGCTGCTGAATCAAATCCAGATTGGCTTCTAACTCCTGCAGGTTGGCGCTACCTGGAATAACCGACGCAACGGTCCCATGCCGCAACGGATACTGAAGGGCAGCCGCCCGAATGTCGACTTGGTGGTCATCACAAACTTCCCGGATGGCCTGAGCGCGTGCCCACCGATCGTCATCGACGGGTTTGTAATCATAAGTCGCTTGGTCCCGATCTGCCCTGGCAAGTAGACCTGAGTTGTAGGGACCACCGATGATAATGGAGACATTCTGCTTCAAGCATTTGGGCAGCAGGTCATCTAATGGTTCCTGTTCCAGTAAGGTGAATCGGCCAGCCAGAAGGAAACAATCCACATCAAACAGATCCATAATTTGACTACAAACGGGGGCCTCATTGACGCCCAAGCCAAAGGCACGGATCACCCCCTCTTTGCGTAAATCGGTCAGCGCAGGCAGAATGCCATTCACGGCAGTCTCAAAGATGCCTGGCTGCTTGTCACCATGGGTCCATACATCAATATCGTGGCAGAGAAGGATGTCGACTCTGTCCAACCCTAGCCTCTCTAAGCTGGCTTCCAAAGAGCGCCGAGTCGCGTCATAGCTGTAATCGTACTCAATTTCTAGTTTCGTCTGGTCCTCATTAGATGGAACCAGGATCCGCCCGGCTTTGGTAGAGAGGATAATTTCATCTCGGGGTAATTGAGATAAACCAGTTCCCACCCGTTTTTCACTCACCCCTGTGCCATAGAGTGGGGCGGTATCAAAATAGCGGATCCCTCCATCATAGGCTCGCTGCATAATTTGGGTGGATTCTGCAACCGTTAGGTCAGCAGCACCAATGGGGGCACCGCCAAATCCTAGTGTAGTAACTTCAATATCCGTTTGGCCGATGCGGCGTCTTTCAAGCGTCAAGTTGTTCTCCTTTGTGAATGATTAAAGCACTTTGGGGATTCAGGGAGACACTTAATCTAACCGTGAAGTTCTTGAAGGAAATGAAGATTTAGTCCCTCTTTCTTCATGCCCTTCATGCCCTTCATGGTTCCTTTTGGTTTGGCACCTCCTGAGGCCCGGTGGAATTATGATTAATCTGCTTTGGCAGCTTTATGCTTATATTCCTCAAGTGGACCGTTGGCCTCTTTCCAAGCTGTAAAGCCGCCGCCAATGTGGCCGACATTGCTCATACCCATCTCGTAGAGTGTTTTCGTCGCCAATGCGGAACGCCAGCCAGATGCACAATAAAGTACATAGGACTTATCCTCGGAGCCAAAGATCTCTCGGTAATACGGACTTTCCGGATCAAACCAGAACTCCAGCATCCCCCGAGGGGCGTGAACAGCGCCAGCCACTTTACCCGTCTTCTCTAACTCACGTACATCGCGAATATCAACAAAAACAACATCCTGGCTCCCTGCCAAAGCCACTGCCTCTTCAATTGGATATGTTCGGATAACTTCTTCCGCTTCAGCAACGAGTTGTTTACAACCCTTGGTTATCGTCATATTTATCTCCTAATCATTCTGGTTCTCTGAGGAAATATGGGGTGGATTGAGTGTAGCCCGTCCTTTTAGGGCGGGAGGCATCCGGTGTGCCTGAGTCACCGCCCTAAAAGGACGGGCTACAACATCGCCATGTTTCAGGGTCACCCCACAAAAGCTCAAACAACCATCATTCTTAACAATATTATGGGACGAAGATCAACTTCACTAAATCAACTTTAGATCTCTTAGCCAGGCTTCGCATAAATTCATCCAGTACCCAGATGGGCCGCCCTGAAGCCCCATACCAAATCCATGGGAGCCGCTGCGGAAAACGTGCAATTCCACGTCGACATTCTCCTGGAGCAAAGTGGCTGCAGCCTGGGCGGTTCCGTGAGCAGGCGTCAACATATCATCGCCGGCTACGGCCATGAACAGGGGATTCAGCTTGACGTAGTCGGTAGGCAATTCCTGGGGAAGGGCTGGGTAAATGGCGATAGTGAAGTCTGGCGTACAATCTTGCTGTTCAATATCATCTCCACCATTGGGATTTCCTTTATCTGCTTGTGCAGCAAGCCGCAATATTAGATGCCCACCAGCAGAGAAGCCCATGGTGCCGATTCTATTTGGGGCAATATTCCATTGGGTTGCATTGTGACGCACAATCCGCATGACGCGCTTGGCATCAGCTAGCGTTGCCTTCATCACCATAGCCATCAGTTTTTCATTGCCAAAAATCGACTCGTCCTGAGGGCCGGTTCGATATTTTACAACAATGGCTGTCATTCCTAGCCTATTTAGCCAGCGTCCTGCATCATACCCCTCTTTGTCGATCCAGACATCCCGATATCCACCACCGGGAAAGATGACCACAGCTGTCCCCGTGTTCTTATCGGAAGGTGGCTGATGGAGGGAAAAGGTTGGGCTGCTCACCCAACCGTACATGCGGTTGAGGCGTTGATCGGATTCGGTATGATTCGGAAATATTTCGGCTTGCGTATGTTGTAATAGACCATCTGGAGGCCCGTCAGGCCAAAGGCTATGCTGCTCTGGATTATTCATGTTTTCTAGGTTATCCAATCGTTGTGGGCCAAAGCCCAGGCGTTGCATTGAGCGTGCAGCGCTTGAACAGTATCATGGTGTGAAGGATCTGCCGCTAAATTCTCCATCTCCAGTGGATCATTTCCCAAATCATACAACTCCGCCATATCATCTGGGTCATAGACATACTTGTATCGCTCTGTGATCACGGCGCGACGAATATCTCCTACCGTTGGGTTGCCCGAATACTGGCAGAAAATAGATGTAGCAGGCAAATGTTCACCATCTACAAGGGGTGGGAAGAGTGAACGGCCATCTAGGGTATGTGGCTTGGCGATTCCAGCAAAATCGAGCAAAGTCGGCACCACATCCAAATGAGACACTGGTGAGTCAATCGTCTGGGCCAAGATAGTTGGCCCACAAAAAACCATTGGCACACGTATGGCCTGCTCATACATCTCCATCTTCTGATACAAACCATGTTGGCCCAGGTGATCACCGTGATCGGACATAAACGCAGTCACTATATTGTCATTAAAGCCAGTTGACTCCAAAGTACTCAAGACCCGACCAATCCACTCATCTGCTAGATTGACCAAGCCGAGGTGGGCGGCCCAGACTGTACGCCATTGATCAAGCGAAACATCTGCCGCAAGTTGGGCTGGTACCCCCTCTCTTCGATTGGTCGGTTCGTTCTGAGCAGGTCTATTCACGTTGGCAGGCAATTCAATCTGACCTGGATCAAAGCGTGAGGCAAAAGGCTCGGGAACTCGCAAGGGGGGATGGGGTGCCCACAGATAGAGGAAGAGAGCAAATGGCCGAGCAGGCGACTCTGTTGAACGAGTCTGTAAAAACTCGGTGGCTTCCTGGCAGAAGTAGCTGTCTTTGAAATGCTCAGAGGGAAAAGGCCACTCGTTTACATGGGTATTTGAATAGCTGGCCTCTACCCTTGTCCCGTCCTGCTTTTCAAATACCCTTCGTTTGTAAGCGTCCATTCCCTCCGGCGGCGTGTCGTCAATCCCTTGATTGGCCAGATATTGGGCATAGTCACCATTATCGATCCATTTGGCAAATGGCACCCGCTGGCGAATGGGCGGATTTACTTTGATGTGGTCGATGCCTATATGGGCCACGTCGTACCCACCCTCACTCAGATATTGATGGATAGGTTGATGATCACCGGCGCGCTGCCCCTTCCAGTCATTAAAGACCACACCGTTGGCAGTAGGATAGATACCCGTTGCCAGCGCGGTTCGCGCGGGGACGCAGATAGGTGAAGCGTTATATGCCCTGGAGAAGACAGTACCTTGAGATGCCAATCGATTTAAATTGGGGGTGACTTCCACACCACATTGAACCATACCCAAACTATCGGCCCGCTGGTGATCCGTGACGATAAAGAGAATGTTGGGGCGCTCTTGGTTTTGCTCTCTTTTCATCAGGCAACCATTGGTGCCTCAACCGGATCCAGTTCCAGTTTGGTCAGGGCAGCCATCAAGTCACTGCGCTCCGCTGCAGAGAGTGGCTCCATAGGCGGACGAGGCGCGCCGCAATCGATGCCCAGCCGTTCGCTCAATACCACTTTGGCAATGGCGTGGAATCGAAATGGCTTGACCAGATCGCCCACTTTGGACGCATTTTCCTGAGCCACTTGCGCTGCAGCCAAATCGCCTGCCTGATAGGCTTCCCAAATGGCGACCCATCGTTCTGGAACCATGTTAGGCGGTCCGTCCACACAGCCAACTGCACCGATGGTCATGGCAGGGAGCATAAGGCGACAGTTGCCCACAAAGCAGGCCAACCCCATATTGGCAAATTCTCGTACAAAGCCTTGATAGGGAGCAGAGTGCTTCAAACCGGTTAATTGGGGAACCTCCTCTTGGATCTTGCTCATGAGAGCAGGCGTAATCTCCACGTTGGTAGATTGGGGCAGATTGTAGACAAAGAGGGGGAGGTTTGCCGCTTCGGCCACGACGCGATAGTGTTCAACAATCGCATCATCACTTTGCCCATAGAAGAAGGGCGGTACGCAGCAGATGGCCTCAACACCTACTTTGGCCGCATGTTCAGCCAGCCGCGCGGCCCGAACGGTTGTGGATGCGCCCACATGCATAATGTTGTGGATGCGCCCCTGGTTCTGATCAGCAACGATCTCGGCAATGCGCATGTTCTCTTCATCAGTCAGCAAGATGCTTTCCCCTGTACCGCCCGCTACCCAGAAGCCGTGGACGCCGGCTTGGATGTTGAACTCCATCACTTGGCGATAGGCTTTTTCATTCAGTTTGCCATCAGCGGTCATGGGCGTGATGATGGCGGGGACGATCCCCTTGAAGTCGGCTGCTTTAAGATCAGGCATGGTTGGTTCCTCCTATTTGAAAAACTGAACAGTTCTTCTTGGCTGTACGTGAATGCAATTTTTGTTCTTGTTTTATTGCTTGCGCATTGACTCCTAGCGTAAAATGGGGAAGGAGTGTATTCTACTATAGAATGAGACGTGAACTCTAAATCAACCCATCCCCACTTCCCGAATCCAAACCCGAATGCAAAGAGGAAACCCAAATGACAAACGCTCGCATCACATCCATTGAATGGGGGACATTGGTCGGTCAGCGTCCTCGCGAGGCTGGTTACAATGCCCGGCTTGACATTCACGGGCTAGAGGTTAATGTGCCTCTGGTTCGACTCACCACCGATGACGGGAGCTCTGGTTTTGGTCCCTGTCGAACAGATCGAGACCAGGCTCAATCTATACTGGGCAAAACAGTAGACGATCTGCTTTCACCCAGCGGATCCCTCTCTCCCCAGGCAATTGCATTTGAATTCGCGCTTTGGGACCTGATTGGTCAGCAACAGGGCAAATCTGTCTACCAGATTGTGGCTGAGCAGAATGGTAAACATGTCGATGGCCTATTCAAGGTTCCCTGCTACGATACGTCTCTTTACATTGACGATCTTCATTTGGAATCGGATGAAGCTGCGGCAGCGCTGATTGCTGACGAAGCCCGCTTTGGCTATGAGCATAATCATCGCAACTTTAAGATCAAGGTAGGACGGGGCGGACGCCACATGCCCATTGACGAAGGAACCAACCGTGACATTCTGGTCATCAAGGCTGTACGAGACGCGGTTGGCCCCAAAGCAAAGATCATGATCGACGCCAACAATGGCTACAACCTCAACCTAACCAAACGGGTCCTGGCTGGCGTAGCGGCCTGCGACATTTTCTGGATGGAAGAGGCATTTCACGAAGATCCGGTTCTCTATCAGGATCTCCATGAATGGATGGACAAAGAAGGAATCGCCACGCTGGTAGCTGATGGCGAGGGGCAAGCGTCTCCATCCCTATTGGACTATGCGGAGAAGGGAATCGTAGAAGTCGTTCAGTACGACATCTTTAGCTACGGGTTGGCCAACTGGATCGAGACGGGGAAAAAGCTCGATCAATGGAACATTCGTACAGCACCCCACCATTATGGTCGACATGTGGGGAACTACATCTCGGGGCATCTGGCCGCAGCAGTTGAGAATTTTACCTTTGTAGAATGGGATGAGGTAGCAACGCCAGGTTTGGATGGGTCGGCTTACCAAGTGCAGGAAGGGGAAGTGCTGATTCCTGATGTCCCAGGATTTGGGCTAAATCTAGACGAATCACTTTTCCAAAAGGCCGTTAAAGAGAATGGCTTCACGCTGTAGAATAAGCTATCTAGCCTAGTGCATCATCCATCTTAAAAATTCGGGGCGTTAGGTAACCGTTCAGCAAGCACGCCCTCGTGCGGCGACCGGCACAAGGCGTGCCTACTTAACCAGAAAATTAAACCTGGATAGAGCACTGGTCTGTTCCCGACTATATTGTTCCTGAACCATCAATCCATGAAAGGAGAAGAACATGAGACTTGGAGTTGTTGGCATGATGCCTAAGACACTGGATGAGATTACTCCCCAACATCTGGCGACCATACGCGAATTGAATTTGACCGGCGTGGGGATGGGACTACCCGGTACCGAGATGGGTAGCGTCACAGATGCAACTGTTGAGCGCACCCGCCAACTTTTTAGTGATACTGAAATGGATTTTGCCCAGTTGATTGTGGGGTTTGGTGGCTGCCTCTTTGACCTAGATCCAGCTGTGAGAGATGATCTCGTGGCACAAATTCGGGATGGGATTGGGCTTTCAAAACGCGTCGGTGCTCACGTCTGCCTGATCCGTACCGGCAGCCTCAGCCCAACCGGCTCTTACAGCCCATCCAAAGAAAACCACCGTCCAGAATGCAAAGAGCGGCTGGTTGATTCTTTAACTCAGATTGCCGAAACGGCAGATTCCGTAGGCCAAGCTGTCGTTATCGAGACCCATGTGTTGACGATTATGAATTCACCTGAGGTCAATGCGGAAATTCTCCAGACCATTGGGTCAGACCGTCTTCAGGTTGTGATGGATTACGTCAATCACTTTCAGGCGCTGCATCAGGTCTACAACAGCACAGAGCGCATCAACCACATCTTTGACATCATGGGGCCAATCAGCGCCATTGGCCACTGCAAAGACATCAGCGTGCGAGACGGCTTTGTGACCCACTTTGATGAGGAGATCCCAGGTGAGGGTGAGTTAGATATGGCAACTGCGCTCCGTCGCTGGCATGAATTCCATCCCGACGGCTATATGATGCTGGAGCATTTGCCGGAAGAGCAGTATCCGTTGGCCAGTCGGAATACGCATCGGATCTTGGCAGAGGCGGGGATATCGGTCTATTAACTTGTTAAAAGTAGAGTTGTTCCGAATTAAGAACTTACTGGGTGACAGGCACTTTTTCGGCGATGCTTTCTGGCTAACGAGACATGCCAAGTGCCTGTCACCTCAAGGTTTTGTTATTTCAGAACAACTCTAATCATTGCACAGTCTTTATTCAAAGGCATGGATTTGGTAAATGCCCTCGATCGCGTGGAACAGACAATAGATGGCTATCCGTCGGATGGGATCTATTCAGTAGAAGATGAAGCTGGCAATATTGTCCGTTGGCACGTTGTTGGATATGAAATTCTATATGAACGAAAATGGGATACCATGCACTTACTCATGGCAACGCTTCGAGATGGTTAAAGAAGCGAAAAATTAACGAAAAGAACTCAATTTGCCCCATCTCTCTTAACCTCGTTTCTCCTCTGGCGCGGCGGCCAACCGCATGAGCGCACTGTAGGCCGCGTCCCGCACCTGGGCGTCTTTGTCTTCCTGCATGAGGCGGGTGAGGCGGGCAAAGATGGCGGGATCGCGGTAGAGGGGATCAATCTGGCCGAGAATGAGCGCGGCCTGCTTGCGGACCTCGGGACCCGATTCGGGCTGATGGTACCAGGGTTGGGTGGCGTAATCCAGAGCTTCTATACAAACATTGATTGATTGTTGACTAAGCTCTTGAGCTCTGCTGTTAATAAAAATCTGCGCTGAAGCAAGACGATTAGGCCAGCTTTCTTCACCACTAGCATCAGTAAGTGTTCCCAATATCTTGGGTATGACCTCTGTTGGTGGGCCATTAGGTAAGGAAGCCAACGTTCTCACAGCGCCAATGCGGACAAATCTAGATGGCGAATCCAAAAGTGAAACCATACGAGATCTTAGCTGTAGGTCTTCGCCTATAATGGGGACAAGCCACTCCGAAAGCCAAATACGTAATTTTTCATCCGGTTCAGGTTCCCTATCATCTTCATCCTCTACATAATCTGCACCAAGCCACATTATGGCCTGATTTATGGCATCTAGGCCTGAACTACAAGACAGAAGAACCTTCAAGGCTGTTTCCCGAATTCGGGGTTTATCGCCATCATTGGCTACCGTAGTGATAACCATTCTGACATTTGAATCACTATCAACAATTGGAGCCAATGCCCTTATTGCAGCTACCTTAACATACCAGTCGTTATGGTGGAGTAGAGGGATGAAAGTTGAGGAAATATCAGGACAAGTCGTAATTGTTTTTGCCAGTACGTTAAAGGCAGCCCATGCCTCTTTGTCGAATTCGTCTAATTCACTTTTGCATACGACATCGCAGATAGCTGTACGGATATCTGCATCAGTAGCGACTAATGGTTCTAATGCATAGACTGCAGCTTCCTTGACATGCCAATCCTCATCATTGAGCAGTTCTACTATGAGATCACGGATTATAGGGTTAACGTCAACCAATTCAGCTAGCGTGTTAACCCCAGCGCGTCTTACTCGCCAATCGCTGTCGTGAAGATAAGCAATGACAACCTCTAGGATGTCTTTTTCGGACGGCAATCTTTGGGCTAGTGCTTTTGTTGCAATCTTCCTAAGTCTCCAACTGCCATCATAAAGTAAATCAGCAATATCGATAGAGATATCAGGATTGGTGGCAACCGCTGTATGCAAGGCGTTGAACGCAGCCTCTCTAACTTCGTAACTTGGGTAATAAGTTAGAAAATCTGCTACAGTCTCACGAACATCTGGTTCGGTAGCTACTAGCGGGGTTAAGACATTGATTGCGGCTTCTTTGACGTGATTAGATTCACCACCGTCACGCAGAATCTCTGTAATAGCAGAGCGGATGTTGAGTTGGGTTGTAACCACTGTAGTTGACGCATTTATAGCAGCTTCTCTAACCTGACTATCGTTATCGAGGAGCAATGACATAACTAAATCACACACATTTGAATCAACTGACACTACTACTGATAGTGCATTTACTGCTGCTACCCTAGTCTCATAATGTTCATCATTAAGCATTTCTGCGATCGCGGCACATGCATTTGCTTCATCCGGAATTAATACAGATAGCGCATTAATTGCTGTTACTCTAATCCAGTAATGTTCATCATTAAGCATTTCTGTGATCGCAGCACGCACATTTACTTCATCCGGAATTAATACAGATAGCGCATTAATTGCTGCTACCCTAATCCCGTTATACTCATCATTCAGCAATGCCATGACAGCACTACGGACATCCATTTCAGTCGTAACACATGTAGCCAGTGCATTGACTACCGCTATCCTAACCCCCCCTTTTTATTGCGAAGCAGCGACATAACCTCGTTCCGTACCGCTGTTTCTGTGGAAACCAAACCAGCCATAGCGTTAATCAGTGGAGGCAGGTCTACTGGAACATACCTGTCGTGAAGTAGTGTAATAAAAACATTGTAAATATCCGAATTAATGGTGGCTACTTTCGCTAGCACAGCAATCACCGAATCTCTAACATATACGGAGTCGGTGAAGAGCAACTCAGAAATAGCTTTACGGACATTTGGCTCTGTTTCTACCAGCGGAGCGAGTGCTTCTACTGTTGTCACCTGCACGTATGAGTCACTATCATGGAGCAAATTGATGAGTACATTGCAGATTTCCGGCTCATTTGCCAATAAGGGAGATAGCATTTCGATTGCTACTTTCCTGATTTCCCGGTTGCTATCTTGAAGCAACCTGATAAAGCTGTTACGAATATGTGGGGCAGATATGATTGCACTAGAAAAAATTTTACTCACGGTACTTCGAACGCGCCAATCCTCATCATTGAGTAAAGCAATAATGGATGAGCAGACATTGGGTTCAGTAGGTATCAAGACGGTTAGTGCATTGATTGCTGCCTCCCGAACGATCTGGCTTTTGTCATCGAGCAATGAAATAATAGAGGAAGTGACGTATGTATTGTGGGGGACCAATTGCGATAGTGCGTTGACTGCTGCTCCTCGAATATAAGCATTTTGATCGTTGAGCAAAGTGGCAATGGATAAACAGACATCTGGGTCAATGGGCACCAAGACAGCCAGCACATCAACAATCCCTGCTGACTTTGGATATCTGTAATTCCAATGATTTCTTCTGTCTTCCTTTCCACTATGTTCGTTATAATTGTTGAGCATCTTTAAGAGTTCATGACGTACTTCAAGGTCAGTTTCTACTAGCAATGAGAGGGCATTTATTGCCAGTAATCGTTCACTGTACATTGGCTCCCTGTACAGTGGCTCAGGTAGGCTTTCAATAATCGTTTGTCGGATCTCCTCATCACTTGCCACCAGGTCAGAGAGGGCACTCACCGCCGAATACCTGACATAAGAATTGCCATCATTGAGCTTCTCTACGATAGCTTGTCGGACCTCTGGGTCCGTGGCGACAAGTCCCGAAAGGGCCCTCACCGCCGCCCGCCTGACATCTTTATCATCATCGTTGAGTTTCTCCATGATCGCTTGTCGGATCTCCTCATCACTCGCCACCAAGCTAGAGGGGGCCCTCACCGCCCAAGACTTGACAGAGGAGGGGGCACTCACCCCCAAATACACGACCCTCGTTTGTCGGATCTCCTCATCACTCGCCACCAGGCCAGAGAGGGCCCTCACCGCCGAATACCTGACATAAGAATTGCTATTATTGAGATTCTCGACGATAGCTTGTCGGATCTCTGGATCCGTGGCGACAAGTCCTGAAAGGGCCCTCACCGCCGAATACCTGACATATTTATCATCGTCGTTGAGTTTTTCTATGATCGCTCGGCGAAGCGGTGCTAACTCAGATTCAACCAACTGAGGTTCAACGTTTTCCAAAATTGGCTGAGTAAGATCTTGGTTATCTAACCCGGTGATTAGGAGGTTAAGGGCATCTGCCTGACCGATGCGGGCCAAGTGGGTTAACGATGAAAGCGCTTTGTTTTGGAGGGTACGGATATCGCTTGTGTGGAGCGTTGAGGCGCTGACGAAGAGTCTTTTTAGCAAATCTAGAGACAGACCGACGTTATCGGCCATGGAAGAACAGGCTAGAAAGAGATCCCGATGGAGAATCTTTTCATGCTCACTGCCCGCATCCAGGATGCGTTCCACAAATTCGGTAGCTTCTTCGTTGCGCTGCTCAATCACGCCTAGCTGCCCGGCACAGAGCAGAATCGGTTCCCGCCAGCGGGGCTTATGCAGGTGGGGTTGCAAGATTGTCCAGCGCTCATCGGGCTTCAGGCGGGCCAGGGCGCGCCCCGCAAAATATTCCTGAAAGGTGAGGTGCAAAAAGCCAAAGGCATCCCGTCCCCGCTCGGCCAGCAGCCCGGCAATGGCCCGCATGTCGTGGAGAAAAGCTTCGGCATCGTGCTTTGCCTCATCTTGGGCCTTGGGCGGGGCGTCTTTGGGCTCTTGGTGGCCTTCGTAGCGCAGGCAGATTTCAGCCAGGGCATCTTCCAGATCATGGCGGCGGGCGGTACCAGAAGAGCGGTGCTGCTGAAGCCAAAGGGCCAAATCCATGAGGTGGCGGATGGCTCGGTGGGGGTCAAAGCGGTCGGGCATGCTCTGGCGAGCACCGCGGGATCGCTCCTGCTCCCGGTTGTCGATGAGGGTGCGCACGTAGCGTTCATAGAGCTCCACTCGACGGTCGGGCAGCTTGCCCACCTGGCGGCGCAGAATGGCCAACATGGTCAGCAGCAGCGGATTGGCCGCCAGTTGTTCCACCGATGGGTTGGAGCGAATGTCGCCCAGCAGGTTCTCTTCCTCAATGGCCGCGTTCTGGAGTGCGGTAGGGCTTTCCCGTCCGGCGGCCCAAATCTCATAGGTGCGGCACCACTGGTGGGCAAATTGCTCCATCTCCTGGCGGCCAAAGTCGAGAACGGTCTCGTGAGGCAGGTCGCCGGGCAGCCGCGCCTCCCGATAGCCCACGACTCGGCTCGTCAGCACAAAGCGGTTGCCCCGACCCTGCCAATTCTGAATAAAGCTACCCGCCTGTTCGGCCACGTGCTGGCGCATGGGCGTCTCTAGCACCTCGTCCAACCCGTCCAGCAGCAGCAAGGCGCGTCCGCGGTTCAGGGCCTGGGTAAAGAGGGGGCCAAGGCCGGGCAGGCTGCGCCACTGCTCGTAGTAGATGGCCAAGAAGTCGGCCAAGGCAATACCGTCATCGTTGCGGCGACGGTAGTCATCATAGGCGGCCAGGGGCACAAAGATGGGCAACGTGTCGCCCACTGGGTTGCGGGCGTTGGTCAGGGCCAGATAGTGGAGCAGCGTACTCTTGCCCGAGCCTGGGTCGCCCAAAATCACCAATCCCCGCTGGGTGGGGTCGCTGATGGCTTCCGAGATGGAGCGCCGTTCCAGCCGCTTGATCTGCTCCTGGCGTTGCTGGCGCGCCTCATCCCGCCAGCGCTCCAGCCGCAGCGAGTCAAGGTGGGCAATGGCCTCTTCTCGCTCCAGTTCGCCCTCCATCTCCAACATGAAGCGACGCTCGTCCGCGCTGTAGGTGTCTGCGGCTTCTGGCACCTCGGCAATGGTCTTTAGCTCCACGTAGACCTCTTCCAGCTTCAGGGTCAGCGCATTCCCAGAGGGCGTAATACCGCGGAAGGTGAGCATCTCAAACTGGTCGATGATAGTCTGGCGGTAGTTCTGCTCTAGCTGGTTGAATTCGGCTTCGGTTAGTTGGTCTTGGCGGGTGGGCAAACGAGCCGCGATCTGGGCCATCTGCTCATTGAATTGGCGGACGATCTCAACCATCTCGGAGGATGTGCTCTGGTTGACTGTAGCGTGCGGGCCAATGGCAACATTTTGGCCATTGGTGATGCTGCCAACCTCGATCAGATCGCCCAACTCAGCTCGGCTGAGCACCGCCGCGCTCTCGTTGTAGCCAAGCTGAAGGATGCTCAGATCCTGGGGCAGATTTTGTAGCTCGGTCAGAATAGCCCGGAGTAGATCCACTGCGTCCGTCTGTCCATCCACCACCGCGTCGGCCATCAGGTTGAGCCGCTCCAGTTCAGCCAGCGAGCGGCGAGCAACCTTCACCTCTTGGGCTTGCAGACGGGTCAGCGCGTTCATCTCTTCAGCCAATTCGCGCAGCGTTCCAATCTTGAGCGGCTCTTGCAGCAGCGGCTCCTCGGCCGCGGCCAAGTAAAAGGCCCCCACCATATCCTGGATCAGCGCGTCAGAGTCAGGTTTGTTGAGGTCGGCCACGGTCAGGCCGGCGGCGTCAAATTCGGCCCGCAGTTCGGCAAAGTCCAGTTCGGTCTCGGCAGAGGGAGCCAGCAGCTTGCGAAATTCGCCCAGCACAATCGGCTCCAGCAGCCAGCCCTGGGTCTTTTCCCAGATATCTTTGTACTCTGGAGGAAGGACTTCCCAATCCTTGACGGTGGCCAGGATGGCCGCGTGGGCCGCATTACGCAGGGCCGCGGTACGCTCGTCGTCTTCGCCAATGCGGGTGCGAATGGCGCGCGACGAGGCTCTGAGCAGCTCTGCTGCGTAGAGGGCCGCTAAGCCGCCAGCCGTGTTCGCGCTTACGTTTTGGATGAATTGGCTTACTTCTGGCGTAACTAAATTAAGGAACTCCATTGGATTGGTTATACCAGTTTTGTCTCAATCGTCTCTCGATTTCAGCAAGGGGAAATAAGGCTCCCTTCTCTCATATGTGGAGGAAGGTTTGGGGATGGGGACTACTCAATAAACTGCCACGTATCGGATCCATCGAAGCGCCTGATAGGAATAGTTTCGATCTCCTTGTGACCGATCATACGGAAGTTGGCTGCAACCCTTGGCGTGTCGATCTTCTCCGTATTGGTGTAGTGGGTCATGCAGCCGCAGTTAGGACAGTGATGAAAATCGGTGGTTTCATCACCCCAGCGATAGGTAGCTGTTGATGTGGATTCGGTGGTGACGGTTACTTCTTCTGGAGCGTAGTATCCCCACAGTGCACCATAGCGATGGCAGATGGAGCAGTTGCAGCTCAATAGGGTTTCCGGGGCCTGGTTAACGGTAATTTTGACATTGCCACAGTGACAGGATAGCTTCATTAGTCGGTCTCCTTTATGTTGGTTCTCCCAGAGAGCCACAAACTCCTCCCATGGTGAGATCGGTCTTCACGAGATGTAAGTATGGTTTCGAACTTGATGAATTCCCAGGTATAGACACCGTCGGACTTGCGAACCGAGATGGATTCGACTGCTTGGTAGTCATTTCCACGTGCTAGAGTCCAAGTACGAGCCGTAGACTGTCATCAACTTGGCTCATAACGGTCCAAGAAATCTCACTGACATATTCATCAAGCCAAGCTTTATCAATCGAGGAGATTTGTGTGATATTGATGACCGAATCTTTTGAAAGACCAGAGTCATGCCTTGAGAGGAAGATATTCCCTGGTAGCTCCTGATAGCGAAGATTTGAGGTGAGAGAGAGGATGATAACTGTAGATAACCGGCTTTGATTGAAATGATCTTCTTGCACAACCAAAACTGGACGGCGATACCCAGGCTGTGAATCAAGAGGCTCACCTAAATCGGCCCACCAAATTTGACCACGCTGTAATGCTACCACTCAGCCTCTAGCAATTTCCGACGTGTTACGGCAGCGATATCCTCTGGAAGACTAGTCTCTATTTGACGGCATGCGGCATTGATACGTTCCACAAGGTTTGCCTTGCGATGATTCTCAATATACTCGCGCAACGCTGCAGCATACAACTCACTACGGCTGATACCAAGCATACGAGCAAAATTGTTTGCGGTAACGAACAGTTCATCAGGTAGCGATATAGCTGTCTTCATAATCGCAGTATAACTAAGGTATAACTATCTGTCAAGTAGAAACCAAATGGGTTCATCTACATCTATATGATTTCTTCCCACAAGATCCGCTTCATACCGACGCTGACTACGGCGAAAGTGTGTAGATGCAGGCTGCCCTGATTAGGTTTAGCAGCGTACTTCTTCAACAACGTTTGGCGATAGCTCTCCAACTGCTCTTTGGCGTCGGTCAACTCGGCCTTCACAGAATCGAGTTTCTTCAACTCGCTCTTGTCGGCCTCTTTGACCGCCTGTCCATCCATCTTTTGACGCTTGCCATCGACTTCTCTGGTTACTTTATTTAGCGGGAGGTATTTGAACTCAATTAACAAATCCACCAGCCCCCGGTTGTGCATCCCAGGCCGTACCAACATGAGCAGGTCCCCATACCGCTGCTCTAGCTCTGGCTCGGACTCCATCAAGTAGAGCTGATTGTTGTAAAGAAGAGTCATAAAGAGGGTCTTGACCGTCAGTTCGTTAAAGTGCCGCGCGTCCCGATTGTCGTAGACAGACAGCAGATTCTCTTCCACAAAGTGGCACAGTGGATCAATCGCTCCTTCGGTGAAGAGTTGGCCGGTGGCCTGCTTACCCGCGGCAATCTTATCATTATCCTCGTTGACCATCTGAGCCAGAATGCGTTCAGCATAGAGCGTCCGCATGACGAGATTGGGTATTTCCAGAACGACGCTATTGCCGGGTCCATCAGCAGCGCTGGTCAATGCCCCCAGGTAACAGAGCAAGACGGCCAGCGAATCCTCTTGCATGGTCGAGTCGAAGAGATCGCTGGCATTGAACTTGCGGCGTACTGTTTCCACGGCAATCGTCGACTCTTTGGAGAGAGCCTTTTCAATCAGCGCTTGCCCTTTTTTGAATTGACCGATATAGGCTAATTTGCTGTCATCCGGCACCAAATTCTGATCGATCATATGTTTCGGATAACTGCACTTCCATTGAAAATCTTTCAAGAAATAGAAAGTTAGGGTTGGATTGTAAACCTTGGGGATATCAGCAGCCGAAATTCCATCCAGCGAGTAATCATCGACGAACCGAGACCCGTTGTAGTAATTTTCCAGCAGATGAATGATCTGGGCAATGTGAAAGTCAGGCATTTCACATGTATCAACAAGCTGTTGAGCCAAAAGAGTGACTTCAGCTTTGGTAAAGCCACACAACTCGTTTACTTTCGGGTGCCATGAGATATCCTCAAAGACATTGGCCCCACTCGTAACATCATTGAGCACAACTGGCGATACACCAGTCATAAAGATTCGGTCCAGTCCATCGCCCGACCCCGCGCTCTTCAGGTTTTTGAAGAAGGTCTTGAATAGCCCTTCACCTTTAACAAGTCGGCTGTACCGCTCTTGATTTTCTTCCGGTCGATGCCCACCCAACAAGTTGACTTCTTCCAGTCGAGTACGAGAAGCCATCATTACTTCGTTTGCAAAGTTGTCGTATTCGTCAATAAATAGATAGAGCTGGTGGCCCGATATGTCGACCGCAGCAGTCAACGACTCAAAAGAAACCAGTGCATTATCCTCATCAATTTCGATTGGTGTATTAAGCTCTTTGTTGTAAAAGAGAAGAAAGCGTTTGATACGACTATTGATATGGCTGTTTAGAGATCGTTCAATGTCCTCAATCGTGCCATGAGAGGCAACCCGCGAGAAATCCCACCTCATAACCAGGTATTTGTTGTGCAACGGGGTTGGTTCTTGTCCAATCTCCAGATGGCCAAAAAGACGCTCAAAGTCATCCTCTTTGGCAACATCGTAATAGTTCATGAGGGTAGAGAGCCATAAGCTCTTGCCAAAACGACGCGGTCGCATAAAGAGCAACTCTTTACCCCAATCTTCCATAAATGGGATGTAATGGGTGCGGTCCAAATAGAGGTAATCTTCGGTGATGATTTCAACGAAGTCGCGGCGGCCATATGGGAATTTGATCATGATGACCATATTATACCACAAACGAAGGCGGTATAAACGGCCAGAAAAGCTCTGACCTCTCTTCTTGGAATTTCCCAAAGTAGATTGGTCAAGAGTCGGGACAAGACTTTTCTAGCAACATATTCTCGCCGCTAGCCTTTCAGACCAGTCAACGCAATACCCTTAATGATCTGGCGCTGAAAGACAAGGAAAACAATCATCAGTGGAATGGTGGAGAGGCTGGCCCCGGTCATGATCAATTCCCAGCTTGACGTGAACTCACCCTGGAAGAAGTTGAGGCCCACGGGCAGTGTGTAGAATTCTCGGCTGCTGGCGATGATGAGAGGCCAGAGGTAGGCATTCCAATTGCCGATAAAGTTGAAGATACAGAGGGCAGCAATTGCAGGCTTGACCAAGGGCATGGCAATGCGCCACCAGATGCCCAACTCATTCATACCGTCGATGCGGGCTGCGTCCAGCAATTCGTTGGGAACGCCATCAAAGAATTGGCGCATAAGGAAGATGCCGGTGGCTGTGATGATGCCGGGAAACGCTAGTCCCCAATATTGGGCTAGGCCCACATGCCAGTTCATCTGCACACTCATGGTATACCAGGGAATAATGAGCATCTCAGTTGGGATCATCAACGTAGCTAGAATGCCAATAAAGATGATGTTCTTGCCTGGAAAAGTAAACTTATTGAGCGTATAGCCGACCAGTGAGTCAAAGATGGCCACGCCGAGGGTTGTGAAGCAGGCAATAATAAGGCTATTAAGGTACCAGCGTCCAAAGGACGTTGTCTGAAGGACAGCGGTATAGTTAGCTAGCGTTGGATTCTCTGGCAGGAAGGTAAATTTGACCAATTCTGGTGGTGGTTTCACACTAGTCAATAACATCCACAAAAACGGAACAATCATAAAGATGGCACCGAGTGACAGAAGCAGATATGATGTTGCATCCCAACCGGAGAATGACGATGTTCGACGTGTCGAACTCCCTACCAATTGATCGACAATTTGTACCCTCTGTTCAGTGGTGCTTTCGACTGTCATCTGCGAATACCTTCTTTGTCTTAGGTAATGAGGTGGTATACTAGGGTTGTGTCAAAATGGGAAATTACGCTTCAATTGTACTGCGTTATGCGTTCGCTAACAACCGTTATGTAAATACCCGTTCTATGAACAGTCGACAGCCATACATGATAGCCCAAATGGTGAGCGAAAGAATGACTAAAAATAATGCCATGAGCATGACTAGATACAGAATATCAAGTAAAACCATTGATTGCAAGAAGGAGTGAGATCCTGAATCTTCTAAGCCGATCTACGAGAATAGTAGGCACATTTATCACATTTCTTTTCGACAATAATTACTTCAACCATAGTTACATTGTGTGGAAGATCTCGGTTGGGCATCGAACGTATCAGCTATTGTGGCGTGTGATCTTTCCAAACGGTCATTAGCTTGGTGTCGGCGGTATTACTTTAGGAACGGGAATTAAATAACTTGGTCATTTGATGGGGCGAAACCCGATTGAAACGCGCAAGTTATTTACGACTCATTCCTTAGCATGACCGCCGCTCATATCAACAACTCTTTCATTCTAGTGGTATCAATGACTATCCCAGTATAGGCATTGAGAAACATCAACGCCTGATCAGCATGTTCCTCATTAGCGTCCCTAGTTGCACACAGATCACGCAGAACGAATACCAGATACCCTTCAGACGCACTACGTTCTGCCACCCGCCTCACACAAATTTCGGTACGAACGCCGCAGACGAGCACTGTATCAATCCCATGTTCGTCCAGAATGGCTTTTAGATTGGTGTGTGCAAATCCATCACTCTTCTTTTCAACGATTTGTGCATCATCTGGGATTTCCAGACCATAGAAATCGAGTTCGGGATCGTTGGGGGTGGCTGGTCGGGTATGGCCCTTAAGTGCGTTTAGCCATTTATCGGTTGGGGATGAACTCACGTCGTCGGGAATGGACTTGACGTAGATTGGCAGTCCACCCAGAGCCCGAAATTTTGCAACAAAGCGGTTGATTTTGGCAGGCAGGGCCTGCATTTGGGTGTTGGCATGTTTCCGCCCTGTAACACCTGTTGGCGAGCAGAAGGAATGTTGTACATCAACAATGAGCAAAGCACAGCGCTTGGCATCAAATGTATCAGTGATTTGGGATGCGTAATCGGCCCAGTGGGTCATTCGCGTATCTCGTTTCAAATCGGTTGATGAAAATAGTAGCAGAGACGGTCAGGCGCAACCACAAAGAAGACTTGATACTCTTTGCCATCCCGTTCGTCCACCCGCCAATTCCCAATCTCAACGCCGTTTGCTTCAAGTTCCTCTTTAAGGGTGTGAATGTTGGAGACGAGTATAGCTGCACCGTCTTGCGTGGCATCTCCGCCGTTGATAGAGAATCCGATTTTGGTGCCATCTCGTTCCAGAATAACGGTTGGATTTGGAGCATCCCTCCGCTCCACTTTCACCATGCCAAATGCACGGGAATACCACTGGACAGTTGCATCGAGATCAACGACAGGCAGAGCGAGGACATCTTTCTGAAATGGAAAAGCATCTATAAATTGAGGACTATTAGACATATTCTCCTCTTCATTCTTATTCTAGTCAGCTTAGCTTAACGATTGATTCGCTCTCTGCACGGCCTTAACCATTGCAGTTACTTTGCCACTGGCTAGTTCAACATTTCTTCGTCCTAAACCGCACGACGGGCAGATGAGCAATCGATGGGCTGGAATATATTGCAAAAGTTCATGAACTTTTGTATTGATTTCATCTATTGTTTCAGTGGCTGGGGACTTTACATCGACGATGCCGACGGCTACTTCCATGGTGCCGGGTATTTCTGCAAGCAATTCTCGTTCTGCCCACTGCTCTGGCAATGAGAACTCCAAAACCATTCGATCAACAATACCTGCTAAATCTTGGATCGTTGGCAATAGAGGGCTGAAGCACTTATTTTCCGTCCATGTCTTTGCTTCAAAGTCACCGAAGCAGAAATGTACGCTGCGCTTTGCACCTTCAACATAGCTAAAAATTTCGCGTATTGTAGCAACAGGGTTTCCATTCCACCAACCATCGACTAATCCCATTGCAACATGAGGTAAATCTAGCTGAATATCCTCTGCACCAGCGCTTATACATTCTGCAATCTCATTCTGTAAAAGCTTGATGGCTTTGGGCCAAGCTGCATTCCTCTTCTCGGCTGGACCAATCATCATTAATATCTCTGACGGTCCAGGAATGGTTACTTTGCTAAGTGCTGGATCAATCGCTTTTTCTCGAAGAAATGCCGATGTGATTCCTAATCCACTTGGCGCACCTAGTTCTCCAACAATACGATACTCTCCTCGTCCTCCCCATGCTTCTTTATTTTCAGTCAATTCAATACCAGATAGGTACTTTGGGAAGTGCAAGATAAATGTATCTGCGGACGTCTCACCTCCGGTATACTCGTCTAAACCGCAACCTTTTTGTTGGGCGATGGCAACAGAGGCAACTTCAGAAAGTAGCTGCTCTACTTCTGCAGGTTTCAGCTTATCCGCAAAATACGCACTTAGCCCGCCCTCAAACTGATCATCTGGTGGCCAACTGCCAACGACTGTTGTTCGTATCAATCTCGCGCCTAAAGAATCACCGTGGTTCATAGTCACACAAACTAGCTACCGTAACACAGACAAGGATTCATTCCTAAGAGAGACAACACCCTATCATGCTTCAGCAAAGCTGATATGTTTTTCAAACGCCATAAACGTATTTAGTCGCTTCCTGTGATTTCTTGCATACTTGTAAAAGCCATTTGCTTGAAACCATTGAATCCAAGTGTTTGCCGCATATTGTGTAGCAGCTGAAAAATGTGCCTTTTCGTGGGCAGATAATGGCCTAATCGATTCATAACCTCGAATAGACCCATCTATCAGCCCGAGATCCATTACGTTATCTTCCTTTGAACAAACTCCCATCACGGTCAATGCAAGGTCAACAATATAGATATTCTCCCCTGCTTCTTCAAAATCTAGCATGGCAACAATCGTCGCCTGCTTCGTGCTGTCTACAAGGGCATTACCAGCATGAAAATCTCCGTGGATGACGCCTTTAGGCAATGGCTGAGAGAATATGGTAGATTCGATGCCAGAGACAACAGGATTCATCAAGCCAGCGCTATTTTCATATGGAAGTAGTTTCACTGAAACGTGAAATTGTGCTAACTTACGACCAAATTCTTCTGCGAGTTTGGTATCAATAGTATCTGGGACAACACCCGCGATTTTCGTTGAGACAACAGCGCGGTGATGGTCTTGAATGAACAACTTCACGCCTAAGTCGTTGCTAAGATACCTAGGAGTGTCAATGCCAGCATTTGAGAGATATTGCTGGATTGCCACATCATTTTCCATGGCTTCCAGGCTTTGATTGATCAAGAACTTCACTACGAATTCACTTTGTCCTGCATTGACAAAATAGTTATGGTTCGCAATGCCAAGCTTAATGGGTGTTACCTGCTTTGGCTTACCTAAATTAAAAAACGACAAGATTTCTGGGATGAGCTCTAATTCCGCTTGAGATAGTCGAGTCATAGCAAATTAGATTAGCGAACGAATGGGCCTTAAATAACTTGTGCGTTTCATTCGGGTGTCACACCGTAAAATGACCAAATTATTTAATTCTCGTTCCTAAACACCTGCATTAGCACAAAAGTCTAATATTCTACTCTCCGTTGTAGGAATCGCAACTGCAAAATTGTAATCATCAGAATAATAAAGAAGAGCACCACCGTCAGCGCGGATGCGTACCCCATGTTGAGCCGAGAGAATCCCTCTTTGTAAACTTCTAACACAACCGTGGTTGTACTATTTAACGGCCCCCCCGTCCCCTGTGGACTCATATTTTGGACCAGGGCAAAGAGCCGCAAAAACGAGACCGTCTGGAGTACGGTCAGGTAGACGATGACTGGGTTGAGCAGCGGTAGGGTGATATGGCGAAACAAGCGCCAACCGCTGGCTCCATCAATGCTAGCGGCTTCGTAATACATATCAGGTATCTGCTGTAATCCAGCTAGAAAGATGATGACTGTAAAACCTAGGGATTGCCAAACTGCCACTGCCGTAATCGAAGCCAATGCTTGATTGGGGTGCCCCGTAAAGCGCATGGCTTCAATACCAACAAAGCCGATCACCTCGTTGAGCAACCCCTCTGGCCAATCGTAGAGCCAGAGCCACACAAAGGCCACAGCCACTGCGGACGTGACGTAAGGAATAAAAAATGCGGCCCGAAAGAAGGCCGCAAAGCGACGGATGCGATTGAGCATCATGGCCACGCCTAAACCAATAACCATCTGCAAGGGCACACCAAAGAGGACGTAGCGCAGCGTATTGGCAAATGCTGCCCGGACCGCGCTGCGCTCCTCAAAGAGATCTGCCCAAATGGCTTGATAGTTGGTTAATCCCACCCACTCACCAGACGCCTTAAAGATATTCCAATCCCGAAAAGAGATGTTAAAGGCCAACAACGTCGGATACCAGCGGATAACCACATAGAAGATCAGGCTTACGCTGAGAAAAGCATAGGCCCAAAGAACTTGGCGTTGGCGTAGGGAGAGTTTCATGTGTTCGGTAAGTCGGTAATCGGTAATCGGTAATCGGTAATCGGTAATCGGTAATCGGTAATCGGTAAGTCGGTGACCGACCTACCGATTACTGATCTACTGATTTACCCTATTTGCTTTCCCAATGCTCGTCGTACATGGCTTGGACTGTTTCCACTGCAAAGTCCAACTCAGCCGCTGGGTCAGCTTCAGTGAGGACGACGGCATCGAAAGCGTCGATGATGGCCTGGCGGTCGTCCGATTCGTTGATGAAGAAGGTTGCCTGAGCGTAGTCAAGACCGGCAGCGAAGGCACCGAGATTTTCGTCAGCCAGGAGTTCGGCATCGCTAGCTGCTTCGAGTTGAGCAGGCAATTCACCGACGATGCTCACCCAAAGGGCACCGGCTTCTGGTGTGGTGATGAACTGGAGGAACTTGGTTGCTGCTGCCAGTCGGTCTGGATCAGAGGCTCCTTTCTGGGTAATGCCGTGGGTCCAGTAAGAGCCAAAGGTTGCCTTAACGCCATTGTGTTCCGGTAGTTCCGTCACGCCAAAGTTGAGGTCAGGCGAATTCTTGGCAATGGTCCCCAAACGGAAAGAACCATCAATGTGGAAGCAAACTTCCCCAGCCAAGAAGCCATCCGAATCATTTTCGTAGACACCCGCCACGCCTGTCTCCAATTCAAGCTGGAATTTGAGGAACTGATTCCAAGCGGCATAGCCTGCATCGCTGGCATTCCATTGGATCGTTTGGCGGTCGTCACTCAGGGGCTGCTGACCAAACTGAGGCAGGAGAACCTGACGGAACCAGTGGTGGGACTGGCCGCCAGGATTAGGAATAAAGCCATATACTTCGTAATTTTCCCCATCGCGAACAGTACATTGAACAGCCTGCTCCTCTAACTCAGCCAGTGTGGTTGGTGGGCTTTCAGGGTCAAGTCCGGCTGCTTCCATAAGATCTTTGTTATAGAAAAGAGCCAGCGAGCGAACCGCTGTCGGCAACGTATAGAGTTGGCCATCAACGACGCTGGCTTGTACCATAGGACTAAATTCGTCCAACGTGGCTGGTGGGAAGTCACCCTCGGGTAGTGGGACCAAGTATTCTGCGGCAATCCAGTCTAGCTGCCAACCATAAAAGAGGGTCGCTACATCGGGACCAACGCCAGCCGGAACGCTGACCGCAATCTTGTCGCGGAAGTCAGCATAGGGAATCTCAGAGTTGTGGACCACCCGAATGCCTGGATTCTCTTCGTGGAACATATCAATTAGCTGATTCATGGCATCAACACGAGCACCGAAATTGTACTGCCAGTACTCAATCTCAATGACCTCATCAGCCATGGTCTCACCTCCCGTTGCCGCACCATCACCACCGTCAACCGCAACTGGCGCACAGGCGCCTATGAGCAGCCCAAGTACCAACAACAGGCTTAACAATCCGAATTTCGTACGCATAGATGTCTCCTTGTGTATTTAGTTAGTCCGTAAGTCTGTAAGTCTATATCTTAAGTAAGTAGTATTATTTGCCAACCTGTTACCTGCAAACCCGTCTACATCTCAATCTTCAACAATCTTGCTGCGTTCCCAGCGAAGATCTGCTGGATATGGTCGTCTGGAAAGTTCAAATCCAGGCAATCCCGCACTTGATCTTGTAGATAGCGGAAGGCAAAGCCCCGTGGAAACCAGCTTGAATCCGAACCAAAGATGATGCGGCCTGGCCCAATGGTTTCGTAATACTTGCGGAAAAGGTACTTGGTAGACATATTGTCACCTGGCACCCAGCGGATCCACTGATTGCTGCCAGAGGTGTCCACGCTCACATTAGGGCAAGACCAGCAGAGCTGCAACGTCTCTCGCTCCCAAGCACAGCCAAAGTGAGGAATCACAAAGTCAACCTCGGGAAAATATTTGGCTACATTGTGTAATTTGAGTGGATTGATGTTTTCGTGCCAGGCAATGCCCCCTGAACTCCCTTGAATCCCGAAGTGGATCAGCACGGGGATGTTTAATTCTGCACATTTTTCCCAAACAGGAAAGGCGTCAGGATGCTCAATGGGTTCTTCGATCATGGGGGCCAAGAGTTTATAGCCCCGCAGCCCCAACTCTTTGACGCCATGCTCTAGTCGTTCCACCGCATTCGGCACGAAAGGACTGTGATGAACGAATCCCACAAAGCGTTCTGGATGCCAGGAACAAATTTGGGCCAAATGCTCGTTGCCACCTCCGGTCACAAAGCCAATAGCACGAATGCCATACCTGTCAAGCTCTTGCGCCCACCGTTCGGCCTGGGCTTCATCGCCAGGATGGTCTTCGGCAGGCTCACGGTTGGGAAAGCCCCACATGCGCCGCCAATGTTCGCCATAAGGCTGACCTTTTTCACGAATCAACTGCAGTCGTTCGGGGCTGATCTTGTCGACGTAATTTTTCATGGTGTCGCCCATATCTGTGAACCAGGGTTGGTCTGTAGGGAAATGGGCGTGGAAGTCGATAATGTCGAAGCCTTCGTACATGCTCTATTGTCCGTCCGCTAAACCTGAAGCTAAATATCTGCTGTAGAATCGCCACAAATGGATAGCCAATAACTTATATCAACTCTGTGTGAAAACCATTGTCTGGCCTTTCTGGTGCAGCCGTGGAAAAGTGCGGTTTTCAAATCGACCGCAATATCAAAAGCGATGGTGAGAAAATGAGAGGTACTACAAATTCATTGTAATAGGTCGAAGAAAAGACGTCAAATGGCGAGTTACCACAACTTCATCGCTTGCCGCAATGCGCCCAGTTCCCCAATGTGATAGGCGTTATGGCTGCCCACAATCAGAACCTCGCGCAGGATGGTATGACCTTCGGCTGCATGAGGGAGCTGAGCATGAAGATCATTGGCGGGATCATTGATAATATCTACTAGCGCTTGTCTATCAACCAGGAATTGATCGACGGCCTGCTGCCAGCCAGCTTCGTCGGTCACCGCATCGCGGGCAGGCCAGAGATCATCAGGGAACTTCAGTTCAACATAGTCAACGCCGTGGATATAGCGGAGAATGTCGATTTGACAGATGCGGATATGCTCGATCAAATGCCAGAAGGTGTACTCGGCATTGGGGATGCGGGTGTTGATCTGGTCAATGGGGAAGTTGGCTATGGCTTCTTCGAAATGCATGTGAGCCTGCATCACGGTTAGCATATTGGTCAGTTGTTGTCGGAGTTCTGGATCTGTGTTGGTCATGAGAGTTTGGTGGTCAGAGTGTGCATATGAAATGCTTCAGTGATTCGTGGTGGGTGTCCTAGTCGGGAACTCTGTGCGATAATGGATACATTCGTCCCGACAAAAAATATACTTACATACGTGCCGCTTTCGCCTGACCCACAATATCGGCAATTTGCCCCAAATGCGCGTCGTCATGAAACAATCCAGCAATAAAACGCCCGACTGCATTCATTTCCGGTGCGGAAGGGTACGGTTTATAGCGGTTGTCTAGATGGGGTATTGCTGGCCACATGTCAAGGCTCGCCAACCTCATACGGCGGCTCTCTTCTAGCCGTTCGCGGCATTGGGCAATGGTTCTCACCTTTTGCCACGGGGTCTCGTAGCGAGAGCGTCCATGATTCTCGACGCCGCGAGCCAACTCTGCGGCCAACGCTGCTGCCTCTTCTGACGAAGCCGTGACGTGAACCACCACATGGCCCAATGTCCACGCTAGGTTAACGATAGCAGGATCATCCGAGTCGGCAAAGGTGTCTTTGGCTTCTGGATCTTCTGGCACAAAGACCACATCGGCGTCAGTACAGTTCGCGATCAGATCGAGCATGGTGTCGATCATCTCATCCGTCAGCGCAGCAAGATCGGTCGTGGTCAATTGGGCAGTGACCTCCTCTAGGGTGCTTTCTCCATTGCGAATGGCGACAAAATTAAGCATAGAGATTCTTTAGTCCTTTACTATAATATCCAAACTATCTAACAGCGAAATCGCTTCCGGCATGGAAAACTTGGTCTTCGTTAGCGTATTCTGATGGACGTCAATTGCATAGTTGATGGCATCTTCAAAATTGGTTTTAGCCAGGTTGGTCTGGGTGAAGCGAGCAGAGAGGAAGTTGGTCTCGGTGCAATCGGCTTCGCTCAAATCGGCTTCGGCAAAATCCGCATTTTCTGCCTCGCACTTCTTTAACAGGCTCTTTTTGAGCGGTATGCCCATGAAGGACGAGTGGCTAATGGCACACTCTGTGAAGTTGAGCGGTTCGGCTAAGCCAATTCTGGACCAATCGGCCACGGTCCAATCAACCCCGATAGCCTGGCACTTTTGAAATTGAACGTTGATAAAGATACTGTCGGTCACCTTCATCAACCGTAGATCACATTCTTGAAAGATACACTCGTCAAATTTACAGGCATAGAAAGTGGCCTCACTAAAGGTACAGTTGACAAAAACACAGTCATAAAATTCTCGACCGCGGAACTCGGCTTCTGCACACTTCAACTCTGTGAAGCGCTCTTCAGCATACTCTAGTTCTGGAAAATGAGATTGATTATTCATGATTGACAGAGATGGATCTCCCTTCACGAGCGGAGCGCATGGCTGCCTCTAACACACCAATGACCCGGCGGGCTTCGTGGAGTTTCACAGCGCTCTCCGCACCATTTTGTAATACGTCGACGATATTCTCGTAGTAGCTGCGCCAGCGCCCCTGAATTGTTGGAATCGTAATCTGGTGTTTCCCATCGAATAGTTGACCAAAATTAGCTTCATCTTCAACTGTGGCTGCGTCAATGTCACCTGCACGAGCTGCATCATCTTGAGGATCCAGACCGTGCTTGGCAAAAGTTGCCTTGTCACCAAAGAGGTGAAAGCGCGGCTTACCGATGGCAGCCATGCTACCCAAGTCAATGACACCGGTTGCCCCATCCACAAAGTTGACCACAATCAAGGCATGGCTCTCTACATCTAAGTTTGGGAAATCATAATGCTTCTTGCAAAAGACCGATTGCACATCTTGAGGAAAGAGGAGGAGCAGTTGATCAAGCAGATGGGCACCCAAATCATAGAAGCGCCCGCCACCCATTTGCGCCTCCGCCCGCCAGCCAGTAGGCGAATCCCAGCGCTGCCAAGCCATTTCGATCCAGCGCACAGTCCCCAACTGCCCCTCATTAAGCAGACGACGAACCGTCAAAAAGTCTCCGTCCCAACGCCGATTTTGGAAGACGCTTAATAGCTTTCCCGAAAGCTCAGCTGCACCTATCATCTCATCACATTCGGCCAAACTGAGGCACATGACCTTCTCTGTAATCACGTTTTTGCCCGCGTTCAGCGCAGCCACGGCCATCGGAGCATGGGTGGAGTTGGGCGTAGAGAGGACCACCAAATCAACCTCGGGGTCGACCAAGACAGCCTCAAGCCCCAGGTAGGATTTGCACTTGTAGGTGGACTCGATTTCGTGCTGTTTTTCCGGGCTATTCGTGGCGATGCCGTGCAGCGCAAGTCCGCTAGTAGAAGCGGTGATAGGCGCGTGGTAGAATCGAGTCGCTTTCCCATAGCCAACGACGACTGTTCTGAGTGGTTGCGTCATAAAATATCCTTCGGTGTGGTCGATAGCTTATATAAACGGCCAGAAAAGTACTCTCCTCTCTTCTCGAGATTTTCCGGGATGAGTTGGAGAAGAGTCGGGTCAAGACTTTTCTGGCGAAGTATACCTTTAGGAACGGGAATTAAATAACTTGAGCACTTGACGGGGCTACGCCCGATTGAAACGCGCAAGTTATTTGCAACTCATTCTTTAGCAATGATAATGAGCTTTCAACTTCCGCGCAAGTAGGCAAGGATTGAAAATATGTTAGAATGGAGTGGCATAGACTCAACACCTGCACATCAACGAAAATATCGATGAATACCTTGGAACGGCTCAGGCAATATTGGCAGTGGATCATAACGCTTATTTGTGGTTTGGCCATGTGGACAGCTCTACCCTCCTTAACTGCCACATATTTTGTAGTGGCTGATGCACGTTATCAATCCGATGAAGCCGTTAGGCTACCACAAGGATTTGTATTAGAGACCTTAACCACCGGCTTAATTACGCCTATTGATATGGCGATTCTGCCTTCAGGGGATCTGCTCATCGCCCAAAAGGGCCAAGGCGAGTACGAGAATAGCACTGCAACTATCTACTTGTTGCATGAGCCAGATGGTATTGCTTCTTTGGAAACCTTAATGACGCTCGACCTCAATGCCCAGGGCGACTCAGGGATTTTGAGCGTTGTGCTCGATCCAGCCTTCGACCAAAATCACACCTTCTATGTTTGGCATAGTACACCTGGGACAGCCGAGCCGTTTGGCATTGGTGGCACGTCGAAAAATCGCCTCTCTCGCTTTACCCTGGATATCGTAACTAGAGAGGTTGATAGGGCGGCTGATACCATTCTACTGGACAACATTCCACGCGGCTTCTACCATGGCGGTGGCGGCTTGGTTTTTGATAGCCAGGGATATCTCTACCTAACCGTTGGTGACGCCTGGGACTATCGTTGGGGAGGACACGTATCCCAAAATCTCAGTTCACCATTGGGAAAACTCTTGCGCATTCGGCCAACAAACACTGGATACCAAGTGCCAGACGGCAACCCCTTCGTTGATATAACTGGTGCCATCCCCGAAATCTATGCTCTTGGGCTGCGAAATCCCTTCCGCATGACGCATCGCTCAACCGACGATGCGATTTTCATCGGGGATGTCGGTGGAGATGTTTGGGAAGAGCTGAACGTGTTGCGGCAGGGTGCCAATTATGGATGGCCCCTTCGTGAAGGCCCTTGCCTAAGGTCCCAACGCTACCCCTGCACCAATAACTCAGAGGGCTTTGATGAGCCAATTTTCTATTATGAGCACCCAGTGGGTGTAGGCTGTTGCCAAGGGGGAGCCATTGCGGGCATGGCTTTCTACGAAGGCACCCGTTTCCCAACCGAATATCATAACCGGCTCTTTATTGCCGATTACAATCATCAATTTATCGCCTCCATAGATCCAGGCGAGAGCAGTGAGTACCAAGGACCTCATTTTGCCGAAAACATTGGTGCGTTGACAGATCTAGAGTACTTTGATGAGAGCCTCTATCTACTGGATATCATCCAGGGCTCAGTGAGCCGCCTGAGCTACCTGGGCGAAGAGAGTCCGCCTGTAGCTCATCTAAGGATTGATACAGAGTTGGGGGCTGCTCCATTGACGATTCAGCTGGACGGATCGGCCTCTTATAGTCCTCAAGAATTGCCTTTGTTCTATGAATGGACTTTAGGTGATGGAGCATCGATTGCCACAACATCACCATTGCTGACCCATACTTTCGAGGCAGATAATACCTATCAAGTGAAATTGACTGCGGTAGATAGCATGATGCGACGTTCTCCAGCGTCAACCGTCCCCGTCTCTGTTTATTCACGAGAGATTCCAACAATCTCGGTTGCTCACCAGAATGAATTAGGCCGCATCCAGTTTCGTGGTGGAGATCGATTTACCTTTTTCCCCGTACGGACAATCGGACAAACCGATCTGAATCCAGAACGACCCTTCACGTGGGATCTGGCCCTACACCACAACCAACATGTTCATCCTCTCCTTGTGAGGCAGAATAGCATCAGCCACACCCTAACCATTCCTCAAGTCAACCATGGTGGATTGAACATTTGGTATGAAATCGGTTTAACCATGCACACGGTAGATGGTCAATCTATTTCTACGAAAGCCGAACTACCTCCCCAACTGACCGAAGTGTGGATTGAGACGGAGCCACCTCTTTCTGGCACGCTGAAGATAGATGGTCATCCCTATACATTTCCTTCCGCGTTCGATGCGATTGTCAATATCACCTACACGGTCGAAATGCCCTATACCATCCATGACGGCACTACAACGTATCGATTTGTAGAATGGGCAACGGTGGAGAACCCGACTCTTGTTGAAACGATAGGAACCCGAAAAATTATACCAACAAGCCAAGAGGAAAGGTTTGTTGCCATCTATGTAAACCGACAAAAAGCTACCTATCTACCCATGTTCCGATAGTCGTTCACTTCCCCCACGTAGGCTGAGCCTGTCGAAGCTGAACCACCTTCGACAGGCTCAGGGGGCGTGAATGGTTACCTGTTCCGATAGGGGGCTATTCCCCTATTTCAAGCCGTAATTTTCTCCCCCATCTTTCTATGATATACTTGTATTCCTTGTAGCCTAAACCTGGACCCATCGGCGGATCTTCTTCACATGTCACAAGAATTACGTGTAACCCTGCTCGGTGAACCTCAAATCCTTTGTGATGGCACCCCGCTCACTGGTTTTATCTCTTCCAAATCGCAGGCACTCTTGATGTATCTTGCGGCCACGGGTCAACCCCACAGCCGTGAGACGTTGGCTACTCTCTTTTGGGATGAGATGGCTGAATCATCTGCCAAGAAAAACCTAACCAAAGCCCTCTCTAATTTACGCAAATTGCTCGGCAACTATATCCAGTCCGACAACCAATCTGCCTCACTCAATTGGTCGCTTACACCATGGGTCGATCTGCAATCTTTTCAGCAATCCATAACCACAGACTTGGCTTCGGCTGACTTATCTGCCCTTCAGCAATCAGTGGATCTATACCAAGGTGATCTGCTTAGTGGCTTTATTGTAAAAGATGCACCGCTCTTTGAAGAGTGGCTTTGGATGGAGCGAGAGCGGCTTCATCAATTGGCTGTGCAAAGTATGTTCTTCCTGGCTGAACAATTTACCGCAACCAATGATGATATTCAAGCCATACACTATCTTCGCCGTTTGCTTATCCTAGATCCACTCTATGAACCTGCCCATTTGCAATTGATGCTCGGATTGGCTCGTAGCGGGCAACGCAAGGCCGCGCTCGCTCAATTTGAAACGTGCAAAAAACTACTGGCGGACGAGCTAGGTGTGGAACCTAACACCGCTCTCCAAGAGACGTACCAAAAACTGAAGAAAGCAGGGACACCACCGCCGCACAACATTCCTCCCCAGCCGCCCATCGTCGGACGGACCATCGAGACGGACGAAATTGTCGAACTATTGACGGAGCCGGGGTGTCGATTGTTAACCATTGTAGGACCCGGTGGGATTGGGAAGACCCGTTTGGCATTGCATGCAGCCAGCACATTTATGACGATTCCTGAACCATCCCTTGCCCAATTCCCTGACGGAATCTACTTTATTTCTTTGGCGCCCCTTAATCAGATAGACGTTGTCCTTGCTGCTTTGGCTAAGACCGTTGACTTCTCCTTCCAAGAGGAGGAAGCACCTGGTCAACAGTTGCTCAACTACCTGCAGGGCAAGCAGGTACTTCTGGTGTTGGACAACTTTGAGCATCTTCTGGCTGGAAGAGGACAACCGTTGGTTCACTCCGCAGCAGGCCCTGCACCCCACAGCCACGGAAATCAGGTTGATGGTCTTACCAATCTGGTCTCATTTGTTACCACTTTATTGGATGCAGCTCCGGAATTGAAGATTCTGGTAACTTCTCGTATCCGTCTCAATGTTCAGGCCGAACATACATTTCATTTGACGGGGATGGAAGTCCCTTTGTGGGCCGCTGAAGGAGTCAACCCCGCGAAGAGTCTCCTACCGGAGAGTGGTACCAAAGATCCCAAGTCCCCAAACATGATTCGCGAGAACCCGACGCAATTGGCCAGCTACGGCGCAATACAACTTTTCTTGCAAAGCGCGCGGCGGCTACGCCCGAACTTTGAATTGACAGCAGAAAACCAGAACGCTGTGGTGCAAATCTGTCAACGGGTTCAGGGAATGCCATTAGGTCTGCTCCTTGCCGCATCTTGGATTACTGTGCTTACGCCCCACGAAATTTTGGCTGAGATAAGCAGCAGCTTTGATTTGTTGGAGACTCAAGAAAGCGATGTCCCTTTGCGTCAACGTAGTGTCAGGGCGGCATTTGAGTATACTTGGCAGATGCTTGCCCAGCGTGAACAAGAGGTATATAAAAAGCTCTCCCTATTTCGAGGTGATTTCACTCGCCAAGCGGCTCAGAAGGTGGCAGGTGCAACCCTACGTGAGTTGATGATTATGGTCGACAAGTCGCTCTTGGCCCCATCCAGAGGCGGTCGATTTGCTCTGCATGAGCTGTTGCGCCAATTTGGCTTAGAAAAGTTGCATGAGTCATTGGAGCTGGAGCAGTCAGTACGAGATCAGCATTGCTTGTATTTTGCCCAACAGATGTCCACACGTGCGGTTGACTTTCATGGCGCAGAGCAAGAGCGTGCCCAACAGGAGACTGAGGACGAGAGCGAAAATATCCGCGCCGCTTGGCAATGGGCCATTGACAACGGATACATCCATCAGTTAGTCCAAATGGTAGATGGGCTTTGTCAGTTCTATGTCTGGCGAGGGCGCTTTCAGGAAGGACAGGCGATTGCCCAGCAGAGTGTAGCGAAACTAAAAGAGGTAATCACTGATTCTCCTTCTGCAATTTTAGCTAACAATTCGCCTCACAACTCAGCTGACAATTTGAATGATAATGGAGCTTCAGTTTATGTTGGGGCTCAAACCGTCATGCGGCTGCTTATTGAATCATTAATATGGCAAGGCGTCTTTTCTCGCTATCTGGGAAAAGATGACGAGGCCGTAGAACTTTTAGAGGAAAGTTTGGCGCTATTCAATGGCAAAGGGGTAATGGACAAGGATCTGCAAGCAGAAAGAGCATTCGCTCTCCTTCAGTTGGGTGAGACGATCCGGGAACGTGATAAGGAAGTAGCTAAAGAATACTACGATGAATGTCTAGCGCTCTATCGGGCCACCGGCAATCAATGGGGCGCGGCCAATGCGCTGAACTCTCTTGGATGGTTGATCCAGCATGGGGGTGGGTATAATGATGCTCGTCATCTCTATCAGGAAAGCCTAACCATTCGCCAGACCATCGATGATCGACGAGGTATGGCTAGCTCTCTGCGCTCTGTGGGTGGGGTGGCTCTCTATCAAGGTGATCTAGAGCAGGCAGCCCAGCTTATACGCGAAAGCATTGTCCTCTCCCAGGCCCTCAATGACCGTGCTGGTACAGCTGCCAGCTACGGCAAACTAGGAGAGACCTTGATCAGCTTGGGAAAATTTCAAGATGCTGAACAACCCCTCATCGAAGCAATGACTATTTATTCAGAGTTGGGCCTATTGATTCCAACCACCTTTATTAAGACCATCCACGGGCTGGCCCACCTTCACATGGGGCACTACGATTTGGCGCGTACCCAGGCAGAGGAAGCCCTTGAGACCTTCCAGCAACAGAATGCCCAACGAGGTGTCGCCTACGCATCGCTTATTCTCGGATGGGCCATGCTTGCCCAACAGTCCTCTACTCAAACATCCATTTTCCAGGCTCAGCACTATTTAGAAGCAGCGCACTCGCTCTACGAAATCCTGGGACAACAGGATGAGCTAGGGCAAACCCACGCGTTACTCGGCTTGGTTGCCTTGCTCAACCACAATAGAGACTCCGCATCGCACCATCTGCAAAAGGCACAGTCCATTGCAGAACAGATCCAAGCCTACATGCCAAGGGTACTGGCATTGGCTATCCAAACATTCTATTCTGGAGAACAACTCGGAAAGCCGGATCAAGTATGGGTTCATACCCAGGTTGCCCACCAGCCTATCGTTGCGTCCTCTCGTTGGTTTGCCACTTTACTTGGTCGCTTGGTGGAGGGCAGAAGAGTAGATAGCAGAGCAGTAGCCAGCAAGCCGGCTGGTTTGTAAATCATTCCTGAGAATGAGAGTCTGGAGATGACTATCTGGAAATCATTCCCAGACTGATAGGCAAAACCTTTTAAACAGGTTAAAGCGACCGAATACCGACCCACTGACCAACCGACCCAAGGAACCCCATGTCCCACAAATCACTCTCCCTCCATGATAAGTATACATTGGATGAAGGCACTATAATCCTGACTGGTGTGCAGGCATTGGTACGGCTTCCCATCGATCAGCATAAGGCCGACCAGCGTGCAGATCTCAACACAGCTACCTTTATCTCTGGCTACCGCGGATCACCAGTGGGTGGCCTTGATTTTCTACTCCAGCAGAATGCAGCCTTGCTTGACGCTCATCAGATTCACTTTGAGCCAGGCATTAACGAGGATCTGGCAGCAACTGCAGTCTTTGGCAGCCAGTCTACCCACTTCTATCCTGGTGCCCAATATGACGGAGTTGTCGGCATGTGGTATGGCAAAGGTCCTGGCGTCGATCGGACAGGGGATGTCTTTCGCCACGCGAATTTTGCCGGGGTAGACAAGCATGGTGGCGTATTGGCCATTGCTGGTGATGATCCCCTCTGCAAATCCTCAACCATTCCGTCTGCGTCTGAAGTGGCCCTTTTTGATGCCCAAATGCCTGTGCTGTACCCTGGAACAGTCCAAGAGATCATCGAGATGGGTCGCTACGGCTTTGAGCTCTCTCGCTATAGCGGCTTGTGGACTGGTTTAAAGCTGGTGACCAACGTGGCAGATGGGTACACCTCGGCCCATGTATCACCAATTATGGAGATTCAAAGACCTGAGTGGACATTTGACGGCAGACCCTGGTCCCACAGCCAGAATATGACGTTGCTGGCTCCCCACTCTTTGACTCTGGAACGGGAAATTCAGGAAGGACGTCTGATTGCGGCCCAGCACTTCGCTTATGAAAATCACCTAAACCAGATTGTGGTCACTGGTGCTGATGACTGGATCGGTTTGGTGGCGGCAGGAAAGAGCTACTACGATCTACGAGAAGCATTATCTTCCGTGGGAATTGGTGAAAAAGAGCTGCGTCATTATGGGATTCGGCTGCTCAAACTTGGCATGATTCACCCACTAGAGCCAAAAATCATCAAGCAATTTGCACGGGGCGTAGAGGAAGTTCTAGTTATAGAAGAGAAGCGAGGCTTTGTGGAGACGCAGCTCCGAGATTTGCTCTATAATGAGCCATCCCGCCCCATCATTTTGGGGAAACAGGATCAAGAGGGCAACCCATTGGTGAAGAGCTACAGCGAACTGACACCCGATGAACTGGTCATCGTCCTCGCCAGCCGACTAGCCAAACGGGTTCCCTCGGAGCACTTTGCCCAACGGCTGGCACTTCTTCAAAACCCCAGTCCTACGTCGAGCTTGAACGGGGTGGCACCAACGCTCAACCGGACACCCTACTTCTGCTCTGGCTGTCCTCACAATCGTTCAACTGTCATTCCAGAAGGATCGATTGCGGGCGGCGGCATTGGCTGCCATGGTATGGCGCTGCTTATGCCCGACCAGCGTGCGCTAGGCATTACCCACATGGGGGGTGAAGGGGTGCAGTGGGTTGGGGCCGCACCCTTCAGTAGCACCGAACACTTCTTCCAAAATCTAGGTGATGGAACCCTCTTCCATTCGGGCTACTTGGCCATTCGGCAGGCAATTGCGGCAAGGGTGAACATCACCTACAAGATTCTCTACAATGGTACCGTGGCCATGACTGGCGGTCAACATGCCGACGGTGAGATGCCAGTTCCCGAATTAACTAGGGCGCTTCACGCGGAAGGTGTTTCTAAGATTATGGTTGTGTCCGCTGACCCTGATTCCTATGGTAGTGCTACCTTTGCCCCAAAGACCACCATCTGGCATCGGGATCGGCTGGATGACGCTCAGGAGATCCTGAAAGAGACGCTTGGTGTTTCCATCTTGATCTATGATCAGGCATGTGCCACTGAATTACGCCGCCAGCGCAAGCGAGGCACGGCTGTCCAGCCCCATGAGTATATCTATATCAACGAATCTGTCTGCGAAGGGTGCGGCGACTGTGGCGTCAAATCTAACTGCCTGAGTGTCTTTCCTATTGAGACCGAATTTGGACGGAAAACCCAGATTCACCAAGGTTCCTGCAATAAGGACTATACGTGTGTAGAAGGAAACTGCCCCGCATTCATCAAAGTCGTCCCATCCACTCGCCAGTCAGCCGTCTCTTCCTCGGGCGGATCGCCAGCCATTCCCCATCCACCGGATACTCTCCACGAACCACCACGTATTCCCTCTGCCGCAAACCTCTACATGACGGGTATCGGCGGCACCGGTGTTGTTACCATCACCCAAATACTAGCGACTGCGGCCCTGCTCGATGATAAACAGATCACCAGCTTGGATCAGACGGGATTGAGCCAAAAGGGAGGCCCGGTTGTTTCCCATCTCAAAATTATGGCCGATCCAGAGCCAGTCTCCAATCTCATCGGTGCTGGTGAAGCAGACGGCTACTTGGTCTTCGATGTACTCTCGGGAACCACCGATGTCAACTTACGCCGCGCTCATCCAGATCGAACCGTGGCTGTAGTCAGCAGCAGCCAAATCCCCACAGGGCATATGGTGCGGGATGTGACCAAAAAGTTCCCTCAGGGTACCCAGCTCAAAGCACGGATTGACGCTGTTACCAAGGCGGAACAGAATGTCTACCTAGACGCCATTGAACTTTCAGAGCTTCTCTTTGGCGGTCACATGCAGGCCAATATGATCACAATTGGCGCAGCGTATCAGGTCGGTCTACTGCCTTTGAGCGAAGAGTCGATTGGAATGGCCATCGAGCTAAATGGCGTGGCGGTAGAGCAGAATAAAGCTGCATTCTGGGTTGGACGAGCGGTTGTGGCCGAACCGGAGTGGGTGACAGCTCTGACATTGAACGAAAATGTTATCTCAAATGGAACCAGTAGGTCAACCCACACAAATGGCACGACCCGCCCTAATGGAACAAGCCACACAAATGGTGTAACCCATCTGAATGGGTCGGCGGCTTTGCCAGCTCTATCATTCAAAGCGCTTTCCCCGAACGCTCGGCAACTCATTGAATCAGTTGGTGCAGAAGGTGAATTGCATCGTCTGCTGACCATACGAGTCCCCGAGCTAATTGCCTATCAGAATGTTGGCTACGCCCGCCAATATGTGGATTTTGTGGACCAGGTGGCCAAAGCCGAGCCAGATGGGAAGACCGATCTCAGCGAGGCAGTGGCCCGCTACCTCTACAAGCTCATGGCTTATAAAGATGAGTACGAAGTGGCACGCCTTCACCTACGTGATGATTTGGAGCAATCTATTGCTAAAGCCTTCGGCCCAGAGGCGCAGATTGCCTATCAGCTTCAGCCGCCTATCCTCAAGGCCCTGGGTATGGAACGAAAGATCAGCGTGGGAGGCTGGTTTAATCCTATTTTTCGATTGCTGACCAAACTCAAGTGGTTGCGGCGTACACCCTTAGACATCTTTGGCTATGACCATGTGCGTCGGGTTGAACGAGAACTGATCCCCGAATACCGCAATTTGATTCAAGAGATACTACCCAAAGCGCAAAAAGACACATCTGCCTATGAACAAGCCGTTACGCTCGCTAGCCTGCCCGACATGATTCGCGGCTATGATGAGGTGAAGTTGGATAGGGTGAAGCAGTTTCGGGCGGAGGTGAAGCAAATAATGGACGCGTTGGCTTAGGAAATATTGTAAGCTGCTTTTGCTATACCAAGGCATTCATCTTGATCGGATTTGAGCTCAAAAGTAAATTGTTCCTCGTGTCGGCTACTGCGGCTGGAGACGATACAGGCAGATACAAGAAGCAAAGTGGAAATTAGGCATATGGCTGAAGCAATCCATACGAAAATCATTGTCAATCATCCTTTCAAATTAAGCTGACTGCAAGTGGATCTCAGGGTGTTGCTATACTCTGCCAGAAAAGTCTTGTCCCGACTCTTGAGCAATTTACTCCGAGGAATTTCAAGAAGGGAAGACAGAACTTTTATGGCCATCTCTATTTGTTCGTTCAGAAAGCACTCTTCGTAAGATAGATTCTGTTCAATTTCCAGTTGAATATCTACTTGCCATCCGCTTGCTATTCGATTGGGATGACTTTATCAGTTAACTAGTTTATGATTCTGTAAGCATCATGACGACGAGAGCTTATAAGTCTACGACGATTTTCTTACGATTTGGTTACGGGTAATTTTATAGGGAGGAGGAAATAGATGGGTTGCGGAGATAGACGGGTGGATAGCCTTCGAGCGACTGATTACCAGATGATAAGACTTTCGTCCTAACAAACCCTGATAAGTTGCTAAACTGACCAGGGCTGAAGATCTTAGAGCATTCTACCGAATCGTCAGAGGTAAATAGAGAGCGAATGTTTCTCCCCAGGAACGAGAAATCAGTAAAACTAAACCAAAGCTCGTCCCGGGTACCCGAGATGACAGGATCAAAGATTCGAGTTTTATTTGGCATTGATTCCTTTATAGAATAGTCGACACGAACATATCATAGAGTTTCGGTAGCTTCTCAATATTTTGGGGCAAATCGTAAAAACTGACGATAGCTACTCGAGAGAGTACATTCGTCAAAACCAATTTTTCCCCCATTTATTGAGAAGCTACGAGTTTCGCTCCAAAATTTTGAATATGCTTGTGATTAGAGACGTTTTTATCTTGTATATACAGGAAGGTTTTGAAGACTCTCACTCTTTACGATTACCACTTTCGTCGAGATCCAACCACGTTCACCCGTGGGCAGAAGAATCTGAAGCCAAGCGTTGTCATCAGTACGGGCCACGGCAAGTACATGTGCCCCACTATCTAAAATAGAGACAACTTCTGAACTTGCAGACGGTTCTGTTCGAGCACTAACATAGTGGGTGTTTGGAATCGAAACCCTGGCGCTGTTTGGGGTCATTTGAGCCAACGGTTGCTGCGTATCGGTTAAAGAGGCTGTCCCTGTCGATGTCACTGTAGATGTGGCCGTAGAAACGGGTACCGATGTAGCAGTAGCGGTTGATGTCGCGCCTGAAGTTGCTATGGATGTAGGAGTAGCGGTAGCGGTTGAAGTTGACACGGCTGTTGGTGTAGACGTTGCCGTCGAAACGAATGTCGATATGACAGTAGCTGTTGATATAGAATCAGGCGTAAAAATTGACCTGACTGCGGATGTAGAGGTTGAGATAAGCGTTGGTGAGGGCGTAGACACTGCTGTTAAGGTAGGGGGAGCCGTATCTGTTACCATAGGAGCTTGCGTGAGCGCGGCTGTAGCTGTCAGGGCTATTTGGGCTGATGCTAACAAACTGGTTTGCTGAGCCGAGTCTGTTTTATTTGACTCAGATAGGACCGTCACCTGCATTCCGGTGAATTGGGCTGTAGCCGCTGTATACGAGCTTTGTGTGGTCGTTTGTTTAGGCAAAATAACAATAGCAGGAGTCGGCTGGGTTGCTACACTTTCAGCCCTCCTTTTAGCTTGTGATCGACTTGCTATAATACCGACCTGAGCAATGATAACTAGTACATTCAAAGAAATGACAAGTAATACGATGATAAAGAGTACATTGTCGGTAGGTTGCTTCTTCAACTTATTTTCCTGTATTTGTATCTGATTCGAAGGTTCCTGCATAATGATTCGAATAGAAGTACTCCTGCTGACTATTGACCATTTAACCTATGGATAGAGTGGTTTAGGCCATCCGTCTCTGCGCCTATTGTTTGAAATAGAGCGATTGATTCAAGATAATCACGAGCAATGAATTCAGGCGCCTCTTCGCATTCTGATTCGGCGGTGCTGTCGGCACCAGGATGGATGGATGGATGCAATCAAGCTCATTATGGTTTCTTGGGCGTTTGCCCTAGCAAACCAGCATCCTGTAAGAAGGCTGTTACAACGGCATCGACAGATTCCTCATCGCCGCTATTGGTAAGACCATCTGGCCCAACGCGAACCCTTGCATTCAGCTCCATCATTACTTCAGAGGTAAGATGTTGCCCAAAACCGGTTAACACCTCAACAAGATTTGGATAGTTGCTAAGCGTTTCTTTTCTGACATTTGGTGCCGGAACGTATGCTGGATAAAAGCTACGAGTGTCTTCTAAAATGTGATCAGGCTCAACGAGAACGCGACTATCTGTGTTGGTTCCCACAGCTACATCACATTGTTCAGCATTTAAGCCTTCAAGAGTCTCTGCCTGGGGCATGGTGATTACATTCTCTTCCTGGAAGCTGAATTCGTAGACTTTTTCTAGGGCTTTAAGTCCGACATTTTTATTATCATATAGCGTGTCAATCATGCACAGGCGTAGGGGAGAATTATTTTCATTCATATAGGCAGCTAGGTCGTCTATGGTCTCTATCCCCTGGACCCGAATTGCATCACGAACCACAAGGCTCTTGCTCAGGACAAACTCGGTTGGTTCGAGCCACAGGATGTCTTCTCCCTCATCCATACGCTTGATTAAGAAGTAAGAACGTCTACTATCGATCGGTAGGGCGCTTGTCTCCAAATTGTGATAGGTCGTTAGAGCAGTTCCAGAAAACTCTGGGTAAATATCAATCTCACCAGCGCTTAGGGCCTCACGGATCTCTTCTGCAGGATACCTGATTTGTTCAACCATATGAATGCCCGATTCTTGCAATAACCGAGCAATAATTTTAGCTAGAATGATACTTTCACTGCTGTTCGTAGAGGCTACCCTGAGGGGCGGTATTTCTAGCAGCCCAATACTATGTAAGAATCTGCGAGCAACTGAATCGGCATCTTCCTCATCTCCACTATTGACAATGCCATCGGGGCCTATATTGACAAGCGCATTGAGTTCTGTCATTTTGGCTTCAGTAAGTCTATCAACAAAGTATGCCAATGCCTCTTTAATTTTGGGATTCTCGCTTAAGACCGATTGACGGATGACCGGCGCGGGTACATAGTATGGGAAGAATGCTAAATCATCCTCCAATGCCCGTTCGTTGAACAATGTAATATGACCATCAATATTCGTTCCTACGGCAACCTCACACTCACCCAATCCTAGGTTCTGAAGGGTTTCTCCCTGGGGCATAGAGAGGACATTTTCGGCTTTGAAGCGAAAGACATAGGTTTCTTCCAACGCGACCAAGCCATCGTAATCAGGTGCCAATAGCGTATCGATGATGCATAGCCGCAGAGGAGAATCATTTTCATTCATGAAGATAGCCAAATCGCTTATTGTATGTATCTCTTGATTCCAAAGTTTGTGATTCACAATGAGTGATTTGCGGAGCGTGTAGGCGGTTGGCACAAGCCAAGCGATCCCTTGAGGTTCATCTAGTCGCTGGGCTAAGGCAAGAGATCGATGTCGGTCTGCTGGCAGCGTATCAGATGGTAGATTATGATGAGATGTTAGGGCCTCTCCTGTTGTCTCTGGATAGATGTCGATTTCACCACTCTCTAAGGCTGAACGGAGATCTGCTGCAGGCAATCCCGTCTGATCATTGACGCTAAATCCTGCATTTTGGAGCAGTAGTACAATCAGCTTACCCAGAAGCAGATTTGCTGGATTGGATGCGGATGCGACAGTTATCGGGGGTGCTTTAAGTAGACCGAGTCGGCGTAGAAAGCTGCGAGCGGCTGCTTCAGTGCTTTTTTCATCTCCGCTATCTTGAATACGGTCAAAACCGAGCGTCACAGTAGCTTTTAGCTCATGTATCTCTTCGACCGTTAGAGCTGTGGAAATGGGTGCCAATATGTCAGCAATTTCAGGATTCTCGTCAATCATTTCTTGGCGTATGATCGCTGCAGGGACGAAGTGGGGAAAGTAGTTGCGTGTATCTTCCAGTTCATGCTCTTCCTGGAACAAGGTTGCGTTGGTCGTATTGGTAACCCATGCCACCTGGCAAGCTTCTTTACCCAATCTCAAAACTGCATCGTCTTGGGCCATTGGCAACACACTCTCTGGTTTAAAGCTAAATTCATATATTTCTTCTAGAGCCTCTAAGCTAACATGTCCACTATCGATATATGATTCCGCTATGCATATGCGCAATGGCGACCCATTCTCATTCATATACCTTGCTAGAGCATCAATTGTATGAATTCCCTGACCCCACAGTTCTGCATCTACGACGAGTGCTTTGCGGACGGTGTATGCCAAGGGATCAAGCCAGATAATGCCGTCACCTTCATCCAGTCGTTTGGCGAGTGCGTAGGAACGTTGCTGGTCAGTGGGTAACGTATCGGTCGGCAGATTGTGATAGACTGCTAAGGCAAAACCTGTTAGCTCTGGGTAAATATCAATTTCGCCGTTTTTCATGGCCTTGCGAATGTTGGCAAGCGGCGTTTCAGTTCTATCGTCAACCGCAAATCCAGCATTCCGTAAAAGAAGCACAATGATCTTACCGATAAGCTGATTTTCTATACCAGACTGTGATGCAACGACGATCAGGGTTGCCCCTGCATGGGCATTGCCATCCGTTTGTGAGTGAGCTATGTCAACAATGACCAATTGCAATAGGATAATGATTGTAATGACTGGCAACATAATTCGATATACAACCATACACCCTCCTCATTATGTTATAAAATATGTACGGATCTTTGGATACTTAAGGAGGGAGCCCAGGGTCAAGACATATCTTGCCTCTGGGAAAACCGTACCAGCCCCGTGAGATCCTGCAAACTATAAGTGCCTGCCCCGTTTGTCTTAGGTTACGACGGCCAGCGGTCGTATAGGCAAAAAAGGACATTTTTCTGGCAGTTGCCAAATCATTATGTTGAAAGTGTTGACGTGCAATGCTTGACTATGATGATATGGGAATTCGGTGATGTAAGATTATGGTGATGTAAGACCGCGGTGATGTAAGATAGAATTAAATCGGTATGGATAGAATATGTCAACCACATGAGAAACCAATGAGCCGAAAAGAGTAATTTTTCAGACTACAAGCCTTAAGTAAACTCTTCCTTTCTTACCTTAGAAACTTGGAAAAAACGTGTCTTTGTTCCTATCTTTGGTCTGGCTTGTCTACGTTAGGCGAAGAAACAGCTTAATTGTTGCGAATGTGAGGCAAATGGATCGACACATAACGCCCAGTCATCTATTTAAGCTATCGTTCTTAATACGAGGATGTTTAAAGGCGAAGGGGTTACTAGAAACAAGCTGTTTCATTCGGAAAAATGTGATATTTATCGGACTTCACTAAATAATATCCTATTTAGCTGAGACAATCCATACGTCTACCGTACGTTACGCATCCGATTGGTATATAAGGATCGCAGCGTAAATAAAGTATACGATTTCTTATTCGGGCACCATTTGGGCACGAAACGACAGAATCGAAATTTCCATTTTTGGTTCATTCTAATTCCTCAGCATCCATTTATGTATGCGATTAATAGCTCTCACTCGCCCTTCCCTCTCGTAATGCGATTTCTGGGCACCCACCTAGCTCATAAATTTTCGTCCGCAAATACTGAAGCAACTCTCGCCGTTTTTTGATATTTGCAACTTGCTCATAGGGAATGGGGTCACCTATCTCGATTTGGAGGGGATCGCCGATCTTTTTGTAAATCTCGTGGACAACTAGTGATAGACGCACTGTCGCGCTAAATTGGCTGATGATATGAAAGAAACGGCTATTGTGACCATGGAAGTAGATGGGAACGACGGTGGCTTTTGTCATTTGTATGAGCTTGGTGACAAATAGCTTCCACTCTAAGTCGGCCACAGGACCAAAAAGTCCTTCTGATGTGGAAATACCACCTCCAGGAAAGATAACAATTGTGCCACCTGCGCGTAGAAGTTCTATCGAACGTCGCTTGGTCTCGATGTTGGTCTGTACGGCTTCAGCTGTCTCTTCAAAGTCAACAGGGAGTGCATAGGGCGCAATGCGTTCTTCCCGGCAAAGGCTAGCATGGAGAAGAATGCGGAAATCGCCTCTGGAAAGTGTGGCCAAATGACACATGGTTAATCCATCGAGTAGGCCGTAGGGATGGTTGGCCACAAAAATAACCGGGCCACTTTGGGGTATTTTAGCAAACTGGGCTTCATCATAGTTGAGTTCAACACGTAATTGCTCAAGGCATGAAGCAAATAGATCACCTTGTGCTTCGTAATTGTACAAGGCCCGTGCATACATTTTTTCAAGCTTACGTACGCCTCCCAGTCGCTCGAAGGAACGGATGAGCACCGTTTTAAGAAGTGGATCTTCGGGTAGAGCATAAGTCAATTGGGGGTGCTTTATCCCATACTCTTTACGATTGTACCCATCACGGCGATGACGACCGATATCATTGATAAATCTAAAGGCCCGAGGCCATTGCTCGGTTGAACGGGGACTGCTCATAAACAACACGATTCCTTATCCCTAAAATACGATACTTAGCAATATATCTGTAAACGTAAGTGATACGCATACGATGCCCGGCATTCCGGGTATGATCACTGACGAGCACTTTGTCCTATGCACTGCACTGGTGTCAGCTTGGTTCTCACGTTTACATTTCTGCACTCAGTAGATATACGCCGTCCCAAGCAGCTACGTTTTACTGATACTGAACAACGAACCAGATGATTAATACACCAAGTAACGATCCAACAACGGTTTGATAAAATGTGTGACGATGGAGGTAAAGACGAGACCATGCAATAACGAATACCATGAACACCGATAGAAGTGCTGGTAAACCAAAAACGTACAGACAAATCGTTGCAAGTTCTGCTGCTGCTAGACAGTGGAGACTGATCTTCCAACGCAACGTAATGAGTAAAACCAAAACAGTTTGTATTACAGTAGCATATCCAATAAGTAAAACCAAATTAGGTGCATTGTACCACCGCGCTGCCAGAGCAACCGTCGTTGTCGTCAATAACATGAAGCAGAGTGGCCGGATGCGCTCTGAACGAAAAGGCAGATGTATGTCTGATACTTTGCCACTATGGACGAGAAGAAGAATATAGGCCGATGGCAGCGCTAACGTGGTAATGGCAAAGAGCGTCAACCAAAACCAACCGCTGGCAGATGACACAAGCCCTCCAATAAGCAACAATGTCATCAACCCAACCAGCGGTGGACAAAAGACATTTGAGATGGAATTGGCTATGAATGTAATCGTTTGATCGTCTCTTGACAAAGATGGAAACGGGCTGCTATCAGTCGGAACAGCATTCGCTTTCATATTTTCCCGTACCTATAGGTTTTCAGATTTTATTTCTGGCCCACAAAGAGCAAATAGCTCCAGATTCCACCATATGCCTGTTTGACAGTTTTTTGCTGAGGCGCAAAGTGTTCTTCCAGCTTGGGCGGCAGATGACTGTCCATACGTACGTGGTTGACCCCCATCCAGCGCTTGAATCCTTTCAGGGCTGAGTCGTGAAAATCAACAACGGCAATCAAACCACCAGGCGCCAGATCCCGGTGGGATTGTTCAATGGCGGCATCCCAACCTGGATTGAACATCGTCAACGCATATGAAAAGAGAATGAGGTCATACTCTTCTGTTTGAGGAATTGTACCATAGGCCCCTTGCAGTAAATCTACCTGAATCCTGACATCCGCCATGTTTTTACGGGCCACATTGAGCATATCGGCCGATAAATCCAGACCGACTAAGGATGCATGGGGAAAATGGCGGTGCAATGTGCGCAAGTTTTTTCCCGTACCACACCCCACCTCTAAAATGCGTTTGGGTTGGTGATCTTTGGCTGCAATGTCCGCTGCAATCTTTACAATTGCATCCCGTCCAAACAGAAAGCTCCAACGAGTCCAGTCATAGATTTGTGAATGTAGCTGATAGTAGCTGGTTAATGTACGGTTGTTTGAATCAAAACTTGCATTAAAATCATCCGCATCTAATGAGGGACTTTCCTGCCGTACCTGTTCTTGATTCAGCGTCATTATCGCACCTCAGCAAAGTGGAGACTGGCATATGTACCCACCCGGTCTGTTTGGTGAAGAGGGTCACTTTGCTCTGGTAGAAATTGAAGAGCTTCTTCGGCAAAAGATGGTAGAAAATCTAGCTCTGGGCTAGCCGAGCGTATAAGAATCTTGGTGCCGGGTCGACTGTTTGCCAGAATCAGATTCCATTCTTCTTCTAGCGCTTCAGGTGCATGGGCGGCCATCCAGTCTTGATGGTCTAGCAGCACAAAGTGGGAATATGTGCTCGGGTTACACCTTAGAAAATCTGCTATGGTCATAGTATGAGGGAACACCTTGGGTGAGCTCTGCCGCAGTGCAAGAAGGTTCTCTTCTTTGAGGTAGTTGGGACAGCACTCTGGCGTATATTGCCCAGTCAGATAGACCCGCCAGAAGTAATTATCGCGGATGGGAATCTGGGTGAAAACGTGACGAATCCGCTCTGTGACGTAGGCTTGAACACTTCTTCCAGGAGAGCGATGCATCAGCTGAATTTGAGGCGTTGGAACGCCCAACATGGCCATCACAACAGGCTGCTTGACCAACCAGGATGTGGTTCTATCCCAAAGAACATTTTCGACCGATTCATAAATTGCCTGTTGCTCGGTCATATTTTGGGCAGCCAACAGTTGGCTAAATCCTTCCCGCAGAGTGCGCCTTACGCGCAAATAGTAGTTGCGAAAGAACCATGCTACTTTACCAGATGAGCCGCAGTAATAAAAGGAGCCACGGTTCTTTGGCTTTTCAAAATAGTAATGCTTCTTCTGCCAAAATCGCTGGGTAGTTGATGTCATTTCACTAGAGAGTCCATTGATAATATTCTCTGCGTCAGAATGAGCACCTTTACCGAACAACTCGAAAAACGATTGATGATCTAATTCTTGTAGGGCTACTAACTTCAGTTCCAAAAGCGCATTTTGGTGCGGATTAACATCAACTGCGTGAATCTCGGCTGGTGAATCGAGTAGATAGTCTAGCGTATTGCACCCTGCGCTGGTCAGTACAACAACCTTGCTCTGGCTATCCAATGCCATTAGCTGGCGATCAATCCGTGGATCTTCCCAACATGCATTGTAAATGAGGGTGTTCGAGTGAATTTTGCGAAAAACATAGTCGTTGACTTCACTGCCGATCTGGGTACCAATGTTCGATGCTAGCGTCACAATTGAGTCTCCTTTACTCTCCCTTATAAAAATTTTCTAGAACTTTCGGCCCTCCCTGTTTTGCAATGGCATGGACTGCTCGTCGATACTCGGCGGTGGTTCGCTGCTGCGCCATAATCATTGAATAGACAAAGCGCAACCCCCGCTCCGGTGAATCCAAGTGCATCGCTTCATGACTGTGGGGAGGAAGCCACAAACATCGCAATAGCACACCAATAATGGGTACATAAAAAAGAATTTCTAGCATAAACCAGTGAGCTGTGCGCAATTCATTGTGATTCAGCACATCCTCATTCAAGCCATCAATCGTGCGAATCAGAGCGGACTCTCTTGCTGGTTGTTCACTTAGCCAAAGATCCACATAATTGGTATGGGAATAGAAATCTTGAACCGTATGCAATAATCGGCCCAACGCTGCTCGTTGGTGTCGAGCCAGTTCCCTGGCTAGATGAACCTGCTCAACGGATTGTTGAGCCAAGCTCTCGATCAGGGCGTGCTGTTCTTCTACATATTCAATGCTATCAGATATTTGGTTGTTGCAGAAATGTCGGCGGTACTGATTTGGGTGAAGGAAGCGAAGGACAGAATCTTGAGATAGATTGGCAGAGATAACTTGGCGAAGAGCTTTTGGGCTAAAGTCATCCCTTAATACCCATTGAGTTGTTTCGATATGGTATTTTGCGTACATGGCTATATATGTTGATATGGTCCGCGTTTTTCCTGAGGGAAAAGACGGGCAATCTGTACCATGATCTGCTCCGCCAAACGATTGAGGGCCTGACGTTGTTCTTGTCGCTTTAAGGTTGATTCAATGGCAACGGGGCCAAATACAGGACCGATATGAATAGCAACTTCTGTTCTTTTGAATCGAGTTAAGTTTTTTAGAACCTTTTCTGTTCCAACGAGGGCTATGGGTAAAATACGCGCTTTGCTTTGCATGGCCAAGTAGGCCGTTCCAGGCTGGGGGTAGGTTAATTCACCATCTGTACGGGCTAGATTATCGTAGCCATCATCAACGATCTGATGTCCCTGTGCTCGTAGTTTTGCCAGTTTCGGGTTGATTCCACCTTCAGGGAAGATTGCAATGGTTTTGCCATCTTGTAGAGTGGTAATCGCTTGGCGAATCGCTTTCCGATCGATTCGGCCTCGCCAAATGGGGATACCATTAAAAACCTTCATAAACCAACGTACAAACCAGAATCGCTGTGATTCAGTTGCAATCAGAAAGACAGGGCGCACCGGAAGAAATATGGTAATGAGCGGGGCGTCGAACCAGCTAAAGTGGTTGGCTGTAACGATGAGCGGTTCGTTTTGAGGCACATTTTCCAGCCCCTCAATCCGCACTCGCATAATCAGGTTGGCAGCTAATCGGCCAAGCCCCAAAACAAACCATGCAACTATCTTTAATATGAATGAAATGATCATTGGATTGCCTTTCAAATTTACTATTTCGCTCTATACCCACCAAAAATAATTTCTGATTAGTATATCAGGCTTTGTGTATGATGTGCCACGTAGGTTAACCATTTGTCAAGAGTTTGTTAACACATTATTTTCATCTGATGAACAAACTGTAAACAGAATCAGAGCTTTAATGATCGAATTTCCCTCATCATGAAGTTCTTGGGGTTATTGGCTCCCGCCGAATATGTGAATGAAGTCGATTCAGATCGCCAGTTGAGGGTATTAGGTAAAACTTGCTGTGTATATTGAAAAATGGCTCAGTATGGTTGCAAGTTTCCTAGAACTTGTTGCGACCATACTGAGCCATTTTTACGCTTTACTGAAATTTAATGGGAGGTTCCCATTAAGCAACCGAGGCAAAACGACGACCGTCTTCAGCCTGAACAACCACAACAGCTGGGCGGGCTGGGATGGAACCATTCGGCCATGCAGTCGAAGGCGTGTCGTAACCAGCGTCATCACCATCACCAGGATGCTGGAGTGCCACGAAGAGAGACGTGTTGTCTGGTGTAAATTCTGGGCCACAAATTTCACAGTAGGTTACACCAGTCAAGAAAAGTTGTAGATTACCGTGCTCTTCACCTTCAACAGGCACAGCAAAGAGACCATCATTGGCGCTTAAGGTTCTTGGCTGCCCGTCTGTAGAAATCCACAAGTTGCCGTTCATATCAAAAGCAAGATTGTCTGGATTGGCAATAGAACTGACTTGGTCTTTTGGATAACCAGCAAAGTATATGCTTTCATCGGCTGGGTCACCGCAAAGCATGAAAATTTCCCAACCGAACGTGGTTGCTGTGTGATCGTTGCCTGCTTCTGTGATTTCGAGGATGTGACCGTAGCGGTTTTCGACTGTCCAAGTTGTTTCATTCTCGTCTCTAAAATAGCGCTCGAATCACCAATAATATACCCAACCCAACTAGCGGAATACCTATAATGGCCCCAATGATCGTCAAACTAATGGCAATGCCCAAGACTACAAGCGCAAAGCCAATGACAACCCCCAAAACCCTGCCTGTCAACCCAAGTATTGTCCGAATCAATTGTCCAATAGCCCAGAAGGGCCATAGTAACCAGGGAACTTGCTTTTCCGTTTTCATTTGTGTCCTCGTTTTACTTCCCATTGTAAACTCATTGTAATGACGTATCCCGTAAGAGTCACGAACTACAGATCACTACGTATGTGCCGTTCCAATGGTTTCATATCGCCACACAATTGATCGCGGAAATTTACTACGCATACGCCTCCAGTGGCAAACAGGTACAGACCAAATTCCGATCTCCATACACATTATCGATCCGAGCGACAGGGGACCAAAACTTACGCTCCCGTACCCAAGGCAAAGGGTAGGCAGCTTGATCGCGGCTATAGGGTCGATCCCAAGAGTCAGAGGCGATAGCAGTGACGGTATGAGGTGCGTGACGGAGTACATTATTTTCCGGATCGACCTGACCATGTTCAATAGCCTGAATCTCCGAGCGGATGAGAATCATAGCCTCGCAAAAGCGGTCCAACTCGGCCAGAGATTCGCTTTCGGTCGGCTCGATCATGAGGGTGCCAGCCACCGGGAAGGACATGGTTGGAGCGTGGAAGCCATAGTCGATGAGTCGCTTAGCCACATCATCCACCGAAACAAACTCTTTTAGTGGGCGCAGGTCAATGATGCACTCGTGGGCTACCCGTCCATTGTCACCTTTGTAGAGGACAGGATAGTGGAGGCCCAACCGATAGGCAACGTAGTTCGCGTTAAGAATAGCCACTTGGGTGGCCTGAGTTAGCCCGGTTGCTCCCATCATGGCAATGTATGCATAAGAAATGGGCAGGATACTGGCGCTTCCCCACGGTGCTGCGGAGATGGCCCCAGCGGTGCGTTGGGTGTCGATCACGTTGTGGCCAGGCAAAAATGGAGCCAGATGAGCCGCCACACAAATCGGGCCAACGCCTGGCCCTCCACCGCCGTGGGGAATACAGAAGGTTTTGTGGAGGTTCAAATGGCAGACGTCTGGACCAAAATCACCAGGACGGCAGAGACCCACCTGAGCATTCATGTTGGCCCCATCCATATAGACCTGTCCCCCGTGGTCATGGATAATCTGGCAGATCTCAACGATGCCTGCTTCAAAGACGCCGTGGGTTGAGGGATAGGTGACCATGAGAGCGGCCAAATGGTTCTGATGTTCAGCCGCTTTGGCTCGCAGATCCGCCAGATCCACGTTGCCATCCTGATCACAAGCAACGACCACAACTTTCATACCGGCCATGACTGCACTGGCTGGGTTGGTGCCGTGGGCCGAGCTGGGAATTAGACAGATGTTGCGCTCCGTATCACCACGAGAGAGATGATAATCCCGAATGGCCAATAGTCCTGCATACTCTCCCTGAGAGCCAGCATTGGGCTGGAGGGATGTGGCAGCAAAGCCGGTGATCTCGGTAAGCCAGGCTTCTAGGCGACGAATCATTTCAGCATAACCTTGGGTCTGTTCTAGAGGCGCAAAGGGGTGGATCCGACCAAATTCGGGCCACGTCACCGGAATCATTTCTGTGGTGGCGTTGAGCTTCATCGTGCAGGAACCAAGGGGAATCATGGAATGGGCTAATGAGAGATCCCGGGACTGGAGGCGAGTGATATAGCGAAGCATCTCAGTCTCGGAATGATACAAGTTGAAGACAGGGTGAGCCAGATACGAACTAGTCCGCTGATGGGTGGACTCATAGTCCAGCTCGATGGTCGCTGCCATCTGCGCCAAATCAAATTGTCCTGCTGTGCTGCCAAAGATAGAAAGCAGTGTTTGAACTTCTTCCACCGTGGAGCGTTCATCCAAAGAGATACCCAAGGCCTGGATAGCCTGGTTGGGTTCTGGCTGCACAATACGTAGGTTGATCTGGTGCTCCAAAGCCATCTCACTGAGCGTTCGCAGGGGAAATGGTCCGCCGCTGATGGTTAGGGTATCAAACGTTGGGGCTTGGTTGACACGATATCCTAATTCACTTAGGCCAGCCGAAAGGAGTTGAGTGAGAAGTCGGATCCGTTGGGCAATGCGCTTGAGTCCATTTGGTCCATGATAGACAGCGTACATAGAGGCCATGACAGCCAAAAGAACTTGGGCCGTACAGATGTTGCTAGTCGCTTTGTCTCGACGAATATGCTGCTCTCTCGTTTGAAGTGCTAGACGCATGGCCGGGTTGCCAGCAGCATCTTGCGACACGCCAATCAGACGACCGGGAATGTTGCGTTTATAGGTATCTTTCGTGGCCATATAAGCGGCATGGGGGCCACCATACCCAAGAGGAACGCCAAATCTTTGGGTGTTGCCCACAGCAATATCGACACCAAATTCGCCGGGGGCGCGGAGCAGGGTCAGTGACAGCAGATCTGCAGCCACCACCACCAATGCACCCGCTTGGTGAGCCTTGGTGCAGAAGGGTTCATAGTCTAGAATGTCGCCGCTCGTTGTAGGATATTGGAGCAAAACCCCAAAGGTCTCTTTCTCAAACTCATAGTGCTCAAAATCACCGATGACCAACTCAATGCCCAGGGGTTCAGCCCGATTCCAAACCACATCGATAGTTTGGGGATGACACTGATCCGAGACGAAAAAGACATTGGCAGTCGAACCTCGTTTACGGGCTGCATAGCAGACGCTCATGGCCTCTGCGGCCGCGGTAGCTTCATCCAGCAATGATGCGTTGGCAATCTCCAATCCTGTCAGATCGGTCACCATGGTTTGGAAATTGAGAAGCGCTTCCAACCGGCCTTGAGCAATTTCAGCCTGATAGGGCGTATATGCTGTATACCAACTTGGGTTCTCCATAATGTTGCGCAGAATCACTCCAGGGGTAATGGTGTCACTGTAGCCCATGCCAATGAGAGAGCGAAAGACCTGGTTTTGGCTGGCTAGCTCTTTCAAGTCAGCCAGTATCTCTGATTCGGAATAAGGTCCAGGTAAATCCAATTCTCCGTCTAGTCGAATCGCCTCAGGGACGGTTTGGGCCATCAGAGCATCCAATGATGGAACATCCAGCACTTCTAACATGCGTGCCACTTCCAGCTCGGTAGGTCCAATGTGGCGATGGGCAAATTGATCAAGCGGAGACAGTAAATCGAGATTATCCATAACGAAGTCCTTTACGAGATATTTTGAGAGGTGTGATTCATGGTTCGTGGTGTGTATAGAGATTGGTTGGATCTGATTGGTTGCCATGTCAATTTGCTCCAGGAAACCCTACAACCCATTCCCGAGAGCCTTTGTCGGGGACATCTTGCCACCAACCTATTTATCGATAAGCGGGTTTATAAAACGGTCGCTTGGTAACCACCGCTGCCCGGGTGTTTTTACGGATTTGCACTTGGAGGCCGGTGCCTACCTTAGCAGAGGAGCGTTGAACTAAAGCGTGGGCGCAATATTGGTCCACAGTGGGGGCGTACATACCGGAGACGACGACGCCTACCTCTTGACCATCGCCGTCCAGAACAGGGTAGCCCTCTCGGGGGACGCCTTTCTCCGTCATCGTGAGACCGACAATCTTGCGAGGAATACCGGCTTCTTTTTGTGCCAAGAGAGATGCTCGCCCGATAAACTCTTTGTTCCAGGAACAGGCCCATCTTAAGTTAGCCTCCAGCGGCGTAATCTCTTCAGTGATCTCATGACCGTAAAGGGGAAAAGATGGTTCAAAGCGCAGGCTATCTCGGGCGGCTAGACCAATGGGGGCAACTTCTATCTCATTCGCTGGTCCAGCGGATAGAATGGCTTCCCAAAGAGTGAGAGCAGACTGGGCTGGGAAGAAGAGTTCAACGCCATCTTCGCCGGTGTACCCTGTACGCCCAATGAGCGTTGCTGTGTCATTGACTTGGGCTTCAATCGCCGTAAAACGAGGGACCACATTCAGATCTACATCGGTCAGTTGATTCAATAGATTTATGGCTTTGGGGCCTTGGAGGGCCAGCATGTAGGTCTCATCGGAGATATCTTCCACATTGACCTGAAACGTATCGATCTGCCCCACCATCCAGGCAAAATCTTTTTGGCGATTTCCGGCATTGACGACGACCAGCCAGCGTTGGGGTAATTTGTAGATGAAGAGGTCATCCAGCACGCCCCCATCCTCGCGACAGAGAAGGGCATAGTGGGCATCATAGTCGGACATGGTGGAGATATCCCACGTGACCACACGGTTGAGGTAGGCTTCAGCATCAGGGCCACTGACTTCAATCTGGCCCATGTGATCGATATCAAATAGGCCGGCAGAACGTCGAGTAATGTGGTGCTCTTCCAGCGGCCCGGTAGGATACTGTACAGGCATCTCCCAGCCAGAGAAGGGGACCATGCGGCCGCCGTTATCTGCGTGCCAAGTGAAGAGGCTGGTTCGAGAAAGGTCATCGCTCATAATAGGCTCCTAGAACAGTGCTTAGTTCGATGGCCAAAAAAACTTGTACCCGTGAAGACGGATATGTCCTCCCCTCTCTGAATTTCCCAGAGAGGACCAGGCAAAAGTTGGGACAAGACTTTTCTGGCAAAAAACCAATAGAAAAACGGGCATGCCAAAGCAGTACCCGTTTATCTCTGTCCTAAGAACTTATCAGCAGATGCCGCATTGCATCCACGCTGAACTCAACCTGAGAGATTGATCCAAAGCTTAATTACACTTTAGATTTGCCCCTTCGGTGCGGTGCGGAATGGAGAACCAACTGTTTCGATCCGCCCGTCTCTCCAGAGATGCTGTCTGTGTAGCGATCCGGCTGCCTGAGAGTTTGAGCAGTAAGGAACGGTTCATCCTTGATGCCTTTCACCTTCGGCGACCTGCAGACTTGTCTATCAAAGAACTTCTATCAGTTATGCAGATACTCTCTCACTATACGTCAACCAGCATATATTCAATTGTGATCAGTTTACAGTAGACAATGATTGAAGAACAGATGTGGTCTACTGAGCTACTTGCTTGTTAAAAAGGCTAACAGATGATAGAGTTGCTGTCAATATAGGCAATATTCCAAAAGTCACCCATTGGGGCAGAGCCGCACGGGGCGTGCTCACTGGACGGTCGGTGCGACTTTTGGAAAACTGCCAATATAGACTTTTCAAGATAAAAAATTATGCAGAATCAAAGCAGACCAATCGTAATTTGTATCACGGGTGCAACCAGCGGGCTAGGAAAAGAGATGGCACATCAGTTACTTGCCAATCATGATAAACACCCGATTCAACTAGCTCTTATAGGACGTCAGCCTCTTTCCAGCTTGGATCCATTGCTCTATACATCTGATACCTACTGTCAAGCCGATCTCGCTCAACCAGAGGCTATTCAACGGATCAGTGAATGGCTGGATGAACAGAAGATTGAGCGGCTCGATTATCTGATTCACAACGCGGCCCAAGGCTATGTAGGTTCTTTGCTAGATCAAAGTAATGGTTCGATCAACTCGCTACTTCAGGTCAATTTGCAGAGCCCGCTGGCCCTTACTCAAAGGCTAATGCCGAAGTTGAATGTGGGTAAAGTCGTCTTTATCAGTTCAGTTGTTACTGCCATCCCTAGCCCGGACTATGCCGTCTATGCAGCAACCAAAGCCGCACTAGATGGTTTTACGCGCAACCTGAGAACCGAGCTGAATGCTCCCGGGGCTCGCTACGAAACCAAAGTGCAGCTGATTCGTCCAGGTGCTATTCGTACCGATATGCACGAGAAGAGTGGTGCCGATCTAGAAGCGCTCAAGTGGGAGAAATTTCCATCGGTAGAGTCAGTGGCCACCCAGGTTTTGCAAACTATAGAGAGCGAGCGGCCGACCAGCGTCATCGGCTCGGTAAATAAAATGGTGGACCGAACGGGCCGATATTTAGGTGGTCCGCTAGACTGGGCTATCCGTGGAATGCGAAGTAGAGAGTACCCAAGTGATACGTCCAAAGCACCAATATCGGCCCAAGATACCGCCAATCAGAGACGACACTGCGTGATTACTGGTGCGGCAGACGGCATTGGCAAAGCCTTAACCCAACTCTATTTGGCATCAGGGTGGCAGGTAACCGGCATTGATTTTGAGCAAGAGCAAGCGGCCCAAACGCAGGCAGAGCTGGATCCGTCAGGTGATCGACTGTCATTCATCTTTGGGGATTTGGGTTCTTCAACGGATCTAGAGCGGATCGAAAGCGAACTGGACGAGCGACCCATCATTGAGTTGCTCATCCACAACGCGGGCATCAATGCAGTGGGTTACTTTACCAAGCTAGATTGGTCGCGACAGCAGAAGGTACTGGACGTCAATCTACGAGCGCCCCTCATGCTGACGGCTGGCCTTCTCCGACGCAAACACCTCAGCCCAAGAGGAAATATTGTCTTTATCTCCTCCCTCTCCTATTTTGTAGGCTATCCGGGGGCGGCAGTCTATGGCGCCAGCAAAGATGGAATTGCCTCTTTTGCTCGTAGCCTTCGTGTTGCGTTAGCCCCTCAGCGGATCAATGTCCTCACCGTCTTTCCCGGCCCCACACGCACAGCCCACGCCCGCCGCTATAGTCCCGACAACAGCCGAGAAGAGAAGCGCATGGCGCCAGAGGAGTTGGCCAAGCGCATCGTCAACGCCGTAGAAAAGGGGCAGAAACAATTGGTCCCAGGTATCACCAACCAAGCCAGCGCGAGCATTGGCAAGTTCCTTCCTGGGTTAATGGACTATGTTATGCGTAAAGTGATATTGGAGAAGTTAGAAAATTAGGGAACGGCTGATATTGAAAGGATTGCAGAACTGGTCTTTTCAGATTATAATGCTGGCTAGTACCCCCTCACCGTCCGACTTCCATACTTAATAGGAGAACCTAAATGTCTCAACAATCTTCACAGAAGTTCTCGCGACGTCAATTCCTACAGCGTACCGCGGCAGTTGGCGTTGCAGCATTTGGTGTCACATCGCTGGCTGGTTGCGTAGTGCCGGGTGCGGCTCCAACTGGGGACGGCGCTCCATCGGCAGAGGATACCAACGTTCTCTACTGGAAATCACCCCACAGTCCAGATGAGGTGGGGTTGTGGGAGCCGCTGTTACAGAAATTCGAGGACGAGCACTCTGGTGTATCGGTTGAGCATCAGGTAATCCCTTGGGCTAGCGTAGACGAACAATATACTGCCGCCTTTGCCGCTGGTTCCCCACCAGATGTCTTCTACCTGCCCGATGAGTGGTATCCCAAATATGTAAACCAGGGACAGATCGCCGACATCAACGAACACATCGCGGATTGGGAGGATCAGTACACGACCGCCGGCTGGGCAGGCGTCACCTACAAAGGCGGTACCTGGGGCGCTCCCTTCCTGGGCGTTGCCGAGATGTGGCTCTGCAACATGAATCTCTTTAATGAAAAGGGCTTAAGCGTACCGACCAATTGGGAGGAGTTCCGCAATGCTGCAGCCGAGTTGACCGATCTGGACAATGGCATCTACGGAGCCGCCCCCTTCGGTACAAGTTGGGGCAGTTGGATCATCGGCATTCCGCTATTAGCGACTGGCGGCACCAAGCTGCTCAGCGATGATCTCATGTCCGTAACCGCCAACACCGAAGGCGGCGTGGCCGCCTTCAAGGCGCTCTACGAGGACATCGGCTGGACTGATAAGTCAACCACGCCGTTAGGCTTCACACAAGATCAGGCCGATTCCTTGGCCATCCAGGGCAAAGTCGGTATGAAATGGTCCGAGACGTGGCGCATCAAGCAGAATTGGCGGCCGGAAGCGCCCGATATCGAATTGGCCACCATCCCCATGCTCCAGTTAACCGAAGATGGGCAAAACGCGTCTTGGGCCAACATTGGCTTCATGTTCATTGCTGAAGCATCAAAGGACAAGCAGGCCGCATTCGATTTCCTAGACTATCTCTCTACCGATGAAATGCAGGTCGAATATGTTCAGAAGGGTGTCGATCTGCTCCCGCTGAAGAATGGCATCGAACCCCTGCCAGATGCCGATCCCATTGTCTCGGAAGTGGTCTCGTGGCTCGGTAAAGGATATGGCGTTGGCACCCAGATCAGCATCCGCTGGCGTGAAGCGACCGATGCTATGGTGCAGGAGGCAGAGGCCATCATGAGCGGCTTGAAGACGGCCGAACAGGCCATGGCTGATCTGGAAGCAACGATTAACCCGATCTTGGATGGGCAGTAGAATAGAGTAGGTTTGCAGGTTTGCAGGTTTGCAGGTTTGCAGGTTTGCAGGTTTGCAGGTGAGCAGGTGACAATCGTACTTGCCCACTTGCCCACTTGCCCACTTGCCCACTTGCCCACTTGCCCACTTGCCCACTTGCCCACTTGCCCACTTTCGGAGACCAATCTTGAGCGCCACGGCGACCGCGCAACCCACAGCGCAGGCAGTACAGAAATCACAGAAGCGAAAGCAGGTTCTGCGCAAAGTGCGTGAGTCTATCTACTGGTACACGCTTCTCTTGCCCAGCATCCTGATCATCTTTGGCTTCTACATCTTGCCCATGTTCTGGAGCATCTACTACTCTTTGCAAAGAGGAAGCATGTTGGGCGGTCGCACATTTGTGGGCATCGATAATTATATCAAGGCGGCCACGCACCCTATCTTCACGTTGACCATCAAGAATACGTTCTACTATGCCGTCATGACGGTGCCGACAGTCATTGTTCTTGCTCTGGTTGTGGCCATCGTGATCATTCAATTGACTGGCTTCCAGGGTTTTTTCAGGGGCACAGTCTACTTTCCCCTAATCATACCAGTCGTCATCGCCGCCAACATATGGGCCTATATCGTCAATCGAGACTTTGGTCCGCTTAACCACATTTTGGGCTGGTTTGGCGTGCCTGCTCTCGATTGGCTTGGCAATCCAAGCCTAGCCATCCCAGCTATCGTTATGATGGAGATCTGGCGCGGTTTCGGCTTCTACGTCATCATCCTCTTTGCCGCGCTACAGGCCATCCCCAAAGAGCAGTATGAAGCAGCACGCATCGATGGTGCCAATACGCTTCGTATCATCTTTAGTATCACCATCCCGCTCCTTCGTCCGGCGCTGGGCTTCTGCTTCATTATGGCAACCATCTTCAACTTCCAGCTCTTTGACGCCATCTATGTGCTGACCCGCGGTGGACCTGCATGGACCACGTCAACTGTCAGCTGGTATGTCTATCAACAAGCGTTTGACGCGGACAACGTGGGCTTTGCCAGCACCATGGGTGTCGTCCTGCTTGTGATTATCTTGGTGCTTTCTCTCGTTCAGCTACGCTTCTTCCGCAGCGATGTTGAATATTAGCGCCAGTACAAAGCCATCTTGTACCACGAAGTGACTGAAGAGCATGAAGATTTTCTCCGCAGGACAAGTGGCTTTCCTTAGGATTAGGTGTTGGTTTACCCTTTTTGTAGAGGACTCATACTAAGACAAATATGGCAGCAACCTTTGGTGGTATCCAGTCAACACGATCAAGAATTGTGAGGCAGGTCATCTTTTATGGCCTGATGTCTGCGATCTCAGTGGCAACGGTTGTCCCTTTTCTCTTCATGTTCTCCACATCGCTCACCAAGTCATTTTCTATGATGACATATCCTCCCACGCTCTTGCCCGATAACCCGTCGCTCGACAACTATTTCGAGATCATCTTTCAATTTCAGGGCGGCCTCTTTATACGCTGGTTTATCAACACTGTTCTGATAACAAGCCTGATCGTTGTGGGCAGCTTGCTCATCAATACGCTCTCTGGCTATATCTTTGCAAAGAAGAGCTTTTACGGGAAAAATATCATCTTCGCCATTATGTTGGCCACCATGATGGTACCGCGTGCCGTAACGCTCATTCCGGCCTTTCAGATAGTCAACTGGCTGGGCCTATCCAACACGCCTGGGGCGCTGATTGTGCCAGGCCTCGCCTCGGCATTTGGCATCTTCATGATGCGCCAGTTTATCAGTAGCCTACCCACGGAGCTGCTAGAAGTAGCCAAGATCGATGGAGCAGGCGAGCTACGCACCTTCTGGTCGATCGTTGTTCCACTTTCTACGCCAGGCATGGCCGCGCTGGGTATCTTTACGCTCATCAATGCCTGGAATGATTTCCTCTGGCCACTAGTGGTCTTGCGCGATGCAGCCCAGCGCACGCTTGTCGTTGGATTGGCTGGCATCCAGAGCGAGTTTGCCGTCAACTACGGCTTGGTGATGGCCGGATCTGTGCTGACAGTTTTGCCACTATTGGTCCTGTATCTCCTTTTCCAGCCCTACTTTGTCGAGGGTCTACGCATGGGGTATGGGAAATAATAGTAGACGGAACTGAGTATAACTGTGGGAGTCAAAACAGGAATATGTTAAAATGATGGAGAAAGAATCAAACAGTACTATATGTGTATGTCGGGAGCGAAACGATGCCCTCTCCATTTCCAGGTATGGATCCATTTTTAGAAGGTTATTTATGGACAGATGTCCATCAAAGATTGGCGACAGAAATTAGCAAGCGGTTAGCGCCTCACATTCGTCCACGCTATGTTGCTCGATTAGCCATTACAAATTATGTGGACTACGACCCCGCCCCTGAAATTGGAATCATCTACACCGATATTGAGGTATTAAGGCGGCGCTCCAGCGAACCTGTACCGACGTTGGCTGGCGGAACGGGTGTAGTTCTAGCTGAACCACCATTGACAGACGCAATGGATGTTCCTGCACCGATCTTTCAGGTGCGAACGGTCTCTGTAGAGGTTTACGATGTAGCAGAAAATCGCTTGGTCACGGGAATTGAGATCCTGTCACCAGTTAACAAGCGCCAACCAGACCTAAAAAAGTTCCAGGAAAAGTTTACTCAATTGCGCAATGGCAACGTGCATATTATCGTCATTGACTTGCTGCGCCGGGGACAACGCCCGATTACATCATCTAGCCTGCCAGAGTCACCCTATCTTGTCACCTTAACACGCGATGGCGCGCATGTAATGAAGGCATGGCCGATTCAATTGGATGATAATCTGCCCGTTGTGCCAGTTCCTCTTTGGCCGACAGATGCGGACGTTCCGCTCGATCTGTCGGCGGCCCTGACCACCATTTATGATGAAGGCGGATATGATCTATCGATTGACTATACGAGTTCTCCACCGCCGCCCGCAATGAATGAAGAGCAGGCTGAGCAGATGAAGCACCTACTGAGCCTTTGATAACATATTTACCGAGATATTTCCCGAGGAGAAACCGTGCAATTCCAAAACCCCTACCAATTTGGTCTGGATGCCAATCCGGCCAACTACGTTCCCCTGTCACCACTCAGCTTTATCAAGCGCACGGCTCAGGTGCATCCTAACCATACGTCCGTGGTCCACGGTGAGCGACGCTACAGTTGGGCAGAGAGCTATGAGCGCTGCTTACGTTTGGGATCAGCTTTACAGAAGCGGGGGATTGGTCACGGGGATACCGTCTCGGTTATGCTCTTCAACACGCCAGAGATGTTCGAGGCCCACTTTGGCATTCCCATGGCAGGGGCCGTGCTTCATAGCATCAACACCCGTCTTGATGCAGAAACCATTGGCTTTATGCTCCAACATGCCGAGACCAAAGTGCTGATTACCGACCGAGAAGTCTCACCCGTCATCAAAGCGGCCTTGGCTCAGCTCGAAACCAAGCCGCTGGTTGTGGATGTGGATGATCCATTGGGCGAAGGCGGCGAGCTATTAGGTGATCTGGGATACGAAGCCTTATTGGCAGAGGGAGACCCTGATTTTGCTTGGCAACTTCCAGAAGACGAGTGGTCAGCCATTACCCTCAACTACACCTCTGGGACCACAGGTGATCCCAAAGGGGTGGTCTACCATCATCGTGGCACCTATCTGTTGGCCACAAACAACATTCTTGCTTGGGATCTGAACAAACACCCAGTCTACCTTTGGACCCTGCCTATGTTTCACTGCAATGGCTGGTGCTTTCCCTGGACGATAGCGGCTGTGGCAGGAACAAACGTCTGCCTACGCAAGGTTGACGTGAATGCCATCTATGAGCTCATTAATCAAGAGACGGTGACGCACTACTGTGGGGCACCCATCGTTCATAATATGTTGGCCAATGCCCCCCAAGAACTGAAGGCCAAAAAGCAGCACTTTGTCAAAGGGATGGTGGCTGCTGCGCCTCCTCCTGCATCTGTGCTCCAAGCCATGGCCGAAAATGGCTTTGATATCACCCATGTTTACGGGTTGACAGAGAGCTACGGCCCGGCAGTCGTCTGCGATTGGCATATCGAATGGAGTGAACTGCCCATTGAAGAGCAGGCCAACCTTAAAGCTCGCCAAGGTGTCGGCTATCATATGTTGGAGGGACTCATGGTGGCGAACCCAGATACCCTGGAACCGGTACCTGCTGATGGAGAAACCTTGGGTGAGGTGATGATGCGGGGTAACATTGTGATGATGGGCTATTTGAAGAATCCAGACGCCTCTGAGGCTGCCTTCAAAGGGGGATGGTTTCATACGGGGGATTTGGGCGTCATGCATCCTGATGGCTACATCGAATTGAAGGATCGCTCTAAGGACATCATCATCTCCGGCGGAGAGAACATCTCCACCATCGAAGTGGAAAATGTTCTCTTCCGTCATCCAGCCGTCATGGATGCAGCGGTCGTGGCCAAGCCTGATAAAAAGTGGGGTGAGACACCTTGCGCATTTGTTACCCTGCGACCTGAAGCTGAAACTGTGACAGCCGATGCACTCATTCACTTCTGTCGCGAAAATATGGCCCACTACAAAGCACCCCGTTACGTTTTCTTTGGCGACCTTCCCAAGACATCGACAGGCAAGACCCAAAAGTATGTCCTGCGCGATAGAGCCAAGGAGGTCTAGCAGGATTCCTCAAAACTAAGCTCTGTACGAGACCATAGGGTTTACCTATTCTACCTATTTGGCAGGAAGTTGAAAAAAATTATGGCCTTGTCACAACCACAGATTTAGGTCGCTTGTGCAGTTGCAGTCCGGTTCGACCGAACCTTGTCGGCGAGCCCCTGCAAATTACCATCGATGATTTTACCCATCATCATTTTCATCATGGTCTGTCCCATTACCCATCCAATGGGGCCGAACTTTACACGATAATCCATATCCCAAATAACCATTGATCGTCCGTTATCCGTCGGCTCCACAGACATCGCAGAATAGCCTTCGTGGAGCGGCATTGATTCCATTTCCAACATTTGAAGGCGAAATCTCCGTTTTCCTGGCTCCCACTCCGTAATCTCTTCAACCAAAGAGGTGCCATTCTTAAAGTGGTTACGTCGTCTTGATCCGATTCCATCTTCGCCCTCTGTCAGCGCATCTACCGATACAATTTCGGGGGCAAACTCGTCAACTTGCATGAAGTTACCGAGAACCGCCCATACATCGTCAGGCGTGGCGTCGATCTTTAGACTTCGTTCAAAGTGTATCATTTTTGATTCCTTTCGTTGTATTGATAACCAGTAGACCGCAACGGATGGTTATTGTCATTCCGAGCGGAGGGAGAAATCTTCCATTTCGTCGAGAGCAAGATTTCTCGTCGTCTCTCCTCGAAATGACAGATTGCGGTCTACTGATAACGCGTGGCGATAACGCCAGATTTACAATTAGGCAATTGAACTCACCACATTATGGTGCAAACGGTTCAGCTAGCAGCGTGACATCATAGTTAAAGTATTCATGCATCGGTAGTGTCTTTACCACTGCATCAAGGGCATCCTCAGATTCACAATTCCAAACTGCCCAAGCGGCCCAACCTTCCGCTGATTGGTCCGCAGCTTGATATGCGGCTTCCGCTATACCTTCTTCGGCCAGTTCCATTCCTCTCTTCTGTTCGGCGGGCATAAGTGCCATTATCTCCTCAGTCGGTGGTTGCTTCCAAGTGATCTTTAACATAAAACGCATGATATTTCTCCTTGTGTAACTATTGATATTTTGATAAAAATTTACTCGAATTCACCTCGAAATAATCGCTAGCTTTCATATAGACTGTGACTTATGTGAAGATTGACTATACTTCTCATAACGGGACCGATAGCCCAGGAGCCGACCAATGGGGGCTAGAATGCCAAAGACGATTTTCTGTACAATACGCGGTGGTTTCGTTGGGTGGTACTCATCCTTAAACGTTCGGAAGATGACGGCCGACTGGAACACGTTTAGGAACCCCGTCTCTTTCATTTTGCCCTCTGCAGCCAATCCATAAACGGTTTCGAAAAAGGTCTCACTGTCGAGGGCCGGACGGATTTGCCAAAGGATTCGGGCTTCTTCACACCCAGCGGCGCCAAGGAATCTATGTGGTACATTGCATGGAAAGTCGAAGCTTTCACCCGCTACATAGATACGCTCTTGGCCCTTGATCTGAACGGAAACCATGCCGTCCAGCACCTCAATATGCTCATCCTGATAGGGATGATAATGCTCAGACAGCCCCTCTTCAGCGGCGATATCAACGGCTCTGTTGTAGGTTGCTTCCATCTCTAATAACTCGCCACCCGTATCAGCCGCGGTCTTGATAAACTTGACTGTACCGGCCATCGCGCTGTTTGATATGACCTTCCCTGCATGTGCCATGGCCGTTCTCCCCTATTCATTGACTTGCGATTGACGCTTCAAACAGCAATCTACTAAGAGTCATGCACCCTTCGACAAGCTCAGGGTGCGTGACTCGCGGCTTCGACAGGCTTAGCCGCCTTTAACTGGCTACATCAATCTGCGTCTTTGATTTGATAATTTCAGTATAGGTGCTTTAGCGGGCGATGTCGTCCATCCAAAGGATGATATCGAGACTGAAGGGGGGATGACATTGTAGCTGAGGAAGGGATGACATCTTAGGGATGATGGTTTGGAGGGAAGCTCTGGCCTAAACAAAAAGTTAATCGCGGGTAGCAACCGCAGCCGGCCCTCGCAATTGAACATTTAGTTTGCCCAAGATGCGGGAGATATGAGTCTTGAAGGCGGGAAGACTGATGACCAGTTCTTTGGTCCTGATTCGGTGGCGCGCATTTGGACTTGACGCAGACACACCATATCAGGACAATGTTGGTGAAGGGTAGATTGGGATGTGTGTGAGAACAGCCCAAATGACCTCTCGCACATTAAGAAACTCACATGCGGTTTGTTGAATTTTCTGATGAGAATGGCGGTGCTGTTACTCGCACGATTCTTTCAGGTCCTCAAGCTCAGGGACAGATTTAGTGAGCAAGTCATCTCTGGAATGTTTGGACTGCGTGCTCAATCATTTTGTCGAGTTCGTCAAGATTGGTGCCACAGCGGGCCAGAGCCGCTATCCCGCCATTGATGGACATGAAGAATAGAGCCACAACCTCGGGCGGGCTTTCACTCCTAAGATTGCCTTGCGCCTTTTCCTCTGCAAAAAAGTGAACCAGCATCTGCTTTTGTTGTTGATCCAACTCTGCTAGAAACTGCGCCGCTTTTTCCGGCATTCCATCCGCCGTAAACTCACACAAGCTATGGGCAAGCAAACAGCCGCCGGATGAATTCGGCGGTGAAAATAAGCGCGCAATGGATCGCAGACAGTTTCGCAATCGTTGGTGCAGTGGCTGAGTGGGGTCTGTCAGATGCTCGAAGTTGGGCCGAAGATATTGTTGCGCATACTGTTCCACGGCAGCGATAAAGAGCTGCTCTTTATTCCCAAATGCTGCGTATAAACTTGGTTTGGTAATGCCAATCGCTTGCGTAATGTCTTCAAGCGAGGTATTTGCATACCCATTTTTCCAATAAATGCGTATCGTTTTTTCTAAGGCCACATCTTTATCAAACGATCTGTGTCGCCCAGCAGGCATATTTTTGATCCTTTTATGAGAAATTTCTTAATAATTGAAAATACACTTGACATTCTATACCACTTGGTATACAATAGCAACTACAATTCTATACCACACGGTACACATTTGCTTTTACCCCCGTCAAACAGCATTCAATAGAGTAAGAGAACACAGCCTTCCTCCATATCAACAGGTCGAATCACCAAGAAGCAACCTGGGCTACCACGGTGATCGTGGCAGGAATCGAAACCCCAGACTAAAGGAGAAAATACCAATGACCAATGAACTAACCAAGAAAGCAGGCATCGCGCTCATACTTGGTGCCCTGATAAGCATTTTCCGTGTGCTGCCAATCGTGTTGTCCGACGGTGTCACTGGCGACAACTTCCCACCAGAGAGCCTTGAGGACGTCGTATTCTTCTCCCAGCTTCAAGGCTGGCACATCTCCCACGTCCTCATCCTCGTCCTTATCCCGCTACTCATTTTCGGTGTAGCCGTGTTTGCTCGTGACGCCGCCGAAAACGGCCAAGCAAGTGCAGGGATCATGGCTCTTATCGGACTTACGCTCAGTATGGTTCTCTTCTCAGTCGCGACCGTGCTCGATGGCTTCGTTCTCCCAGCCGTTACTGCCGACATTGGAGAGGCGGCGCTCACCGGCGACTCACACAGCGGAGCCCTGGCACTCTTCACCCACGAAGCCGCATCCATCTTCGGTGGGACAGCCTCTGCGCTCCTGCTCATCACCGCGCTCTTCATCGGGATCGCACTCCTACATGGACTCGGTGCCCAATGGCTCGGGGGTCTCGGCGTAGTCCTCGGCATCCTCTCCACGCTCGGATATCTAATCGGTGTCCTCAACCTCAACATCTCTGATGGGTTCAGCCGCGTGGGCCCATTACTGATGCTTATCTTTTTCTACCTTCTCGCCGTCGGCATTGCAATGGTTCGACGAGGCAGCACCACCACGACCTGACCACGCCAAATCACGAGCGCCCAGCCGCGTAGCCCTGGTAACGCAAGCCGCTAGATAAGCGGAGGGTACTGTTCGGTCCGATACAGAAATATAAAACATTATGTAAACATCCACTCCCTTCACCGGTTGAGTAGTGAAGCAAGTTGCCTCCCAGGCGCGAAACCAAGAAGGGAAGTGAGTGATTACAACCTTATAAAAAGGAAAAGCCTTATGACAACAACCACATCATCTAACCAGTTTTCAGAAAAAACAGCTCTTGTCACTGGCGCGAATTCAGGCCTTGGCTTTGAAGCTGCTGCCCAGCTCGCTGAAGGCGGCTATGGCCGAGTCATTCTGGCATGCCGTACACTTGAAAAAGCAGAGACCGCAAAAAAGGCACTTGCTGGACGCGTGGATTCCGATCCATTTGAACCCCTCGAAGTTGATGTCTCTAGTATTGCATCCTCCCAAGCGGCCAGTGATGAGTTGGTGAGACGCGGTAACCCAATCGATGCATTGCTGTTGAACGCAGGTATGTTGTCTGGCGATACGATGCACAAGAGCGTAGATGGTTTTGAGATTTCGTTTGCGTCATCGATTATCGGCCATCATATCATGACGATTCGCCTACTCAACGCTGGCATCCTGCCACAGGGTGCGCGGGTTGTCATTGCCGGTTCCGAGGCGGCGCGGGATGACTTGCCAGCAATGATGGGGTTCAAGTTCTATGATTTTGCGAAAGGTGCCCCGGTAGAGTTCGGAGACAATCTGCATGAAGCGATGGTTGCCTTTATACGGGGAGAAAAGCCAGCGCTCTTTAACGCCACCCGGTACTATGCGATCACTAAGGTTTTCTCATCCTGGTGGAGTGCCGCGGCGGCGCGGAAAATGGGTGACCGCATTGCGGTTTTTGCCGTGTGCCCGGCTCGAACCTGAGTACAAATGCGGGGCGACATGCGACTGGGTTACAGAAGTTCCTCTTTACCAAGGTTATGCCCCTGCTTGGCTCATCTCTGGGGCTAGACCAGCCTATTGAACTTGGGGCTAAGCGCTATGTAGATGTTCTAAACGGAAACGGAGAGTACGTCAATGGAGGATCTTATATGTCCAAACCCAAGAAGATGGTCGGCCCACTTGACGAAATGAAGCATGAACATTTCTTTGACGTTGAGCGGCAAGAGGCGGCCTGGGATGTTCTTGGTGAGCTTACAGGAACAAGGGTTGAAGGGCTGAAGGGTTGAAGGGTGCGACAAGCTACTATTCCACTTTCCCACTTTTCAAAACCCGATTCGCAACATTCAAAAACACTGGAGATATTATGAAAACTTTAGCAAAAGTATTATCTGGAATCCTCACCCTTGTATTCGTGGGACTTGGACTGCTCTTTATGTTCAACCCAGCAGCGACATTAGAACTCATTCAGCTGACGCCGGAAGCAGCTGGCGGATGGGCTGGAATCCGTTCCGTTTTCGGTGGCCTGTTCCTAGGGCTTGCCGTCCTTCTCCTGCGCGGTCTGATGTATGAAGAATGGCTACCAATCCGCATTGCGGGCATCATACTGGCCATCACCATTCTGGGTCGTATTATTAGTCTGGTGGCCGATGGTTTTGAAACTAATTTGCTTGGACCGATTATCGTCGAAATCGTTCTTGTTGCCATCAGCCTCTTCTCTGCTCGGCAATTCGAGAAGACCAAAGCGTGATGAGTCTATTCCCAGAGCTTACCATCCAAAAAGGCCAAATCACTACGATAGAGAGAATCTTATGAACAACCAGACCGCACTATCCATTTCGCTACACATGGCAATGGATGACCCATTGCCCAGAAGTTTGTCCGAAGCTTGTTCGCCTCAGATCCATCAACAGAAAGCAGATGTCGTCTTTGTCCCCGAACTAGGGATCGATCTTACAACATATTTACACCGTCTCATAACATTCCTGAAGATTCCTAGTCGGTTGTCAGCATGGCTTTCTAGCATGATTTCGGGTGCAGTATCCGTCCTGTAAACTTTATCCATTGTTTCGATAATTTTTGTCAATACTTTCCCGAAATTGGGTGGTCGTCATGGCCATTTCTCGCTTAAAGAAGCGGCCAAAATAGGATGGATCTTCAAAAGAGAGGCGATACCCAATCTCTGTGCTGGTCAGATCGGTATGGGTAAAGAGGCGTTTTGCTTCCAGCACAACTTCCTGCCGGATCAGCTGGCCTGGTGTTTGCCCCGTCACCGCCTTGACTGTGTTGTTCAGGTGGCTGATGGTGACGCCCAGTTGGTCGGCATAGGCTTGAACAGATTGCTCGGTCACAAACTGTTGGGCGATGAGTTGTTTGAAGTGGCGCACAAGAGAGGGCATGGCATCATCGCTTTCCTGGACAGAACGAATCCTTTCTTCACGCGTGGCACAAATGCGCTGCATTTCCACAAGCAAAATGTGCAGGTACGAACGCAGGACTGAACCACTTCTGAACTTTTCTGCTCGATATTCATTCGTAATCGGCAAATACAATGAATCCACCAGGTTGCGTTCTTCAGCACTCAGCACCAGCGCAGGCATACCCTCAATCGAATGGAAAAAAGGAAGCTCGTGCAGCACCATGTAGTCCGACGGGGCAAGCAAGAGGAATTCATCTGTTTAACAAATGCTCAACATCAACATAGGGATAGTGTTAGATGTTATCTCGTTCAGGTGAAAAAAGTACTTGACAACTGAGAATCTATCTGTTACTATATGAGTAACTGATGGGAGTGACGAATGGCCAACAATTTAACGTACGCTACGGCTATCCACATACTAACTATTCTGGCTAGCCGTGATGGTGATTGGGTGACTTCGGAAGGGATGGCAAGGAGCGTTCAAACCAATCCGGGACTCGTTCGCCGCGTACTGTCACAACTCTCGGTCGCCGCTCTCGTAGAGACGAAGGCTGGATCTCAGGGAGGCGCGCGTTTGGCCAAACCTATGCACTTAATAAACCTCGCTGAGGTCTATGAGGCTGTGGTACAACAGCCTGTTCTCAAGACATCGAGTCGAGAACCAAATAAGATCTGCGAGATAAGCTGTGGTATTGGCAATGTTCTTGAAGGGGTCTTTAGCGATGCAGAAAGAGCAATGCGCAATCAGCTTAAGCAAACAACCATCAAAGATGTTCTAAAGCAGCTCTAAAGCCCTTTTTTTATCGCAATTAGTTACTCCTTCAGTAACAGAAGAAAGGAGAAAATCACGCTTAAGCAAATAACCCTCGAAGAGATTCCGAAGCAGTTCTAAAGACCTTTTTTTATTGCAATTAGTTACTGAAAGAGTAACTAATAAAAGGAGGAAATCATATCTAAGTTGGAAAGCTAATCAGCATGGGGCGTCGAATCGAGAACTATGTAAACTCTGCTGGATAAGCTGTGGTATGTGGTATTGGCAACGTTCTTGAAGGGATCTTTAGCGATGCAAAATGCGCAACGTGCAATCAGCTTAAGTAAAAAACCCCCGAAGCGGTTCTGAAGCAGATCTAAAGACCTTTTTTTACATCTATTAGTTACTCTACCAGTAACGAATGAAAGGAGAAAATCATATCTAGCTTGGAAAACTAAGTAGCCTTTTTGAATGCTGTAGTTACAAGTCAACAACACTATTGAACAGATCAAGGAGATCTAAGAAAATGGGTTTATCGAAATTGACTCTCAGTGCAACGATGATATTTGTTTCATTGTTTTCTATTAGCTTTCTGGCGGTGCAAGCGCAAAGCACTGACGATAGCGAAGTCGAGGTAAAAGACGAAGTCGATGTAACGGACGAACTCGACCTGAAATTTGCCGGTGCGCTCGAATTCTCCGATGAAGGGACTTTGTTTGTTGGGGATAATTATAACGGTGCCATCTATGCCTTTGAGATGGACGCGGATGACATGGACGCGCAGAGTGCTTCGGGTGATATTGCCCCTTTCACAATCGGCGACATCGACGTCAGAATAGCGAGCATTTTGGGCGTGGGGCCACAAGCAGTGGAAATCAATGATATGGTGGTCCATCCCATATCGCAGGAGATTTTCATATCCGTGTCAAGGATTGGTGGTCTGGCATCTGTACCCGCGATTGTAAAGGTGACGCCGGATGGCGGGATTACATTGCTTGATCTTGCATCCCTTTCGTTCACCAAGCAGGAATTAGCCCACTATCCTGATCAGGAAACGACTTTTAGACCGCGCGGATCGATGGGGGATGGACCAGCTCCTAGAGACCTCGCCAAGGGCAATGTCCCGTTAAGCTCGTTGGCGATTATGGATATGGTCTATCATGAAGATGAACTGTTTGTATCTGGGGTTGCCTATGATGATTTTCTGTCCACCTTACGGCGAATTCCTTACCCCTTTGACGGCACGCAGACCGCAGCTAGTGTAGAAATGTACCATATCGCCCACGATCAATATGAAACACGGGCGCCAATCAGAGCTATGTCCATTCAAGAAATAGACGGGCAAGATCAACTAATCGCGGCCTATACATGCAGCCCACTGGTACTCGTTCCTCTGGATGAAATTGTGGATGGTGCAAAAATCGCTGCTAACACCATCGCCGATATAGGAAATGGTCAACCGCTTGATATGATCCCTTTTACACTTAATGATCCCTTTTCCAATATTTACGATCAACCCATGCTATTTTTGACCAGCAATAGCCGCTCACCTCAGGTCATTCCCGTGGGTGGATTGAATGGGGCACAAGTCGTAACTGATGTGGATTTCGAAAGAGGCCCAAAACTTGATCTTGGTCCTATCATACCGTTTGGCCCAGTTGGAGAACCGGTCATGTTCGATGGTGCTGCGCTGCATATGGCCCTCTTGGGTGATGATCTCTTTGTTTCGGTAACACGCGATATGTGGACAGGAAGTTTGAATCTGGACGCCAATCCAACCTTTTTCCCAAGCAGACTGCATAACCTTCATGCAGAGTTTGATTTCCCGCAATACGAATTCGGCGGCGGCGGCCAGTAAAAGGAAACTGTCATGCGAATTCGATTGAAGTCCTCAATTATGGCTATATCTCTAATGAGTTTGCTTCTTTTGGTCGGATGCCGCAGTGGTGGTGAAAGCGCCACTCAGGGATATGACCGTGCGGGTCAATCGGATTCGGCTGTCCTCGGAAACGAGGGCAGCTTGACCATCCCGTCGCAGGTCGCTCAAGCGGTAGCGCTAAGTCTTCCTAAAAGGTATTTGGATGGCGAACGCGTTGATTATTCCGAATTGCTACAAGTCTATGTCGGAGATGGGTCAGATTGCTGTGAAAATAAGGCCCCAATAGCTGGTCGTTATGAAGCAGACAACAAATCTGTGAGATTTATGCCTCAATTTGACTTTGTGGAAGGACAAGACTACGTCATCAGAGTCCAGCATCAGAGCGAAGATAAGGGGGGCGAAGATAAAGAGAGCGAAGATAAAGGGGTTTTCCACAAGCTAACGCCATTTAAAATCCAGGCTAATACACCCGTTGTGAAGCCCGAGGTGACAGCAATTTATCCCAGCGGTGACACCTTGCCTGAGAATGTGCTGCGGTTTTACATTCATTTTTCGACACCGATGAAACCGCACGTGGCCTTTGATTATATAAAATTGGTGGACGCCTCCGGGAATGTGGATGATGCCGCATTTATGCAGTTCAAACAAGAACTTTGGAGCGAAGATCGAACACGGTTGACAGTCCTCATGGATCCGGGGCGCATTAAGCGGAACGTGGCCACGAATCTGAGCTTAGGGCCGGCTCTAAATCAAGGAGAGCGCTATCAATTTGTTGTAGAGGGGGGATGGCCAACTGCGAATGGTACAGAGACATTGGCCACCTTCTCAAAATCTTTCTCGGTGTCGGATGGCTTACGGGAACTGCCGAATGCGGAAAACTGGGAAATATCTGCACCCACGATTGGCACAAATGATACCCTTGAAATCAAGTTTGACAGGCCGTTTGATCATCAGCTTTTGCATAAGGATATTCAGGTCTTTTCTGCCACAGGCGAAGAGATCCAAGGAGAATCTTTCATAGGCAACCACGAAACGGAATGGCATTTCCAGCCCAAGGAAGCTTGGGTGGAGGAGCAAATTACCATCGTGGTTGATAGTGAGCTTGAAGACGTTGCAGGCAATAACTTTCGAGATCTGCTCGATCATTCCATTGAAACAGAAACAAGAGACAGAGCGCCTATTCTCATTACGGTCGACCTGACTTCCTGAATTTGTCTACGACAACCTTGAATACTGTTCGCTACAGAATCAAAAAGACTTACAAGGGTAACCCCAAAATGAATTGGAGGATATATGGAAGAAAAAAGAAAGGATTCAAATGTTATGTCTAAAAAGGACAAAGTATTTCTTGTAGCATTGACAGTTTGGATTGTATTACAAATAAGACGTTTTATGGCTATACCACTTATTTTAAGTGTCAACCAAGGTATAGACGATCCAGGTTGGATGTATACCGCGATTTTGGATGTTGTATCGGCCACTCTTGCGCCTTTTATTGCAGTGGCTATCTGGAAGTATCGAGGGCTCGGTGTTTGGATAGCCCTTATAGCGTATTTTACATTATCAATTGTCGATCATGGAAGTGGCCTGACAACTTATTTATTGATCGGTGGTCCAGAATCCTTGGGTATGCCTACAAATTCTCCTGCCCTATGGCTTGGTCCAATAATTATGATTGCAATTGATGGATTATTCTTATCTCTGATTATAATTAAGAAATATCGACAACTATTTTTCCAGTCGACTGACCATGCAAATTAGAAACTGGGATATGATATTAAATCAATTTAAAATCATGTACGCTGGGAGAATATAAAAGTTGATCAAGGAACCATTTTTTCAGATTTGAACAATAAAGAATTCCAGGATAATGCTAATGAAGCGATTCCCAGATTTATCAAATGATTAGTTCAATCTACTGTCATACGAAAACCAATCCCACGCGACCGGTGTGCAACTTTTCGTAAGCAATCTAAGGCTAAGGAATCGCATCATGACAAAAATCAAACTATGTTTGGTTACTTTTGGCGTTATTATCGGAATTGTTGGTATTCTGCACGGCAGTGCTTCATTATTGAAAGGCTCCACAATCGTCGAAAGCAATACGGTAGAAGTGATGGTGGAAGGCTGGCCTAATAATGAGTTTTATACGGTGTCAAATGGTAGTCCTGTATTTACGATATTAACCGGCATCCCTTTTTATGCCCTTGGGATATTGGCTATTTCAGTTTCGACCGCATTAATTGTCTTTTCCGCAACAGTGATCAAACGGGAAAAACTGGCAATTGGATTGTTACTGTTTGGCTTGTTAAACGTGGGAATATTCTTGTTTGGCGCCGGAACTGGAACGCCTCTTTTTATAGGTGTACCGACAGTAATTGCTGGGGTTGTTTCGGTCATTAGAACCGGGAAAAAGGAAAGAAGTGAATCGAGTAAACGAAGGATTTTGTATTCATTTTGGTTCTTTGACGGGTTACACATTTTTAGCTGGCTTTTGTTTTTTCCAGGCCTTTTTATACTCAGCTTCTACACAGAAATACCAACAGCGCTCTTTGCATTCGCCTTTATAAGTATGCCGATTGGCGCGTTGGGCTCACTAATAACCGGGTATTTGTACGATAAGACAATATAGGTAAGTGATATGGCACAAAAAGAACCGATGCAACCGATTTGGATATAGGTGCATTTAATCGTGGAGCGAAGGGCACCATCGGTCAACGAGTTTTTGAGTCTCTTGAGAGCGACGTCCGCGAGCAGGGGGTGGAACCCAAGGATCGGGAGGAACTCTGAACCAAAAGAGTTCAGA
>JBCCHB010000019.1:0-134708 GCA_039028975.1 Chloroflexota bacterium
AAATATATTATCAAGAATCAGCTAACATTTATGGTTCAACCGGATCTCACGTGGTTGACAGAAAAAATGAACAGGGATTAGCCAGATTATTAAGATTAGAAGAAAAAAATCTTCTTAATCTTTAAAATCTTTGTTCCATAAAGTTGTCAACCACATGAAATCCCAAAGAGCCACATTTATTTTTCACGAAATTGAAGATGAAGTAGCCGTCTATACCGTATTTGAAGTCCTAAATAATCGCGGCATGGTTCATTTGCGAGAAAACCGGGTGACAATTCCTTCAGGTAAAACGTGTCATTTCGACGAGGGACGAGGAGAAATCTGCGCTTTTGCCAGGGTGAAGACTAAGATTTCTTGCTCGGGTGCCCTTTGGGCGCAAAATGACAGTGGCTATCTGATTTGTAACCCAAAACTACGAGAATTAAACCATACCGAAAATATTACGGTAACGAGGAAAACATATCTTACTGCACGACCACAAATTGCCCCATCATCCCTCTATCTTCATGTTCCAAAATATGGCAATGGTACATGTAAGGCACATCGGGGTTGGCATAGGTCGTAAACTGGGTGATAAATCGCACCGTTTCGCCTGGATAAACAATGACAGTATCTTTCCAGCCTGCTTCACTGGCATGGGGCTTTACGCCATCCCGATCCATAATCAGGAACTGGATATCGTGGATGTGAAATGGATGGGGAACGCCACCACCATTGGTGATCTCCCATATCTCCGTATCGTCAAGCGTGATGACTTCGTCGATTCGTGCCATGTCCATCAGCTTACCATTAATCGGAATCTGGCGGCCGCCACCGCCCCCTTGTTGCGCCTGCTGACCTGGGGCAAAGCCACCAGCCATCCTGATAGTCCGTACATTGTCGGCATCTTCTTCGGACCAGCCATCGATTTGATTGAGAATAGGTGGTAGCAGTAGCGGTTGGTCAACCGTAGCGCCATCGGTTGGTTCGGGCACGAGCTTGAGGATATCAAATTGACTATTGCCAATGAAGTTAATCGCAACTGACTCGGCGAGGTAGAGAAATCGATCTGTCGGATAACTTTTTAGAATAGCCTCGTTACCATCGGAGAGATCGACAACGATTTCTGCACGTTCACCACTGGCCAAGCGCAGTCGCGTCAGCCGAACTGGCGTCTCCAAAAATCCGCCGTCGGTTGCGATCTGGTAGAACGGTCGTCCATCATCAAAGCCAAAGTGGTAGATGCGGGCGTTGGAGCCGTTGAGCAGGCGTAGTCGGATCTGTTTGGCCGGTACCTTTAGAAATGGGTTATGCGTGCCGTTGACCAATATCTCATTGCCATACGATGCGCCGTTGCTAATGGCGTACACGAGGGCACCGTCATCGTCGAATGTCCGATCCTGAATTGCTAATGGAATGTCGTCAACACCATAGGTCTTGGGCAGATCCAGCCGCTGGCTGTTTGCGTCATCAATGATGTAAAAACCGGCTAGCCCTTGATAGACCTGGGTTGCTGAATGACCATGGGGATGCGGATGATACCACATGGTCGCAGCTTGATTCAGGATCGGATAGCGAGCCTGCCACGTTTCTCCTGGCTGGCTCAACTGATGAGGCGTACCATCCATTTCGGCGGGGACATGCAGGCCATGCCAGTGAGTGGCCGTTGCTTCATTTAGCTGATTTTCGACGTTGATAACTACCTGATCGCCTCGCTCTACACGGATGGTAGGGCCGAGATAGCTGCCGTTGTAGCCCATAGTCTCTGAAGGCTGACCGGCCAGCAGTTTGGCTTCTCCATGCTGCACCACTAGCTCAAAAATCTTCTGCCCGTCTTCTTCCGTTGGCTCTAAGATCGGCGGAATATAGAGCAGATTGGTGAAGGTGAGGCCCGCATTGGTCACGCGCAGAAACATCAAATAGTAGAGGATACCTGCAGCCAGTAGCAATAATAAGCTAAGCGAGGCAATGAACCTCTTGTTGAAAAATATTCTTCGTAACATCTTATCTACCGTTGGCCTCAGGCATCAGGAGCTTATCGACCCAACGCCGCCGCAGGATAAGGCGGAAGCCGAGGAGCCAAACGACTAGCAATCCGCCTAAAATAGCTAATACCCACTCTGGCATGCCAGCGATGCCAAAGTAGTCCGAAACAGGCCGTATATCTATGGCCACCACAAAAGCGATGGCCAGCACAACGGTCATGATCGCGGGACGCCAATCTGAGCTAAGCGGCCGCCAGCCCGTAAAGAAGGGTATTGGCGGATGTAGAAAAAGGACCAACAACATGGTTGCCAGGGAGACAAAGGTAGAAAGCACAGTTTGAGCCACCAGCGTTGCGGCAACCTCGCTAAATTCTGCATCAACACCAGCCGTCAAACCAGTCAACTGTTCGAAGCGTTCAATGGCTCGCTCCGGCAACTCTGCATCCGCCAGACTATCGCTTACCTGAAAATGGAAAAAGGAAAAGAGGATTACTGCGAGCAGCATGGTCCACAGCGCAAAGGGCAAGACAAAGCGCACCATGGAGGAGAGAAGCGGTTCATTGCGCTCTTCCGGTCGCGCCCATAGGGTCACCATAAAGGCAGGAAGCCCCACGCTAAAGGTCGTCAGCCCGAGCTGGGACGGCTCAAAGGGGAAATTAAGGCCCACCATCATAACGGCAATGATGATCAGTGCATAGCAAAGACCGCGACCCACCAGCAGATAGGTCGCATCGGTGATGCCGTTGACGATACGCTTGCCTTCGCTCAAGGCCGGAACCAGCGCCGCATATGAATCACCTAACAGCACCATGTCGGCCACATTGCGGGTAGCGTTGCTGCCGCTCTGCATGGCAATCCCAAGCTTGGCCTTCTTTAACGAGAGCACGTCATTTACGCCATCGCCCATCATCGCCACATAGTGCCCCTTCTCAATAAGCGCATCGACCAGCGCCTGCTTCTGTTCGGGGGTGATGCGCCCAAAGATGGTGGCTTCGCGCGCTGCGCTAGCAATCTCGGCCTCGCTCATCTGGGCCAGTTCTGGGCCAGAGACAAGCTTTGGGTTCTCAAAACCTGCCTGCCGCGCCAGTGCCGCCACGGTTTGGGGATTGTCCCCAGATATAATCTTAAGTTTTACACCCAAATCCCCAAAGGCAGAGAGGGTCTCCTTGGCCTGGGGTCGTAGTTCATCGCTCAAGCTGACCAGTGCCAGCGGCGTAAGCGAAGATAGCGCTGGATTTCCCTCGGCGTCGTGAAGGCTATGGGCATTCTCGTTATGGGCAAATAGCAGGACGCGTAGCCCTGCGTCTGAAAGCTCGGCGGCTGATGCAGAAATGGTTGCGTAATCAACGCCGGAATCTGTAGCCAAATAGGGTTCGAGCATCTCTACAGCACCGAGGACATATGCGCCCTTGAGTACTCTGTTGTCAACCGTATTGTCAACTGTATTGCCAACTGTTGAGCCGTCAAAGGCCAGCGCGCTCCACTTGCGGGCTGAAGAGAATGGCACTTCATCGGTTGACTGGACATAATTGCCTTCCGTACCGGCCTCAATGGCTTCGCTCGTCACATTGGTAGCGGATGCGCTGCGGATGAAGTTACCCAGTGACGTAGCGACCTCATCTTGTGACAGATCCCCCAACGACTTTATACCATTTAATAGCATCCGGTTGGCGGTCAGCGTGCCGGTTTTGTCCATACAGAGGATGTCCACATTGTTGAGGGACTCGACCGCGTTGCTCTGCTGTACCAGCGCGCCGCGGTTGGCAATTGTCACGCTGCCGACTGCGTAGGCAACGGCAATGGTCAGAAAGAGGCCATAAGGCACAAGCCCAACCAGGACAGCAGTCGCTTCGACATTCTCTAGAAAGGTAAAATCTTGAACAAACCCAGCGACGTAGAAGAGTACCCCCATAATCACGGCAATGATCATCACCATCTGTACAATGTAGTTGACGTTGCGCTGTAGCGGTGTCTGCATGGGATCGAAGTTGCGTGCTGCTTCGGTCAGCTTGTTGGCAAAGCTCTCGTTGCCTACTTTTTCGGCTTCGAAGTATCCATCGCCCGTAACGCAAAAGCTGCCCGAAAAGATCTCGTCGCCAGCGGCTTTGCGCACAAGGTCACTCTCACCAGTCAGCAGCGATTCATCCATCTCCAACGAGCCATTGTGGCCATCATCGCCAAGCAGACGGCCATCGACCACGGCCTGATCACCTGCTTGCAAGCGGATGACGTCGCCCATCACCAGATCCTTGGCCGCTATCTCCTGCTCCTGGCCGCTACGCACAACCGTGACCGTGGGTTTGGCCAATACGGCAATGTTGTCAAGCTGCTGTTTGGCTCGAACCTCCTGAACTGTACTGATCAGTGCATTCACAATCCCCACAATGACCGTTATGAATGCGTCATTGTATTGGCCGAGCGCCGCCAGTATAGCACCTACCGTAAAGAGGATGTTGTTGAAGAATGAAAATAGATTGAAGCGTAAGATATCCCAATACGAACGGCCACTACCGCCCTCGGTCGTATTGCCTTGGCCCGCTGCGTGGCGAGTGATAACTTCTTCCTGAGTGAGTCCTTGTAGGTTGTTCATATGATTTACGGTACGGTTGGGCCGGGGAATGACCATTGTGACAGTGCGACGGAAACATCAGCACATGGTTGTAATAGAAGATCGCGCCGCAGATGGCTGGGACCACCAGTTGGTTCACCAGGTTCGTCAGCGGCTGTGATGCAAAGGTTGGTGGCATCGCTGCTTTGCAGTTGAATCGTGGCATCTTCACGATAGGAGAATCGCTGCAGCGGTGTGTCGCCACACTCGGCCATCGAGAGTTCCGCACCAGCTTCAGCGGAGCGAGCCTCCATACAGCGTTCATACGCTGGCATGTAGAATTGCCCCTCAGCAGGGTGGTTGATGGTAAATATCTCGTCGTCCGAGTTTGGCTTGCACGTATGCACAGTCAGTGCGCCGTCCAGATCGAGCGAGTCTCGGAATCCAGGGACATCAATACAGTAATACTCTGGCTCGTCCAAGGGATCGCTAAGCTGGATCAGCGTATTGGGGGGAATGGCTCCGTCGGCCAGTTCACTTTCATCCTCGACTTGTGAGCTATTCTGCTGCTCATCTGCGGGTGTGCTGTCAACACACCCCCATAGAGCGATGCTGACCATGATCAGTACGACAAATCGGTATAGTAGCTTTTGCATTCTTCCCCCTCAAAAAATCATATTGGCTCAACAGGATCTCATGTGGTTGACATATTCACCCGAGGCTAAAGCCTGCGGGCTACCAAATAACGCCTGCTAAACCAGGCTATTTTGCCAACGAACAAGCCCAGTTGGCGAAGTGCCCGTTTCACGAACAGTGGGCGTCGTTATGTAGCGCCGTCCATTGGCGCTTTGCGCCCACTTCGTGAACAGGCGGTGCGGTTTTGTCAACCTCATGAATTCCAAGAGAGCGATCATATTTAGTACGACGACGTCAAATTAGGCCGTAGGTGCGTGCTTTTAGCCGCACGTTCTCCGAAGAGAGAGTTGCGCAGTTGCAAACAGCGCCTACGATTTTCGAGGGATATTTGTAATTTAACGTTGTCGAATTAGTATTTCATTGTACTGATTATACGTCGGTGCAACGAGATTGTCATCATCCTGGCGAACTATTTATCGCTGGTTAACTACCTCTTGAGGATACCCTAAAATATCCTCAAGAACCATAGCAGAGTTCCCTGCTTTATGTTATGCTAGTGAAATAATATGGAACCTGGAAGAGCTTTTGAGGGTTTGTGATGTTTTTGACGTGCTACCGGATATAGAATGCAGAATGCTATAGATACGATTAGCCAGCGATATCGGCTCATCGCGATTGTCATTTATATAGGGACACTGGTTCTGCTCGCCTCGGACTGGGTGATTGGGCGTCCGCCGAATTCGCCCATCTTAAACAACCAGCCGGTCATACGCATCCTGATCGTCATTAGCGTGCTGATGATTTTGCTGCTAATGGATCTACATGCGACGAACGTGTACACGCTAAAACTTCCGCGGAATCAAAACAGAATCTATTTAGCAGTCCATGTTCTATTGTTGATGGTAACCATTATCCTGGCCGGACTGCCGGTGGCCATGTTCACGTACATATTGTTGTTGCTCTATGCGTACCTCACGACAGGCAGATCGGCAGCGCTCGTCGCGGCAGGCCTGAATTTTATTGCGCTCTTCTTTCGCTTGGCCTATGGACCCAATAACGATTTTATTTCCAACCAAGATCTTCAACAACTCGTCAACTACTGCTTGATGACTATTTTTGCCTTATTTGTAGGTTACGTCATTGCTCAGGAGGCAGAGAGCAGAGAGCAAACTGATCAACTTTTAGTCGACTTGACCGATTCCAATCAGAAGCTCAAACGATCAATGGAACAGGTGGCAGAGTTGGCCGCTAGCGAGGAGCGTAATCGGCTGGCGCGCAATATACATGATGGGCTTGGGCACCACTTGGCTGCCATCAATATACAGTTGGAGATGGTTAAGAAACTCTATGACCAGCAACCGGAGATGGCTAAAGAGGCGGTGACTCAAGCGCAGACGGCTACGCAAGCGGCCCTGGGCGACGTTCGACAATCAGTTAGTACTTTACGCAATGGCAGCGAGCGGTTTCAATTGGATACAGCGCTAGCCACGCTAATCAATCGGGTTGCCCACGCTGGTTTACAGATCAATCATGAGATCAATGGCGACGAGCAGAATTGTCCCCAGCCGATCTTGTTGACCTTTTATCGGGCGGCTCAGGAAGGCATGACCAATACCATCAAACATGCATCCGCGACTGAGATCAATTTGCAGATCGATCTGCTTGCAGACCATGCAACACTATTGATGACGGATAACGGCGTGGGGTTTGACGTGGAAACATTAACCCATAACAGCGGCCATGGGTTGCAAGGTATTCGCGAGCGTGTCGCACTGGTAAAGGGCCGTATGGAGTTAGATAGTAGTCATGGCAATGGAACAAAGCTATACTTAACCATCCCCTATGAGACATCCGCTTTGCAGAACGGAGTGGCTAAGAGCTCATCCGAAAAGTGGTTGTGAGTCGATGCTTTCCCTAAGCGGAGAGACTCTAGGTGTAAAGCACCTACACAGAGCGTTTTGGATAGGCGCTAGAGCAAAGATACTTTGAGAACGGTACTTTTGCCCCCTCCTTAATCCTCCCCTCGGAGGGGAGGAGACTGTGGTCGTATGACCGATGTGCTCGGTTATGGTCGCAAAAGCACCATCGCCATATTCGACCAGTACGGGGACAAGTCACCTTCCCCTTCTGAGGGGGAAGGCTGGGATGGGGGTAAAACTATCGTTCTCTATCTGATTTCACTTTAAACAAGAGAGCAATGGATAACACAAATCGTATTCGCGTTATGGTTGTCGATGATCAACGACTTGTGCGCGAAGGTATCGCCACCCTGTTGGCCTTAGAGTCTGATATCGATGTTGTTGGGCGTGGCATTGACGGCCAAGAGGCAATCATACTCGCTTCCGAGTTGGTTCCGGATCTGATCCTTATGGATGTGTCCATGCCCGGCATGACAGGCATCGAGGCAACGATTGAAATCCGACAGCGGCAACCGACCTGTCAGATTCTGATGCTCACGACCTTTGATGATGACGAGTATGTGGTTCAATCGCTCAAGGCCGGGGCGTGCGGTTACTTGCTCAAAGATATTCCATCAGATGATCTAGTCCAAGCGGTTCGCCTGGCTCATGCCGGTATCTATCAGCTAGATCCAAGCGTCGCCGGCACTTTGGTCGGCATACTACCGCTAAGCACAACTCGTTCAACGCCACTGGATGATATCCCATTGACGCCTCGGGAACTGGAAGTTCTTCAGCTGCTCGGTGAGGGCGCCTTAAATAGCGAAATTGCCCATACTTTGACCGTTAGTGAGGCGACGGTCAAGAAGCACATCTCGAGCATTTTACAAACGCTCAACCTGCGTGACCGCACGCAAGCCGCTATCTATGCCATTAAGCATCATTTGGCATAGATATGGGTCGTATAACGATGGTTGTGTATAATGCCAAATGGAGGTCATATCCACTCAGGGTACATAGCATTTTACACAGAATTCGTTAGTCCATCTAGATATACGCTCATATGGCAATCCTGGGATCTACATGCTAGCAAGGACAAATTGTCTGAGTAAGAGCATGTCAATAAAGAGCCAGATCCTTGGAACCCCATATGAGCCTAGATATAAAGGGCGCTCACTTATTGAAACTATCTGCCAAGAACGTGAAGCTCTGCTTACCTAGCCAACCACCGCATTGTATAGCTGTACGTAACCGCTCTTGAATCGACGTTTGTGGCAGAAAATCGTGGATGTAGCCCGGTTGGCGGTTGAGTCCCTCCGTAATCAAATAATTAACAATGTAGCGATTATCTACTTTAATGGTTTGGATAACCTCGGTGGGATTGTCTTTGTTTTGGAGCGAGAGACTATGGGATGAAGAGATTGGTGCGCAATAGGTCTTGCAGAGTAGACAAATATGTCAGTTCGTCCTATTTCAATGCTAGGTGCTCCAAATTTGCTCCGCTAAGTGGCCAGTGGATAGTTACCGTCGTTCCCTGCGCCAATCCAGGACTGTCAACCGTTACGCTGCCACCATATAGCATCACAACAGAGTGTACTAAACTTAGCCCCAACCCATTGCCAGGAACACGTCGGCTGCGCGATTTGTCGACCCGATAGAAACGTTTACCCAGCTTGGTTAGCTCATCAGGTTCGATGCCGATGCCAGTATCTCGCACTTGGCAGATTAGGATACGCTGGGGCACCTGACCTGATTCGGGCATCTGACGCGTCTCAGCCTGATTCGGGTTAGCTGACTGAGATATCAAGTCTACTTGCTCGCTGGTTCGGACAAGCCAGTGGATGGAACCGCAGTCGGGCGTATACTTGATGGCATTCTCCATGATGTTCCGCAAGACCAAATGGACGTGATTCAGATTGGCTGTGACGATCTGCGGATCGGATGTCGGTTCCACGATGACGGTCTGTGCTTTTGCCTGGATTTGCGATTCAAATTGGCGAATAATGGCCTGCACGACGCGGGGAACATCTACCTCTTCCCGCCCAGCAGATAAACGATTTGCATCGGCTTGGGACAGGAATTGTAGATCTTCAACCATGCGGTGTAACCGTCTGGCTTCACTGTCGATTTCGTTGAGGTACTGGGTTTCGGTGGCTGCGTCCAATTCGTCGGAGAGGAGATATTCGGTCCGCAGACGGATGCTGGTGAGGGGCGTGCGCAGTTCATGGGAAGCATTGCTGGCAAAGGCGCGCTGCTCTTCCAGCATAGACTCAACGGAAATTGCCATTTGGTTAAATGTTTGGGCCAGATCGCCAATTTCATCCGTGCGTTCAATGGTGGAACGCTGACTCAAATCGCCATCAGAGAGTCGCTTTGCGGTTTGGCGTAAGTGGATTAAGGGCTGGCTCAATGCATTGGCGTTCCAGATACTGAGGATAATGGCAATCAGTCCCAGTATGCCCACACCTAAACCCAAGGCCAGCCAGCGTTCAGCAATGTCATCTTGCAGCTTGGCTGCGGGTTGTCCCAATCGCAGATAGCCCTCAACCGCGCCATCAACAATCAGTGGCGTTGCGATGTGGAGAAAGGCATTTTCTTTGCCTAGCAGATCCTTGTCGGATAGCTCTGGTACAAACTTCCCGTCCTGAGCAGACTTCACCTCCTGTTCATCGCTCAGATCAATGTTAACGGCTCCGTATGTACTGTCCAGCCAAGCAACGCCTCTATGATCCAAAAGCGTAATGTTGATATCCAGCTCATCTGCCCACTTCTGAATGATAGATAGGGTGTTCTCCATATCGGGTGCGTCCGTTCCGTTATTCAGACTTTGGTTTTGCAAGGAGCGCACAACCAACGCAGACTGGGTCGTTAGGTTACCGGCATAGGCTTCCTGTAGCCCAGTCTCGATCTCATCACCAGCAATGAAGGCCAGCGCGCCAAAGCCAAAGACAATCAGAGCAAGATAGCTCACTATCAACCGCGAGCGCAGGGTGCGGAAAGGGTTGCTCATGGCTACGAACCTTTCCTATCATTTATACTATTCTCACTATCTGCCCTACCTTCTTGCTCGCCCGCTACCTCCTCGGCTGTTGTAAAACGATAGCCCACATTCCGAACTGTGTGAATGTAGCGCGGGCTGCTTGAATCAGCTTCTAACTTCTCCCGCAGCCAGCGGATATGTACATCCAACGTACGCGTATCCCCTAGCCAGTCCGTTCCCCACACTTTGTCGAAGATCTCGGCTCTCGTCACTGCACGACCAGCATTGACCATTAGGAGCGCCAGTAGCTCGAACTCTTTGAAGCGCAGGTGGATCAAGTCCCCGTGGATAGTGACCTGCCGCGTTTCCAAGTTTAGGGAGAGTTGACCAATTGAGAGCGATTTTGGTTGCGTCGCACTGGGCGTTGTTGCAGTGAGATCTGTGGCAACAGCATCAGCGAAATGGATCCGATCAAATTCGATGCGCCGCAGCAAGGCACCGACCCGCGCCAGTAGCTCACCGCTATCAAAGGGCTTGGACAGGTAATCATCCGCGCCAAGCTCTAGTCCCGTCACCCGATCAAACTCGTCATTTAGCGCGGTCAGCATGAGGATCGGTACCACGCTCGTCTCGCGGATTCGACGGCAGACTTCCCACCCATCCATCACCGGCATCATGATATCCAGAATTATCAGATCGGGCGATTCGGTCGCGGCGATTTGTAGGCCCTCGGCCCCATTGTGCGCGACAGTCACTCGGTAGCCGCGCGAGGTAAGGCGTCGTGCGGTTGGTTCTGTTATGAATTCGTCGTCATCGATGAGGAGTATATCTTTTGACATGGCCTTATTGTAGATGTGGTCGCGCCAAATATCAATGGCTGGGTAACAGATTTAAGGTACATTTAACATGAAACTCGGCTATTTAAGGTTGGGTTCACACAGGCGGGGGGCATCTGCACTATGCTGAGGTTGCATTCGTATTGTTGACAATTTATCACAAAACAAGGAGCCTATGATGAATTTCGACCTCTCTATTCTCACGTGGATGCAACAATTTTTTGGACCCGAAAGTTGGCATGTTTGGAACTGGATCACCGATTTGGGCAGTCCGCCATTCCTTATATTGATTATTGGCATGACGCTCTGGATCGGCGGTACGGCCCGTGGGCTGCGGTTACTTTTTGCGACAATGGCAAGCAGCGTCATCGTTGGTTTCTTAAAGGTCTTGATTATGCAACCGCGACCGTATTACATCTACGAAGATGTGCAAGCATGGCGAGACAGTACCGGGTTTGGTATGCCTTCTGGCCATGCGTCGGGTGCAATGAGCCTTTGGGGCACTTTGGTCCTGTCGCTCCGCAGACAATGGGTCTTTGCCTTGAGTATGCTACTCGTTTTTCTGATCGGGATCTCGCGCGTTTACTTTGGTGTACATTCACCGAGCCAGATTCTTATTGGTTGGGGTATCGGGTTAGGGATTTTGTTTGCCATTCAGTGTGGGGAGAAGCGGGCTATTCGGATCTTCAAATCGTTGAGGCTGGGCGGCCAGCTTGCACTGGCACTTGGGACTTTGCTGCTGATGTTGGGTCTACAAGCCACCTTTATTGATGGCCGTGCCGCCAACTTCGAAACGCCAACCCAGTGGACAGAACGTTACCACGAGGCGCGTATCTTCGAAGCAACTGTTGCTGGGGAAGTTGAAGATAGGTTTCCGCCGCTAGAACTCTTTGGGACCTTCGAGACTGATAATGTAGGGGCCGTCTTTGGGATGTGGTTAGTGGCTATCTATGTGGCTCGCTTTGGTGGATTCGAAGGCTTCAGCCGACGCCAAAAGATCGTTAATGTGGTGCTGGGGCTTTCCTGGGTAGCCCTATTGCTTCCGATCATCGAGCTTGTGGAACATTCATTTGGTCTAGGGCTACTTGTGTGGACATCTATTCCGGTGATGCTCGGCGTTGGCATTCCTGTTTTGGGGAGTAGGGTCTGTCGGCGATTTGGGTGGAGTCAGTCGATGGTTGTCCCGAACAACACCATGCTCGGCGGCACCAAGGTTGGAGTCCAACCTTCGGAATAGATCAATGAGATAGCAATCTAGGGGGCTGACCTAGCCCCCTTTGAAGATTCTACTAAGCGCGACGCCAATTCTGTCTTGGATCTGCCTCTGTATAACACATCTCTAACGCTTATCGAAGCTATTTACCAAGAATGCAAAGCTTTGATCACCCAACTCATCAGTCATGCAGAAGATGCTGTGGGGACAAGCTGAATCGTGATAGATAAAGTCACGCCCTGTACTTTCAAGATGAGGCCGATAGCGGCTGGCAAAATCTCGTGTTGCTCCCATCGTACCCACAACCATAAAGAGGTCGATATCCACATCGGCTGCTCTTGTCGCCCACTTATAGGGAGACCATTCGTTAAAGTATTCTTCGGTGCCGAACATCTTGTTGGCGATTGTCTCTCGGTTTGTGCTGAGCGTGTTCCAATCATGCAGCGCCCCGTCCCAAATAATGATGGCGCTAAATAGCTCTGGGTTGCGGAATCCGTTGGTTGCTGCTCCAAACCCACCCATGGAAAAGCCCTGCAGCGCGCGGCCGTTCCGCTCGGCAATGGTGCGATAGTTGGCATCCACATACGGAATAAGATCCTTTGTCAGCGCCGTCGAAGCCAGATACTGGCCATCGAAACTGTCAGACCACATCCTGTTCCCATCTGGATCGATGGGGCAAACAACAATCATTGGTTCGATGATGCCAGCGGCGACCGCTTTTTCTACACCCTCACCCACCTTATTACAATCATAGCCAGCCCAAGACTCGCGCACGCCGGCCCCATGTAAATGGTAGAGCGTTCGGTAGCGCTGCTCACCAGATTCATAGCCAGGTGGCAGATAGATAAAGAAGGTTTGTTCGCCTGCTTCCGTTCCAATAAAAGTTATCTTCTGGACCTTGCCCGTGATGGGAAGCGCCGGTTGGGCAACGTAGGGCCAAACCAAACGAATGGGAAGCTGCTCCCAGAAGAGCGTAATTCCTGCTGAGGCCGACACAACGAGCGCGCTCAGCCCAATGATGAGTATTTTCAATATGCTCAATTTTCACCTGCATCTTTTTCAGAAAGAATGATGTTGGTTTCCGTTACTGATGCACTACCTGCATCCGCGTTTGGCTCCACAAGGTAGGCGGTATAAACACCGGCCAGCAATAAAGTGGCAGTTATGAATGGATACAAGACTGACATTCGGATTAACTTAGACATTATATTCCCCTTGATCATAGTAGAGCTGTTTCGAATTAAGAATGTGCTTGGTGACTGGCACTTTTTTGATGATACCTTCTGGCTGACGAGACGAGTGAAGTGCCTGTCACCTGTCGGTTTAGTTAATTCAGAACAACTCTATTCTTTCTGCTGTTGCAGCGTATTTTTGGTTTGCTCTTCTGGGAACAGTATATTCATGCCGAGGAAAATTCTCTTCCCCAACTTTGGGGAAAATGGTAGGGGATTTATTGGGGGAGGTAGGGGAGTTTGAGTGGACGAGCCACTACGGAGACCAGGGAAGTTATCGGCTCAACCAGAGTGAACTAATGTGCTTGAGCCATTTAGCCGTGTGATTAGATCGACAGTGTCCTACCAGCCTATGCTTGGTAGGACACTGTCTCGTTTACCTTGTTGATGTAAGCAACTATTGATATTTAGCTCGCCAAGTAAAGATTGATGGCACGCAATGCCCTGTCCCTTACAGGAATCAATTTTTGATAGTCTTCATCATTGAAGAAACCCTTGACAGAGTCATCATCTGGGAATTCTGCAATACTAACAAATGCGGCAGGGCTATCCCCATGGATCTGTTCTGCAATCCCAACATTGGCAAGTGGTTTGGCACCATATTTGCCCGCTAATGGTCCAGCGCCTTGCTGATACTGCCCCAACGCATCTTTTTCATCTGGATTAGGGGCGGCCATCGTGATCAGAAGGGATTTGCCCAAACCGCCCACATTCTCAACAGATTGATCTGGTTGCGAAATGTAGAGATTAACTGACCTCATTGCCTTGTCTCTGACCGGAATGAGTTTCTTGTACTCATCCGAGCTGAACAGAGCCCTGATTGAGTCCGCACTCGGGAATTCGGCAATACCTAAGAGGGCGGCCGGGCCATCACCATGAATCTTTTCTGTGATGGCCAGTCTTGTGATGACGTTTGCACCGTACTGGCTGGTCAGTGTGCCAGACTCACGACCATATTGTCCCGCTGCTGCTTGTTCATCCGGATTGGGCGCAGCTAGGGTGATTAAAAGAGCTTTTTCAGATGTCATAATCTTAGCCTCAGTTTCATTGAATGAAATAGTGTTACTTATCTATTACTCTGCTATTGTGTCCGCTTATCCACGGTCGAAGCTCTCCGCCAGGAATTGAAACGCCTCTTCACCACGAGCATCCATCAAACATAAGATGCTATGGGGGCAATCTGGTGCCGAATAGTAGGTGAATGGTTGCCCCACGTTTTCGAGATGAGGCCGAAAGCGGTCGTTAAAGGCCACAACAATTTCCATGTTTCCGGCGACTATAAATACGTCCAAGTCTGCGTCCGCTGCGTCTTTGGTCAATTCCCACGGCGACCATTGGTTAAAGTACGCTTCAGTCTGGAACATCTTGGCGACAATTTCTGGGCGGCCGTCCGAAATCGACTGCCAGAAGTGCAAAGCACCGTCCCAGACTACGATGGCCTCGAATAGTTCCGGTGTATTGAAGCCATTGACCACGGTGCCGAACCCACCCATCGAGAATCCCTGCAATGCCCGTCCGTTGCGTTCTGCAATCGTCCGATAAGTAGTGTCAATATGTGGAATCAAGTCCTGGGTAAAGCCGGTCGAAATCAGGTGCTGACCATCAAAGCTGTCCGACCACATCCCGTTCGCTTCATGGTCGATCAGGCAGACAACAATCATCGGTTCAATGATGCCCGCTGCCGCTGCTTCCTCTATCTTGGAGCCAATGTAAGTACAATCATATCCAACCCAAGATGGTTGTACACCAGCCCCATGTAGGTGATAGAGCGTCCGATACTGCTGCTCACTTTCATCGTATCCTTCTGGAAGGTATACGAAGAAGGTCTGTTCGCCAGCGGCAGCACCATCGATGGTCTCTTCGTGTACGCTACCGGCAATCGGAATAGGCTTCTGCTCCAAATAGGGGAGAATCAACTCATTACTGGCTTTGTCAGGAATCTCGGGCAGGGCCTCCTCCTCGACAACTGCGCCATCAGTGGCATTGGCCTTTGTATCGGCAGATTGATTGATGCGCCGATACCACTCAGCAATGTTTTGGCCAATCACGTGGGGCTGATCCTCTTGCACAAAGTGATTGCCTGCGCCGATCAGAACCGACTCATAGTTTGGTACACCCTGCTCATGGAAATACTGGGCAACTGCCGGTGGATTGAGCGCACCAGGCTCTGCGTAAAGATGCAGCTTTGGCAATTCGCTCGTTAGGAACCAGGCTTGGTAGGCATCCACTCGCTCACCGACGACAGCCGGTTCACCACCGATAGGGATCTGACGTACCCATGCAAGCATTGGGATGCGGCTCTGCTCATCGGGATAGGGTGCACGATAGACGGCTATCTCTGCCTCGGTCAGCCCTCGCATCACGTCGCTGGGCAAAAATTGCTCGATAAACATGTTTTTGTTGAGCATTAGATCCTCGCCGATCCCCTCAGTACGCATGGCCTGAATGAACTGGGCTTGATCTGGTGCCAGATTCTCCATAACAGGGGGGAAATTAGGGCCTATCGCCGATTCCATAAATGCGATTGCTTTGACATTCTCCAGATGACGATTGGCGTAGTCAAAACCTAACCCAGAGCCCCAATCGTGGATGACCAGCGTAATGTTCTCTAACCCTAAAGCACTGATGAAGCCTTCCAAGTATTCGCTCTGTTCAGGGAACGTGTAACCGATCTCGGGCTTGTCGGACTCGCCCATGCCGATAAGGTCGAGGGCAACGACTCGTCCCTGATCTTCTAGGTGAGGCATCACATTGCGCCACAGATACTTGGAGGTTGGATTACCATGAATGAAGAGGATTGGATCGCCCTCACCTGCTTCGACATAGGCCATCTGTGAACCATTGACCTCAACAAACTGGGTCTCGTAGGGCATCTCAGCTGAGATCTCGTCCATAGATTCGCTCGAACTAGCATCAGCCATTTCCGTGGCGTCATTGTCACCGTTAGCGTTTGGCTCCACAAGCTGGACCGTACAAGCGCCCGCCAGAACCAAAACGGCTGTTAGGAATGGATACAGAACCGACATTCGGATTAACTTAGACATCACATTCTCCTTTATCGTTTTCATTTTGCTCTACTGTTGTAGATTCTGTTTGAATTACTGCACTGGCAACAGTATATTCGTGTGCAGGAGAATTCTCTTCCCCAACTTTGAGGAAACTGGTAGGGGATTTATCGAGAGGGGTAGGGGAGATCCAATGAAGAAAAAGGGGGCATGGGGAATGCATTAGGGGGTGGGTTTGCGCCATCGGCGACATTGAGCACTGATGACACAGAGATCAAAAAAAGACCCCGCTATTTGTAGCGAGATCTCGGACAGATGAGCAGATTACACGTATCTCTTAAAGAAGCTTAAAATCTTCTCGGGGTTCTTGGTGAGATAATCATAGCCAGCCGCCCGTTTATTGCCGAGGTCAAGCCACATCATCTCTTTTTCCACCGTCAATGCATCGTAGTATTCTTCAATCGATTGACGATTCAAATACTCATCGTTTGAATTCTGTACCAACAGCGTGGGGACATTGATCGATGGCACGTCGGGCATAAACGAAACCTTGTTCAAATCCATATTGGTTCGCTCATTGTTCCGATTGGTGACCCAACGGCCAACAAAATTGTCAAGGCCCAGGGCCTTTATAAAGTCAGGGTAACGCAATGGCTGAATGGCAACCATGGCTTTGATCTTTTCATTTTGGCTCAACCCATTCTCTTTGCCAAATGCATAGGTAGAGGAAGCGGCCCCCATGCAAATGCTCAGCAGCCCGATATTGCTCTCTTTGTAATCTGGGTGGTTGGATATATAGTCCACCGCGGCCAAGACATCTTTGTGCTCATCTGGCCCCCAAGTTACCCATTCACAACTTCCCGTGCCACTATTGCCGTGATTACGAAAGTCATACAGAAATACCGAGTAGCCTTGATCGACCAGATATTTGACATGTTTGAGAAAGGGGATGGTGGTTTGCCACATGCGCGGCCAACTCTTGCCTTCTGGTGTATAGCCAGAGCGGCTGGACTGTACACCAAAGTGGGATTGGATAATAATCTTGTCCGTACCCCCTTTGACAAGCCAGCCCGACAGATTCACGCCATCGCTCGCATCAAAAGAGACGTCTTCATAGTCCAAGCCGTAATCCTTGGGAGTGTCATAGACAGGCGCTTGACCGCCCTTAACAATCGAGTTAGAGAGATAGTTAATAAGCATTGTTTCTCCTTTTGGTCGACGAAATTCTATCGTCAGTAGGAGTGGTAGAATTCGTTTTACCAGGAATTTTTCCGCGATTTTTCCTACGTAACCGTGAGTAAGGAGTGTTCTGACTTCTTTTCAAAATATCGGAGATTGAAATCATGCCCGCAGCTCACTGTTGGGCATGATTCAGTCATGATTAATTGTGTGCGTCAAACCACTCAATCATCGCTTTAGGATGATCAGAGAAGTAGTTGTAGCCCTTGAAGCGCAACGGCGTGCCTTCCATATACTCGATCTTCTTGTCCTCAACTGGCGTCAGGTCATACATTTCCTGCACGTCGGTCCAGCGCGAGTTCATGTCATCTCGAACTTGAAAATAGAAGATGGGTATGTTGACGTTGGCTGCCTTTGGAATGATGTTGTGGTCGGCCACATGTAGTCCTGTAAACCCGTTGTAAATCGGCTCAAATGCTTCAACGCCTTCCTCCACAGGAATCTGCATCTGTTCGCAGTTGCGCTCGATAGTAGTACGTCCTTTGAGGGGGGCAACCGCCACCATGCACTTAATATCATTGAACGCTTCTGGGTCTTTTTCTATCGCGTTAAAGGTTGCATTGGCCCCCATACACTGGCTGTACAAAGAGATGTCGCTTGTGACCGTGTCAGGACGGTTTTTGATGTAGTCGATGGACGCTAAGACTTCTTGCCACTCATAGTAACCAACTCCGGATACGCTATTTTCGCCTTCACCGCTTTCGCCATGGGAGCGCAGGTCATACGCCAAAACATTGTAGCCCGCATCATGCAACGCCTTGTATCGTGGCAGAAAGTTGACTTCAAAGCCACCTGAAAAATCCAACCCTTCTAAATGCCCGGCAAAGCCATAGCGGTTGGCGGGAGAAAAGTGGTTGCTGATAATCACTTTGTTAGGCTCAACAGGGTTGGAATCAGCAGGCATGAACCACCCCTTAATGGTGACCCCATCTTGAGTTTCAAAAGAGACTTCTTCATATTCCAGCCCGTATTCCTCGGGGGTTCGCATGATGGGTGTGCGCATCCCAAACGATAAGCCTTGTGCCAGCGCGGTCAACATCTGGGTTTGTTGTTCGTTAATCATCATTTTGTCCTTTATTGAATAAACTAAATCATGACCACCACATTCCAGTCTTCTTGCTGAAAGGTCTTGGCTGCCAGCTTACCAAAGCGAGAGCTACAGCCGGTGATCAAAACAGTCTGTTTGTTTATTTTCGTCAAGATTCCTTCTGAGTCGTTAGGTTCTAACCTCGTTGCACTTCTAATCTCGTCACGAGCTTCATTTTATCAGAACTCTGGGCGGGTTTGAAGCCATAATGCTGCTGCCTATTTACACAAAACTCTCCATTGCGGGAGGATTGCTTGCTTTTGGCTTTTCTGTTCTGTTATACTCCACGATAACTACCCATATGTGTTCAAGAGTATATCTCACGGGGCGGACACCCCCGACGCTTCGGGGACAGGCATATGTGGATGGAACAAAGCTGTCTCGTTAATAAGGTGACGACTTTCCTCTCCTTGCGAGAATATGCCGACGGAAATGGCCAAATTCGCCGAGAGTGCCTAGATGCTCATGATCCCGTACTCACAGTGATTATTGCTGGGATTTTTGTAAAAAGTGGATTATTGAAATTGAGGCATACGCTGCTGCATAAATGGCATGTTATCGATGGCCAGAAAAGTTCTCTCCTCCCTGCTTTGGAATTCCCAGTGTGGGTTGGGCAAGAGTCAGGACAAGACTTTTCTGGCGAAGTATAACCAACCCGATCAGGAGTCAAAAAGATGGAGAATCAAAACGCAATGATGGCAGAGTATCTTACCCTGTTGGAGCGTCACGCCACCGATGAGGGATTGTGCCCAACCGACATCTCCAATTTCTTTACGCTGCGCAGGACCGAAGCAACCCATCGCGAACCGATTGTCTGTCCGCCGGGCATTGTCGTTGGCGGGCAGGGACAAAAGGATACTTATTTGGAGGGAAAGCGCTATGAGTTAAGCCGTGGGAATTATCTGGCCGTTTTTGTGCCGATGGCCGTGGAATGCGAAACATTCGAAGCTAGCCCAGAGGAGCCTCTCCTTGGGGCGGGCATCGGCATCGATATGAATCGGATAACCCAGGTGATTCTCAAGATGGAGAATTTCGATACTGCCACCAATAGGCAAGGGGCGCTCACTGTCCAGGATGGGAGCCATACCTCCGCCATCTTTTCCGCGCCCATCAAAGAGCATCTGCTAGACACGGTCGTTCGGTTGCTGCGGGCCTTGGATGATCCCGGCGAAGCCGCCATTCTGGGAGATGCGTTCATTGATGAGGTCTATTTTCGGGTATTGAAAGAGGAACATGGCGGCGCGCTCAAGTTGCTGCTGCAACAGCGGGGACAGATCCACCAAATCTCAAGAGCCGTAGAACATATCCACGAGAATCTGGACAAGCAGGTTAGCGTAGATGAACTAGCCAACATCTCCCACATGAGTAGTTCGCGCTTTCACAAGAAGTTTAAAGAGGTGATGCATCTGCCGCCAGTCCAGTATGCCAAATCCATTAAGCTCAACCGCGCCCAAACGTACCTGATGGACGGTAAGAGCGTCAGCGAGGCAAGTGAACTCGTGGGGTATAACAATTTAGGGCAGTTCAGCCGAGAATATAAACGGCACTTTGGGATCGCGCCATCGGCAACGGTTGTGTAACAGAATCCAAGATGCGATTTCGCTTTTAAGTAAATTAGCCGCGATATCACCGATTGAACATATCCCACGTTACTAATCAATCTCAACTGATATCCAATTGAACCCAAAGTAAAAAGACGCACACAGGTTGCCCATGTGCGTCTTTTCACCTTTACATCAATCCGCTGCTAAATGGATTGGTTTTCGAAAGTCGCTGCATTTGATCTGAGGTAATACCCTCGTTAGGCGTCATCTTTTGAAAAGGTCCAGTATCCGAATCCAGCGACGAGCAAAAAGACCGTCAATACCACAAAGATACGGACGGAAAAGAATTCTGGGTCTACGCCCAACGACACAATGCCAGCAACGCGGGCAATCATCGCGAGGACAACAAAGATCAGGATGGGAAACAGCGGCTCTTTCCGCGCTTGAATGGCTGCCAAAAGGTACAAAATACCAAAGGTAACCATGGGTGCTCCGATATTGGCTCGCACATTGGCCATGCCGAAAATCCCGTCACCTGTTGGTTCAATCATGGTGGAGGCAAGCTGGGCTTCCGGCGTAAACATATACAGGAAGCCGTTGTAAAAGAGCATGAGGCTAACAAGACCAAGTAAAATTCTTGCGGCAATTTTCATGAGGTTCTCCTATTGGACTGTGTTGATTAGAACAAGGAAAAAGCGTTGGTCCCGCGTCATTTGGAATTATCAAATAACACGAGACCAGACATGGTCAGGGGAGTACGTGGCTAGCTTGCTGATACTTGGGCAGCATTTGTGGGAAGCGCCTCTTCCTTTCGGATATGTTTCCGAACCGCATCAACGCTTAGATAGAGGGCAATCGAGTGCAATATTGAAGAAGTTCCTACCACAAAATAGAGCCGAAGCGGCGTATCGCCCACTCGGAAGAAGTCAATAAAGTCAAGAACCTCTCGAACCAAATCACCCGCTAGAACCGCAGCAAAGACACGGGCATCGCGAAACCAGATAGCTGCGACCAGACCGGCTATCCCCATTCCTAGCTCTCTGGCCGACCAGGAAAGCAGCAACTTGCGTGCGCCGTCAATCCATTGGGGGTGTACTTCGGGAGCAAACCAGCCGAGCAGTCCAAGCGCGGTGGCGATAAGGCTTGTTAATACGAGAATGACAAGTGTAAATGTGGGTGGCTTAATATTGTTCATGATTATCTCCAGTTGTTATATTCTGTTGCTTGATTTGTTTGAACGTCGATGGCAACAGTATAGCTGGGGACTGGAGAATGGTCTCCCCCAAAATAGGGGGAATGGGTAGGGGATATATAAAAAGAGGGTTGGGTTCAATATTTACCACACCTTAACTGGCTTCACACCCGCCCGATCCAAGTATGGCTGCAAACGACGCGACAGCTCTCGGTACCGGTGCGATGGAACCGCTGGATACAGATGGTGTTCCAAGTGGTAGGTTAGCTCTAAGAAGAGCATTGGGATAATACGACCACGCAACGTATAGGTTTGAAATAGAGCATTTTTTCCCCCAGCATTATGGGGCAGATGAACAGTTGAGAGTGGATAGATCCAGCTTCCGCCAATGACCAGCCCAACATAGATGAGCGGCGCGGCTGTATATGGCCAAGCGAATAGACTAAGGCAAACGCTGCTAATGAACCAAAAGGCCTCAAGGAATAGCCAGCGACGCAACTGGGGCCGATGACGCCAGGCCCATAGCCAAAGCCGAAACAAAAAGATAGGTCCTTCGGCAACGGCTCTCCAAAATCCCATCCGCGCCGGATCGCCCTCTGGATCATCCTGATGTGGAAACATGCGGTGATGTTGTAAATGTGTCGCTTTATACGCATGACCGCTTTCAAGCACCAACATCCCGATACCCGCCAGCAGAATATCATTCAGCCACGATGGGAGTCCTAATGCATTGTGGACCAGATCATGGGCTGAGGCCACAATGGTGATAAACAGTAACATCACCGCAATAATCGCCAGCGGCCACCACCCAAGCGCAGCAAAGATCCAGTATGCACCAGCCCATAAAAACGGTCGGCTCATGTTAAGAATACGCTGTCGCAAGGATGTCTCTAATAAGTCATAACCCAATTCAGCTAACTGCGGGAGATCGGCTGGTAATTCAGATCGAGCGCTCATCATGATCCTCCTGAAATGATGGCATCGGCGATATGGCGGCTCCCGAGTACACAGGCCACAGTTCCCAAACCAGGCCAAGTCGTGTCGCCAGCCTGCCAAAAGCCAGAAATTCCGAGATTGTATGGCACAGCAAATTGATTGCTATTGCGCAAAGATAGGCGAATGCCGCCAACGGCCCCTCGATGACGGTGCGTGTATTTTGCATAGGTTAGCGGGGTGCCGACCTCTAACACTTTTGCCTGTTTACCTAAGCTAGGGTAGACGCGGCGAGCGTAATCAATCAAACGCTGTCCAATCTCTCTTTTGCGCACAAGATAACGCTCCTCGGATAGACCTTCCCAGTCTGCCAAATCACAGTGGGTGGACAGCATGACCGCCCGCCAGCCATGCGGGGCACTTTTCACATCCTCGGGCGCCGAGACAGAAATAAACATGTTGTTCCCATTTTGCAGGGGCTGCGCATAATCTATCAAGATCTGATGATGCGTAAACTTTTCTTCCTGAACTTCTGCATCGGGAACGCCTAAAAAGACAACCACTGCGCCCCCAAGTTTATCTTTATCGCGATGGAGATAGGGCTGTAACGCACGCGTGACGGCTGACATGCCCAGTTGAGCTGTATTCCAAATTGGCAATGTCGAGACGACTTGCCGTGCCTGAAAGGCCCCGCGACGTGTGTTGACCGTAAAGCCAGATTTTGTCTGACAGACCTGCTCGACACGCGTGCCAACGCGTAGCGTCCCGCCCAATTGACGATAGTGATGTACCAAGGTTTGCCAAAAGCCATGCATACCGCCGTCGCTCCGCATTAACCCCGCGCCCCGAATCGTCACGCCTAAGGCGCTATTGATGAGCGGAGCCGCTTCCACGGTTGCATGGACAGTGTCTTGAATGAGCATGCCAAGAAATTGGCGTAACGCTCTGTCCTGCTCCAAACCACAAGCCTTCAAGGCGTCAGCCATCGTCCAAGTCAAGTAGCGGACCATTCCCCAATGTTTGGGTGGGATGAGTCGTGACGCCTTCCATAAAGCGCTGGCCGAATGGATTGGCAGCTTGATTCCCTGACGACTGGCCTCCCAAAAGAGAGCAGCCAGATGATCGAGTAAGCGCCAGAAACGACGATACGCAACTGTATCACCAAAGGCTCGAAGTCGCTCACGCTGCCAGGTTGTTGGATCTCGATGTAGCGTAATTAGGCGATCAGGTAACCACGCTTGATACCCTGGCAATATCTCGCCGTCAATCTCATCAAGGCCGATCTCACGAAGAAACTGTCCACCAACTCCATCCGGTTCAAAATCAACAAGCGTCGTTGCGCCAACATCAAAGGCGAACCCACGCTTACGAAAAAAGCCCGCACAGCCACCGACTTGACCATGCGCCTCCAGCACCATTGTGGTGACGCCCCGCGCCTGCAAACGCAAAGCTGTCGCCATTCCTGAAATTCCACCGCCGATAATAATCACATTTGCGTCCATAACGTTGCAATAACCCCTCTCCTCTATTGAGGAACTGGAAGCAAATAAGTTGGATATAAAGTGCCCAGTGTATTCGAGTAGTGCGCAATACCGCTATCGTTACCATCTAATATTTGATACGCGTTATTGCACAGTGTTAATTAAGTACTAACCGAAGTTAGCTACTATGGTTAGTATAACTCGATAAAGACCGAATGTCAATAGTGAATTTATTCACAATAGTAAATTTGAGCCAATCAAATTCTTTTACAGAAAGTAGAGTCAAAGGAGTAGAGGATTAGCAGCAGATATGTATATCAGGGGGTAATGGCAGCGAAGCGACAAGTCAGGTGATTAGGCCCAAAATCCGTGCCCGATTCACCGCTTCCATGCGCGAATGTGCGTCCAGCTTGCTGTACAAACTTTTTATGTAGGAACGAACAGTACTCGGAGCCACGATCATCTGCTCGGCGATTTGGGGAACCGTCAGATCGCCGGTTAAGTAGCGTAATGTATCTACTTCGCGGTCGGTTAGAGGCTCGATGAGGAGGTCAAGGGGGGGAGGTTGGGTCCGTTCAGGAGTATCAGTGACGACAGGTTGCGCTGCTCCTGATGATCCGGTTGCGGTGATTGATAAATCGTCCCTTGGGTTCTCTTCGAAGAGCGGCAGTAACTGTTGGATAAATGAGACGGCGACGCCGCCTCTGCCAATCTGCTTGAGAAGCGGAACCAGCGATTTCCCCTCATCCACAAAGATGCGTACGAACCCCTCCAGATAAGCAAGATCGATGGCTTTCCCTAACTGGTTGACTGCCTGCTCCGGTTCATCTAACGCGTGATGAGTCAGGGCTTGGAGGATATGTACCTCAATCAGTCGGGCCTTGCGACCACCGTCAACGGCGGCTTTCTCCAACTTTTCCAATAGCGTCTGCGCCTCATGGACATTGCCATCTGCAATGAGTATCCGAGCCAATACCAAATAATCAATTTCCAACAAATAGGTCAGATCATCTTCAGCATGTAGCCCACTCGCTGCGGCCCAAGCCTGCGCGGCAGGGAGGTTTTGCTGCTGCAAGTGGAGATGCGCTTCTGCAGCCGATAGGCGCGCAGCGGGGTAGTAAGCATTGTCGATATGAAAGTCTTGCCGTGTATCGCGTAGTAGGGCGAATGCCTCTTGGTTCTTCCCTTGGGCCAGATAGATGCGCGCCAGTGTAATTGACCCAGTCTGGACAACGACCGCCATTGACTTTAGCGATTTCAGTGCCTCGATAGCTGATACGAGATAGTCAACGGCTTCTGCAAGCTGATTGCGTGCCCGCAAAACCTCAGCCCAGCTAATCAGCAACTGTGCGGACCCAACGTTTGGCTGTTGGGGTAGCGATGGCTCGAAACGCTGAAATACGCGTTCCGCTTGATGAAGTTTCCCATTCAGGCGGAACGCATCGATGAGGAAAGAGCTAAAAACATAGCGTGCGTAGTGGGCTGGCTCGCCCTGCACAGTAGGCTCCGGTGATGTCGGGTCTTGCTGAAGGAATTGCTCAATATTCCCCGCCATATAATAGAGGATGGCTAATGAACCGCGAGCACCAATTTTGAGCATTGGGTTTGTCGCCGTCTGTGCTAGTTCCAATCCGTGTAAATTATGCTCGATAGCTTGGGGCAGATTGCCGCGCAAGCGTTCCAAATTCGCCTCAGCCATTGCGATCTCAGTATTCATGTTGGCGCTCTCAGCTGCCGCGTACGCCGCACTTGCCCCATGAATCAGAGCAGATGCATCGGCCAGCAGCTCATCTAGATGGGAACCGCGCGCCCAAAATAGCTCCATCTGGAGCCAAGCAGATGCAATGAGCAGTTGTGGAGACCGTTGAACTTCATCTTCAGGCAACCGCTGAAGCCACTGCCACAGTTGACGCGCGTCGCCCTGCAGGGCCAGTACAGCTCGCATATTCGCCCCAATCAGATCACCAACCATCCTGTTGTTGCCCGCCGCAAAGGCATGATGAGCCGCTTCCTCTATAAAATCATTATCGCTAAACCAGCGGCTAGCCCGCTCATGATAGATATGAATATCTTCTGGCATCGTACGCTGTAATTCCGCCCGTAGGCAGTCGGCAAAAAGATGATGGTAGCGATACCAATGGCGCTTATCGTCTAGGGGAATCACAAAGAGGCGTGCTCGGTCGAGAGCCTCTAAGATCTGTTGACTGCCAACCTGTTCGGTTACCGCATTACACAATTGGACATTGAGCCGCCCCAGAATCGACGTTTGCAACAGGAAATCGCGGATGTACCCCGGCTGCTTGTCAAGCACCTCATGGACCAAATAGTCGACGACGTACCGGTTATCCCCTTGAAATGATTGGATAAATTCGGCTGGATCCTCTTTGCCCTGGAGGGAGAGGGCTGCTAATTGTAAGCTGGCTACCCAACCTTCGGTGACTGAGTCGAGGTGATTAATGTCGCTCTCGGAGAGATTCAACTGCATGTGCTGGTTCAGGAAATCCGACGATTCGGCATGAGAGAAACGGAGATCCTCTGTCGCGATTTCTGTGATCTCTCGCCGTACGCGCATCCGCGGCAAGGGTAGCGGTGGTTCTGAGCGACTTGTGATGGCAAGATGAAAGTGGGGCGGCTGATTGTCTAGCCAGAACGAGAGCGCCTCGTGAATCAAAGGCTCCTCAATTTCGTGATAATCATCGAGGACGAGAAGCGCGGGCTTTCCATAGGAGACAAGATGATTCAATAGCCGAGTAACAATCGAGGTGAGAGGCAGTTCTCCTTGGGTCTCGCTTAAGAGCCCATCGACGATTGATTCAAAAGAAGGATCTAATTGGCAGAGTGCAGCTGCGAAATAGGTAAAGAAGCGACGAACATCATTATCTGCCTCGTCCAGCGAAAGCCAGAGCACTTGAACATCAGGTACCTGATGCAACCATGTGGTGACAAGTGTCGTTTTGCCATAGCCAGCGGGGGCGACCACCAAGCTTAGCTTTCCTGCCAATCCCCTATTGAGACGAACTATCAAGTTAGGGCGCGGAATCGTACCGGTGGGAGCCTGTGGAATGAAGAGTTTTGTGCGCAGTAGGTCTTGCATAAGATCTGATTATATCAACCACCTGCTGATTACACCTAACAAAAAAATGCACTCAGATTGCGAGGCCTCCTCAGAATTTCCACGTATCTGAGCCTATCTGCGCAATCTGAGTACAAACTCTCTATCCGACAGTACGATTACTTCTTACTGCTCACTTCTTACTGGCTAATCCGGTGATACCAGTGAGAGATGTTGCGACCAATCTCATGAGGATGATCTTCCTGAATGAAGTGCCCGCCTTCTCCAACATAGACAGCCTCGTAGTTGGGCACATTCATGGCTTGTATCTCGGCTACCGTTTCAATTGACCAGATAGCGCCTGGGTCGACGTAGAGGTGAAGCTTGGGCATTTCGCTGCTCAGGAACCACTCGTTATAGGCAGCAACCCGTTCGGCAACGTCAGCTGGTTCGCCATCAAACGGAATCTGGCGTGGCCAAACCAGGGTTGGGAGGCGACTCTGCGGATCTGGATAGGGTGCCAGATAGACGGCCATCTCTTCCTCAGTTAACCCACGACGGATATCGCTGGGCAAGAACTGGGCAACAAACAGATTGTTTTCAAGAATCAACTGTTCGCCCATACCCTCGGTGCGTATTCCCTGCATAAACTGCTGAACATCCGGCTCCAGGTTCTCTATCTTGGGTGGGAATGCAGGCGCTACGGCTGCTTCCATAAAGGCGATGGCCTTTACATTGTTGCGGTTGCGATTGGCGTAGTCAAAGCCTAGCCCAGAACCCCAGTCATGGATGACGAGCGTGATATCTTCTAGCTCCATAGCATCGATAAAGCCCTGCACATATTCGGCATGTTCTACAAAGGTGTAGCCAATATCTGGCTTGTCAGACTCGCCCATACCGATGAGGTCTGGGGCGATCACTCGACCTTGGCCCTCTAGGTGAGGCATGATATTACGCCACAGGTATTTTGACGTCGGGTTCCCATGTAAGAAGAGGATGGGATCGCCTTCTCCGGCTTCAACATAAGCCATCTGCGAACCATTGACCTCGACAAACTGGGTCTCGTAGGGCATTTCGGCAGAAATGTTAGAAACAGCCATTTCGGTACCTCCATCACTGACGGCGTTTGGGTCAATAAAGTTGACGGTACAGGCGCTGGCGAGTAGCGCTACACTCAATGCGAGCGCAGAGAAAACTGAATACTTGCGGAATATAGACATTTTGTCTCCTTGTTAGATTACATCTGTAAGCTTATTTTGTGAACAGTTGTCAGCAACCAGCGAACAGTTACCACACCGACTGCTGACGACCGACTGCTGACAACTGGTTACTGATAACTGATTAAGCGGGTACCTTTGCTCGATCATTTTCGGCAAAATACTTTAGTTCGCCCAGAATGCTATCAGCCGTCTTGGACATCTGCTTGCGTAACATACCGCTCATTAGCTGCTTAAAGACAGGCATGACGGTCAGATCTACATTGACCTGTAGCTCTGAACGGTCGTTGCCTTTGGGCTTTACACTCCACGTATTGTCGATCTTTTGCATAAAGAATGGAATCTTCTTGCCTTCTAGGACAAAGGCCAGCTCGCGATTGTCCTCATCGTATTTGTGGATAGTCTCTTTGACCTCACCGGTGCCTTTGACATTACAAACTCGACCACTGCCCTCTGGCATGTTAGGAATCGGTTTGGACTCGACCACAAAACTGGCCCATTCGCTGATGTTGGTAAAGTCGGCGCCGAGGATATTCCACACCTTATCGGCTGGTGCGTTTACGGTTACTTGTCGTTGAACATTCATTGTTTATTCCTTTCTATTTCCGAGAATTTGATTCGTTTCCATCCTAATTCGCTGTAGTAAGTTTCTGCCCGCCAAATTGCGCGAGCAATCCATCAAAAATTTGTTCAAACACCCCGTCAAGTACAGATTTCATGGCCGCTAGGTCATCATGCTCGAAGAAGTGCTGCCAGCGGAGGTGTGTACCTTCTTCACAGGGATTGCAGGTAACGGTTGCATAATGCTCTCGCAGTCCAAATGGATTTGGTGCAATGGCCGCATATGCGTAGGCTGAGGGTGGTTGCCATAGAATGATCTGTTCTTCTACAATCATGTCGTTGCCAAAATCACATCGCCGGACTAAGCCCCGTTCTGACTGACCAACTGAGGCATGTTGTAAACCTGGAACAAAGCCACACAAGCATTCGCTGTTGGAAATCGCCGCAAAAACCGCATCCACAGTCGCGTCAAGGATTGCCTGATAGTCACACTGTAATGGCGCTGTATGCAGAGCCCCTGTTTGATGCAGAATGCTGCCAAACCCTGTTGGTCGGTGTGTATCGAGCATCATGTTTTTCACCTCGCTTGTCACCCAATCCATACAGTTTCGAGGCCTCTACCGTAGCGAAACTGCTCCGCTCACGAATCCGCTAAAGAGATTAACTACCTGGCGCCGCAACTGTAGTGAACGCGCTACTCTTCTTGCTGGTGTTTCCAAATCGACCACAGTTGGAACGAAGGTTACCTCAGCGTTGTTTTTCGAGGCATGCACTTCGGCGGTTGCCTGTTGACAAACTGGCGTTGGTTTGTAACTTGCTGTGGTATAGATTGCGCTTGCCATCTTCATCTCCTTGGTTGGTGGGCTCTGTTTGAAAACGACAGTCATTTGTGTCTAGTAGATACATCGACAGCGACCGCCACTTTCAACACAACCTCACTTTGATTTGTCTTCGTTTGTGTCGATGGCGCTAGTGTATCTTCCAAGTGGGGGAGAAGTCGTCCCCCAGGTTGGGGAAAGGAGAGGGGAACTTCGAAGCTAGGGGTGGGGGATATCGTGAGGTTAGTGAGGGGACTTGGTTAGGTAGCCAGATTTATACCTACGGCTCTGGAAAGCAAATAGGCCCTTGACCTGACTATAGCTTCACCCTTTATGCTGGTCTCTTTCACTTTGTGAACGATAGTAGAACCAGAACTATACAAATTGATGGAGTAAAGATAATGAACGAGAAGTCAACCATCACCCAAATAGACGATCAGACATTTCTAAGCCAGTTCGAAGACCAAACCCTGGATCCAGTCCATTTCAAGCACCTAGGGCACTTGAGATTGGCGTGGATTTATCTCGAACGTAATAGTATCGATACCGCCGCTGGTTTGGTCTGCTCAGGCATTCAGGCGTATGCGGAGAGCTTAGGGGCAACACCAAAGTTTCACCGCACAATTACCGATGCAATGGTTCGGATAATGGCGAGGCGGCTGAATCAGATGGTGAAGAAAGAGTGGCAACGATTTCTTGACGAAAATAACGATTTAGTTGAGGATGCCCTGTCTGTATTGTATCAACATTACAGCAAAGATGTGCTCTTTAGCGAAGTGGCCCGGACCTCGTTTGTCCAACCAGATATCGAACCTATCTGAGTAAGACTTAGGCAAGACTTGGTTTCGATTCGGCAAACAAACGCCAAGTCAACTGGGGTTTGACGCAAGGCTTATGAACCGCTGAACACCCATATCTTGGTGCTAGAGCTAGCACGCCTTCGTACGGCCTGAGTGGATGCAAGCCGCTCGAGGGCGTGCTAACTGCTCGATGAAGAGAGCTTACGGGTAATCAGCGATAATGAGGCAAATTCGAAATGGTGACCATTGGTAAACTAGCCAAGCAATTCAACATTTCCCGCAGCACTTTGCTCTACTATGACAAGATAGGTCTCTTAAAGCCATCAGGCAGGACTTCGGCCGACTATCGAATCTATACGCATGAAGATGTCGATCGTATGGCACAGATATCTCTCTATAAAGAAGCAGGGCTATCGTTAGATGAGATTGCTGAAATTCTGGATTCGCTGGATGATCAATTATCCGGGGTGCTTGAACGAAGACTGGACCAGCTCAACGTGGAAATGAGCCGTATCCGACAACGGCAGCAATTCATCTTACAGTTGCTGGGGAAAGATTCATTATTAAAGAAGGCCAAAGTCATCAACAAGCAGCAGTGGGTGCAGATGCTGTCGGCATCGGGCATGGATGAAGAGGCAATGCGTCAATGGCATATCGAGTTTGAGCGAACGCTTCCTGAGGCCCATCGTGATTTTCTTGAGTCTTTGGGGCTTAATGATGAGGAGATCGAACATATCAAGGCATATTCTCATCAGAGTATGGCTTCCTAACGTGAGCGTTTTGTGTGGAACTAAAAATCGGCGACCTAAGGCCGCCGAATCAGTAAGGAATTAGAGTTCATTTCGCTCGGGTCGCCAAGTACCAAAGTCCAATCCCAACGGGTAGGAACAAGCCCCCGATCCCCACCAGAACCTTACCAATCGTGGGCAACTGCCCGATGGCGGGAATTAACCCAAGGACAGGAATGTCGTAGCCATACAGGGCCAGTAACACGATATCGATGCCAGACATGATAATGAAGATAGTGTACATTACTGTTAAAACCTTCACATCTCGTTGAATCAAACCATACAGCAGAGTAAAAGCAAAAGCAATGTGTCGTACAGCAAAGAACTGAATCGGAAAGACCGCGCCCTCGCCTGCATTGGGGAAGGCAAAATCTGGATTGAATAACGCGGCGCCACCAAAGACGAAGAGGTTTGAGATAAATAAGAATGCAGTCAACGCAGTCAGCCACGCTGGGAATTTTACCGTGTCAGTCATAATCATACCTACCTATTCTAATTAAAACTTATGCAATCCTAGGTTTCCATACACTCGAAACTCAACCAACGAACTGCATAAACCTATCAAATTGTTCTATTGAGCAGCCAGTCCTGTCTCGACATAGGTTTTCAATTCTTCTTGGACTAAGCCAAAAGTTGACGCAAATCTGCCACTGAGGATTGGGCCTAGGGCTCTGAAAATGCCGCTCGCCTCCATCTCCACAGCGTTGCCCTCATCAACAAACAAGCGCACAAACCCAGCCGGTGCGGCTAGCTCAATCGATCTGCTTAATCGGGATAAGGCTTGATCATTCTCGCCCATGGCTTGATGAGCCAACGCCTGCAGAATATGCACCTCCATAAGCCGTAATAGTCTGCCACCATTTTTCGTTGTGCCTTCCAACTTCGCTAATAGATGTTGAGCGGCGTGTGCGTTGCCATCGGCAATCAGCACGCGTGCCAGGACCAAATAGTCGACTTCTAATAGATAGGCTGGCAAGTCATCGGCTGTCAAACAACTTGCATCTGTCCACGCTCTAGCTGCGGCAATGTTCCCCTGCTGTAGATGCAGCAGTGCAACCATAGCCGATATTCGTGCGGCAGGGTAGTAGGTATCGGGTGCGGGAAAATCTTTTAACGTCTCTTGTAAGAGGCTGAGCCCTTGGTGCCCCTGCCCCTGGGCTTGATAAATGCGTGCAAGCGTAATAGTACCAGTCTGAACAACAACCGCCATTGATGGATCAGACTTAATACGTTCAATGGCCGGCATAAGGAGGTCAATGGCTTGGTTTAGATCATTGCGTTCGCGTAAGACTTCGGTCCAGCTAATGACCAGCATGGCTGCACCACCGTGCTGGTGTCGAGAATAATGTCGTTCAACCTGCTGGAATGCTAGGGCCGCTTGTTGTAATTTCCCGGCTAATCTCAATGCATCGATTCGATAAGCCAGCGAGACATAGTGGCTATAGTCTAACGAACCTTCTGCATGAGCGGTCGAGAACCTCGCTTCACTATGCGTTAGCGATTCAATAACGTTACCGAGTTGGTGGTGGGTCAGAGCCAGGGAGTGGTGCACACTGGTTTTAAGTATGGCAGAATCACCGGCTTGAATGAGGGGTAATGCATCGGTAGAGTGCCTGAGGGCTTGATCAAGATTGCCCTGCAAACGCTCCAGATTGCTGTGGGCCAGCGCGATCTCTGTCGCCATGTTGGCGATCTCCGGAGGTGGATACGGGGCATCGGCCGCTTTGATTAGCGTTCTGGCAGCATCCAGCAGTGCGGTTACCCGCGGGCCATGCTCCATAAATAGTTCTTGATAGAGCCATGCTTTACTGATAAGTAGTTGCGGTCGGTTCAGCACTTCCTCGTCTGGCAACTGCTGAATCCACTGCCACGACCGATGGGTCTCCCCCTCTTCCCACAGCAGGGTACGGGCGTTGGCGGCTATCAGATCGGCAACCAGTGCAGGATTGTTGGCTGCGAATCCGTGGTGAATAGCCTCTGCAAAGTCGCCTTGCTCGCTCAACCAGCGGCTGGCCCGTTCGTGATATGTCGAAACAGTATCGGGCGCAGTGTGCAGCAGCTCTGCCCGCAGGCAATCTGCGAAGAGGTGATGATAGCAATACCAATGACGTCGATCATCAAGGGGAATGACAAAGAGCCGCGCTTGGTCAAGGGTCTCCAAGATATGTTGACTGCCAACTTGTCCGGTTACCGCGTTACAGAGTTGGACATTAAGCCGCTGGAGAATTGATGTTTGTAGCAGAAAGTCTCGGATATATCCAGGCTGACGTTGGAGCACTTCAGTTACCAAATACTCAACAATGTAGCGATTGTCTCCGGTAAAAGTCTGAATAAACTCAGTAGGATCGTCTTTATTCTGCAGCGAGAGTCCCGCCAACTGAATGCTTGCCACCCAGCCTTCGGTCACAGAATCGAGTTGGGCGATATCCTCGCCAGAGAGGTTGAGCTGCATATGCTGATTAAGGAAGTCGGCGGACTCATCCCGGCTAAAGCGTAGCTCTTCAGTATTGATCTCGGTTACCTCTCGCCGCACGCGCATGCGCGCAAGGGGTAGCGGTGGCTCTGTACGGCTTGTTATGACTAGGTGAAAGTTGGGCGGCTGATTGTCCAACAATAAATAGATGGCCTCATGAATCGATGGCTCCTCGATTTCATGGAAGTCATCCAAGGTAAGAAGAACGGGTTGTTCATACGCGAATAGCTGGTTGATGAGGCTGGTCACAACCGCAGTGGACGATAGCTCACTATGTACATCGCTTAGGAATGCTTTGGATATTGACTCAAAGGAAGCCAAGTGGTGACAAGCGTTGTCTTACCATAGCCTGCCGGGGCGATCACCAAGCTCAGCTTTCCTGACAGTCCTCCATTTAGGTGTTCTACCAAATGGGAACGGTGAATCGTACCAGGAGGGGCTTGAGGTATAAAGAGTTTTGTCTGCAGCAGATCTTGCATAACATCTAATTATATCAACGGTCCACTGACACACCTACACTAAACAAAAAGACGATGGTTCATGAGGGGATCTAAGGATCTCATAGGATTCATACAGGCAAATACTTGGATCATCTTGCCAATATTGTGTCAACTCCTTGAAACGCCACTTCCAAATCGATCAAGCCACAGATGCTTTTTCCCAAACTATGAGAATTTAGAGGCATTCGCGCCCTGTAATGGCAACCAGCTCTACAATAACCGTTGCTAATGTGGTTACTCCTCAATGCCGTGGACAATACCGTCTCCTGATAGCAATACGGCAATGAAGCGACTCGAGTCAAAATGGCTGAAGATAATCATGAGGATAACGGTGATCGGCACGCTGAAGAACATGCCGGCGATGCCCCAAATGGCACCAAAGACGCCTAAGGCCACAAGGACAACAAAGGAGCTAATATTCAACTGGTTGCCCATCATTCTGGGTTCTATGAAGTTGCCGACTACCAATTGCACCAGCGTCAGCAACACGGCCATCGTCCCAACGGTACCAAGGCTATCGAATTGCAGCAGCCCCATGATTACTGGGAAGATAACCGCAACGATGGAGCCGATATTGGGAATGAAATTGAGAATAAAGATGAGAATGGCCCAAATAATGGCATAGTCCAGCCCAAAAAGCCACATAATCGCGTACGACACCACGCCTGTCATTAGGCTGACCAACGTTTTGACGGTGACATACGTCTGTATCTGCTCGTGAATCGATGCGATAATGCTCTGAAATTCAGCCCTTGTTTGATCGTTACGAAACATATTGTGGGCTTTTGTGGCAAAGGTTCCTTGCTCCAGCACTAAAAAGATGACATAGATAATGATATAGATAGCGTTCCCTGCCAGGCTGGCAACGCTGCTGGCCAATACCGACATATAGTCCGAGAAATAGTCGGTGACCAACGTAAAGAGCTGCTCAACAATGCCAACGGACAGATCGGCGTTTTTGCCAAACAGTCCAACCCAAAGCGAGTCAGGTAGCGTTTGCAGGAGGTTGTTTAGGTTTTCTGTGTATTGGGGCAGCGAATCCATAAACCCATTGATATTCTCCAGTAAGACACCGACCAGTCGCAACAAGAGAAAGATCACAATCACCAGAACAAGTATCAGCGCCAACCAACTCGGTATCTGAAAGCGACCGATTTTGAGTTGTTGAATACGGCTCGTGATTGTATTCAGAAGCCCCCAAATACCGATGGCAAAGACAATCGGTACTAACGTACTCTCTCCGTAGATCATCATGATGATGATTAAAAAAGCGGTTAGCAGGAATAGAATGGTTGATGTCGATTTGGATATACTGAAAAAGGTATTATTCATGGCGTGTTCCTATGCTTCGTCCCGTTGAGCTAGCATTTTGAGCGAAATTGTTTCGCCTCTTCCTGGCGCTGTCCATGGACAGACAGCTACACAGATCCCACAGCTATTGTTCATCGCGAAATAGGGCACACATTTGTCAAAGTCCACATACCACTTTTCTTCACCGCGCACCATCTGCTTGGTCTCAAAGATGGCTTGCGGTGGACAGTTGGTGAGGCAGACCTGACAGACGGTGCAGAAATCGTCAACGCCAATGTCGGCCGGTTCATCATGGCTCAGCGGCATGTTGGTCAACACCGTCGCCAGTCGCAAGTTGGAGCCAAGTTCTTTGCTGATGAGCGAGCCGTGTTTGCCCAGTTGCCCTAATCCTGCCTGCACTGCCAGGGGGATGTGCAATACTTCGTCTGTGTCTGCTCCCACGTTGCTGGCTGCCAGCGCCTCCCACCCGAGTGCACGGATCCGTTTGGCCAGTTCAACCGAAGCGGTGGCGGCCCTGCGGTAGCCATCCATGACCGCGGCGGACGCTTTGTTGGATGTTGCATAGACCATGCCATCCAGATCCATGGAAATGCCGATACAAATGGCTGTGTGGTAGGGACCCCTGTCGAAATGCTCAAAGGTGTGCTCACGAGCAAGGGCCGTAATCCCAACAAGCTCTGCACCGAATTGTTTCGCCGCCTCTTTTACATGATCGGCCATCTCCTCTGGATTCTCGACCGTATACTGGGCCGGCATCGCGTGGCCGTCTTTGTCGCGATCCAGCCAGCGGATTTTTCGCAACATGTTAAACGAGACGTCATTGACTCGGGTATGGTAGTAGCGTTCGAGACCGCGCCAGGCAATCTTGTAGCTATTGCTATGAAAGACTTTATTGGCAGGACGCGGCTCTGTCTCGCCGAATCCATTGATCGTGTTGCCAGATAGGGGCGGGTTACGATAGGCAAACGGATAGTCTGGCTCTGGATAGGTATCGATTTTCATGATGCGACTTTTGCGTGGCCGTATTGTCTGATTGGGCGTCATGTCGCCAGCATCTCCCCTTGCTGCATTCTTTTGTTGAGCCAACGGTAGATCGCCAGATGGTTCCAAATCATCTAACCAAATCGTCTCGCCCTGTTGGAGGTCACGTTGTGTTCGACGCTTGAGCAACCGCCAACGCCCTGCTCGCATCATCGTTAACATGACAAGGAGAGCCAACATTTTGACCGCGCTGACCAGTGAGTTCATTCGTGCGCTGAACGTTTGGGGGATATTGTTCTCTGTGAGTAGAGGATTCATTGTATTGCTCCTACTGGAAATACCGCCAAAAACTGACCAACCACTTGGTTAGTTTTTCTGATAAAAAATTTTGACCGTAACTACAAGCCAGCTTATCTCTCCGTCAAATCATTTGAGTCCACTGCAAAAAGCCAATACGAACCATGAAGGACACGAAGACCATGAAGTTTACCACTGAGGGACTTGTGGATCTTCTGGGGATCTGGTGTTGATTTAACCTTTGTAGTAGAGTCATCATTTAGGCTGCCATCCCGATACGCAGGGAAAGTGTCTCTCTCCGTTCGATATGACAAGTGTATTTGCTCAACAGTGATGACCAACCACTTGGTTAGTTTTTCTGGAAAAAAATTTTCTGATGCCTAAATCAGCATATCTTGCTCAATTTGGTGATATACCCTCATGTAGCGATTAATATCTTCTTGATCAAGCTGAAATTTGACACCGCGCAGTAGCGTGATGAGCATGACTGCCATCTGTTCTGTATCCAAATCGGCTCTAAAATCACGGCTCTGTACCCCGCTATCAAGTACAGCCCGCATCTTTGCATACAGATCTTCATCAAGCCGGCTGAGGATGCGCTCAATTCTTGGATCCCGATTGGCACGCATCCCCAATTCGCGCAAGACCGTAAATCGTTCTGGGTACTGCTGGCGCTGTAGCAAATTGTTGCGGAATATTGTAGCCAGTTTCTCAGTGGCTGAGGCGTTCTTGGAGACTGGCGCTTCAATATCTGATTGGTAGATTTTTTCCGTAACCGATTGCAGAACTGCCTCAATCAGCTTCTCTTTGTCTGCAAAATGGTAGTGGACTGTCGCATGATTGATACCGACCTGTTCGGCAATCTCGCGCGTTCGCAGGCCCTCAAACCCTTTTTGGGCAATGAGCCGAGATGCGGAATCGATTATCTGTTGTTTGCGATTTTGAGCCATAATACAAAAAACTAACCAGGTGGTCAGTCTACTTGGATTTTGCCGAATTGGCAAATTGCTTGCGGTGTAAGTCTCATAAGACAGAAAGAGCAGCCAGGTTTTGGAAACCTGACTGCTCTGTTCGGGCGGAACGACGTGGTGCCAAGGCAACAAAATGGTTAGCTCACAGGTTCAACTGGCTGTGTGTAGGTGCTCTTTTCACGCCCTTGGCTGATGCCCGGTAAAACATAGAGCAGCATAGCCGTTGTCACCAAGCCAAACAGATAGTTGCTGGCGTTAATCAAAAAGAGCATCACGTTGTGTTCGGGGCGGAAGACCAGCGGGTAGATGATGATGGGCATAGAAAATGCGATACTTGCAATCAGCCCTGTCTGTGCGGCTTGAGCCAATGTAGAGACCTGTCGCCACTTTAGCAGCGTTGCCAGACCCAACGTTTGGAGCAAAATAGCCAACAGGCCGACAAGTTGCCATGAAACAGAAATAGCCCCCATATCATCATCCGTCAGGCCATTCAACTCTGGCCATGCCGGTAATGCTGGGAAGTTGACACCGTTAAAAAGACTGCCGGTCCACAACCATGTGGCAACTAGCAGCCAGAAGGCGGCAATCAGCACTGTCACAACAGGAATTCCGAAAAATTGGTAATCCATTACTTTTTTCATCATTATTCTCCATTCATCATGTAGTCAGTTAAAGCGATAGTTTGATGTTTTTATTCGATGATGGGCTTGTTTTGCGTTGCCCATGCCTCCAGTATAGCGGGCGATTTTCAGAACATTGTCAGGAAATCGTCGAAGCAATCTGGATCTTTGGTCACCTTCCCATTGGTACTTATATTGTTGGCTTTCTTGGAATTCGTGAGGTTGAACGAACCATGAAGGGACTGAAGGAAATGAAGTTTTTGTTCGAGGGATTTTAGAATCTTCATGGTCTTCATTAACTTCATGGTTAATCTCTACTCTGTCAACCACAGTTCTACTGAGCGCAGCCGAAGTATGAGATCCGGTTGAACCATATTGTTTTATCGTCCTTCTAGCATTCCTGTGCCATGGACATAAATCTGGTCAAGGGCAAACATTGAGAAACTTGCGAGGATCTGCTGACACTCTCTTGACAATCAGCAGGTATAATGAGCTTACTGTCTTAAGTAGGTCACAAAAGTTTTGGAACATAGATTACGCAGATTACACAGATTTCTCTCTTAAATCTTTGAAATCTTCTAATCCCTGTTTTCAATGACTTTCTCGGGCTTACTCAATATCCATCAATTGAACAAAGCACAAAGTCCTATGAATGAACAGATCCTCGTCGTTGATGACGACAAATCAATCGTGAGAGTGGTAAAAGGCTATCTAGAACAGGCAAACTACAGGGTGCTTACAGCCTACGATGGCGCAACCGCGCTCCACACCCTGCGCAGTGAGAAACCGGATTTGGTCATCCTTGACCTTATGCTACCCGACCAGGATGGCTGGGAAATCACCCGTACGCTACGTGCGGACAAAACGCTCGCGGCAATTCCCATTATTATGTTGACGGCAAGGGTTGAGGACACAGATATGATCGTTGGGTTGGAATTGGGGGCTGATGATTACGTAACCAAGCCATTTAACGGTGGTGCACTAGTCGCCAGGGTCCGTTCACTGCTACGACGCGCTAAGTTTGGCCAAACGAACGAGCTCTCTCCATCGCAGATTTTGCGGTCAGGCGATCTAACGCTGGATGTTGACAAACGCAAGCTGACGCTTAACGATGTGCCCATTGAACTCACCCGTACAGAGTTCAAGCTTCTGCACGTCTTTATGGCGAACCCTGAACATACACTGGCCAGGGATGAGCTTCTGGCCAAAGGGTTAGGGTATTCCTACACGGGAATGGGTCGAGCGCTGGATACGCATATCCTTAATCTACGTAAGAAGATTGAGCCAGATCCAGACAATCCTCGTTATATCCAAACCGTCTATGGTATCGGGTACCGGTTTGATGGAGGCAGCGCATAAATGAATCGACTTTGGGTGCGTCTGAGCATTGCTATTAGTAGCGTGATTACGGTTATCTTTATTGTCTTGCTGGTTGCGCTTTATCTCTCTTTGGGGCTATCCGACTCGCCGCTGCTCGAATCGTTAAGTGATGAATTCGAATATTCTGACCAGTTGTGGTGGGAGATTCCCCAGGCGGTTCTGAGGGCATTGCTCTATGCTATCGTGCTTGGCATGGCAGGTGGTGTCATCGTGAGCCGTATCCTGAGTACGCCCATCACGAATATGGTCGACGCGGCACGCCGCATTGGCGCAGGCAACCTTGATACACGCATTGCCTTAAGCGGCGGTCGCGAAATCGACGAACTCGCCACCACCTTCAACCAGATGGCAGCCGATCTCAAGCAAGCACAAGAACAGCGTCAACAATTAATGGCCGATGTAGCCCATGAGTTGCGCACGCCCCTAACTGTGCTGGAAGGCAATTTGCGGGCGGCCATCGAAGAGGTTTATGTGCTAGATAAAGCAGACCTGGCCAACCTATATGGCCAGACTAGGCACCTCATTCATCTGGTCAACGATCTACGAGAGCTGGCGTTGGCAGAGGCCAAGCAACTGCCGATGAGCATCGAGCCTGTTGATGTTTCCACACTCATCACAGAAGTCGTGGAAATATTTGAGCCAATTGCAGCAGAGGCGAATGTGATGCTGGAAACCAGAATAGCAAGTGGTTTGCCCGAAGTTGCGGGGGACGAAGCACGTCTGCGACAAGTCCTGGATAATCTCATTGCCAATGCCATTCGCCATTCCCACGACAGTGGCGTCGTTACCATTGCTGCGACGCAAGATGATGGTCAGCTACTTCTCTCGGTAACTGATAGAGGAGACGGTATCGAACCTGAGCAACTTGCCGTGATCTTTGATCGCTTTGCCCGCGCCGATAAGAATCACAGTCATGCGAGTGGTTCGAGCGGGTTAGGGTTGACCATCGTCAAGGCGATTGTAGAGGCCCATGGCGGTCAGATCTGGGCGGAGAGTGCTGGGCTAGGCTTAGGGAGCTGCTTTTCGCTGAGCGCCCCGCTACCTCGGGCGTGAACGATACTCGGTAGAGGATGCTCTGCATCTGTAACCAAGCGCAACCATGTAAACTGGAGATTATTATGAAGAAGCGCGTCTTGATTTTTTCGTTGTTGATTATCGTGCTGATTGTCGGCGTCGTTGGCTATGATCTGGCACAGCTTCAGGCTGGATTGGAGAAGCCAATCGAGGCCGTCGTTGCGAACGCCGCCGCGAGCACGCAGATTACCTCCCCACCGGCACCTATCACATCGTACGAGCACTTTCCCGTACAAGTTGAAGAGGGGATTACGGTCGATGTTCATCTGCGCGAACAGGTAGATGCAGTGGCAAATGTCTTCATGGTTCACGGTGCGGGTGGAGGGGCGTGGGCGTGGGAAGTTTATTTCGAGCAGTTGCCCGATACGTACAATCTCTATGCTATCAGTTGGCGCGGCCACTTTACCAGCACACCTGTTGATGATGCCAACACAGCCGATTATACCCGGGACCAAGTTGCAGCGCTTGCCGCTATTCAGGGGCGTAACAGTCTACCCATTCACGTCATTGGGCATAGCTATGGCGGTGCGACGAGCGTCTTGGCTACGGCCCAAATGGTTGATCAAGTCGCATCGTTGCATTTACTAGCGCCCGTTGTGCCGCTCGACTATACTTTCCTGCAAAAACAGCTTGTCCCGCTTATTATGCCACCCATCATCCGTAACCAGGCTGCGACAGAAGCCACCGAAGCGGCGAGGGTAGCTGCGACCGGAGAGGAGAGCGATGGCAGTGGTACTTATGCGGGCATGTTTCTCGCTCAGACGCAGATGGAACGCTATTGGGACCTTTATGCAGCCAAACCCTATTCAGTAGAAAAACCCAGCCTTATTGGTGTCGACGGCCTAAGCCCAGACTGGCAGATCAAGTTAGATGAGGCTTACAGGACCATTGGTGAAGCGGATCTGCCAGTCTGGTTTTTGATTGCCCGCTATGACAATGTTGTTGTACCGAGCCGACAACGCGAAACGGCCGATGAGATGGGTGCTACAATCATCGAAATGGAGAGTGGTCACTACATCCAGCTAGATGTTGAAGCAACTAAGTCAGCAGCCATTATCACGGCCAATTTGGATGAATTAACGAAGCGCGCGAAATAGTGACGCAAACATTAACACCTGATTTGCGCCCTAGCTATTGACCAATGGTGACACCCATGTCCCGATTAGCTCAATGGGACGAGCGCTCGCCGACCGTAAGCGACGAATGCAGCCAAGAGTCCCAAAACCGTAGGCGAAATCAGAGAAACAGCGGGATCCCCAATCGCAACATGAGTGATGACAGCGCCAATCATGGTCAGCACCAGTCCTATCGCAGCCAAAGAGACCAGCTGCGGTTGAATGCCCGTTAGCCAAGGCAAAATCAGCCCTAATCCGCCGGCCAGTTCCAAGATGCCAATCACTGGAACCGCAAATGCTGGTACAGCCGTTACCCAAGACATTTGCTCCACTAACTGTTCAACGGGCGTGAATATTTTAAACGCGCCAGCAGCGATAAAAGCCAAAGCAACAAGTATTTGTACTGCTATCAGTAGGTATTTCATGCTTATTCTCCTTGTGCAAATTTATTCAACACCAGACCTTGGATTTGTCAAGAAGTTATTTTATTGGCTATACCACGTTACGGTCAATTTAGCTTACTTGGCAGGTACATTAGGAGGTGAGGTCAGTTGATAGAAAAAGGAGAAATCTGGTACGTTGACCAAACCTATGCTCAACAATAGAAATGTAGCATCTATCGCTAAATTTACCACGGAATAGGTTTCTTATCTCTAAAAAGCCACCTGTTGGTCCATTATCGGGTAGAGTTGCGGCCCAAACGACGCCCCTTGCGCCATCTTCAACAGGACGACCACCGCCTCCGCCCATATCGGTTGCCACACAGCCAGAGCAAATCGCATTGACCGAAATATGGTCACGAAGTAATTCGTCAGTCCCCCTCAATGCCCTGACATTGAAGGAGGCTTTGGTTATGTTGTAGGCGGACGTACCCAAATTTGCCCCACGTGTCCGATGCCAGCATTATGAGGATAGAGGCCGGTCATCAATGAATTGCCTATAACAGCTTACCGCTAGCACTGTCCATCCAGCGGATTTGCTCTGGCGGGAAGCGTAGCCACACATCTTGATTGGGGCGAATGTCGAAGGTGGGGTGGGTAGAGACTTTTACCGTGTCGTCACCGATCTTTACAGTAAGCAGATTTTGGGAGCCAAGTGGCTCTACAACAATAACGCGGGTCTGCAACGCATCATCTTCAGGGGCTGAGAGCGTTTCCATGTTTTCCGCACGGATGCCAAGGGTAACGGCCTTGCCGTCACGACTGCGCAAAGACGTGGCTGCATCAGCGCCCGGATTGAGCAGGTGATCGCCCACCTTGACATTGACGGAACCATTGTCACTTTGAACCGTTCCCGTCATAAAGTTCATGGGCGGATTGCCAATAAAGCCGCCTACAAATTGATTGGCAGGCGTGTCATAGACGGTGGTCGGATGCGCACACTGCTGAATGGTGCCATCATTTATGACTGCAATGCGGTCGCCCATGCTCAGCGCCTCGATCTGATCGTGGGTTACATAGATGGTTGTCGCACCGATTTCGGCCAGCAGGCTCTTGAGTTCGGCACGCATCTCTAGCCGCAGCAGGGCATCCAGATTACTCAGCGGCTCATCCATCAGCAGCACTTCGGCCTGCATAGCAATGGCGCGTGCAACGGCGACGCGCTGCCGCTGGCCGCCACTCATGTTGCTCGGGTAGCGATCGAGCAGGTTTTCGATATGGAGCAGTTCAGCAGCTTGGCCGACGCGGCGATCAATCTCGGCTTGATCTACGTTGTTCATCTTCAAGCCGAAGGCAATATTGTCACCAACCTTCATGTGGGGAAAGATAGCATAGCTCTGAAAGACCATGGAGATCTTGCGCTCGCGCGGCGGCAGATAGGTGACATCCCGCCCGCCAATGCTGATTCTTCCCTCATCTGCCATACCTAAACCAGCGATGGCACGCAGCAGCGTTGTTTTCCCACAGCCGCTGGGACCTAGCAGCACGACAAACTCCTGATCTTCAATCGTCAGGCTCACATTATCAACAGCAGTAAAATCACCAAATCGCTTAACGACATTTTCAACTTTTATTTCGGCCATAATTGTTTCTCGCTGGTAAAGGAAGGAACGGTTGCAGGTTGCAGGTTGCAGGTTGCAGGTTGCAGGTTGCAGGTTGCAGAGACAATTGTACTCGCCACTTTGCTTACTTGCTTACCTGTCCCCACATGTTAAAGAGGTATTTACGAATGACGAACATAAAGACCAAAGCTGGAATAAGCATAAAGAAGCCACCGGCAAATTGATATGCCTCCGATGACTCAGAGAGGGATGTCAACACCTGGGCAGGGAGTGTTCGGTTGCGCACGGTGAGAATGCTAGCGGCGAAGACTTCGTTCCACGAGAGAACAAATGTAAAGACGGCAGATGCCGCGATGCCAGGGATCACCAATGGGAGAACCACGTGGCGGAAAGCTTGTAGCGGCGTACATCCAAAGACCTGAGCCGCTTCTTCTAGATCATAGGGGATGCTGGCAAAAACGCTGCCGATCACCAACACTGTTGTTGGCAAAGCAAGGGCCGTATGCATCAACGCAAGGCTATAGATCGAGTCGAAGAAACCCAACCGAATGAAGAGTACGGCCAGCGGAATCGAGAGGACCACGATAGGAAACGCTCGTACTGCCAAAATCGACAAGCGGAAAAAGTTACGACCAGGAAAGATATAGCGTGAAATGGCATATCCGGCCGGTGCCGCAATCAGGGTCGATAGAACAAGCGTAATGACAGCAACAATAATGCTGTTGATCAGCCCTGGGATAATCCCTTCGGAGTTGAGAAAGAACTGCATGGTCTCAAAAGAAAATGGGATAAAGGGCAGGATATTCTTTGGATAGGCACGTACCGTCTCTGGCGTGGTAAAAGCCATAGAGAAGATAAAGTAGATTGGCACCAGGATCCAAAGCGTGATTAGAATCGCAATACCATACGTACCTAATCGTCCGCGTTGCTGACGTCGCTTCATCTTGCGATGGAAGGCCTGAACTTCGGGAGAGGCCGTAGCCGATGTCTGTGTCATGATCCAGTTATCTCCTCTTGTGTACGAATAGCTCTCAAGTAGATGACTGCGCTAAGCATCGAAAGCACGAGAATAAATACGGCATAGGCTGAGGCCACGTTGATATTACGGAGCCAGAAATATTGACGATACGTCTCATTGGCCAGAACTGTCACCACGTCGCCACCACTAAGGGCAATGACAACGGCGAAGACCTGCAAGGCCAAAATGGTGCGGAGGATTAGCGCAACCTGTAAACTTGGCTTCAACAAAGGCAAGATCACGTGGCGAATGCGTTGCCACAGGCCGGCACCAAACAGCTCGGCAGCCTCCAACACTTCGTCGGAAATTGCTTGCAAACCAGAGACTACGATCACCATCACAATCGAGGTTGCGCGCCACACTTCGGCTAACCAGATGGCAATGATAATCCAGTACCGCGTCGAGGCGGTCAGATATGGGCTAGCCGAGTCGATTAGCCCTACCCCTTGCAACACGCTGTTAAGCATCCCATTTTGGGTAAATATAGAGAAGAACAGGATACCTACCGCCAAGTCAGAGACGCCCAGCGGAATAGCAAAGACGTACAAGAAGAATGAGTTTCCCTTAAGCCGTGCTTGCACGACCAGCGCCATTATGATTGCCAGCACAAACTGGGTGGGAATAATAATTAGCATGAGCAACAGGGTGGTGCGCACCGAAGGCCAGAAGAAGCGATCATTCACCATCTTTCTGAAGAAGTCCAGCGTTACCTGTCCAGCATTACCGCGATCAATGCGGCCTCGCGTCTCATCCTCAAAGACTTGGATAAAGCGGGAGGGCGCCCAGCCTTCCCAGGTTTGGCCATCCGCTTCGCCCCGCACTTGGAACCATAGCTCTAGCAGAACGCTATCGATTATTTTTGTCTCGGTCCGTGCCTCTAGCTGACCAATCACCTCGCTCTTTTCACTTGCCTCAGCATAAACGTTGGTTAATGGTTCAGCATCACTACCAAGGCGTCGGCGAACTGTTCCAAGAAGGGGTGTGCCGTCGTCCGCCTCCTCGCGCACGCGGATCCGGCCTTCAGAAGTCCATCCAGTAACAGCGGCACCATTTACATCCGTGGCTTCGATCTGAAACCACGTTTCCGTCAGTAAATTTTCTAGCACTTCTTCGGTATTAGGAATCAGATTCCCTTTCTGCCCCAAAATTTCGACTTGGGTATTCTGTGGAATCTGATCCGACTCAGCCGCAGTAAGATTTGGCTCAGCCTGTAAAGTCAATAATGCATCGTCATCCCAAACCGACAAGATTAGCCCGCGAGCCATAGGATAGGCAAAAAATAAGGCCAAATAGAGCACCGTCGGTAGGATTAGCCAGTAGGGAGTCCAGTTTCGTTTCATAGGATTCGGTATCCAGAAATAGGTGACTAAATAATCGGTACCGGATGAACAGCAGTAAAAATATTAAGGGTATCAGTAATCGGCACGCCATTGCAGGCGCACCGATTACTCTGATATCATACTAATTACTTAACTTGGCAAGGACCATCGCTGGCGGGATCAGGTGCCCAACAGGGGGCGCCTGTCTCGTCCATCAATGCTTGCAGATTGTCGCCCTCTTCGGCCAGAACAGCTTCGATTTCTTCGCCATCAAGGACGATTCGGTCAAATGCGTTTCGGAAGATCTGGTTGATCTCGCCACCACGTTCGCCCAAGCCAACGGGCAGCAACGCAGGCAACGCATCCGCAGCCGTAGCCTGAGCGGCAACCGCGCCAGCCTCAGCACTAACCCCCTCAGATAGAGCAGAAGTGTCAACGCCATCAACCACGGGGAAGAAGCCCAATTCTTTCAGCACAGCGCCCTGAATCTCGGGGCGGGTTAGGTATTCAATCAAGGCTGCACCACCCTCTGGGTTTGGCGCATCAGCAGGAATACCCAAGCCAACGATAACGGGCATGAACCCTCGACCCGCAGCACCGGCTGGGGCTGGGAAGGCAACATAACCCTCAGGGTCGTCGTTGAAAGCGTCAATCAGGCGTGCAGTGTGATCAAACGCTACCCACACCTCACCAGCCAACAGCGGCTCCTGCATGAATTCGTAGGAGATAGACTGAGGATTGATGGTTGGCCAGAGTACATCACGTGCCCAAGTCATCATCTCGACCGCCGCATCAGAACGGAACTCGCTCACCATTCCACCAGTGAAAGAGGGGAAGAGATACCCTTCGAGGAAGCGGTGGAAGAGGCCGGCATGGGGCAGACCACATTTTGCTTCACCGGTTTCATCCAGCATGGTCTGGCACCACTCGGCAAACTGCTCCCATGTAAGTGCATTAACGTCAGCACCTTCAGGAAGGTGATCCAGAGCCTCTACGTTGGCAGCCATGATGTAGGTTGCCTGCATCCAAGGTACGTAATAGAGGAAATCATCGCTACCGAGCAAACCAGTATCGATGTAGGCTTCGGCCAGTTCACGGCTATCCAGCAGATCCTCGGCAATGTCGATCATGTTTGCCATGGCATCGCCGCGAGCCAGCGGAGGGAAGCTGCCGTGTAACGCTCCCACCACATCTACAGACGCACTGCCAGCCAGCAGCTGATCCAGCATAGGGCCTTCTTGCGAAGATGTGAAATCATAGCCACCCTCGGCTAGAATTGCGCGGAATGCTTCCTGCTCTTCTACTGGGCTAAATTGGGTCGACATAAAAACGACATCGCCATCCATCATGGCTTCGTCCGACGCTTCTTCTTCAGGTTCCTCGGTTGGCTCAGCTTCAGCCTCTTCTGCTGTAGATTCCTCAGACTCTGCTTCGGATGCAGCAGGTTCTTCGGCGGCGGGTTCTTCAGCGGCAGGCTCATTCGAACCACCTCCGCAAGCGGAGAGCACTAAGAGTGCTACCAACAATAGGGAAAGAATACTCAACTTTTTGTTCATACGATCTCCTTAAACAATTGAATTTAGCGAACAAGGCTTTATAGCCTCATTAGAAACAGCGGTTCCAAAACGTTTTGGAAAAGGGGATAAAAAATTTTACATCCACTACATAGAAGCCCAAAACGGGATTCGTCTACAAGTGCTGTCCCGAGGGCGGGCCAGCAGATTGCCGAATTACAAGGGACGGTTCCAAAATCTTCTGTTCTTCCGCAATATTCTGCTGGTTGATAACATCAAATAGAAGCTGACAGATTTGCTGGCCAATCGCCAATGCAGGCTGATGAACGGTAGTTAGTGGTGGATTGGCATATTCGGCTAGATCAATATCGTCAAAACCTGTAATGCTGATATCATTACCTATTGTCAATCCACGTTCATGAGCCGCGCTCATGGCGCCAAGGGCCAGCAGATCATTTTGGGTTACAATAGCTGTCGGTGGCTTGGGTAACTCAAGCAGTTCACCAGCCAATAAACGACCACTACGCTGACGGAAGCCACCCTCTACAATTCTTGGCCGATCTACTAGCAAGTTATTGACCTCTAAAGCCTGAAGAAAGCCCTGTAAACGAAGGTGTGCTTTCATTAGGTTTGCTGGTTCCATAATGCAGGCAATTCGCTTATGCCCTAAATCAACAAGGTGCTGAACCATCAAACGGATACCCAATTCACCATCATCATCGATAAAGGGAAAGTCATCGGCAATCTCCGTACGTCCAAAGGCCACGAAGGGAAAGTCATGTTGCTGCAACAAGGAAATTCGGGCATCCTCGCGCTGGGTCCGCACGATGATAAAGCCGTCAACACGGCGGCTACGTATGTAACGCAAGTAGCATGCCTGCTCATCATCCTGTGAGGCGTTGGTTGTAACCAATAGGTCGATACCGTATTCTGCTGCTTGTTCCACGATGCCAGCCAGCAATTGGCTAAAAAAGGGATCCGAAAAGCGGGGAAAATTCGGCGGCAACAGTAAGGCTATTGTATCTGTACGGCGCTTTTGTAATTGGCGGGCGGTAACATTTGGCTCGTAGCCAAGCTCTTTGACCGCCTTCTGAACAAGCTGCCTAGTGGCAGGGCTCACGTCACTATAACCACCAAGCGCTCGGGATACGGTAGTAATCGATCTCCCGACATGTTCGGCCAAATCTTTTAGGGTAACGCTCATGCTTCAACGCACGATCTTTATTTCAAAATAAGGGACTGAAATTAAGGGGGAGGAGCTATCCAAAACGTTTTGGATAAAAGGATTATACATGGTTGCCCAGTATTTGTCAAGTGTAGATTTTGTTTCTTTTGTCCCTTGCTTGCTGACGCGGCTAAGAATCAGCGATAGTATCTCTCCCTGATGGGCTTTTGAGCTTGGCTACAACAACCTTGTTCAATTTAGCCGAGAATATAAGCATCATTTTGGGCTTGCATCGTCGGCGACTGTTAAAACTACCAATCGATCTGTCTCTGATCTCTGAAAAAGCTACCGGTCGGACCATCATCCGGCAGCGTAGCTGCCCAGACAACACCTGCTGCACCCTCTTCAACAGGACGACCACCGCCTCCGCCCATATCGGTAGCTACCCAGCCCGGACAGATCGCATTCACTAAGACACGATCGTGACGTAACTCGTCGGCCAACATCAACGTCAGTGCATTGAGGGAGGCTTTGGTCATGCTGTAGGCGGGCGTTCCGCCTCCCATGCCATTCAGGGCACCGCCGCCACTGCTAACATTGACAATGCGCGGGTGTGTGCTCTTTCGTAACAGTGGAATTAATGCTTGACAGAGCCGCCATGGGCCATAGACATTGGTTTCAAATGCTTCCTGTACGACGGCTAGATCGGCGTTTACCGCGCGCTGCCAAGTGTCATAGTGGATGGCGGCATTGTTGACGAGCACATCGAGAACGCCAAACTCAGAGGCCACCCAATCATGCAATCGGTCAATGCTGGCTGGGTCGCTTACATCAAGCTGTTGGGGGATGACAGAATCGTGGCCGAGTTGTGCAGCGGCCTGTTCACCATTGCCCAGATCGCGTGATCCCAGAATAACCCTATGATTCAATTCCGCGAGCTGACGGCAGACCTCTAGCCCGATGCCGCGGTTGCCGCCAGTCACAATTGCGATTGGTTGTTGTGTAGACATCTTCTACATCCTTTCTATCTTCCGGACATTTTGTATCATCAAAGAGATTTTGGACGCAGATTAACGCGGATTTTTCTCGATTCCATGAATGAATCTACGCCTGTCTTGACTCGTCTGCGTCCCATTTTTACAAATGCACGGAGCCTAATCCTCAACTGATTGGGTTACGCGTTCGGCAGCCAATGAACGCAATCTTTCTCCATCACCTGTTGACCAGAGCGCGGTCATGGTTATGGCTGTAATCCGCCATTCATCACCACTTCGCTGTAGCTGATGGTGATCATGGCCACCCAAGATCCATTGCCCGTCGTCAATTGTATGTATGGCTTGGAAGTGGGATTGGCACTCCGCGGTGTTGCCCTGGATTTCGACTACGTGAGAGCCAATCAAGTGCTGCGTCGCCGTAAAGCCAGGTAACAAGCCTTGCCATGATTCTATCAACGCATCCGCAGGAATGGTCGCTGGCTCGCCTCCCACCATAGAAGTGTAATCAACGGTAACTTCATCGGCATAGTGCCCGTTCATGTAGATCTGCGGCTAGCGCCATTTGGTTCACGGTGTTGATAATTATTTCATTTGTCATTTTATGTTCCATAAGTATCTTCGTAAATTCTCTGCGTCAATTAAAGTCGTGTAGGGTGGTCGATCTTGGCAAGCGTGTTGCCATAAATGGACTCTTGACGGCTGTGGAGAAAATCGTGGGGAAATCCTAGCTCTATCTGGCTGACCTCGTTGAGACGTTCCATCTGCTCCGTTGTTAGGGTAAACTCGAGGCAAGCCAGATTGTCCTGTAGCTGACTTGCCTTGCGGGCACCCAGAACCGGGATAACTTCCCCTTGCTGGCGGACCCAGTTGATGGCCACCTGAGCCGACGTCTGGCCTATCTCATCGGCAATCGCATCAACCGTTCTAGCAATGGTCAGATTCTGCTCATGTTGTGCATGGAGCGCAACGGTATCAAGTCGGCGCACGCCTTTTGCTGTACCAGCACCGCTGGAATCCGTCCTCGTGTATTTCCCCGATAGCAATCCACTGGCCAAAGGTGACCACGCCATAACGCCCAGATTGAGGGCTTGTGCCATTGGTAGAAGCTCACGCTCTACAGTACGTTGAATCAGGCTATACTCGATTTGCAGGCCGATGAATGGCGTCCAGCCGCGTAGCCCAGCCAACATATTCGCCCTGGAGACGATCCAAGCTGGCGTATCGGAGATACCAACGTAGAGCACTTTTCCAGATCGCACCACATCATTGAGGGTTTGCATCACCTCCTCAACAGGGGTCATAAAGTCCCAGGCATGCACCCAGTAGAGGTCAATGTAGTCTGTGTCCAGACGTTTGAGGCTGGCATCCAGCGATTGGACCAAGTTTTTGCGATGGTTCCCGCTCGCATTTGGATCGTCAGGGCGCGTATTTAAGGAGTATTTGGTTGCCAAAACGAAATAGTCTCGATCCGCTGCGACGAGATCACCGACGATCTTTTCGCTAGAGCCGTTGGTATAGCGGTTGGCTGTATCAATGAAGTTACCGCCTGCGGCGGCATAAGCATCGAATACCTTTTTGCTCTCCTCTGGCGAAGTGCCCCATCCCCAATCCTCGCCGAACGTCATTGTCCCCAAGCATAGTTCAGAGACGCGTAGGCCACTTTTTCCTAAGAGTTTGTATCGCATGGTTAATGTCTCACCATTTTGTAAGTTGTAGCCGTTCAGTCGCCTTCTGAGCTTGTTGAAGAGAAAGGCGGACTTTGTATAATGGACATGAAGAAAGTAATCCGTAATCGTAAAGCTGCTTGATGGACATGAAGAAAATAGATCGGGAATCGTAGCCGCTACTTGTAGCTGCGGGTTCTCTGGCTCACCAACTATGTGCGGCTACAAGCACGCACCTACGAAAGACTAAGCTTGTCAAAGCCTGTTACGGTGCGTACTGGAGATCCATGCCTGTAATCAACCCATCCGCATAGGTAAACTCGTAATGGGCCCGAAAGCCACCTGTACCGCCAGGGGCGAAAATCACCAAGTATTTAACGCTACTGTCCGATTCTTCAACCGTCTCCAAGACTTCGAGGGTGCCACCAATCACTTCCCGATCTACCCACGTACGGATGGCCTCTACACCATCGATGCTGCGACTGACATCGATAATCACAGCATCATCGGTGAAACAAGAGGTCAATGTTTCCAGATCTTCCGCGTTGACAGCATCGATGTAGCATTGGGGCGCGGCTGGAACTAACTCGATTGCTTCGCTAGCTGCGGTCTCTTTTTCGGCCACTGCATCACCTTCGGCGCTTGCATCACCAGCATCATCGCTCTCGCTTGCTTCTGCTGCATCAGCTTCTAGATCGAGATTGCCATCAACATACTTGGCATCGAACTTAAATTCGTCGATTCTCCAGTCACCATCCACTTTAGTCAAATGGGAGGTATAGGTGCCCACAAAGGTGCGCGTATTTTCACCAGTGGGATTGGGTAAATAGTGGATGGCAATCCCGTAGTTAAACACTGTTGATTCCTCTGCACCCGGCTCGATCGTCACAACAAAGTTGCTAACCTGGTGATGAACTGCTTCTAGTGGCCTTAGACCCTCGTCCCATGAATCCACAATTGACTGCGCACTCAACATGAGCGGATCGCCGCCAACCAGAGATGTCATGTCAAAGAAGACTTCATCGGTGAATATGGTTTGAACTGTCTCCCAATCAAGCTCGTCCGTGGCGATCATCAGTCGGGTAACTGTCTCAACCGCGGCATCTTTGGCGACCAACATTTCAATCTGCTCAGTCGGCGTTGCCCCTACCTCCGATGGTGCCTGGGCAATGGATGCAGTGGTGCAGCCGACCAATACAACGCACAATATAAGTATCAATGTCTGTTTTAGCATGGGTAATTTCCTCTTTACATTTTCTCTGAAAACCACTGTTTAGCTAGGTCAACCGAAAGATTGACCTCATCATCTTGATCGTAGAAGCTAAACTGATGGAAAGGGGATTCTAACGCTGTCTCAACCCAGTGGAGGGATTTGTCTGCGGTCCCCAGCTTCTCAAAGTATTGCTTGGTGTAGGCTGGCAGAACAGCACCATCCGAATGGATCATCAGCGTGGGCACCGTGACATCTTGAGCAGAGGTTGTTGGGTCGAAGGTGAGCCAGTCCTCCCAGGTCATGACGGCGAATTTGTCGGCACTCCACTGCGGAATTGCACCTCGTTCAGGGTTCAGATAGTAGTCATAGGGGCCGTACATGGCGGCAGATTCATCGGTTGTGCTAATGGCTGGGATGTACTCAACGACGCCGTTTTCGGCATAGTTGCGCTTGGCTGTCTGGGCGGCTTTGATCTTGGTATGAACGCCTTCTTCGCCGCCATAAAAGAGCTTGACGGCTTCGGCATCGTGCAGCCAGGAAACGGTAGTGACGACCGACTGAATACGCTTGTCCTGGGATGCTGCGACCACCGTATAGCCTGCACCAGCACAGACACCAAAGGCACCAATCCGTGTGCTATCGACCTCTGCCAACGACTCTAGGTACGAAACCGCGTTCTGAATATCGACTACCTTCGCGGCTGGGTTTTCGTAAAAACGTGGTTCCCCCTCGCTTTCACCAAAGTTGCGGAAGTCAAACGCTAACGTGATGAAGCCTGCTTGCGCCAGCTTCCCGGCGTATAGCCCGGCCATCTGCTCTTTCACGGTCGTCCAGCTTCCTGAGACAACGATTGCCGGATACTGCTGCCCTACTACGAAATTTTCTGGATGGTAAAGGTTTCCCGCGAGGGATAACCCATCGCTCTGGAAGGTCACTTTTTTCATTGCATACGCCCCTGTGCTCTAAGTGAAACCGAAAAAGCTTTTGAACAAAGATTGCGCAGATCTCGGCTGAATCTCTGTTTTTTAGCTACTGGTTTAGGATTGCCTAAGTTGCTATTTGAACATCTGGAACTATCATAGCAACTTAGGCGCAGAAGCGTTACGCAAAATCAAAGGGAAAAAGGGACAAATCAAAGCGGATGTGATTTTAGTCGTGGCGGTGGGTTACGTAACAAGTCTCGTCAAGGGGCAATTGGCAACCTGAGCAGCCAACTGCTGCACAGGATGTGTTACCTACCGGACCGCCGCTATGCTGATTTGCGGTATGTAAGGGGTGCGACACCGCTATTCTTTTTGAAAAAGCGAGAGAAGTAGTTAGGAGAGTCAAAGTGCAGCGTTTCAGCAATCTCTTGCACGCTCATCTGCGTTTGTGCAAGGAGCGCTTTGGCCTGCTGCATGAGGTGATGGTGGATTAACTGAAGCGCGGTCTGTCCAGAAACACTTTTAACGACCGCATTGAGGTGATTGGGATGTACACTGAGCTGTTGCGCATAATAGCCCACTGTGTGCAAACCCGCCTCTTCTGGCGGGATTAAGTCGGGTTGGAAAGTGGTTTCGATCAGCGACTGAAAGCGCGACAAGAGTTTTAGATCAGCGTTGCGTAACTCGCGTGCGGCAACGTCCGGATGAACCTCTGCGTTGAAGTAGCGTCGGATATAGTTCAGCCCAAGCAAAACGTACGACTCAATCAACTGAAACTTATCGTCATGTTCGCTGTAATACTCTTCGTAAATCTTGCCAAAGAGGGTAGAAATAGCGGATAGATCAGATGGGTTGACTTCAAAAGGAATCGCTTTATCAATGCGCAAAAATGGGAAGTCATCGAGCAACGATCCAAAATAGGGTGACTGGGTGATGAAATCCTGGGTAAACATGATGTAGTAGCCTTGCCAGTTGGGCACAATGTCCCATGAAAGGACTTGGAACGGCGAATTGAAGAAGATGGTCGAGCCAGCGGGAAATTCTCTGTGATGGCCGGAGTATGCTGCCCCTTCACCCGCGGCCTGAATGGCAATGGCATAGAACTCATGGCGAAATGGTTCCATCACGTGTACAACCGTGGGCATGTTCTCTTCAAAGCGACGAATGTCGAAGTGGTCGTACTTAGGTTGGGGGATACTAATTGCGTGGCAGTACTCTGCTATCGTTTTGAAGTGACGCATTGATGGTTGGGTGTGGTCCTAAATGGCTTGTTATTAGAGAGACCGCAGTATAGCCAGTAATGTCTCACTAGTCAACCATCTGGTTGATTCATCAATACACCCCTATCCAATATTAAACCCACCGCTGGGTGGATTACAATTGCCCACTCTGCTCATATACTGTAACAGAACCCAAAACAGTATCAACCAAAGACCTTAACACAGAGGTGAACCATGATTCGTAATTTGCGACGTCACGATAAGCAACGGAGAAATTGACGAACAAGAGAAATCAGTGTTTACCACATAACCAAGAGGACAAGCATGGATAAGAAATCGGTCGTAACCATTCTAAGCACGCTCGGTGTACTTTTCATCTTAGCATCAACATTCAGTATTTTGCCATCAAACCTTGGCATATTCTTGGGCGGTGCCAGTTTCATCATCGCTGGTGCAGTTAGGTCACTTAAGTTTGCTTAACGGTTCTTCAAAGAAATTATTGTAGGACTTACGCAGTTGCTGATTTCGATACGTTTCTACTCAACCGACCAACTGCGTAAGTCCTATATTGAACAGAGATTCCACAGATTACGCCGATTTTTTCTTCAATCTGTGGAATCGGCGTAATCCAGAGACGCGGACGAAAGTCAAAAAGTCAGTTGCAAAATACACAACTTATTTATCAAACGGAGAAAAACAATGAACATTTTCAAGCGCAATCACATTTTCATCATCATGACACTGTTGGTGTCTTTACTCCTTTCAGCATGTCAGTTCCAACTGCTAGCAACAGAGAACAGTGGTCCGTCTCATGCCGTTCCCCAAGCGGTTCGCGACATGGCAGGAACCTATGTCGGGTCGTGGACCATGTTTGGCCTTGACGGAGAGGGCAACGTGGTCAAATACTCCGCTTGGAAGGATACTGTGACGGCGGAGAATCCCCAGCTGGACGGTGATCGGGCGTACGTTCACGCGGCGGACGAAATGGTCTTCGAGAATAGCAATATTCCGCCAATGACGGTCACATGGGAAGAGGGGTACTTTCTGATGCCTGATGGCACGCTAGGAGACCAGTTCATTGAATCATTCGGTCAAACTACCCGGATGATCCAGTTGAGTGACAACGTCTGGACGTATGCGACATCCGCCCATGCCGAAGAGCTAGCTTCTCTTGGTTTTTTGAGTGTCTCCTCTGGTCAGCACGTCACGACGAAGGTAGTCACCACCGAAGCAGGAATTGAAACCCACCGCGTTACCCGTGTCACGACCGTCAACTGGACAGATCATGCAGGTCAGGACCAAGCGATTCAGTTTGTCAGCCTGCAGGGGGTTCATCAACGCCAATCAGAATGAAGTAAAGGTGTACTCAGTAGCTCGCAATGTCCATTCTAGGAAACCGAAGAATTTGCCTTGCCATTGCGAGTTACTGATACTTTCTGGTATATGTATAAGGGTGCTACACTTCAAGCGGGTTTGGAGAAGCAAACATCGTAGGTTAAAAATTGATATACTGCGGTTGGCCATAGATGAGAATAATACAGCAACTGTATTTTAGTCGGGTAGATTATTCTCATCTATGACAGAGCCAAGTATAAGTAGGCGCAGCGAGACTATGGCAAAGAGAGACTTTTGGGAAAAATCAATTTGGATTTGGTCAGCGACTTTTATCACGGCGCTACTCTTCTCTGCTGTGAGGGCATGGATTGGGGAAGACTTGACGATAGGAGAGCAGTGGCGGATGTGGATTCTGACCCTCGCCCTCGCCCTATGGCACGTTGTTTTCCTTACCTATATCCGCTCGCGTTTCACCGATGGTGGCTGTCCTTTTCCGACTCCCGTTGCGCTCGTCTACTTAACGGGCGCCATCGTTTTGTGGTTTGTGCTCGCCTATCTCTATCCTGATTTCAACTTTGTCTTAATGGGTCTTTTCCCACAAGTCTTCTCCTATATTCAGCTCAGAATGGCTATTCCAATTGGCGTCATCCTGGCTGGCATGGTCACATATCTGCAGCTCTATTATCGACAAATCCATGTCGCTGACATCGCTTCTCTGAGTCTAAACATTCCGATTTTGTGGATGCTATTACTTTCCGTCATTGGTGGAGTTATCATGGCTTTCTTCATCCGGGGCATTATCGGCCAAAGCATCCAACGACGTAAGCTAATTGAGGAATTGGAGCGTACCCGTGCGGAGTTAGCCGCGGCGGAACGACGCGAAGGCATCTTCCAAGAGCGCGAGCGCTTGGCGCGCGAAATCCATGATACGCTGGCCCAGGGCTTTATCAGTATCATCACCCATTTGGAAGCGAGTGAACAAAACCTACAGGACATGGCTACCCAAGGCCATCAACACCTCATACAAGCAAAGGAGACGGCACGGCAAGGGCTAAATCAAGCGCGACGAGTCGTGCAAGACTTACGTCCAGAGGTCCTCGAGAAATCGCCGCTACCTCGGGCCATTGAACGCGTCGTGCAGGGCTGGTCGGAGCAGAGTGCCATCCGCGCAAAGGTGGCAGTAACGGGGACCCACGTACATCTCCATCCGGAAGCTGAAACGACCTTGATCCGTGCAGTCCAAGAGTCTCTGGCCAATGTCCAAAAACATGCCCAAGCCACAACGGCGCGCGTCACGCTCTCTTACATGGACGATGCGGTGATGCTAGATGTGTACGATAATGGCATCGGTTTGAGCCAAGCCTCACAGCCAACCGATGGTGGCGGCTATGGGCTGATTGCCATGCGGCAACGTGTCAACCAAGTCGGTGGCGCTCTAACCATCGAAAGCGAGCCGAACGAAGGAACAACCGTGGCTGTCGAGTTGCCTATCCAACGCATGGCTCAACCCAGCCATCAGTAAGCGGTCGTCGGTAGTCAGTGGTCAGTATGCTAGTGACGAGGACTGACGACCGATTACCGATTACCGACGACCGATTACCGACGACCGAACGGAAGAGGAAACCTATGAATCCAATTCGCATTCTTCTTGTGGATGATCATCCAGTGGTTCGAGCTGGAATCGAAGGCATCTTAAACAGCCAAGACGATATCGAGGTTATCGGGGAGGCCAATGACGGCGCCGAAGCCATTCGTTTGAGCCAAACATTGCGGCCCGACGTCATCTTGATGGACTTGCGGATGCCTGAGACAGATGGTGTAACGGCCATACAAGCTATTACAAAACACGACGATCCGCCATATATACTGGTGCTGACCACCTATGACACCGATGCCGATATCGTGCGGGCGATTGAAGCAGGCGCAACCGGCTACTTGCTCAAAGATACACCCCGCGACGATTTCTTCACCGCCGTGCGCAATGTTGCTCAAGGGAAATCGGTCCTAACGCCTGTGGTTGCCTCCCGCCTTATGGAGCACATGCGTGCGCCCGCTGAAGAGCAGTTAAGCAGTCGAGAGATTGAAGTGTTGAACCTGGTCTCTCGTGGTCATAACAACAATGAGATTGCCAAAGAGCTATACATCAGCACGGCGACAGTCAAAACCCACTTGATTCATATTTATGGCAAGCTTGGCGTCAACGACCGAACGGCCGCGGTGACCACGGCACTGGAGAGAGGGATTTTGCGTCTTAACTTGCCGTAACACCTTTCCATCGGACAAGTCACAATCAGAACAGCACAAAATGGAGCATTGCTGGCATAGTGAGATCGAAAAGACCAGGGGTTACACGAATCCCTGGTCTCTTCGTTCATCTATGAATGGTCAGTCCGATTTTATACAGTCGACCTGATATTAATAATATGAATGCCGTTTGGCATATCGATATGATTGAGTTGCAGCAAGAATGTGGCAGATCCAGCCTAGAAACCCACCAGTTCCTATCCACAACCCTGGTGTAACAATGAACCAGAAAATTGCCCACAGGATCCGTCCATTGTAAATCTGTCCTAGCCCGGGAATGAGCGCACTTAATACGGCCGCCACACCTGGGTTTTTGCCTTTATGAGCCAATACGTTATCTGCAGTTTGCATAGTTTATCTTCTCCTTTTTATACTCAGCTCCGTTTGAAAACAGGTGTTTTCTGAAGCTCTACCAGAATAGCTAAACACCTGTTTTCAAAGCGACCGCAGTATAGAGCTGATTCTTCTGTAATTCAAAGCCTGTTCTGTACTCGGCACTACGGTCTATCTTTGATTTCGTTGCACTTAGGATATCTCATTTTCTTGCGATGTAACTGAAACCTCGCTGACAAACAGAATACATATGATTGACGGCATTCATTGAAGCTGACTACCCACTTCGCCAAAGTCGATTCCTTCCGCGCTAATACCACCAATTCTTTTCTCTTCGGCTACAAACCAACCTTAAAAAAATAACCATGGGGTTGACAGAGACAGAATGATAGTCTATGCTATCAAAATCATCTCGTTAATCAATTATTAACATGTGCAACCCAATTGAATCCCAGATTTTAGAAGCAGCCCAGACCCTGTTAACCGAAGTTGGCTATGGTTTTACCATGGCACAGCTTGAGGCCAAGGCCAATGTCTCACGGGCGACTATCTACCGCCATATTGGCAATAAGGAAAAGCTCGTGGCACGTTTGGCTCGGGATCCAGGTAAAGCCATTCGCACTTCTGGTAGCCGGCTCCGTATCTTAAACGCCGCCCGCATCATCTTCGGGCGCGTAGGAATGGTAGCAGCAACAATGGAGCAGATCGCTGCAGAGGCTGGCGTGGGTGTGGCAACCGTCTATCGCCAATTTGGTGACAAGGACAGCCTAGTCCAAGCCTTCGCCGAGGAGATGACACCAAGGGCGGCAGTGCGTTCCCGCGTCTTAAACCCAACTGCGGACCTGTCCGCCGACCTAGAAGCCCTTGTTAGCTTTATGCTGCCCTTCTTCTACGAGAATCGAGATATGCTGCGCATGGTGCTCATGGGGAATGAGACGGAACGGTACTATTTTGAGCGGCTGCGCGATGATTCCGACTCTACATTAGCACGGCTGACCGAGTATTTCGAACACCAACTTGCTGCCAAGCGCGTGAGACAGGTTGGTAACGCCAGGGAACTAGCCCTGGCCTTGTTGGGGATGATCCTATCATTTGCCGTCATCGGTCCTCTCCACTACCGCATTCCGCTAGAGGACCCTGAACAGCACAGCAAGTTTATTGTCCGTCTCTTTTTGAATGATCTACGAGAAGATTCACAATGACCCATCTCACCCTTCCCTTTACCCAAATTAGCGCAGCTGACCTGCCTAAGGTAGGCGGCAAAGGCGCAAACTTGGGCGAGTTGACACAAGCTGGATTCAAGGTGCCGCCTGGATTCTGCGTAACCACCGATGCCTTTGCACAGTTCATGGCGGCAGCGTCTGCAGACATTTACACTCAGCTGGAACAGCTATCGTCCGACAATCTGGAAGAGTTACGCCTTGTGGGCAATGCCGTGCGCGCCGCATTGGTCGAGGTCCCCTTACCGCTTGAAGTGGAGACCACCGTCACTGATGCATGGAGCGAGTTGGGTGAATCTCACGCTTATGCGGTGCGCTCTTCGGCGACCGCAGAAGATCTGCCCCACGCCTCTTTTGCCGGGCAGCAAGACACCTATTTGAATGTGCGAGGCCGTGATGCACTGTTGGAGAATGTGAAAGCTTGCTTCATTTCCCTCTTCACCGACCGAGCTATCCTCTACCGCGCCCAAAATGGCTTTGATCATCGTCAGGTAGCGCTTTCTGTTGTGGTCCAGCAGATGGTACATCCAGATGTCGCGGGAATCCTCTTCACCGCCGACCCGGTAACGGGAAATCGCCACATTGCGTCCATCGATGCCAGCTTCGGCTTGGGAGAAGCCTTGGTCTCTGGGCTGGTCTCAGCCGATCTCTATCAGGTGGATAAGCGAACCAAGCAAATCATCAAGCGGCAGATTGCCACAAAGCAGATCGCCATTCGCTCGCTAGCCGTAGGCGGAACGGAGCAGGTTGAATTGGCTGAGGGTGAGCGTACCCAAGCAGCTCTGACCGACCCACAGACGCTGGAACTGGTCAAGCTAGGCAGCCAAATTGAGGCCCACTACGGCAGACCCCAAGACATCGAGTGGGCGCTGGTTGATGATGTACTGTACATTACCCAATCCCGCCCCATCACATCCCTATACCCGCTGCCGGAGCCCAAGCCCGACGACGATGCCCTTCACGCCTACTTCAGCATGTCTCATCTTCAAGTCATGACTGACGCGATGCCGCCACTTGCCATGTCTATCTTGCGCATGTTTGTTCCAGTAGGTCGCCCCGAGGGAGAGATGGAGAGTCAGTATATCCACACCGCTGGTGGTCGTTTTTATGCAAACGTATCGCCCCTATTGCGCCATCCGCTGGGGCGTCGCATCTTGTTGCGCATCTTCGGCAGTATGGACGAGCTGGCTGCAAACGCACTCTCTGAGCTTGCCCAGCGCCCCGACTTCCTTACCAATGGAGAACGCTTCAATCCGCTCTCCATACTGCCCGCGGCTCGCCCCCACCTATTCAAAGCTGTGCGTATGCTCGTTGGTGGCCAGCCAGAAGGCATAGCAGAGGAGGCAACCCAATTCATTGAGGACCATGTGGTCGCGCTCAAGGCCAAGTTGAACGCGGCACCAGATCTTCGTACGAAGCTAGAGATTACGACTACAGACATCCAGCAGCTCATTACACCCATCCTCACGTGGTTGCCCTATATGGGCGTGGGTGCAATCGCGACAGGGATGCTGGGCAAAATTGTGGGGCAGACCGGGAATGCGGACGATCTGGCCGCAATCGGACGCGGGGTAACCGGCAACGTGGTAACCGACATGAACCTGGCCGTGGGAGATTTAGCCGACGCGGCCCGTCTCTCTGACTCATTAGCGACCCATTTGAGCAGAACCGATATTGATGCACAGACCCGCCTCCAAACGGCTACTGAACATGCCGGTGGTGCTGCCTTTACGCAGGCATGGCAGAAGTTTATCGACAGATACGGTGCGCGCGGCCCTTCAGAGATTGACATCAGCAGGCCACGCTGGTCTGAAGATCCAACGTCGCTTTTGCAGATGGTGGTAAACGTGATGCGCCACAGTGAACCAGGTGCTCATCGGGTCCACTATCAGCAGCTCATGGACGAGGGCGAAGCCGCAACAGAACGGTTAACGGCCGCAGCTCGGTCCAGCCTTTTGAGATGGCTGCGCAGACCGTTGATCCGCCGCCTGATTCGGGTCAGCCGCAACCTATCGCCCCTGCGCGAACACCACAAATTTTTTGTGATTCAGGTCTTTGCCCTGTTCAAATCTGTGTTGCTCGAGGCAGGTGAGCAGATGGTCCGAGAGGAACGACTTAAGACGGTTGAGGATATCTGGTTCCTCACCATGCCCGAAGTTCTCAGCGCTTTAGATAACCCAGCGCTGGAACTGCATCAGTTGGTCCCTGAACGACGCATGGAAATGGAGCACTATCAGCAGCTAACGCCGCCTCGGGTCATGACGAGCGATGGCGAGATCCCCGTCGTCAAACTCGCGGGCACAGATGCACCCGACGGTGCGCTGATTGGTAGCCCCGTCTCTGCAGGCGTGGTGGAAGGCATAGCCAGGGTTGTCTTGGATCCGAGTACCGAAGCTCTAGAGCCGGGTGAAATCCTGGTGGCACCCTTCACCGATCCTGGCTGGACGCCCCTCTTTGTCAACGCGGGTGGATTGATTACGGAAGTAGGTGGCTTGATGACCCACGGCTCAGTTGTTGCGCGGGAATATGGTATTCCCGCTGTCGTCGGTGTGATTGAGGCCACCAAGGCGATCAAGACAGGTGATCACCTGCGGGTCCATGGCGGCGCTGGCTATGTTGAATTTGTCAACGGCAAAGATTCCCCAGAGGAGGTTGCTTCCGTATGAGAGAGACTGCCATTGCATTCTTCGTCGTTCTGGCCATCCTCATGGGGCTCGCGCTTTGGCAGGGAACGGACGTCTTTGCCCTGGGCTTGCGTACGTCTATCAGCCAGCTGTCTCGCTTTCTACCGATTCTGGTCATAGCTATGCTGGTGGCTGGCTTCACCGAAGTGCTACTCCCCGAAAATCTGGTGGAGAACTGGCTCTCTGACGCGTCTGGCTGGCGTGGGATTGGATTAGCCTGGCTAGCAGGGATCTTGACGCCTGGGGGCAGTATCATCGGCCTGCCTCTTATTGCTACCCTCTATAAAGCCGGTGCAGGCATCAGTGTGCTCATGACCTATGCCACATCGTTTGCTCTGCTCTCGCTCTTGCGCGTGCCGCTAGAGGTCGGCTTTTACGGCTGGCGGTTGACGGGCGTGCGCGTCGCCGTTTCGCTGGTGCTGCCGCTTATTGCCGGAATGCTGACCCAGATGCTGCTGCCAATGCTGGATCGCTAACAGAATCTGGAAGTCTGCATACTCTTAGACCACAACTTTCCCACGCCATTGAACAGAACCCCTACGGTGGCAAATCGCTCAGTAAATAGACCCTAACTGCCAACAAAGCGTTGAGCCAGTTCTGAGCACGCGCCGTACACTGAGTATGGTCTTTGTTCCCACATAACAACTATCACGCAGTCTTTTGCTGTATCTCTTACGACACATACCGATTGATCTGTATTGTGCAAGATTTTGCGAAAGGCAACTGACTTCCATGAACCCCATCATCAGCACTGACATCGTACTGGCTTACGCAGACTGTCCTCGAAAAGCCCACTTGCTTCTCTATAGCAACCAATCAGGAATGCCCCATGAATATGTCCAGATTCTTGACGCGCAAAGACGTACAAGTCAGACCCAGTATTTGGCCAAGCTGGCCCAAGATAACCCCGACGTGGTCGCCTTTCAAGCGAACGGTTTGGCAGGTAAGCATAAGTTTCTGACCGACGCCACCCTCACAGCGGAACAACTGACCGCTGACTGTGGTCTGTTGACCAAGGTGGCGAGCCATTCTGCGTTTGGGCACTACAGCTACGAGCCGACCATCTTCATCGGTACCCACACGATCAGCAAGCAGGATAAGCTGGCCCTCTTCTTCACGGCTAAGGTGCTGGAGGCCCTGCAAGCCAAAGCGCCTGCCGCTGGTCGCATCATAGACGTTAGTGGCAAAGCCCACAAGGTGAAGCTGGCCGATAGCCCCCAACCCCTGATTCCGGTGCTAGAGCCGCTGCAAGAGTGGATTGCAGAAGAGTCGCCCACGGAACCGCCCGTGATTCTGAATAAGCACTGCCCCCTTTGCCAATTTCGTGTGGACTGTCGAGCCAAAGCCGAGCAGGAGAACAACCTCAGCCTGTTGGATCGGGTAACGCCCAAGATCATCCGCCAGTATGAGCGCAAGGGCATCTTTACCGTGACCCAGTTGTCCTATACCTTTAACGGCTCATTCTCTTCCGACGTTACCTTGGTCTTACGCACCAGCGGAATCTCCCCATAGGCGATATACGGTCCATTGGGGCGCACGACGATCTTGCGCTCGGTGCTTGCCTGCGCCGTCTCTTCGGCCACATACTCAAAGCTGGGGCCAACCGTCGTCTTGCCATCGCCCGACGGCAATTGCATTAGCTCCACCGCCTTGATTTTGATCTCGACCATGGTGCCAACGGCATTGCCCAACAGCTTGGGCTGGCCATTGAAGCACAGATGGAGCAGTCGCAACATGTTGGTGTAGGTCTGGTTGAAAGTGAATTGATAATGATTTCATTAACGTGTACTTAACGCTATAGCTACCCGACGGGACTGCCGTTTGTAAATCACCCACTCCGCAACGGCCAGGTTGATGAGCCAGGCTGCCCCCATCAGGATTGCACGCGGGAATACACTAGGCATGCCGAATAAGAAATACCACGGCATAATAGTGAGTGTTTGCGTTCCGGCACCGACACCAAGGGCATAGGCACGCATCATCCACGCACCATGTTGGGCATATTTTCGCTGCCTGATGGCTATTACGCCCAAGATGATGAACAAGAACATGGCCCATCCAACCACCATGCGAATCCAGTAGAGCAATTCGCCATCGTAGCTGGGCAAGTCATAGAAATGGCTCATCCAAAGCCCCGTTAGTGCCGCTACCAATCCGCTAGGAATCAAAATCCGTCCCGCACTGCGGTGCCAGCCTCGCCGCCGCCGTCGAAAGCCCGGTGCAAACTGAAATGCACCGAGTATCGAGTAGATAACGATGCTAATCAGGTGCAGCACAATGGGTATGGGGGAGGCAAAGAAGCGTGCGTTCTCCGGCGTGATTTCGCCCCCCACAGTTAGCTGTGAGAGGCGAAAAATTCCTCCGGCTGCTGGAATGAAGCTGAGTGCGAGCAGCCCGGTCAGGATGAGCTGGTCTGTAGACAATCTATTTGTCGACGCTGAGATTTTCTTTAGCATTGTTTTGTCCTCCCTTTGGTGGGATGAAGTCGTGCGGCACTCCCATGTTCTTCGCTCCCGAGTGGTTGTATATCTGTACTACGTTGTTCTTTGCGTTGACTAAAGTATACAAATGCGGTGGCGAATTGGAATCCCCACATGTGGGGATTTATGTGGGGACATGCTGAGATTGGGACATGGGGATATGCGAAAAGGATGCTGGGAAACAAAAATCGGCCAGGCCAACCATAAATTACTGGTTATCCTGACCGGGCTATATGGATAAAGGCTTTTGGCGTGAGTGTCTCTACTTTGGAACGATATGGGGATCTAATGACCGCACATCACGCCACAAACCCAATCTCGTAATGCACTTCATCGCAAAAGGGCTTATTATTGGGGTGGCCGCAGCGGCACAAGGTCACGAGGTAGCGAGTTTCAACCACCAACCCGTCGTCCTGCTCAATGGGTATGCTGCCAGAAACCCCAAGGAAGCCAACGACAATGTCTTCATCGGCGACGGCAATCTCCTGAGGTGGAGTGTACTTACGGTGATGACGGTTCACGCCTCAAAAACAGGAACAAAGATCCAATTATATCAACCCATTGTTGATTGCAACTGACTGATCTCAAAGCCATGGTATCAATGTGAAGTCTTTGTTCCAATCCGGTTTGACATTACTCAGGTAAGTTGTGTAATCGCCGCCCACCAAACTGCTGGAGCAGCCCACCGAAAATTCTTTCAAACATACCATCGAGTACGTACATCATGGCGGCTAAGTCATCGTGCTCGAAATAGTGTAGCCAGCGGAGATGGGTGCCTTCTCCGATCGGGTTGCATGTGACAGCTGCGTAATGATCTCGCAGCCCAAACGGGTTCGGCGCAATCGCCGAATAAGCATAAGTCGATGGTGGTTGCCATAGAACAATTCGCTCTTCTATGATCATGTCATTACCAAAATCACAGCGTCGGATCAAGCCTCTTTCGGACCGACCAACCACAGCCTGCTTTACCTCAGGGACAAAAGTGCTCAGGCACTCGCTATTGGAAATCGCAGCAAAAACAGCATCTGCCGGCGCAGTAAGAATAGCTTGGTAGTCAGCCCTCAACGGTGCAGTCTGTAAACTTGGTATTTGGTCTGTTGACATCGTTGCATCAAGCATCACGAATGTTCCCTTTGTGCCTGGTAAGCCTACGGTATGGCACTGCCTGACGAATGCGTATAGGTTTGCTCAATCGAGCAAGATTCTGAACCGCTATCTGATTGAAACCGCCCCACTGACAAAGCCACTAAGCAGGTCTACAACATGGCGGCGTAGCTGCAGCGACCTGCCAATCTTTCGTGCAGGTGCTTGCAGATCGACAAATGTTGGACTGTAGATCACTTCATCGAACTTTTGTACTACATTCTCGTTCGCAACATTCCGTGTTCCAATCCCCTGTTGTTGCGCTATCTATGGTTGATGTCCTATTGCTGAGTACATTGTATTTGTCATGTTGCTCTCCTTGTTGTGTTTATGTTTGCGTTGATGACCTAAGTCTATTCTGTTTGGGTGGTTAAGTACCAAAGTCCAATCCCAACAGGCAGAAACAAGCCGCCGATCCCGACCAGAACCTTTCCGAACGTAGACAACTGGCCGATGGCGGGAATCAAGCCAAGGATGGGAATGTTATATCCGTAGACGGCTAACAGCACAATGTCGATGCCGGACATGACAATGAAGATGCTAAACATGACCGTGAGAACCTTTACATCTCTTTGAATCAGGCCATAGAACAGAGGAAAAGCAAAGGCAATGTGGCGAACGGCAAAGAATTGAATAGGGAAGACCGCTCCTTCACCTGCATTCGGGAAGGCTAGCGCCGGGTTGAACAACGCTGCGCCGCCAAAGACAAACAAGTTCGAGATGAATAAGAATGTGGTTAGTACAGTTAGCCAGACTGGAAATCTAAGTGAATTTGTCATGATATAATCCTTAAAATTACTGAGCAGCTTGCCCTGACTCTACATATGCTTTCAGCTCTTCCTGGACCAGACCAAAGGTCGAGGCAAACCTGCTACTAAGGATCGGCCCTAGCGCTTTGAAGATACCACTTGCTTGCATCTCAACATCAAAGGTCACTTTGGATCGATTCTCGTCGAGGGGAATGACTTGTTGCCTATCCGTCATTTTGGTGATTATTGATGGCAGCCCATCCGCCCGAAAGGTAAAATCCATCTCTTCTTCCGAGTAATCGATAAAGAATTCACGAAATGTGCCTGCAGGGCTTGCTGTTTCTCGCCCCGCAATGGGCGCATCTGGATCAATCGTCCACCCTGAGGGTACCTCGTTGGCATCGGCGACCCGCGACGACTCCACCGTAGAAGACCATTTATCAATCTCTGCGAATTCGTGGGCCAAAGCCGCCCACACTTCCTCTGCTGGGGCATCGATCTCCGTTTCAATATGAACTGTCGTAGCGTCTGGGCTGATTACATAAAGTATGCCAATCGCGACAACCAATAGAGCAAGAATTCCTAATAAACTTTTTCCTAGCGTTTTCATACTTTTCTATCCTTATGTTCACTCGACAACTATGGGGGATAAAGCTGCCACGAATTTTATTTTAAGTAGCAAGCCACTTATGACGCCCTATCCGCCTCCAGCTGGCCTGCTGAGAAAATCAGGAGCGCAACCAGAACAATTTCAACAACGATAGGCACAACTAAGTTGCCCGCGAAGCCATCTAGGCCAAGACTAACGATACGGCCTATGGCAACAATGCCTAATAAGATCCCAGCCATGCGGATCGGCATTCCTTCACCTTTTAGCAGGCCGTGGACAATAAACATGGCTAGACCCAGGAGGAGACCGCCATTGACGGAACGAATATTGGCCCATCCGTCCAGGCCATAAGGGTTACGCCAAGTCGTCCGAGCGTTGCAGCCGGATTAAACATAAAGATCAATCCAAGACCTAAAAATGCCAATGCAAGAATGCCAGGCAAAACTTTGGCTAAAGTTTTCATGAGGTTCTCCTAGTGACTCCTGTAGCTCCTAAGGAAGCCGTGATTATACTTGTTCATGACGAATGACTTATCACATACGATTTAGATGGCAAGACAAAGCTTATCCCCATGAAGATGAGGATATCCTCTCTTGTCGAAATTATTGAGAGAAGATTGGACAAGAGCCGGGACGGGACATCTCTGGCGAAATATACTTGTCAGCATATGATTTTGTCTATGGTACTTTTGTTGGAAAGCCAACCCATGTTGGCGTTGAAAGTAGTATAACCTGGGGTGAGAGGAACCGTCGTCCCCTAAATTGGGACAAATGGAGGGGATTGAGGGGTGAAGATTGAGGTGCGCGCAAATCATATGCATTCATAATCGTAAATTTGCATCATGCTATTGACACGTGTGGGCCTTTATGATATCATGCGGGTCATAAATGTGACCCATATAGTATTTTAAATGGTCATAAGTGTCAATATGAGCAAATTGCTTGTTATCAAAGAAAGAGGACTTCCATGATTAGTCTAAGAAAATATGCGCAGAAAAGGCATACTGTTGTTAGTACAGCTGCGGTTGTCACTATCTTATTTGTTTTGAGTGGCTGTCAAATGCCTGCACCACCTTTTACTGATGATCAAGTGCAGGCAGCTGCGGTTGGCGGGGAAGCTACTGGAGCTGATGTCGAAACGGAGCAAGAAGCAGAATCCGCTGAAGCGCCAATGAGTCATATGGCTGCCTCAAGTGATGGGCATCGAGCTGAATTGGATATGGAGAGCCCCATCGAACTAGATCCCAGCCGCGGTCAAGAAATAGGTGCTGTTTTTGAAGCCTTTCTAAGCCCGCATCAGGAAGGCGGTGAGGAAGAAGACACGCCCGCCCTTACGCCGAGTCAGTTCAAGTCGACTGCTCCTTCTGTCTCGAGAAATGAGCGCCCATCCCACGGACATGGTGTCCTTTCGTTTACAAATGACCTGAGCAGTGCTTATGTACACGTGGCAATTGAAGGGGTAAAGACGGAAGATATCGTCATGTTCCACATTCATTGCGGCCGTCCGGGTCAGTTGGGGCCGATTATTGTAGACTTTGCGCTTGCTGGTGATTTACAAGAGTATTGGGCAGATGACATATTGGCGCTGGAAGTAACCAACGAGGATATCTTGGCGGCCACGGCACATGGAGAAGGGCTTGTTGGAGCCTTTACAGCCGGATGCCCGATTGTGGCTGGGGTACCACTGGATAAGGTGAAAACAATCTCTGGCATGGAAACGATTGCACGCAAAGGGGAACTTTACTTTAACCTGCATACAAAAGGTCAGACCTTTTTTGGAGATATTCGCGGGAAATTGCAGTTGGTGGAGCGGTAAAGACAAGCGTAGTTGTGGGATTCATCCACAAGAACCTTTTCTTTTCAGGATTTGCTCTCAATTATCTTCTACTAATAGATCGCGAATCCACGGAATACATGGCTCAGTCCCTGGAACCAAAATTCCACCTCGGTTCCCAATTTCAACTGACCCAAAACGCGTAGCAAAGACCTCTGGAAGCGGACGATCACCTGGTACAGATAACCAAAGACGCAGTAGATGTCGACGTTTTTCCGGCTCGGGCCAATCCTCAAAACCGGTCCGGTCGTGGAGAATATTGTGGTTGTAGACAAACTGGATATCGCCTGGTTCTAACTGCATGGAAAAGTTGAGGGCCGGCTCGTTGGTTAATTCGTCGAAGAGATCCAGCGCTTCCACATGTTGGGGTGTCAGACGAGGCGCATCAGGAAAGCGTTGGGCCGAATCGATATATTGTCGCTGATAGAATGGTGTGAGATGAGCTTTGTACCAATTCAAAACTGGGATCAGCAGGTAAGGCAGTTGACCCTCAGGAACTTCGCCTCGACGATCAGTGGCAATGGGCTGTAGCAGCAATTCCAACAGATCGGGACGGCGCTTACGCATCTCGTTAAAGACTGTGCTTGAACTCACCAGTAGAGACCAACCGCCTTCCTTAGCGGCCTGCAAGCAGAGCAGCCCGACAACATCGGTAGAATCAGTGTGAAAGGTCTGGCGCTCTTTGGTTTGGTAGATACGAATATTGGGATCTTCGCTACTCTTGCGAAGATCCCGTACGTGACCCAGGAGGTGGCCTTTAGCATTTTGAGAACGTGGGCTGCCAATGTGGGTGCCGATACCATAGAAAATAGTGATGATTTCACGTTCGCTATAGCGACTCGTTGGCAGGCCCCGCAACAGGCCAAACCCACGGCCGTGTAGCAGCTCCGACCGCAGAGTGCTCAACTTGTCCCCGACCTTGGGCAAGGGAAAATCGGCTTGCGTCATCTGAGCAATAGGAAAATTGGTCGAACTTAGCGGCTCTGCTGCTTGCTCAAGTTCGGCAATCTCTGCCGGAGACCAATGTTCTAGCCATTTGTCTTCCTGATCAAGCATGTCTGGTGCATACCAAACGGCTGCGCCGATTTGGATTGGCGGTAGTTTGGTCATCGTTTACTCCTACGTCTGCTACACCCTATTTCACTCACATATCGCTCCAGCGTCATCGGTTCACCGGCAAAGAGAGGCTCACATAATGGCACGCCAGTAAAGGGGCTCGTCTCGAAATACCAGCGTCGAGAGGCTGGCACGCCCCACAAGCTCGAGCGCTTTGTGTTGGAGAGGGGCCAACGAATCGGCTCGTGGTCGATGTCGATCATCTGATAGTGGGCATCATAGAACTCCATGCGATGACCATCTGGATCGCGGAAATAGACAAAGAGTGCATTACCAATTCCGTGGCGCGATGGCTGCCGATCGATGATATCTTCCAAGCCCATGCTGCCGACTACATCACAAATGTGCATGATGGTGCTGGCATCCTTGGCCTGCATGGCAAAGTGGTGTAAGGCCGGGCCTTTGCCGCTGGTAAAGACGATATCATGAGGGTTCCCTTTGCGTTGGAGCCAAGTTCCCCATAGCTGAGATCCATCGTCCGAATCCGTGTACTCAGAGAGCCGGAAGCCCAAATTCATGTAAAATTCTGTGCCTTTCAGCACATCGGGGACCGGCATCTGCACATGGTCGATTCCCCGTGGGTGGCCACCGCGATGGTGCTGGAACCGGTCGTGATAGCTTTGCACTTGGTCCATGCGTGCGCAAAGCTCTACGGGCATCCCATTCGGATCCTCAAAGTGAAGAGTTTTGCCCTGAAACGGCATGGTTGCCCAGCGGCATGGTACGCCATGGTCATTGAACCAAGCATAGGCTGTCTCCAGATCCTGCTCCATAAAGACACGTAGACCAATCCGGTCGACTGAGCCAGGCGCGTCGCTCTTACGCAGTACCACGCTATGGTGAGCGCGCTCGTCGATACCGCGCAGATAGAGAGTATCTTCTGTTCGCTCGGTGAGGATCAGGCCCAGCATCTCCACATAGTGGGCGTAGCTGGCGTCTAAATCGCTGACAGTGAGAACGACGTGGCTAGCACGGGTGATATTGAAAGGCGGGAAATGGTTGGTGATGGGTAGCGTCATTTGGACTCTCAGCTCTCCCTCTTTTTTACGGGGCTAACCAGCGTGCCTAGCCCTGTGATTGACATGGTAACCGTACGTGGAAATTGGTTGAGGTTGGCCAAATGGAGGCTGCGCTTTGAATCAGGTGAAGACTTGAACGCTGTCCCCATGGAGACAATATCGCCCGGCTCTAGCGTGTGAAAGCGAGATAGAAAGGCCAAGGCCTCATGGACAGGATAGTTGTAGTAGGCCGTACTATCTTGTGCAATGGTTTCTCCACCCCAACTGCAGTGGACGTCCAGATTGTTGGGGTCGGGTACGTCATCCTTTGTCACCAAATATGGACCAATGGGGCCAAAGGTATCTACGCTTTTGTAGCGCCCTGGGTAGGAGAGATGTTGCTCACGGCGTTCTAGCACGGTAGGATCATCTGACGACGCGTACAACGCGTAGTAGTGGACCCGATCCTCGGCTCTCATCCCATTGCCAGTGACGTCATTGAGATTGGTGTAGCCGTAAACATACTCATACGCATCTTCCGCAGCAATCTGCCATGCCCGTTTCCCAATGATTACTGCCAGCTCAGGCTCAGGATGAACGCTGCCATAGTAATCATAGAGTACAATGGGTTGCTTGTGTCCAATCAAGCTGCTGGCGGCTTTGTTAAAGTAGAGGGGATGGTCAGGGGCGCTGATCTTGCGGGCATTGCTGGTCGCGTTATTCATGGCAATGCAGAGAACCTTGCGCGGCTCTCGTACCGGAGGATGCCATAGAATTTCGTCGGTTGCAATGAGATGGTCCTCATCGACATTGCCCAGTGCTTGTTTTGCGGCCTCCAGCCCAGCGTCTCCCAGTTCGATGAATTGGCGCATCGTCGCAGGCAATCCGGTTGCGGTCAAGTCAAGCAACTGCTCATTGTCAATTGCGTCATTGTCGACTTTATCATTGTCGACTTTATCATTGACGACAACAGCCAACCGGTCTACCCCTTGGTAGTGAATGTTTGCTAATTTCATAGGTGGTTTTGCCTATCCGCTCACTGCATTCAAATGAACTTGAAGAAGTTTGTCAACTGTTTCGGTTGATTTCCTGCCCCAGCCGCACTCTGTCGCCACGCCAAAAGAAGGCAGGGATTGTTGCGCCTTTTGGATGCGGGCCATGTCACCACCTGGCACTTTGGGATGCAAAATACCCAGATAGATTTGGGCCTCTCCCGAAATGGTTAAATCTTTTAGTGGGCTGAAAAAATCGGCGTCGGCATCTGGCACCGATACAGGCATGTGGGCAAAATCCAATGAATGGGTGAGGTTGGCGGCGATTTGGTTGCAGAAATCAACCACGACACCCATATCCCGTTGCTTGACCAAGGGAGAATCAACAGGACTTCCATAACAGAAGTGGAACCCCAATTCCACATCATCAGGTAGTGCATTACCCAGGGCCGCCACAACAGGTGCCATCTTACCTGCATCGTAGCGCCAATCATCGGGATAGTAGCCCTCAATCAAGAGAATTTCCTGACAGCAATCCCACTGAATGGCCAAATGTTTATGGGGAATCGCTGCACAGATTTCCGTCACTTCTTGCAGGAGCGCGTCTTGCATCAGCTCGATATAGCTTTCATGGGCATCCGGATGAAAATAGTGTAGCCCGGTTGCAAAGGGTGTTGGCAGACTCACTTGGAAACGGAGATCCGTAGGAATGATACCGGCTCGCTGCTTCTGCTGAAAGAGCTTCCAAGATTCAATCGCAGCATGACTGTAGCCGAGTGGTCTAAACTCAATCTCATCCACAGGGAAAGTTGGGTTGAGCACCAGCAAGGCATCTTCGCGGCTCACCTTGCCTTCTAGATCACGAATGGTGAAAGTGCGTCCAGCCGGGTTAACCATGATGGCTGGATGCTCTTCCAACATGGCGCGCTGGAAGGAAATCCAACGACTACGTTCTCCTGTCTCCCCATCGGGTAGCCGAGTAAGATATGGGCCAACTGCACCACAGATTTGCTCAAAGACATCAGAAGCGGTGGGCAAAGGAACGCTCCCGACCAAGTGAATCTGCTGGGGGCGGGGCCGACTGGGGATGTTATGGTTGGTCAGCGCTAGGCCGACTTCCAATTCGTTCATGTCCGTAGATAGGTTAATGTGACCACCTTCCCGATAATGCCCAAAGGTCGCTTCCAGCAGGACCATGGCCCGTTGCGCAATCTCCTCCCTCACGGCACGAGAACGCCCTTCTCGCAGCACAATATTGAGATGGACGAACTTGTACTCTGGGTTGCCATCGGCGATGTAGTAGTCACTTACCTGGACGGCGCGACTTTTGAGACCCTTCAGATTGAATGCACCTGTCTCAACCAGGGACTCATGAAGTTGCCTAAAAAATGACTTTGAATCAAATTCGACGTTATCACTGTATTCCAAAATCAAATTAGGCATGGTCAATCCTTTCTGTTTCACCGATGTTTATTTCACCAATGTGCTTCGCCAAAAAGGCCTCTGTTAACCTTGGCACCTCTGGATCAGTAAAGCCGCCATGCCCGGCCCCTTCCACCGTATAAAAAGTCACATCGGCCTCGATCTTCTCCAATGCCTCAACCAGCAATACGCTCTGCCCATGGGGAACCAAGGGATCTTGATCCCCGTGGACTACCAAGAAGGGCGGCACATCCTCAGTAATGAAAGTGATGGGGTTGGCCCTGGCTGCTTTCGCCGGATTCTCTTGGATGGGGCCGCCTACTAACTCCGACTCGGGCGAATCGGCGTCGTCATGAATCATCCCATCAGGGAGACGTTGGGTATCCATCTCAAGAAAGTCAGTGGGGCCGAAATAATCGACCACACACTGGACACGACTGGAAATATGGAGATGTTCGCCTACCTCAAATTCAGTCACATGCCCCGCCGTCCCTAGCATGGCAGCCAAATGGCCACCTGCGGAGGGTCCCCAAGCGGCAAAGCACGTTGGATCGAGCTTATATTGTTCGGCATGGGCGCGCAACCAGCGCACGGCCGCCTTGCAATCTTCAATTTGGGCTGGGAAGGTAGCATGCTGGCTTAGGCGGTAATTGAGCGAAGCCAATGCATAGCCCTGGGCTACGTACTCAAAGTGTAGCGGGCGATCTGGATGCCCTTCTTTGCTACCCATGCGAAAGGCACCACCGTGAATCCAGATGATTAAAGGGTGGTTCTCACCTTGATCAGGAAGATATAGATCGAGCTTTTGCCGTTCATGGCCATTGGGTACATAGGTCAAATCGCGATGAGCAGTTACACCTGATGGAGGCTGAGGAGGGATGGGGTCAGAGTCTTGATGGGGCGGGTCGACCAGCTCAGCGCGTAACTTCTTCGGCGCGATTAATTTCCATGCCGTACGTATATGGTGGGTCAGCTCCTCAGTATCGATCTCCGCCAACTCAATGCCAACCCAACCGCGGTGACCTACGTAAGGTGGCCTATAGAACTTGTGGGGAGATGCACCAATCAACCCCTCTTGGGCACCTTCGGGAACGGGTATCCAAACGGCGATGTGCCCGTCATTATGATGATTGTTGGCAAACATGGTAAAGACCTTTTTGCCAATAAAGAAGGTTGGTTCGCCATGAGAGAGTCGTTCTGATGTACCTGGCAGGGCCAGACAGATCGCTCGTACCCTTTCTAGAAATTGTTCGTTCATTGTTGTGTCTCTGAAGGTTTACAAGTTATATTCAGTTGTTGATATAGGTCTTATTGACCTTAGAAGCTGTCTGAAAGGGGGAGGAGCGTGTCATTCTGAAAAAGCGGAGCGAATGAAGAATCTCTGTTTTTCGGTCAAATAATCGTGAGATTCTTCGTGCCGCTTTGCGGCCGTAACCGAGCTGCAGGCTCCTCAGAATGACTTTCCAGACAGCTTCTTAAGAAACGGCGGCTCTTTGGGAATTCATGTGGTTGACATGAGAAGAGCATCGACTTCCTGGAAGAGGTCAAGAATAGCCTCGACGGCGAATCCACTTCTGACCTCTTCCAGGAAGTCTTGACCACATACGATCCAGTTGAGTCGAAACGGCTTCTAAGATTTGGTTTTCAAACTGTGCCAGGAATGTCCGATCATCTATCGGCTGTTCATCCAAATTCGTATTCGTTATTCCCCTAGTATCGTGTTGACTTTGCAAGTGGTTTAGCACTCGGTTTACCAAGTTGAAGGGAACGTATAAAGGGTGAAGCTATAGTTAGGCCAAGGACTTCTACAATTTTTGTGGACAGCGGTGAGCGTTATTGATCTCAAGGTGATATAGTGGTGATACCATGCAGGGGTAACCCATGACAATTATCATAGTCCCTTCAGCAAAATCGTGGCATCTACAATGGGCATCATTTGCGAAACCTGGGTACAATGTAAAGATGATTGATAGAGACTGGGCCACGAACTCACGCCATTTATTGCGCATTGCTCTTTTTTTGTGGATAGGCTACTTCCTGTGCCTAGCTTTGCTTGATTGGTGGTTGGTGGAGCGGCATGTGAATGTGCTCCTTTACTATGCCGTTCAAATGTTTCATGGGCTCTTACTTCTTGGCTTGACCCTACTACCATGGCGACGATTCAGAGCAGAGGCACGCCTGTTACCGATTGTCCTTGTCCTCATGGCTATCCTTCCTTCACTAACAGTCCACGTGATGCTCAACTTTGCCTCTAGTATACCCTTGCGCTCGCCCGAAGGAATGACCCTACGCCTGATACCTATCCTATTGATGGGTCTATTGTTGACGGCTTGGCAATATCAGTGGCGTCAAGTTGTGCTCTTTGCGTTGGGTACATTGGCAGTGAACGTCTTGGGGGTTTTCCCTTGGCCAGCATTGTACCACATCCTGGGGTCATGGTTTGACATGGGGGCCGAGATAGTTGGCCCGCGTACTGGTCCTCCACCTCCAAGACCCATGCCAACCGGTGGCATCCTGGTTACGCTCTTTCAGCTATTGAGCCTCTTGATCGTTGGCTATATTACGAGCGCGCTCGTCAAACGCCTACGACAACAACAACAGGCGCTTGAAGACGCAAACGCCCAACTACGAGATCAAGCAAATGCGCAAATTGAGTTAACCATCACTCGCGAGCGCAATCGCGTGGCACGTGAGTTGCACGATACGTTGGCCCACACGCTCAGCGGACTCACCGTACAGCTAGCCACCGTGCGCGCCTATTGGGATGTAGAACCAGAGATCGCTCAGGGTCAATTAGACGGTGCCCTTTCGGCAACGCGTGACGGATTGCAAGAGACCCGTCGTGCGCTTAAGTCCCTCCGGGCAACGCCATTGGATGATCTAGGATTATCTCTGGCGATTCGTCAACAGGCAGAGACAGCAGCAGAACGGGCCAACCTTGCATTGAACCTGTCGATCGTGGAACCCTTGCCTGCCTTCTCCCCTGAAATCAGCCACTGCATTTATCGAGTTGCCCAAGAGGCCATTACAAATGTTGTCTATCACGCCAACGCCGAGATGTTGTCGGTAAAGCTTGATGTGAATGGGATTGGTACACAGTTAACGGTGGCTGATGATGGAATGGGCTTTGAGCCGAATGCAGAACACGCCAACCATTGGGGTATTAAGGGATTGCATGAGCGTGCTCAATTGATTAATGGCCATTTGTTGATCAGCAGTGAGAGGGAGAGGGGGACGACAGTCCAGCTGACAATACCGGAGAAAAGAGAGTGAGAATTATTATTTGTGACGATCAGGCCATCGTACGCGATGGGCTTGCCATGCTGCTAAAGCTGGATCGAGAGATTGAGGTTGTAGGGACGGCCCAAGATGGCTTAGAGGCTGTAGAACTGGTTGAAAAAGAGGCCCCAGATTTGGTGTTGATGGATCTGAAGATGCCAGGGATGAACGGCATCGAAGCCACCCGCTATATCCGCATTCATTTCCCAAAGACCAATATACTCATCCTGACAACTTATGATGATGACGAATGGATCTTCGACGCCATTCGTGCCGGGGCTTCTGGCTATCTCTTGAAGGATACGCCTCACGCGGAAGTTGTAGCTGCAGTCAAAGGGACGGTCGCAGGGGGGGCGTATACCGATCCGGCTGTGACCAAAAAGCTGTTGCATGCAGTGGCTAGCCAACAATCCTACTCCTCTACGACAATTACCGATGAACTAACCGCACGAGAAATTGACGTGTTGGGTGCGCTCTCACGCGGACTCAACAACGCTGCCATCGCTGAGATATTGCACCTTTCCGAAGGGACAGTACGCAATCACATTAGCGCCATCCTGGCCAAGCTAAATGTGGCAGACCGTACCCAGGCTGCTGTGATTGCCGTTAAGCATGGCCTTAGTTAAGGCATCACATCTGTTAACCAAGCGACTACTGACCAGCACATAGGAGCGGAGCAAAAGTTGCCGAAACTTGCCATTGTTGGTGATATCCACCTCCAATTCAACCAAGCCGATATCGACTATTTTAATCACTCCGAGTATGACCTGATTCTCTTGACGGGTGATCTAGGCGAATTTAACCCTGCCGAAGGTTTGAAGATTGCTGAGCAGGTTGCTGAATTAACCAAGCCTGCCCTCTTTATTCCTGGCAACCACGATGTGGCCAACTACTTCAACGTAGCTGCCGAGGTGCTTGATTGGCATTGGCTAGAGTGGATGAGTGGCTTAGGGCGTCCGCGTAACGTGGCCAAGCTGGAGCAGACGTTGAAGCCTGTCATCTGTGGCGGCTATAGCACCCATCAATTTGAGCTTGGCGGTATGGCTTTTGATGTCATTGTGGGACGGCCTTTTTCTATGGGGGGAAATCGAGTCAGCTTCCCTGACCTGATTGCCAAATTACATGGCGTTATGTCTATGGACGACTCTGTGGCCAGGCTCAAAGCTTGTGTTCAACAAGCTCAATCTAGCGATCTGATCTTTTTGGCTCATGGCGGTCCCACAGGCTGTGGCGATCAGCCGACTGATCCTTGGGGAAAGGATTTTGGCGAAGGGCAGGGCGATCATGGGGAACCTGATTTGGCTGAAGCAATTGACTATGCCCGGACGTTGGGCAAACGTGTGATTGCTGTCGTAGCAGGACACATGCACCACCTTACCAAGCAAGGACTACAGCGGCGTTGGTACCTTGTTCAAGACGGGACGTGCTACATCAATGGTGCTCGGGTTCCTCGGATTTTCACTCAGAATGGAGCGATTGTGCGCCACCATATTGGGCTACAATTTGATCAGTACACTGTAACCTTTACAGAAGAGCTAATTTAGAAGCTGTTTGAAAAGGGTACGAGCGTGTCATTCTAGTATAGGTAAAGTACAAAAATCGACCCGAAACGTGGCCAAATTTTGGCTGAATGTCAATGGCTGATTAGCTGAGCGCTTTTTTCTAGAGACTCTATCATTGCTGTTACGGTCTACAGGAAAAGAGCGATCAGAGATTTTGACTTACTACAAAATAGATGGAGACCGTGGCCAAACCATTTTGCATGATATGGAGAATAATGCTGGGTATGATGGAGTTGCTCTGCTCACGTACCCAAGCAAGCATCAGACCAACCACAAATAGTACCGGCATCAATACGGGAATAAAATGAACCACAGAAAAGAGCGCTGCATTGAGGACAATCGCCGGCCACACAGAAAGCCTCTTTCTTAGGAGGGGATAGAGCATGCCCCGGAAGAGAAGTTCCTCGGCGATGGGGGCAATAATGGCAATGGCTACTAGCAGAACGAGAAGATCCGAAGGTGTAAGCAATCCCCCCCCGGTGATCATCTCAATTTGAGGATTTTCAAATTCGCCCCCCATAAGTGGCGTAATCACCAAAAGATTGATCGCGCTAACCGCCATCAATTGAATGACGAGTAGAAAAGGAAGCCGCCAAAGCCATTGACGCTCAAAGCTATTGACGCCGAGGGCCTCCCACGAGAGTGTATACCGCTGAACAGTACGCTGGTAGACTGCCCAGATACCGACCAGGTAGAGAATCGATGAGAACAGGGCAAAGAACCAGATCGGTGGATTCGATTCCAACTGATCTGGGTTGGCCAAATAGCCAGTTACAGCAAGCAGCGCCATACCAACCGCCGCTGCGAAGATAAACCCAAGAACCATCCACAGCACCACCATTACAAAATCACGCCACGTCCACGGAATCATAGTTTAATTCTTTCCTTATAGATAGCCAGATACAGCTCTTGTCCTCATAAAGACAAGAAGCTTGTGTTCATGAAGATAGGACTTGTCGTCAAGAAGACGGAGATCTCGAAAAATCCTGTTAAACTTGTCGCAACGATAGTAGGCTTTCCTGCCCTTGAAGATTCGTACGTCTTGCTAACCTGATTCTACGTCGTCACTGGGGGAGTCACAAATAGCTGTCCGTAGGATTTGCCAATATTGGTTACAATAAACCATCATTGAATAAAAAATTAACCTAGGTTAATACAATTGTTAACCCGAGTTATAGTGTGGTATAATGCCATAGTGAATCATGGCATCACTATAGATATCTAGACGATGTTTTTCCATACGTAATCGTAGCTAGTCAGCTAGAGCGCTGACTAGCTGATTCTGAAAGGAGATCAACTATCTATGAGTGCCCAAGCTATTGGCTCGGCTCGTGACTCGCGCGGGCAAACTCAGTCCCAGCCTCTCTTCTCTCTTTTTGAAGAAAATGTGGAGCTACTTCTCGCCCTTGTCACACTAATCTTTTTACTGGTAGGTTGGATCGGCGGTAGTTTGACTCAAATACTGCCTATCTGGGGCATTGTTGTGTGTGCCATCGTCGCTTACGGTGCTGGAGGCTATAGTGGTTTCATCGGTGCGTTGGGTGAAATGCGGCGGGGCAAGCTCGATATTGATTTTCTGATGATCGCCGCCGCTATTGGTGCTGCGCTAATTGGTGAGTGGGAAGAAGGTGCTCTGCTCCTCTTTCTCTTTACGCTTAGTGGGGCATTAGAAGAGTTTGCCATGGATCGCACCCGCCAAGCCATCCAATCCCTTTCAGAATTGCGTCCCGATACGGCCCAGCGTCTCCATGATGGCAGAGAGGTAACTATACCCGTTACTCGACTGGTTCTCGATGATCTGGTTCTGGTACGCCCAGGGGAGCGATTACCCGTAGACGGTTGTGTAACCCAAGGCCGCAGTTCTATTGATCAAAGTCCAATTACCGGCGAGAGCATCCCCGTGATGAAGGGTGTGGGCAGCCAAGTCTTCGCGGGGACCATCAATGGGGGAGGGGTCCTCGAGGTACGAGTAACCAAGGTTGCCGCAGATAGTACCCTAAGTAAGATTATTACATTGGTGGAAGAGGCAAGGGAAGATACGGTGCCTGCCCAGCGCTTTATTGATCGCTTCAGTGGTCCCTATACTTGGGCCGTCATCGGCATGACTATCTTGGCAATTCTCATCCCAGTTCTCTTTGCTAACGAGCCTTTTAGTCAGACCTTCTATCGAGCTATGACGCTTCTGGTGGTGGCAAGTCCCTGTGCGCTGGTTATTAGTACACCAGCAAGTATCCTAAGTGCCATCGCAGCTGCCGCTCGTCGAGGCATGCTCTTTAAAGGCGGAATTTATCTGGAGAAGCTGGCCCAAGTGCGGATTGCTGCATTTGATAAGACTGGCACGCTGACCCACGGCCGCCCCGTTGTCACAGATATTCGTCGCCTAAATGGTCATTCTGAAGAAGAACTGCTGGTATTGGCGGCAAGTGCAGAGAAGTATAGCGAACATCATCTGGCCCAAGCCATTTTGAACAAGGCCCAGGAACAACAGGTCCAAATCGAGGAGCCAAGCCACTTTGAAGCAATCGCAGGTCAGGGTGTTCGGGCAACCTTTCAACGAAACATTGGAATCGACCATGGTTCAACTGGTGGGGAAGAACGAATCTATGTGGGCAATGATAAGCTCTTTAAAGAGATGGCTCTAGTCTTACCCGAAGAAGTTACCAAGGTAGGGCGTGAGCTACAGCAGCAGGGAAAGACAGCCGTGCTGATTGTCCGCCACCAAGTAGGGACACCTGTGTCTGAAGCCAAGCCGGTGGGGTTTGTGGCCGTGGCCGATACGGTCCGTGATGATGCTGCGGCCAATATTGCAGCCTTGCGGCAACAAGGGATTGAGCATATTGCGATGCTAACCGGCGACAATCAGGATGTGGCTTCGGTCATTGCCAATGATTTAGAGATTGATGACGTTTATAGCGAGTTACTACCCGACCAAAAAGTAGCCGTATTGCGCAAACTCCAGTCTGAAGGAGAAACGTTCATGGTGGGTGATGGCGTCAATGATGCCCCTGCGTTGGCCGTTGCCGGTGTGGGGATTGCCATGGGCGGAAGTGGTACAGATGCCGCCCTAGAGACGGCTGATCTGGTGTTGATGGGTGATCGGCTCAGCAACCTGCCTTTTGCCATTCGGCTTAGTCGCCAAGCTCAGCGCATTGTTAAGCAGAATGTCTTCTTTTCCATTCTCGTGATGCTTACTCTGATTATACTGACGATCATTGTGCCTATCTTCTGGACTAGCTTCCACCTGCCACTGCCCGTTGGTGTCGTCGGACACGAGGGAAGTACACTTCTAGTAGTGGCCAATGGTTTGAGGCTGTTGCGGTTGTCTGATGATTGAGATATGGTTTATTATAATGCGGTCGATTTGGAAACCGTAGTTTTCCTTAGCTCTACCAGAGTAGCCAAACTACGGTTCTTAAACGGAGCTGAGTATAAGTAGGTTGAAGAGTTGTAGGGATAACTCAACACCATTAAAAAACCCGGAGGTTGGTTTTCCAACCTCCGGGTTTTAATACGATCGTAATCTAGTTCATCTTATCGACCATTTCGATTACGGCGACCTCCTTCATTATTTCCTCGCTGACGAGGGGATTCTTCTTGATTAACCGTGACGGTGCCGCCTGATTCATTATCGTTGCTTGACTCATTGCCACTTGAGTCGTTGTTGTTTGTGTCGCCGCCTGTATCATCGTTGCTGGTGTTCTCGGTACCGTTGCCGCCATTTGCATTGCCTTGACGTCGATTTTGGCGATTGCCTCTTTGACCAGGTCCATCGTCTTGTGGGGCTGGATTCTCAGTGGCGCTATTCACGGTTCCATCACCCTCATCGCTCTCATTGCCCTCAGTTGTGGATGTGTTGACGATGACTGGGGAGGGCGCTCCGGCATTGACAGCTGTTGTAGTTTCCTCGTCGTCATTTTCACCATCTGTGCCATTATTGTCTGTACTGTTTTCTTCTGTATCCGTCTCGGTTCCGTCCTCTGTCTCATCCTGGTCGGGTCCATTATCAGGTCCATTAACGGGTCCGTTTGCCCGGCGGTTGCCAGGTCCTTCACCTCTTCGATTGCCTCTTTGATTGCCCTGATCATCAGCCAAGATTGCGTCCGCCTGATCCTGGCTGATGACCCCATCTTCCACGGCCTGTTGTACTGCGACCTCATAGGCGGCTTCAACCTCAGTCCGTAGTGTATCCCCATCGATACCCAAATCACTGGCAATGTCTCGAATCGAGGTTCCAGCATCCAGGGCAGCTTCTAACTCTTCAACCGGTACATCAAGCGCATCGGCTATTACTTCGGTACGCTCAATGGTCTCTCGAAGAGCGGACTCGGCCTCTTTTAGATCAGCTTCTTCCTGAGTAATGCGGCCATCTTCTACGGCTTGAGCAAGTGCAGCCTCTCGTGCCGAGTCCTGAGCACTTTGTAATGCTTCTTCGGTGATGCCCAGCGCAGCCGCAAGTTCTGCTTGCAGTTCACCCGGTTGCTCTACAGCTTCCCGTGCAGTGTGCCATGCTTCGGTTAGCGCTTCTGCTGTAATACCTAACTCTTCAGCTAGGAAGGTTCGTGCATTGATGGTGCCTCGCCCTCGCCGATTGTTGTGACGTTCCCCACCATCAAGCGGGCTGGTGAGCGTCAGGCTTTGGGTTTCTTGCGCATTAACAAAGTGGGGGGCAAACCCAATACCAATGGCAATTCCTGCTGCGATGACGAGTACGGTTGGTCCATTTAGAAAGTACTGTTTCATGCTGTTCATAATCTGCTCCTTGTTTTGAATAGTTGTGCACGCTAGTTACATTTACTTATTGTGTTAAGAATCTGTGTAATTTGTCTGTTTGACATGGTGCCGAGATTGCTAATGGAGAACACGTTCGGCACTTTCTATAACGCAAAATTGGTCAATGCATTACACTTTTTCTTCGACCAATTTCTGAGTCTGCTGCAAAAGAGAAAATTTACCATGAAGAGCATAAAGCCCCTCAGAGTAAACCTTCATGCTCTTCATGGTCCGTTAAGCATTTGCGGTAGAACCATTTCTAAACCATGCCTTTTTCCTATCTCCGTGGACGCCTTTGTCCCCCATTGTCTCGGCGATTTCCGCTATTGGTTTGAGAGTTGACTTGACCGGAGCCACCTTGTTGTGCGGTTTCCGCACGGGGTGATCCGTCCCTGCGAGGTGAACCGCCCTCTGAACGAGGCCCGCGGCGTCGATTGTTGCCATTATCGTTGCCATCGCCATTATTTGTCCCAGCACGTTGATTTGTTCTGGCATTCGCGTTGGTATTTGCGCTCTGTACAGTCTCGGTTTCCTCTTCTGCAGCGGTAGTCGTTGTTGCAACTTGGCCTTGAGTAGATGGCACAACATCACGGTTCGTCTCTGCGTCTCCGGCTTCTCCATTTCCTGCTGCTACGGACCCTGATTCAGTGCTCGCTACTTCAATAGTTGCCTGGCCTTGGGTCGACTCAGGCTCTGTAAGTACGGTTTCTATACGCTCATCATCTACAATCCTGATTTCTGTAGGCTCAACTTCTACAACCGCGGCAGTTTGGACAGGTGCGTTCTCAATAACCTCAGTTTCTACTGACGCAGCCTCAACTGTTTCGGCCTCTGTCGCTTCAACCTCTGCCACTTCAATTTCTACTATTTCAACCTCTGCCACTTCAATTTCTACTGACTCAGCTACCACCCCGTTGGGTTCCAGCCCCACTCGCTCTGCCACCAAGGCGTCTGAATCGTCTCGTTCAGAGGACAGAGCGCGTTGTGAACGCCGTACTGTCGTCGACGGTTGTTCTTGATCCGGCCCTTGTGTTGGGGCGACCTCTTCCTGTTGTAGAGAGTTGGGTTTTACAATTTCAAATGAGTTGGTTTCTGGTTCAATCAACAGTCCCAAGTCTTCATTTGGTATAAACTCCTGTTCAACTGCAGCAACAGGCACTGCACTAGGCCCTAAAATGGGGCTTACCTGGTTGGCAATTGCCATGGTATACCCTAATGTACCTACGGCAATCAGCGCACTTGATGCCAATGCGCCCAGGCCTAGGGCATTCAGGCGAGATGTGTTTACGCTTGATCTCTTCATGCTAGATGTATTTGAATCGTAAATCATTTGTAAATCTCCAAAACTTATCCATTATAATTATTGACATAAAACGAAAATAACCGCATGGCTATCAGCATCTCAGCGCCTCAGCTTTCAGCCAGTGGGTCATTTATCTGGGTGTGGCTTCAGGCAAACCATGTACCACGAATCACCTACATCCATTCACCTCCTCCATAGCGCCAGCGGGGCATGAGTGTATGTAAGAGGCCCAAGGAGGCAAGAAAGGTCCCCCCGAAGACTAAGCCATAATGGAACCAAAACTGGCTGAAGGGTATACCCATGTGAATTCCTGGCAGGATAGAAATATGATCTCCTGGCTGAAGCGGCATGGGAAGCTGAGCCAAGAGGAAGAGAATACTCCCTTCCCAAAGCCCGCTGTAGAACGCAAAAAGCGGGGGCCAATCTCGGTTCCAACGCAAGCTTTGCGCATAGTTGTAGAGCAGATCCCAACCCAATCCAAACGTCAATGCATAGCCCAGTAAGATAAAAGGCAATACTGTTTGGGAAGTCAGGTACGTATACAGCGCGGTAACAGGAAGACCAAACAGGGTCATAAGCAGTATGCGCGTCTGCCAGCGCCCATGGAGTGTTAGCGTCATGGCGTCTCCTTACGTGCCCAGCGCAGCCATTGGCCAAGAGAGCGTACCATAGTGAACGAACGCAGTCCTGGCGCCCTCGCTTTTACCAGCGCCTCAACGGAACGGTACGCTGCATATTGAAGGCCAAGAAAGCTGTCAACCGGGCCAAAGGGCCCACCTAGGGTCATGGCTCCAGCCGCAAAGACGCGGCCCTTGGCGTTGCGTAGTGCATCCACTTCAAAATCGGTTGTCACATCCAAGTTACCCAGTGGATTGCGGGTTAAACCGTACTGGGTATGTAGGTCGCAGAGCAGCGGGGATTCCTTAAAGTTGGATGCAAGCCCCGTACAATCAATGATGGCATCAACGGGTAGGTTGGATGTTTCGACCAAAGGCGACCGTATGGTGATCTCTATACTTAGTTTTCCGGTAGCCTGCCGCTTGATCTTGGTTACGTCACCAAAGCGAATCTGATACCAGCCGGAGTTGAGACCCTCATGGACAATGTTTCGCCAATCGACTCGGTCTGCAGTGGTTGTACCTGCCCAGGTTTGGACCATGCTTCCTCGTTCCTCCGGTGCCAAACTCTCAAAGCGCACCCGCAAATCACCGGTAAAGCAAGCTTTGGGAAAGTTGTATGGCTGTAATTGCCAATGATGCTCGGTAGTGCGGTGGGCACGTTCATACCGGGTTTGGTCTCTTTGGGGTGAACGCATCAGGTGAATGACATGGATGGCCATAGATGGATTAGCCATTTGCACCTCATGAAGACGCTGCAAGATGCGAGAAGCCACAATGCCCCGTCCACGTAAGAGAACGGTACCTCCTTCTTGGCCTAGCCTGGTGTAGAGCGCCTCATGACTTTCATAGGCGTTAACAACCCGCTTGAAATCACCTGTCTGCTGGCGATATTGCTGAAGATCAGGTAAAAAGCGGACGCCGGGATAGCCCAGAGCCATATGGAGGTATTGACCAATGTAGACGGCTTCTCGGCCCCGATCATCTTGGCAGAGGACCACATAGCGCCCATCATCTGTTTTGCGGATACAGCGAATGCGCCCGTAACGCCAGATCTGATTCCAGCCAATCCGCTTCGATTCCTGTTCGATGGCCCCATAGACATCTCCTGCTTTCGGCGTATAGACGACTGAAAGAGCACTCTCACTAAAGATCTGCCACGCCAGTTTGCCTGCTTGGCGAATGTGTCCCTGTTTCAATTCCTGGCCGATCTCACGTACGGCATAGCCTGGCCATCCCCACAAACAGTCTGGCGTGGATCCAGAGTCACTGCGCAGCCGCTCATGGTCCGGAATCTGGGAATTTTGGCAGAGTTGACGATAGCGCCCGTGGGGCTGATGGGAAACGCCTACGGCGATGATATCTTTTGCTGGCACCCCATAAATGCGCAGATGATCGACCCAAACGAAGCTTCCTAAGCCGCCACCCAAAGCCAAATAACAAGTCTCTTCTATGGGGGCATCCGCCTGTGCGCAAAGCTCTGTTAGATGCTTAAGCGATATGGCTGCGTGATTAAGAAAAAGAGTATAGAGTTGTTCATTCATTTTCAACACCCTCCTGAAGCGATTATGAGTAGTCCGCAGTCGTTTGGTCGCTTAGCCCAAAGCCGGTGTCATTCCTTTTGCGGTCTACCGATTCTGTATCTTGTACTGGGTAGGCAATCGCCAATGAGGTGCCGCACCAGACGCAGTTGCTCTTCTTAGCATCTTGGGTTTGATGGCAGTTGGCGCAGCAAACCCGAATATCTGTTTCTCTATACAGGGATGGGTCGGATGGGCGAGCTGTATTAGATGGCGCAGCGCTGCTGGCCAACACAAAACCGCTAGTTGCCACAGCCTGATGGCTATGCGATGTTGAGTCGGCCATCTCTGAAATCAGGTCGTCTGCTTTGGTATTCCCTTCAGTTGCTGTAGGAACCATGCATTGACGATAGAGGAGTAGGCCACCAAATCCAAAGCTACAGGCTGCCACAGCTAGTGCCGTTACCCGCATGGCAGTTGGGCTAAAGGGAACCAGGATAATGGTCGTTACCAGCTCGAGCGTAATGAGCGTCAGCAGGCAGAAGATTATCTGATCCCGCTTAGCTCGGGATGCAACCGTTGCACCTAGGGGCGCACCAATGACAACGATAGGTAAGGCAACCAGCCAGTAGCTCCACGCCACACCGATATCCTGGAGAACGAGGCCGTGGAGCGCAAAGCCAACAATCGAGTTGATTGCCATAATGATGACGGTTGTGGGTGTGCTGATCTTCTCGTTTATGCCAAAGGCTAGCGTTAAGACGATAAAGGTCAGCATGTCGATACCGGAGCCAGTGATGGCCGCAAACGTTCCACCGCAGATACCAATGGCCAAGAAGATACCACGTTCGGTTCCGGTCCAGCGATGCAGCGTGGCACGAGGTTCCCACTGTACACCCCAGCGGGAAATGATGAGCGCAAGACCAAAGACTGCCGCAGTAAAGGTGAAAAGAATTTTAGGGTATGGATTGGGCAAATGGACCCAAAAGGTACCAATGACCTGACCGATGACACCACCCAAGGTGGCCCATAAGATAACCCTTGGTAAGACTTTGACCCGTTGGATCAGAATCACAATGCCGGCCATGGTCATACCCACTGCCTGGATCATCAACCCAAATGTACGGGCATCCGTTGATGCAATGTGTAATACCTTGGTAAAGACTGGAAAAGCAATGGCTGCACCACCCTCTGCAGTTGCACCGGCCACAAACGAACCAAGCGTCATGGTTAACGATACAGGCCATAGCTCACGGAAAAGGTACCAACTGTCAGACCACATCATGTAGCTCCCCCATACGGCATAGAGCACCACAAGCAGAGATGGGTAGATGGCCTTTCGATGATTGATTTGGGGAAAATTTATTTTAGGGAGAACCGTGCTCTGGTCGTTCTGAAGTGTTGCTGGAGATACATTGCGTTTTGATATCGAAGGGCTACTATCTACGGTCGATCTCAAAGAAACTTTATAGCCGTTACCGTGTGCAATCGACATACGAATGAAGAGGATGCCCAGCAGGAGCCCCCCCAACATAAAGAGAATGAAGAGCAGCATGGCAGGATCATCAATGCTATGTGGACCAAAGTCACGAATATAGGGAACAACCATCCACGCTGTGAGGCAAGAGAGAATACCACTAAAAAGCAATAACCACCTTTCGGACGTGCGATGTCCACGCTCAAAGTGGGATTGGGCCACCAAAAAGAACGAGCGGCTGTAACGGGACAAAAAGGAATCTCCACCCAATGTGGCCCCAGCATTGGCTGCGAGCAATCCACATTGAATCATGATATAGAATGCGGAAGGATTGACCACCCCTGCCAGCACAAAATTCAAGTTCATAAAGAGGCCGCTCAATAGGGCCAAATTGGTCAGCGTGCCGGTCAGAATAGCTCCTCCTGCTAATAGTTCACCGATTATAATGATCCAACTCAGAATCAACGCATTCGGCTCAAAGAATTGGATAATCAGTGTTTCATAAAACGGGAAGTAGACGGCATCGCTGGCGATCTGTGTTTGAAAGAATATGGGTAGCTTATGGCCAGATGTCCAGGCTGGATCGAGCAATTTTTCGGCCCCTGCTCGTAGCCAGCCCAGCCCAATAAAAAGACGCAATGGCAACAAAAACGCTGCCCCCTTCATCATCTCTCTCTCCAAATATGACCAAAGTCGCAATAGGCTGGATGTACTTTGGCTTGATGAACTTTGGCTTGATGAACCCTGTAAGATTAGTTGTGACATCTGTTGTCTCCTTATATTTGCTATCAATAGTTGCTTCTCACTGCTCTGTATAGATAACCAGTAAAAGCCTGTACCCATGACGATGGGTATGCCCTCTCTTCTCGAAATTTTCCAATCAGATTAGCCAATGGAATTTTCCAGAGTAGATTGGACAAGTATTGGTATAAGGCTTTTCTGGCGGACTATATCTTGGTAAATCTTCCGCGTCATCTGCAACAGCAACTTCATACTTGTTGTGTCATAAGTGGCTGTGTTACATTTCATAACGAAGAAAAATTCATTCCATTACACTTTGTGAAGAAAAGATTAAGGTTCGTAGGGGGTGCGTATGCCAGGGGGCGTAATGAAGTAAGACTGCTACGCCAAAGTGGGATTGGTCATAATTGGCGCATTTCCCCCTTGCACGCTCGGCCACAGTCGTGAAGCGACTTGAGAATTATTCGATGGGGTTATATTCGGGTAGATTATTCATATCTATGACGGGATTGGGCGTATAAAGAATAAATACACAAAAGGGCTAACGTACACAAAGATGAATAGACTACCTTTTCTCGATGGCGAACAATTAATGGATGATCTCTTTGCGCTGGGACAAATTGGTCGTAACGAAGAAGGGGGCATCGATCGGATTGCATACGGCCAAACAGATTTAGAGGGCCGAGAGTGGGCTGAGCAATGTATGGTCAAGGCAGGGTTGACCGTGAGGCGAGATAGCGCGGGCAATACCATCGGTCGCTATGAAGGTACAGAGAATTTGCCTGCAATTTTGATCGGTTCCCATACGGATACGGTACCCAGTGGAGGCATCTATGATGGAGCGTTGGGTGTTTTGGCGGGGATAGCTTGCATACGCGCATTGCACAACAGCGGACAGCGCTTGCGTCACCCCGTTGAAATTATCAACTTTATGGCTGAGGAGGCCACCATGCCTGGAGGAACGTTGGGTAGTCTAGCACTCGTCAAGACGCCAGACGCTGCTCTTTTCGAGCACCCTGCTTGGGATGGCCAACCAGCAAGAGAACATATATCCAGGGCTGGCATCGATCTATCTCGTCTGCACGAAGCGCTACGCAAGCCCGAAAGCGTTGCTGCCTTCATTGAACTGCATGTGGAACAAGGAGAGACGCTTGAGTTAAGCCAAACCTCGATTGGGGTTGTCCAAGGGATTGTAGGAATTCGGCGTTATGCTGTCTCCTTTTTCGGTCATGCCAACCATGCGGGGACGACGCAAATGGCTCGGCGCCAGGATGCGCTGGTAGCGGCTGCGCCTTTTATCCTTCACGTTCGAGATGTGGCCGTTGAACACGACATTGTGGGGACAATTGGTAAGGTAGACGTGCTACCAGGTGCGTCGAATGTCATTCCAGGAAGGGTTGATCTGAGCTTAGAGATTCGAGGATTGGATGAGCAAGTTTTGGATCAGGCCGAGAGTGCTTTGGGACTCTACGCCAAATCTGCTGGCGCAACATTTGAGAGGATCTCAGCCAAAAACGCGGTCCAGTCCGATCCAAAGCTGCTCACGGCCTTGATTGAGGCCTGTCAGGAGTTGGAGATATCATATATGGAGATGCCAAGCGGTGCCGGCCACGATGCTATGAACATGGAATCCCTTTGTCCCATGGCCATGCTCTTTGTGCCAAGCCGAGACGGAATCAGCCATGCACCTGGCGAATATACGGCACCAGAAGAGTGTATTCGCGGTGCTCAAGTGTTGCTGGCTGGGCTGGTGAGGATTGATGAGATGATCTGAGTGGCTCAAACAGATCCCATGTGTTTGACAGGGTTTTCGTATGGACAAGATAATTCAAGCCCATACGAAAACCAGCTGAAATGTCGAAGAGCCGTTCTCGTTTTGTATATGTGTTACTTTCCTCTTGGCTTGCCCTGTTTTGAACGGCTTTGCCCAGAATTATCCTGCTCAGAGCTACTTTGTCCAGAGTTACTTTGTCCAGAACTATTCTGCTCAGAACTATTTTGTCTTGAATTGCTCTGGCCTGGGTCATCGACCCTCGGGCTATTCTCTTCAGAGTTGCTCGGACTTGGACCGCCTTGATCTGATCTGCCCTGCCCAGAATCTCCTTGTCCAGAATCTCCTTGTCCAGAGCCTCCCTCTCCAGAATCTCCTTCACCTGAGTCATTTTGCCTTGATTCGCCCTGACCGGAATTATTCTGCCCCGATTCGTTCCGTCTGGTTTCACCTTGTCGAGGTCTTCGCTGCTCAGAGTTTTCTTCCCCAGAGTTTTCTTCCCCAGAGTCTACCTCTCCGGAACTGTTCGGATCGGATGCGCTCTGAACCAGCCCACCTGACTCACCCTGATCTGTTTCCTCAGATACCCGATTATTCTGTTCCGGACGGGACCGATTGCTCTGCCCCTTTCCGGAACCATTGCTGGTGCTATTGCTAGGGCTATCTGCCACTTCCGTGTTTTGGATACCGCTTTGGGGGCTAGGTTCTTCGCCGGATTCAACACTGGGTCCATCAGTATCACTCCCGCCCTGGCTTCCATTTTGACGTTCACCTTGGGCTAACGTCGGCACCTCGACGGGCTTGCTTTCAAGTTCCTCCGTTTGGTGCTGAGTGCTTGTGGTATCATTCGACCCAGTGTTTGCCCCCACTGTAGGGACGATCGGAACAATAGGCTCAGTAGCTGGAAGGGGGGCTTCAGTAAAGCCATCTGGTTGAGCGAGCGTGCTGGTTAACTGATTTTCACTCTGTGCTGAAGACCCCTCAGAACCCTCTTCCAGCTTGGTTACAGTGGGTGCAGCAACTTCAGCAACTTCAACTGTCTCAGTCGTCGTAGCTGCTTCTACCGATTCGGTGGTGACAGCCGCCTCCGCTGCATCACTGATAATAGTGGCCTCACTACTCGCAATGACCTCACTATTTCTAGAATCATTGAAGTTCTCTGTCTCGGTAGTATCTTGAATATCTTGAGTTAGATCACCTGTCTCTATGTCGGCACTTCTTTGTTCAAGCCCCACTGACTGATCAGTATTTGCCTCGATGCTAGGCCCATCGACTTCTCTATAGACACGTTGAGCGCTTGGATCCAGTGTAGCCTCTTGTATCGTTGTCTGCTCAGTTCTCTGTTCAATTGCCTGCTCAAGTGTTTGCTCTACCACTGGTTCAGAAAAGACTACGCTGCTATCTTCTTCCTGAGCTACCTCTTGACTCAGATGTGGACTGTCACCAATACTTGGAATTACATCCGAATTATCGCCATCCCCACTGTTGACAACCACCGGTGCTGGTAAGAGCTGTCCTTCTGAATTATCCAGCTCCTGATGTTGATTGGATTCGGAATTATCTAAACCCGTGGGCTGGGGTACGACTTCCTGGATGGTCGATTGTATTTTTTCTGTTGCATCAATAGCCGGCTGAAGAGCCGCGTTCAGTGATTCGGATCCACCTGCTAGGAGTTCCACTAAAGTGTCTCTATGGGCATTAAGTGATGGCCCCAAGGTTGTTACCAGTTCCTGTGCCAATTCTGGATCTGTCTGAGCAACCATTCGCAAGGATGTTTCCATCCCCGTTAGATGGGCTGTCAGTCGCGCAACCGCGATTTGGACATCATCGACTCGATCTGCCGCAATCAACATTTCAATTTCGACTAACCGACGTGCCGTGTAATTTGTATAGAGTCGGGCGTCTCCAGAATCATCAACTAAAGTTAAGAGGGTATCTTCTATATCGATCCGAGTCGTATACAAGGCATCACCTGGAAGCGCATTGGTTGTCGAGCGAATGGCTTTTATCCCAATGCCCATTGATGCAAATGCGGCTAGAATAGCAATCCAAGTAACGGCTTGCTGATTGAGCGCCTTTTGCAGGGCATTCAGTGCTCGGTGCTGCAAGACTCGTACGGCATTTACCTTCCGATCCAGTGCCTGTGCTGTCTCATCATAATCCATATTGTAGAGAAAACGGTAGGAGAGTACATCCTTATAGACAGGCTTAATATGCTCCATCGCCTCCTGAACCTGCTCCGAACGTTCTTGGGAGAGGGTCACTTCTTCGGGGGTACGGCGCTCATCCGGAATTACCGAGAGATCGTCCCAGGGAACCGTCTCTTTATGTTTGCGGTAGTGATCCACAACAGCATTGTGGGCAATGCGATAGAGCCAAGCTCGGAAGGGGGCTACAGTTGGCTTGTACCGATCCAAGGCCATCCACGCTTTGGCAAAGACAGTTTGCGTTATATTTTCTGATTCGTACACCTCGCCTACCCGCTTGTGGATATAACGATAGATAGCATCGAGGTTCCGCTGATAAAGTACGGCAAATGCGTCCTGATTGCCGTTTTGGGCCAACACAATGGCCTCACGATCTGATATGGCGCTTAGATCCAATTTGACTACTCCTTATAACGCTGGTGCAAGCAGGGTTTCACCTTAGCCCGAGTCGAACGTTCCTTATAAACGAACGAGAATTGGAGATAAAGGAGGGTGAGAAACCCAATCTGGCGGCAACGATTTTGTGTATTCAATCCATCTAGGAACGGGAATTAAACAACCTGAGCACTTGAAGGGGCTACACCCGATTAAAACGCGTAAGTTATTTACAACTCATTCCTGCTATTCGGCCCAAATTGAGCGTAGCTGGGATTGGATATAGAGAAGAACTACGCGCCCGAGAAAACAAGCCATTTCCTTTGTCATCTATGTCAGAACCGAGTCTAGATGGTATTCTTTAAGAGATGATAGGAAGAGCTTACAGCAAAGTTATTGAGATTTTGTTTAGATTTTATGGAGATTTGGGGCTAGCGCAATCAAGTTGCCTTCTCACCCAAATTCCGTATGAGTTGCGTATTATTCGGCACATGCAGGAGGAAAGTTGAACCATCTACATGCTGACACAACCGAAGCAAAGGGCTGGTATGCTGGTCCTTGGGATTCATCAGTTCCGGTTGCTCTCGGTTATGCCAACGAAGGCATCGACATTGCACACCATCACGAGACTATGTTTGAAATTTACTTGGTGGCTCAGGGCGAAAGTGTCGCAATTGTCGACGGAATTCGGGTATCACTCAAGGCAAGGGATGTGCTTGTCGTCGAGCCAGGGGAAGTGCATACGTTTGTCGAGAGCACCGATGATTACTTCCACTTTGTGGTACAGACTCCTTTTGTTCCAGGGGATAAGGTTGTCAAGGAAATGGGGATCAGAGAGTGGGCAGAAGAGAACGGAGAGTTAAATTGATACTCATTTTGACAGGGCCACCTGCTGCGGGGAAAAGTACGATTGGACCATTGGTGGCAAAACAACTTGACCGCTGTACGGTGATCGATACGGACTTGGTGCGCCTTATGGTTGTTCAGCCGCATATCGCGCCGTGGTTGGGTGAGGAAGGGCGTTTTCAACTACATCTTGGTGCAAAAAATAGTTGCATGTTGGCGCGTAATTTTGCCGAAGAGGGATTTCACGTTGTTCTGTTGGATGTTTTGACAGATGAGTCAGCTCGTATCTATCGGATGAACTTGGCTGATTTGACGCATAAGATTGTACTGTTGATGCCATCGCTAGATGAATCATTGGCACGCAATCGTGCGAGAGGACAGTTTCTCACAGATGATGAGGTGGAATTGTTATACGATTGGGAGCGTAACTTCTTAGACTTTGATCATAAGATCGACAACACGTGTCTGGATGCCGATCTAGTTTCCAAGGATCTGGTTTCCTTTTTTGGGCATAGCGAGCAATGAACCGATCTAAACCACTTCAAATTAGCTTTTGGGAGCCTTTGGCGCTTGGCCTATGTAATGTACTGATTGGCGGGTTTGTTCATGAACCAATGGCTCGTATGGGAGTTCTTGCACTCTTGGTTGTTGGGTGGGGACTCTATTGCTGGTGGAGTAGACGCAATAGCTACAAACTCTACCTTTATACCCTGATTGGGCTTGCTCTCTTTGGTCTATTGATGTGGATCAATCCCCTCTTACCCTGGTGGATATTCACTGCCGGAGTTACTGTTGGGGCGGTGACGCTCTTTCTGGTTATTCACTTAAAAGTATGGGAACTACTGCGGTAGTAGTGCTTTTTCGACAAATATATATGTTTAAATTTCAGATAAAGCATTCTTTTCCCTCGTCTAGTGGTGTTACTTTATCACGACCGCCAGTAAAACCTGACTCAGATTCTCTATACGTCACCGGCTGTGGATAAGAAATACGTACTATTGCGGATAGAAAATCTATGAAATTTCCTGTAAACTGTATAATGATTACGACTGAATTGATATCTAATAATCTCTCATTGACGTAGCGATCTTCTGATACCGTCTCCGCTGCAAATGCTCGTTTGGTTCCTCTGTTAAAGCTCCGAAAAACACCTATCTCAAAATGATCGCGATATCACTTCTTTCACTCCATAGGCGTATCCGGGATCTGACATCCAGGATCTGACACCTAAATCGAAGGATATCAGAGCGAATTCACGCTCCGAACCAGTGAGGTTTGTGAATTCCATACAGAGTCATTTTTTTGATCAGGCATGATGTAACTTTCGCAGTGTAAAGGCCTATATATGCTCAGATAGAGCTAGTTCCCGTGAATTTCCCCATCTTATGGGGATGCTCTTCCTTTCTAGGCGTTCCTTGCCCACCCAATTACATGCCGGGACAAACTTTACTGGCGACAATCAGTGGACCGCAGCCAGCTTTTCCCAGTCCTTCCAGGGAACGGTTGCTCAACTCAAAGTCGGCTCTGTTGACGTCTCTCATTGCTGTCAGTAGACAGCAAGATTGAAGTAAGGAATTGGTTCAGATGAAGCTTCAAACAATCTGGCAACTTTTCAAATTCGTTGCCTACAAGTATTTTCTGCTCTTATTGAGAGTCATTATGTTACTGTTCGTATTTATCCTACTTGGGGTAGCCTCACAATCCTTTATGTTGCAGATGGCAACAGGTCACTTGTGGGCTTCAGGGGAATCTGTCGCTTCACTAGCTCTGTCGCTCTTACCTAGAATGGCAATTGCACAAACCCCACTACCTGATCTACTCATTGACAAACGGGTGAGCAACCCGAGTCCATTGCCCGGTGAAACTTTTATCTATACGATTCGCTATCGGTGTGCCAGTCTGACTGAGAACTGCCTAGCTGCTCAGATTGCCGATACCGTCCCACCTGATTTGGAAATTGCTAGCTTCAGCGGTGTTAGTGGCAACATTGCGACCGTTAACCAAGGTAACAATACCATCACCTGGGATTTGGAATCTGGCAACGAGGCTGGTCAATTAGAGGCTGGGTCGGCTGGACTCGTCAGCATTTGGGCACGTTTCCCCGTTTGTGGAGCCCAGTCGTCGACCCCAGGAGCCATCCTATCCAATATAGCCATCTTTTCGGAAGCAAGAGCTGGGTCTGTTTCGTCTCTTGCCAATAGTGCAGACATTACGGTCCCTACAATTGAGGATTGCCCTTTACCGCCAGCCCCCGACCCGACCGGATTTTCAAAAACAGGGGCATCCAACATTGCTCCGGGTGTCAGCTCCCATAATTTCCGCATTAACCTGCCCGCCAATGCTTCTGGGACATCCTACGTTATGAGCGATAACACACCCTCTGGTATGACCTTGAAACGTATTAGATTGGGTGGCGCAAACAGTGTACTCGGGCAGGCAGGTGCCACAGTCGATCTGCTTTGCGGAGGCATATGGTATGCCAATGCCTTTAACAACGCCCTAAATCTTGCAACGCATCTGCGTGGAGATGCGGCCTTAAACTGTACGACAGAGCCAACATTTGGTACAGACGACGGCGACTCGCTCTTTACCAATGTAGAAGCATTTCGGGTGACAGTGCCAGATGGAACGGCGGCTGGTGGAAGAATCGACCTCAGCTATGCAATTGATAGCACCTATCCAGTTGGTGGCACAATCGTCAACAGCGCAATCATAACAGAAGCAGCCGGAATTGATGTCAACGGTGACGGGGCTTCCGGGGAGGTACTTGAAGCCAGTTCTCAAGTGAATCTCCTTGAAGCATACCCCATATTTCGTACAAATAAGCTCTTTATTGTCCAGCCGGGTTACTTTAACCGGGAGACGCCTGCTTCATCTATTTTGGATGGGAATGGAAATTTACCCGAGTTCATCCAGTCACCAAATAACTCTCGCTATACAGACCTGGATCTAACCACTGTCTATCTTGCAGAGAATGATGCCGTTTGGGCCGTTAGTGGACGTATAGACCGCTTTTCGGCCACTGGGCAGAATATTGTTGATCCCGTGGTCATTGATGATCTCCCCCCAGAATTTGACTTTATAGAGGATACAGAGACGGGCAATTTCATTCAGGTAGCTGTGCCTGACCCGGCAGGGATTGCCGATGCCTATAATCCGTTTATGAACCCAGCCTGCCGTTCACCCATCATAACCATTATCGATGACTTTGATGGCACGCGCGATCGTATCATTCTAGAATTCCCTGGCTGTATACTCTATGGGGGACTGGATCGAACTGCTGCACTGGGTTTCTACATCAGCGCTCGCCTGAAAGCCGGCACTTCGGCTGGCATGGCCACTGAAAATACAATGCAAGCCACCACTACATCCCTAACTGCTCTAAAATGTGGCACGGGTGCCAATGCGCAGATTACAGATACCTGCACCAACCAAGGCAATGGTGTAACGATCCCTAACTTACTTATTGCCAGTGCAAACAAAACGGTGCAAGGGCTACTCAACACGGAATTCCCCAGCTTAAATGATTTGGGTCAGACCAATCAGGATGGGAGTGCGGTCTACGAGCTGATTATTGATCATGTGGGCAATGTTGACTATACCCAGATCGACTTGGTAGACATCCTGCCTTTTATAGGCGATACAGGCGTGATTGACCTCAGTTCGCGAGGCTCAGCTTGGTCTATGGAATTGGCTGCTCCCATTCTAATAGAGCGCTACGATCCCAGCATGAATCTTTGGTTTGCCGTTCCAGCCAGCGATCTGTCCTTAGGTCCATATTACTCTAGCAGTACCGATCCCTGCCGATTAGATCTATTCGGTCTTGAACTAGCGGTCGATGAAGGACAAGCAATCAATCCACCTGGCTGTGAAGCGAACCCATGGACGGGGCCGACGGCCACAAGTGCAGTTGGGGCGCGGTCTTTTGGTTTCCGTTTTGCACCAGCCACTCCTCTTCGGCCAGGGGAAAAGCTACGTACTCAGGTATCTGTACAGCCATTGATGGGAGAAATCAACGCCACCAGTGGTGACATCGCGTGGAATTCCTTTGCCTATGGAGTTACCTTAAACGACCCTGAAAATGGCGGAACGCCAACCACTCTGCTGGCAACTGAACCGCTTGGGGCTGGTGTCGAACTAATCGAAACCAGCACAACCGCGGCAATCGGTGACCTTGTGTGGCTCGATAGCAACAACAATGGCATACAAGAGATCGGCGAGCCGCCCATCGCCAATGTGCGCGTCAATCTCTATGCTGCAGACGGCAGCACGCCGATATTGGATACCAGCGGAAACCAGAAGAGTACCACAACCGGCACAAACGGTACCTATTTATTTTGGGGGCTAGCCCCAAACACTCCATATGTGATCCGATTGGACAATGCCACTGACTACGCACCGACGGCTCCGCTTTATGGATATATCCTAACCACTGCAGAGACTTCTGGCAATGAGACAACGGATTCTGATGCCATCCTCAGTGTCACAAATGGATATCCAGAGATCAGCGCCACAACAGGTGCGGCTGGCACCGAAGTGCGGACCTATGACTTTGGGTTTATTAACCCCGCCAGCGTTGGTAATTATGTTTGGGATGATCAAAATGGGGATGGTGTACAAGATAACGAAGAGCCGGGCTTTGCCGAGATCACGATTACTTTACTTGATAGCAATGGAGCCATCGTAGATACCCAAGTGACAGATGCGACGGGTCGCTATCACTTTAGAGATGTTGTCCCCGGTCTCTACAGCATTCAGTTTGACCCGAATAGTTTACCTGTTACCCGTACGTTTACGGCCCAAGGTATATCTGGAAATGTCGCTACTGATTCTGACGCTAATGCTTCAAGCGGTGAGACGGCACAATTTGTTCTCCTGGCAGGTCAAAATGATCTGACTTGGGATGCGGGTTTGATCCAGCCACCGCCATCTCCAGCTTCCATTCAAGGCCGCGCCTGGTCCGATCTCAACGACGATGGGCAAGACAACCAAAATGAACCAGGCGTGCCGGGTGTTCAGGTACTGCTTGTCGACAGTCTTGGACTGCCGATCGCCTCTACCTTCACCGACGTCACCGGCGAATATTTATTTGACAATCTAACGCCAAGTCAAATCTATCAAGTCATTTTCGTTTCAGATAATACACAGATGATAACCACCAACCAAGATGTGCTAGGCGATGATACCATCGATTCAGACGCCAATCCAACAACTGGAGAGACACCGCCAGTTACACCGGTAGCCAGTGAACTCATCAGTGATATCGATGTAGGTTTAATCTCTAAACTCTCGTTGGGGAATCAAATTTGGTTTGATATCAATAACAGCGGAGGGGTTGATCCGAATGAAGCCGGCTTAGCTGGTTTCACCGTTCGGCTGCTAAACAACATTGGGACGGCTATATTGACGACAACAACAGACAGCGCTGGAAAATACGTCTTTACTGGGTTGGACGCAGGCGATTATATGGTAGAAGTCGAAGTACCCGCTGGTTATGTCTCCTCCATTGATACGGCTTCGACCTCTATCCCTAACCTAATGGATGGCGATGACAACGGTGTGGACACACTATCTAGCATTTTTGCAACCAGCCTTAGCAACACTTCTTTGGGTAGCGCCTCCTTGCTCAGTTCCACAATTCGCAGTGCTGTCATCACATTGAGCGCCGAGGGGAGTACGGCTGGAGAAGCCAGTATTGGAGAGAGCGATCATGGTTCCATCATCAACGGTGCTATCGACACAACGCCTGATGCCAAAGCCTACTACACGGTAGACTTCGGCTTCTATCGCCCCGTTCAAGTAGGCAACCTTGTCTGGCTTGATGATAATCGAGATGCCGTGACCGATACCACTGATAACAATGGTCTGTTTGACCCCAATGCAGGCGAAGTACCGGTAGGGAATGTATTGGTTCAAGCCTGGTTGGACAATGGCGATGGTCAATTTGAGGCAGCCACCGACGGAGCCGTCCCAGGAACACCGGATGGGATTGATACCACCGATACCAACGGCGAATATACGATCACGAATTTACCGCCTGGCACATACTGGATTGTGCTCCCCGCCATAAACTTTGATGGACCCCTAACCAACTACGTCTCTTCTACCGGTGCTGGCGATCCGGATGAACAATCACTATTGGCTGATCAGCAAGACGACGGCGGGGATGACTTCGTCAACGGCGCAATTATCGCTGCCGGGCTAATTACGCTCACCTCTGCAAGCGAACCGGCTGGTGAGGCATCTGCGCTCAACAGTTCTACTTCACCAGAGCCATTGTTCATCGATATCGATGCCAACTGGCTTGTAGACTTTGGGTTCGTACCTGGGCCAGTACCAAGTCTGGAGCTAAAGAAGAGACTCGTCAGCCCAGCAGGTGGACGCATTCTGGTCGGTGATACCTTGCGTTTTACGCTGCAGATAACCAACTCGGGTGATGTAGCTGTAACGGAACTGACGTTGAGCGATACATACGACATCACCATCCTCGAACTTATCACCACTTCCATTCCGTATGACGCACACTCAGACGGCAAGCTCACATGGCGTGGCAATTACCAAGCTGGAACGGGCAATTTACTTGGGACTCTACCACTCGCACCCAGTGACAGCTTCATCGTCACGCTCGATTTTCGTGTAATTGCACCGACGAGGCCGTAGTGCTTAAATTAGGCTCTTCCCTTGCCTGGTGCATGCACTATATGGTAAATTTTTGCGACATTAGAATAGCCCTATCGTAGGTGCGGCTTGCAGCCGCACAATCATGGAAGAACCCATTTGCTTCTCTTGAAAATGAGGGATTGGTCATGCTTGCACAGTTAAAAACAGCGCCTACGTAATGTGTCATAGCCTATCGTACAGTCTGCTAGTTCAAGTGATGTACCCCTTGCAAGCCATAAACCGGTGTTGGGATTCCCTCCATTCGCGCCTTAATCTGTAACGACAGGAACTGAGAGTAGTGGCGGGATTGATGCAGATTTCCACCGTGGAACCAGAGTGCTTCTTGCTGGGTTGGCTTCCACATATTGCGCTGCTCACCCTCCCAAGGGCCAGGGTCCTTAAGGGTGTCCGAGCCAAGCCCCCAACACTTGCCTACCTTGTCAGCCACTTCCGGAGAGATGAGCTTGGCAGCCCAGCCATTCATGGAGCCGTAACCAGTGGCAAGAACAATGAGATCCGCTTCTAATTCTGTACCGTCGGTGAGGACAACCGAATTTTCGGTGATCTTCTCCACGTTCTCACCGCTTTTGAGTTTAACTTTGCCATCGATAATCAGTTGGGATGCGCCCACGTCGATGTAGTAACCGGAACCACGACGCAGATATTTCATAAAGAGACCCGATCCATCTTCACCAAAGTCCAGAAGGAAGCCAGCATCTTCCAAACCTTTGTAGAAATCAGCATCCTGTCGGGCCATCTCCTCATAGACGGGGATTTGGAAGCTATGAAGAATGCGGTAGGGAATGGATGCAAAGATGAGATCGGCCATGTGGTGATCCACCCCATTGGCCATCGCTCGTTCTGAGTAGAGATCACCCAGGGCCAGTTCCATTAATGTATTGGAGCGGGCGATGTGGGTAGAGGAGCGCTGGACCATGGTCACATCTGCACCATTTTCCCATAGAGCCGCGCAGATATCGTGGGCCGAATTGTTAGAGCCAATAACGACGGCCTTCTTGCCACTATAGTCGCCGCTATCACCATGCTGGCTGGAGTGGTGGATATCCCCTTTGAATGTATCGGCACCAGGGAACTCTGGCACGTTGGGCATACCGGACATGCCGGTGGCCAGGATGAGCTGCTTGGGACGCAATGTAACCTCTTCCCGACTGCCATTGTTCACACCGCGGGTAACCTTGACCATCCACTCCTTGGCATCTTCATCATAGCTGGCGTTGGTACACTCTGTGGATGACCAGTAGTTCAGCTCCATGATTTTGGTATACATCTCCAGCCAGTCACCGAGCTTGTCCTTAGGAGAAAAGACGGGCCAATGATCTGGGAAGGGCAGGTACGGCATGTGATCGTACCAGACAGGATCATGAAGGCAGAGGGACTTATATCGCTTACGCCAGGAATCGCCTGCCCGCTCGTTCTTTTCGATAATAATGGTGGGAACACCCAAACGTCTGAGCCGTGCGCCAAGGCCGATGCCGCCTTGACCGCCGCCGATAATGACACAGTATGGCTGCTTCGTGTACCCTAACTCTGCCTCTTCTTGCTGCTTTCGCTCCAACCAATTCTTGCGCTCCTTGAACGCACCATGTTCTACACCTTGGGGGCGAGAGGGTCCTTTGGCCTCTTCATGTCCTTTTAGTTCGACCATGGTAGTCAACAGGGTCCAACATTTGCCATTTAAGAGGCGAATCTGCCCTTTGCCCTGAGAGACCCCTGTCTCAAAGGTGAACCAGCCGTCGGTTACGCCATCAGCCTCGTTGGCTTCCCCTTCTATCTGAAAATTGGACGGTTGCACATGAGCATTGCGGGCTTCCAGCATATGTTGGATCTCCTCTTTGCCCTCAACCGTTTTGATATTCCAGGTAAACGAGACCAGGTCGCGCCAATAGGATTCGTCGGCAAACATGTCTGTAGCAGTAGCCAGATCGCCCTGTTCTAGAGCAGCGCCAAAGTTGGACAACCAATCGGAAAGTTGTTGGGTCGGTGTACTCATGGATTCTCCTTGGATAGTAAGTTGTGAATGAAAAGAGGGGTGGAATATAGCTATTGTACGTAATTTGGGTTGGTTGTCAACCCTGCAAGCTCAAGCAGGCCCATTCCAAAAATGGGGAGAATGATTTGTAGAATTCTAAGTGGTTACAACCGGCTAATTCAAAATCCGCATCTTGAATAGCAGCAACACCGAAAGATCATATCTCGCATCTCTTCTCCTTTTAGCGAGTTACGGATGGAAGCTGAGACTCGCCAAAAGGATAAATGCGCTGACCCCGCAAAAATTTCAGAATAAAACCACCCGCCGGATGCTGAACGTCTTCCACCATCTGGATCGATTTGTCAATATCATACGCAACCGCATGATGAGTGATTTGATAACCATCAGAGCCAACCTCTAACATCACATACCAAGCCTCAAGGTGTGGAACCCTGGGATTGCCAACACTGCCCAGATTAATGACATGGTGTTTGCCTGTCGCTTCGTCCTCCACATGGGTATTCATGGGCCAATGGGTGTGTCCTACGCAGATGATATCCGCATCTATTCCACTAAAGCGTTCTTGAACTTCTCCGGCTTCATAATCAGGGCGGATGCCTCGGCTATTGTCTTCGCCTGGCGAAGCATGGACACCAAGTAATCTCGAACCATCAGGCAAGGTTAAATGTTGCTCCAAAGGCAGTGACTTGAGAAAAGGCATCCAACCCGTTGCTATGGCTGCACCCTGTGTCCATGCCATGGTCAGAGCCACTTCCTCAAAGACAGGCAGTTTGGTCAAATCTGATTCCACTGTTTTTGGGAATGGTGGTGGGCGGTGGCCTTCTGTGATGTAACGATCGGTATTGCCTCTGGTGTACCGAACAGTTGGCAGGCTAGCAAGTCGCTCGAGTACTTGAATCGGCTGAGTACCGACGGCAACCAGATCACCCAGCACCCAATATTCATCTACGCCACCTTGACGTTCAACATCGGCAAGGACCGCTTCTAAGGCGATGCAGTTGCCATGTATATCAGAGAAGAGAGCGATTTTCATATCTATAGATGTTCAGATAAACATTTTCCTTAATCATCAACAGATTAAACAGATTTTACAGATTAAGAAAGAAATCTGTGAAATCTATAGAATCTGTTGATGAAAATCTTTTTCTGAAAGACCATATTAAAGTAGATCGGTCAGTAGTTGCTCTAAATCACCATAATCGTAGGGAGGTCTTTTCCTCACCGCTACGACGTCAACACAGCCATCAGCTTCGGTAATGGCATATAAGATGCGCCATCTTTCTACTCGAAGACGTCTTGGTTCTAACTCTATTATATTTATATTTGTTCGGCATCCAATTCTATGCTTGATGAAGGACGCGGCTCTTCAGCAAACCCATCGATGATTCTCCTAACTCGGTGTCGTATATTTCCAGGTAGGTTCTTGATTTCTGTCCATGCTGATGGTGTGACATAAACCGTGTAGCGACTCACCCCAGTTCCTCTTTAGGAATCAGGATCAAATAAAACCCGAAACTTCGACGCTGTCATCTCGAGTTCCCAAGGGATCTTTCATTTGGTTTTATAAAATTCTCACTCCTTAACGTCATCCCACTTCAGCCACCCAGCTTTTGCGCGATCACCATCTACCTCGTCAAGTTGTTCATATGCATCCCTAAAAGCACGAATATCGTCAACCGTTTCAAGCCACTCTAGAAGCGATTCCCATGCCTCAACATCAACAACTGCAAGTCGTCGCTGATTGACTGTAACATACTGCACCGCTTCCAGCGCTTCTAAACCTGTCATATTGATTACCCTCCATTGGACATGAATTCTCAATCAGGCCAGCATTAGGGGTATTTTAACATATTGCTATGTACAACAGTTCACCGAGTTATTCTTGCAAAGGCAGTTCCACTGAGTACCCCGTCTGCGACGAATGATAGATGGCCCGAATGAGTTCCACGGATTTGCGCGCCTCTGCACCTAGAATCCGCGGTGAACGATCGTCCCGAATGGCTTCAATAACATCCACGATCTGCCGGCGATGCATCTCAAAGCCGATGGCCGTTGGGTCAGCGGCACCACTTCCTTTGGCCTGCTCCAAATTGAGCATAGCTTCTTCTTCGCCTTCTGCCGCATCGGCCAACTGCCAGGTGACGATGCGACCTTCGGCCAATTCAATGGTTCCCTTATCACCCCGTAACTGAACACTTTGGCGGTCTCCGGGCCAACAGCTTGTGGCCCCCTGAATGACACCCAATGCACCGTTTTCAAATTCAAGGATGGCGGCGGCTGTATCTTCGGTCTCCATCTCATGGGCCAAGGTTTTGGTTTTGGCTGTCACACGCTTAATGGGGCCGGCCAACCATTGGAGCAGATCAATTGAATGGATGGATTGGTTCATCAATGCACCGCCGCCGTCCAACGCCCACGTGCCGCGCCAGTTGCCATCGTAATATGCCTGATCCCGGAACCATTTGACATAGCAATCGGCAAAGGAGAGGACACCCAATCGTCCCGCATCTAAAGCTTCCTTGGCTTTGTGGGGGCCGTCGGCAAAGCGGGTAGGGAAGACACAGGCCAGGACAATACCGGCCTGCTCAGCCGCGTTGATAATGGCGTCCACCCTGGGCAGGGTAATATCGATGGGCTTTTCAACCAGTAGATGTTTACCGGCTTGGGCCGCGGCAACTGCAATTTCGGTATGGGTGCCACTGGGCGTGCAGATGGTCACAATGTCTACATCATCCCGGACCACGGCTTGGGCAAAATCGGCTACCCACCCGGCTTGGCAATGCCTAGCTAAGGCACGGCCAGCCTCCTCGCCACGGTTACAGACAACAGTGACTTCTGTATCGGGAATGTGGGCAATGGCTTCTGCTTGTATCTTGCCGATATTGCCAGCACCAATGATGGCGAATCGTAGAGGTGTCATAGTTCGAATTCCTTACGGTGAGTCATTAACTACGAGTATAAAGTATGAGTATAAAGTATGAGTATAAAGTATGATTATGAACTGTGAGTATTTGATGTTAATTGTGGGGCTAAAATGGAATCATATCATAAGTTTGTCTTTTAAGTTATACTTCGCTCCGTTTGAAAATCCCGGTTTGGCTACGCTTTTAGAGCTGTGCAAACGTACAGTATTCAAATCGACAGCACTATAATACTGTTGACATATCAAGCAAAATCTGATACGCTGCTAGTACTTTTCCCCCCATATGGCAAAGACCGACAACAACATCTATACTCAGCTCCGTTTGAAAACACGAGTTGGTCACTCTGGTAGAGCATCGGGAAACTCTTGTTTTCAAAACGACCGCAGTATAATTTGCGTAAAGCTCATATCACCTACCATCAAATCTGGTGTCCATAAATGTAGTTTCCCCAGTTAAGATAGCAGTAGCAATCATACCTCAACATCACATTTAATTTGTTTGATTTTGACGATTCCATAGGAGGAAAGTAATGCAATCGCAACAATTTAGCCGTCGTTCATTTCTAAGGCTTTCATCAATGGTCGCAGCGGGTGCCGCATTAGCCGCCTGTGCGCCAGCGGCTGCTCCAGGTGGTGGTGCGGATGGCTCTGGTGCTTCGCCTGCTGCAGCCAAGATCGAGCTAACTTATACAACCTGGGGGGAAGGCGTTGTCCCAGGAAGTGCTCCCCCTAGACATGATCCGTTCTTAGAAGAGCATCCCGATGTAGACATTAAATACTATAGCTACCCTGACTATGATCAGAAACTCTATCTCATGCTCGCTTCTGGTGATATGCCTGATGTTTTCCGTACCCAGGATGAGCCATTCTTGCTCAACGTCAAACGCTCCATCTATCTAAATCTCGATTCATATATTGAAATAGATGGAGATAAATTTAATCAGTCAGAATTTTATCCTGGCACTTGGGAAACATTTAAGTATGATGAAGCCAGTGAAGTCTTTGGTGAAGGTAGCCAATGGGCCATCCCGAATACAGGTGGCTGCATTCTCTGGATTGCCAATAAAGATGTCTTTGCTAATGCGGGCGTTGATTTCCCTGAGAACAACGGCTGGGATTGGACGACGGATGAATTCATCGAAATTGGTAAGCAAATTGCAGATGTGAACGACGATGGCAGTATCAATACAGCCTTCTTCCCATGGCCCGGCGGCGTTTACAACATGCCACAAGTATGGACCATGGATGCTGAATATTTTACCCCAGATAAGAAAACTTGTCTCCTGGGTGAACCGGAGTCACTTACTGCACACCAATGGCTATGGGACATCATCCATACTCACAAACTAACTTCGGTTTCTGGTGTAGAGCAGACCGGTATGTCTAGCTCGGAACTGCTAATCTCTGGCAAATTGGCCATGCAGATTACTGGTCCATGGGGCCGCAGACCTTACTACGAGGCCGGCGACGAATTTGCCGAATCATGGGACTTTTTACATGTTCCCAAGAATTCTGCCAGCGGCAATCGTGGTACGCGTCAAACATGGGATGGCACTGCGATTAGCCCACAGACAGAGCATGCTGACATTGCTTGGGAAGTTGTAAAATTCCACGCGGGCGAATGGTTCATCGAGCAGACAGTGGCGGAAGGTGCCCATGGTTCATCTCGCATTGCGGTTGCCGAAGGCGAATTCTTTGGAGCCAATGATGCCACACCGCAGACAGAGCAGGTCTATAACGACGCCCTCGAGTACGCTCGTCTTCAACCCATCACTGAGTACTGGGGCCAGCAGTGGGACATCATCGGCCACTATTATGATCTGATGTACAACCCAGAAATCGCCATGACACCAGAAGAAGCCTGCCCAGCCATGGCTCAGGATGTACAGGTTCTATTGGATACGGGTGAAATGCCTGCGAGTTATACGATTTAATAAAGTAATCGGTAGGTCGGTAGGTCAGTAGGTCAGTAAATTCGGTCATCCAATTACGAATTACCGACCACCGACCACCGACCACCAATTCACCAACTATGGCTGCAACTGCTCCAACTCTCCCACGTAAATCTCTAATCCAGCGCCTATTGAACCCTGGTTTAACATGGTCCGAATATATTTGGGCTTACATTTTTGTCTTACCATGGCTCATTGGATTTCTCTCTTTTATTGCTGGGCCGATGTTGGTTTCGCTATATCTCTCCTTTACAAAGTATGATCTGGTGATGGCTCCGTGGGTAGGGCTGGCAAACTGGGAACGGCTCTTTCAAGATGGCCTAATGCGCAAGTCTCTCTGGAATACCGGATACTATGTGCTCATTGGGGTACCGCTCAATACAATAGAGGCTCTCTGGGCTGCGATTCTTTTGACTCGGCCTATTCGAGGGCAGAATTTTTTCCGCACGGCTCTTTACATTCCGTCTGTTGTTCCTGGCGTTGCCAATATTATTCTCTGGCTTTGGCTGCTCAACCCTGACTTTGGTCTGGTGAATTCGATTCTTAGCTCGTTTGGTATTGAAGGGCCGCTTTGGTTCCAATCTGTAACTTGGTCTAAGCCCTCCTTTATTTTGATTACCCTCTTCAGCGTTGGCACCCAAATGGTCATCTTTGTGGCTGGCATCAAAAATATCCCCCAGTCACTTTATGAAGCAGCCGAAATTGATGGTGCGGGTCGCTGGGGTTCATTCCGCCACATTACCGTACCCATGCTAAGCCCTGTCATCTTCTTCAATCTGGTCGTCTCCATGATTGGGGCATTTCAGGTCTTCACAAGTGCCTTTATTGCGACTGATGGTCGAGGCGGACCTGTCGAGTCGACACTCTTCTATGTACTTTATCTATACAAAAACGCTTGGCTCTACTTCAAGATGGGCTACGCTTCCACTTTGGCTTGGCTGCTCTTTTTAATTGTTGTGGCCATGACAGGTATTCAATTCTGGATTGCGCGTCGGTGGGTTCACTACGAAGCATAGTATATTTACAGGAGACGTTAACCAGTGGAGTTATCTGCATCACAACCAGTCGTTCCGGTATCGAAACAGCGAAACGGTTGGCTTCAGTCACGTTCTGGCCAAGCATTTGCGTTGAATACCGTCACCTACATTTTGCTCATTGGTTGGTCGATTGTCTTTATGTTTCCACTAATCTGGATGGTTTCCACATCGCTCAAGGTCACGGGACAGGAATTCACCTATCCCCCAGAGCTTTGGCCTCGACCTTTTTCCTGGATCAACTATCCTGATGCACTGACCGCTCTTCCCTTCCACATCTACTTCAAGAACACGATGATCATTGTTGTAATGCGGATGCTTGGCGCGCTGATTACCTCCTCTATGGCTGCTTACGCCTTCGCCCGAATGCGTTTTCCAGGGCGCAACATTCTCTTCTCTTTGGTTCTTTCCGTCATGATTCTGCCAGAGATGGCAACGTTGGTACCGACCTATATCCTCTTCAATGAACTGGGCTGGATTGACACGTTACGACCGCTCTTTGTCCCTTTCCTCTTTGGAGGGTCAGCCTTCTTTGTCTTCCTGCTGCGTCAATTCTTCCTCTCCATTCCCATGGAATTGGAAGACGCGGCCAAGATCGATGGAGCGTCCTACTGGCGCATCTTCTGGCAGATCATCATGCCGTTGGCCACACCGGCGTTGGGAACAGTTGCCATCTTCACCTTCATCGGTGCCTGGAACGACTTCGCTGGCCCCCTAATTTATCTCCAATCAGATGAGATGAAGACCCTTGCCCTTGGTGTCTACACCTTCCGTGGTCTTTACCACACCCAGTGGAATGTCCTCATGGCGGCCAGTATGACCATGGTTGTGCCGGTGCTGCTGGTCTTCTTCTTCGCCCAACGCTTCTTTATCGAGGGAATCTCAACAACTGGTTTTGGTGGGCGTTAAAGTATCCCTGTGTCTACCTCATATATCGAACCACTCATCCACCTCCTAAAATCCAACGCCAATCCAGAAGAGGCCAAGGCAATGTCTGCGTACATGCGCGAACAATTTCCTTTTCTGGGCATCAAGAGTCCCGAACGCCGAGCGCTTTTTAAGCAGTTTTTGACCGAAAATGGCCTTCCTTCTGTTGAGTCATTGGAAGAGAGCGTCTGGGCTATGTGGCAGCTTCCGGAGCGGGAGTATCAATATTTGGCTATTGGTCTGCTAGAAAAGATGCGCCGCAAGGTGGGGCCAGAGGTTATCGAGCTTTATGAAAAGTTGGTGGTCACCCACGCCTGGTGGGATACGGTCGACGGCCTGGCTTCAAACATTATTGGTTTCCATTTTGAACGGTTCCCAGATTTGCAGGATCCGTGGATCAGCAAATGGCGAGCATCAGAGGACTTCTGGCTGCGGCGAATTACCCTCCTCTTCCAGCTACGGTACAAAGACAAGACCGACGTGCCGCTCCTCTTTGCCCTAATTGAAGAGAACCGCGAGTCAAAGGAGTTCTTCATTCAGAAAGCCATTGGCTGGGCCTTGCGAGAACATTCCAAGACCGATGGAGACTTAGTTGAAGAGTTTATTGCCAAAACTGAGTTGGCACCATTGAGTGCGCGCGAGGGGCTGAAGTGGTTGCTGGCACAACGTAAGAAACGTGAAGGAACGGGAAAGTAACACGCAGGAGTAGATAGGACTCAACCATATGTCATCAAAGATCCCTAGCTGGCTGCAACAAGCACAAGATGCTTGGTCTTTTCGCGGGCAGAAGCGCCCTGGCTTTGCCATAGAACCGGGTCCGGGCCAGGAATCAGTCTGGGACTATCCGCGCCCGCCAGCTATGGTGCCGGACAGTCGCCATGTCATCGTTAAAGCCGGTGATCTTTTGATTGCTGACTCGACTGCTACCATTCGCATCTGCGAAACGGCCAGTCCACCAGCCTTTTACATTCCGCCCCAAGATGTCAAGTTGGATTCGCTTGCGGCTGCACCTGGATCCTCCTTCTGCGAATGGAAGGGTCCAGCCAGTTATTGGCAACTGGCAAGCGGAGGGAGCAATGAACCCATTGGTTGGTCCTATCCCAATCCATTGAGTGGCTCAGAAGCAGTTATGGGGTTTTTCTCTTTTTATCCAGGACGAGTTGAGTGCTACGTTGATGGTAAGCGGGTTCGTCCTCAAGCGGGCGGTTTTTATGGCGGATGGATTACAGATGAAATTGTGGGGCCGTTTAAAGGAGATCCAGGGACTAGTGGTTGGTAGAGCAATTACGTTTATTCCATCACTTCAATCGTTACGCAACCAATAAAACCGGATCCAAAACCACGTCAATCAGCGAAGCCGTCAATCGACTCTCCACATCGGGCAAAACCGTCACCCCAGCCTCTCTTCGCTCCAAAAAGGTAATCATCTGAGAACTAGATATGCGCTCACTCACTTCGACGATTGTTCTTCCTGAATGCGGCACCGTTGGTGGCTGTGATGACATGGTATAGATAACCAACGTACGTCCGCTCTCATCAGCCAATTGACGCGCCAGGTTAAGTGCCCGCTCGGCAGCAGCCGTTCCCGTATAGATGACCTTGATCTCCTTAATATTATCCTGACGAGAGAATCGATTGGACCCAAGAGCGGGTAGTAAAATAGGTTGAGTGGTTTTGCTCAGAATTGTTTTGGCTGTCGAGCCAAATTGGCGACGCTGAGACCAACCACTTCTACCCAGACTCAAAACAGTTGCTTCCTGAGCAGCTTGGAGCAATTCACCGGTAACATTTCCCTGAGTGACGTGTAACGACCAAGGTACTCTCGATCGACCTGCCGCCTGTTGTAAGGCCGCACGAATTGCCTCCTCCAGCGCATGAAATTCTCGGCTGATACAGAATTGAGAGAGTGCTCGCGCCGTTGATGAGTATGCACCAATCTCCTTGCTAAAGGGCAGAGAACAAAGGCGCTCTAGATCCGTATCCTTTACAAAGACGCCTAAAATTTCTGCATCAAGCAGACGAGCCAAGCTTGCCGCACCCTCCAATGCCGCCAAACTTTGCGGAGAGGCATCCAGGGCTACAAGAACCCGCTTGGTCGGTGCCTCTGGGAGGAGAGCCGACACTGATGAAACATTTAAGGTTGTATGTTGGTTCATTCGTTTGACCTATCAAATTCAGCACGTTTGTGGGCAAAATCTGCCAAGCGATCCGCTACACGACGATTTACAGTATCCTCTGGGTAAATCCCGTCTTCATCGGCTTCACCAGCCGGTACACTCGTTAGAATTTCAATCCCTTCATCAATGGTTGTTACGCCATAAATGTGAAAGTCACCATTCGTTACAGCATTAACCACATCTTCTCGCAACATGAGATGCTTGACGTTGGCAATAGGAATCAATACACCCTGCTCTCCCGTCAATCCCCTGGCGTTGCAGAGATCAAAGAACCCTTCAATCTTCTCATTGACGCCGCCAATGGCCTGCACCTGGCCATACTGATTGACTGAACCTGTCACGGCCAAAGACTGTTTGATGGGAATCTCCGCAATGGCCGAAAGCAGTGCATAAAGTTCTGTTGAAGAGGCGCTGTCCCCATCCACGCCACCATAGGATTGCTCAAAGACCAAACTGGCTGCAAGGGAAAGCGGATGATCAACCGCGTATCGAGCGCCCAAGAAACTAGAGAGAATTAGCACGCCCTTGGTATGAGTTGGGCCGCCCATGGCCACTTCTCGCTCAATGTCTAGAACCTCGCCCTTGCCCATGCGTACTCGGGCTGTAATGCGGGATGCCTTGCCAAAAGCATACCCTACAAGCCCCAAGACGGCCAACCCATTGATCTGCCCAACCTGTTCACCATCGGTATCGATCAGAATGGTCTCCCGCAGCACCTGCTCTTGCATCTCCCGATTGATGCGGTCTACTCGACGTACCTGGGCATCCAGCGAACCTTGGATGTGGGCACCAGTGATACATTGTGCTCCGTCTTTGCTGGCCCAGTGATCAGCCTCCTCTAGTAGGTCCACAATGGACTGGATGTGGGTTGTCAGCTTGGCCGAATCGGAGACCAGTCGGGCGCTATACTCGATGACTCGCTCTACTGCATCCTGGGTCAGACAGCAGAGCCCCTCTCGTCGGCAAATTGTTCCGATCATGCGGGCGTAAAGCAGTTGGCTCTCGGCAGTTCTGTCAAATGTGTCACTAAAGTCGGCCTGCACTTTGAAGAGAGAGCGGAAATCTGGGTCAGCAGCCGCTAACATGTAATAGAGGTTTCGATCCCCAAGCAGAATCACTTTGACAGAGAGGGGGATTGGCTCTGGCTCCAACGTAACTGTACTGGTCAAATTCAGCATCTGAGTGGGCGATTCGATGCGTATTTCCTGATACTGGAGCGCGCGCTTCAACCCCTGCCACGCATAGGCCTGGGTCAGAAGCTCTCGAGCATCAATAAGTATGTAGCCGCCGTTGGCCTGATGCAGTTGGCCTGGCTTAATCAGGGTAAAATCCGTAATCAGCGCACCCATCTGAGCCATCTGCTCAACCCGACCAATGAGGTTAAGGTAGGTAGGGTTGCTCTCAAAGCGTACTGGTGCGCCCGAGCTTTCGCTGCAATCCACCAGCACGTTGACTTGGTAGCGACGCAGCATCAGAGAGGGGTTCTGATTCGTTGAGGCAAGGGACGGAACTGGGCCACTGGCCTCTCCGCTGCCATCCTCCTTTGTTACCAGAAAATCACTGAGATTATCAGAAACGTCTTTTTGAACGGCATCCAGATAGGTCAGTAGATCGGGCAGATTCGCGTACGTCACACGTAAATCTCCCATAGAGTCCGCAATGACAAAACTAGTAACCTCACGACGGAGTTCACGTATCTGGCCCCGTAACTCTCGCTCCCAACGCGGCACCTGCTGCAAAATTTCCTGAAGCTCTGTCTGCAATACCTCGACCTCTGCTTGGATGCTCTTCTGTTCATCCTCGGGCAGCTTCTGGAAATCTTCCCCCGATACGACGTTGCCATCCCGCACCGGTGCAATCGCCAGGCCCGCTGGCGTTCGTAGCAAGGTTAATTCTTTGCCTTGGGCCTTTTCCCTCAGCGCATTGAGTAGGGTCTGCTGACGTTCGCGAAATTCGGCTTCCAACACTTGACGGCGGGTATTGTACTCGTCACTATCCAAGGCGGTTGCCAGATCCGTTTGGAGATCGTCAATCAGCCGCTCCATATCCTGCTGGAAGGTACGCCCCTTTCCAGCAGGCAAACGAAGCGCTTTAGGACGGTACGGTTGGTCAAAGTTGTTGACGTAACACCAGTCACTGGGCGTATCCTCCTGAGATGCCCGCTCGGTAACAATCCCTCGGGCTAGGGTATGACGCCCAGTTCCCGGCGAACCTAGGACAAAGATATTGTACCCCTGGCGCATTATATCTGCGCCAAACTCTAATGCTTCCACCGCTCGTTCTTGACCAACAAAATCTTCTAGCGTTTCCAGATCATCAGTCGTATCAAACCCGCAATCCGAGAGATCACAGGTCGTGTAAAGCTGTTCAGGTTTGAGTGCCAGATCAATAGACATAAGTTGAATTGATGGTGGTTACTCAGAATAAGCTGAGTAACTAATAATTATACTGCGGTCGTTTTAAAACGGAGCTGAGTATAATTTGTGAGTAGTTGAATTTGTGAATAGTTAATGAAACGCCAGAGGCGAATAGGCTCCAGATATTAGGTGGACTCCACAATCCTCATTAATCATTCAACAATTCGCAAATTCAACAATTAATTATTCTATTTGTTCTTACAAATCGGTTTGAACCGCTTTCCGAATGGCCCCTAATGCCTCTTTGGCCAACGCCTTGATCTCCTCATCACTGCGATCCTGGATTGGATGGGGAACAAAGACAGATGCTGGGTTAAATCCCAGCGCCTCAGCCTGACTGCGGGCTGCCGGAATAAACTCGGTTGAGGCCACAAATACGGCTGGAATGCCTCGGCTCTCTAAATTGGTTATGTCGTGCACACTGCACGTTGTACAGGATCCTCAATCGGCTAGCGCCTCGATGACCACATCGCATTCCGTTGCTAGCTGTTGTTGGAGTGCAATAGGAGCAACTCTGGCGTATGTTGGCTTTTGATAATGCTGAACCGTTACCCCCTCACCTTGAAGCGCACTGGCAATTTCATTCAAAAATAGATCGCCACGGGGTTTGGAGATATCCAGTAGTCCCACAGTCAACCCCTTTATAGAGCTCGGGCGCGGGTTACGCTGTCGTTGAGTTGGGATCCGCTCATCAGTTGGATCGAGAAGAACAGTTGATTTGGACATAAGAGAGTTCCTTTATGTTTTTTGCTGATGGTCGATTAGTCAATCGTCAACCCTCAATTCTCAAATTGCCTTTATCACCGGCTGACTACCCCTTTCGCCGCTGGACGCCCACCCACTGATGATAGCCGAGAACATACCCGCTGTCCCCCCAACCCGAACGGCAGTGAGACCACCAGGGCGAAATTTGGGACGCGTCTCATGGGTTTCGGCGATGGCTGGGGGAAGACCTTCTGCAATGCCATGGACACCGCGTACGAGGTCACTTGTCGGCAGTTGGAGCAGTGCCATCAACTCGTCGATTAGCCGATTTTTACTCCAGCCACCAGCCTCAAAGGTCCGGCTATGCTCTGGGGAGACGACTAAAAGCACATCGCCAGCCGGAGCAAGCTTGGCATGGCCCACAGAGCGCAGAGAGGCCGCAAAGGTACGGGCCAGTGATTCTGGTGTGCGGGAGAGTTGATCCATAATGGGCTGTACGCCATTGCCAGCAAAGAGGGTAACGGTTGACGTTTCTTCTTTAAATCCTTGCTGAACTGAATGGGGCTGCCAGGATGTATTCTCCATATTCTCGGCAAAGCAGAAGGTATACTTACCAGGGTTGCCCAACGCTGCTCGATCCACCCCACCTGGTTTCCCCCCACCCACATTGCGGATGACCAACTGAAGCGCTCGTCCGATGGTGGCATTGGCTCGGTTGCCTTGTCCCAGCGCATTGATGCCAAAGTTCATGCCAATTGACTTTACAATGGGGCCGTTGACCATCACAATAGGACCAGAGAAGTAGGTCGTTGCCAAAACGCCGTGCATACAAAACTCATCGATGCACGCAGCCTCCACTGCAGCAATCACCACAGGCAAATATTCGGGTTTGCAACCTGCCATGACCGCATTGATGGCTACCTTCTCCACTGTACATTCTGCTTGGTTGGGCGGAATCACGCCGATGATCTCTTCTGCTTGGCGTTGAGTGCCAGATAACATGCGGGCCACCCGCTCTTCGGTTGGTGGGACCACTGGCAGACCGTCACTCCACTCACGGTCAAAACATGCCTCAACATCGTCTTCTAGTGGTGCCAAGACCACTCGTCGGGCCTGAAGACGACTGTCTCCAAAGCGTTGCGCCAATGCCTCAGCCACACCCGGTTCTACAGAGCGGGAACCACAGCCAGGTCGCATTTCAGGCAGCTCAGTCCCCAATCCCTGTGAGCCAGTGAACTCATTCCACTGGTCACGATGCCAGCCAATGATGCGCGCCCGTTCAACCCCATCCTCAATGCGTAAAAGAGTGGGAACCGTCTCAATATCCAACTGATAGGAGATGGCTAAATCTGTATCATCCACCGGATTCATTGCACTGGGGAAAGTCGGATCATCCTGAGTGTAGACGGAAATGGTCTTCTGAGATGCAATCTGTTGTAGAACAGGTTCAATGAGGACACAAGTAGGGCAATCACGCTTGACGATGGCAATGAGGCCGTCGGGGAGAGCGGCTTGGCTGGGTTGGGGCATGTGGGTTTCTCCGATTGTGTTTGCAATTGCCGACACAGGATTGGATTTTAAGTTTACGAATACTTAAGGACTCAGGATCATATAAAACCAAAAAATTCGACACTGTCATCTCGAGTACCCGATAGATCTTTCATTTGGTTTTATTTCTCGTTCGTAAGTTTACACATATACTCCGCCAGAAAAGTCTTAACCCGACTCTCGAGCAATTTACTCTGGGAATTTCGAGAAGGGAGGCGATTCCCCATCTTCATGGGGGCAGGCTTTTTCTGGCCATCGATGTTTTTCCTCACCAAACGTTTTTGCCCAGTTAAGCTAGGATTGTAACTCGCGTTTCGACCTAAGTCAACCTGAAAAAGCCGTGCAGAGAATTTGACTTACTGATAGGTTTATTCTTCTGTGAAACCGTTACAACCATTCATCGTATCTATATTACAATAGAGATTATCTGAGTAAGGTGATGCACTCATCGATTAAGGTAACGAAAGCTATCTAATTTATGTCCAATCCACTCTACAGTAAGCTGATCTGGTCCGGTGGTCTCTGCCTAACCGGTCTTCTTCTGCTCATCTTTAATTTGGGGTTGCTGGCGCGCTTTGAGCCGACGGCCCAGTACCTACTAACCGCATTGCTCTTTCTGGCTGGCTTTGTCTTCTTTGGCACTTATGCCGCTGCCAAGGAAAATTGGTGGCGGTTGATTCCAGCATGGACGCTCATTTCCCTAAGCGTCATGACCTTCCTTAGCACCATTCAATCGGTTGATGGGCGGGTGAATGCCGGGCTGCTCTTTGTGGGCCTGGCAGTGGCCTTTTTCCATATCTATCTGCTGAAACGCCAAGAGCGATGGTGGACTGTAATTCCTGGCGGCTTTATGCTGGTTATCGGAGCAGTGGTCATGTTGAGTAGCTTTATTGAACGCGCTGAAACCCTGGGCAGCATTCTCTTTATTGGTATGGGCGGGGTCTTTTTAGGGCTATATTACTTGGGTGGCACAACCCATCGCTGGTGGTCTCTCATTCCTGCAGCGATTTTGGGGATCTTTGGCATTTTTGTCTTTTCACTCAATGGATTCGGACAGGAAGGGGAAAGGTCAGCCCTCCTCAATTGGTGGCCGCTTTTGCTCATTGGATTAGGCATCTATGTGGGAAACCGCACCATTCATACGCCTCCTAAGAAGGAAGAGCTCGTCGTCAAATCGGCGCCAGCCCGCCCTAGGCGTAAATTTGCCGGGGAAAAGACGATAGAAGCCCTGGCCAAGACCAAAGCCGGGCAGAAGACAGACCCAGAACCCCAGACCATTTCCTCTGAAGGCTACGTGCCAGGAACAAGTATTGAAGTTCTACCAGAGGAGTAAACACCGATTTACTACCACCTCATAATCGGAAAGAGCTGTCGCACCGGCATGACAATCAGCACCTCCATTTCGTTGGTGTTATTGGCCCGGTTGCGGTCGAGGCCATCATCTTCCAGAGCGACGGCGTTGGTGGTGCGCTCTCCGCTGGTAACAAAGGTGTCTACGGTCAGACCAAAGTTGATGATTTGAAGAACGCCGCTGGGAGACACGTAGAGATCATAAGTACAGACCGTTCCTGCAGGTACGCCGTCGGCACAGTTCCAGCCTGGGGTGCTGGCTTGGGCGTTGAAGGTGGTGCCGTCTGGCACCACTTCCACTAGTCTAGCACAGACGGCAGATTGCCAGGATGAATGGTCCCATCCAGGGCTACATGGATGGTTAATTCCTGGGCCTCCCCTCCATCCAGCTGCCTAGATGACAGGTGATGCTTAGATGCTCACCAACGGGATCGGTGGTTTGGACTGAGGTGCAAAATGTGGGCAACTCGACCAGCAAGACGCCTAGCGGCAGCATACTCTGGACCACTACGTTGTTGGTGGGAGACGGTCCGGCATTGCCCACGTTGATGGTGTAGCTGAAGGGTTCGCCTGCTTGCAGTGGAACACAACAGCGGATTGGGACAGGAACGGATTGGACCGAGGATAGATTAGCTCTGGTGCAGAAAAGTAGAGTACCCAGTCCCATTGCGCATTCATCAAGCGCCTTCTATGCTCGGAAAAAGCGGATGTCTAGCTGAGTTGGATAAAAGTTGGCCATGATACCTAAACGACAACCGAGTGTCTTCATCGCCCAGCTCAGACGCTCGGAATAGCGATTTGTGGTATTTTGCATAGCAACAGTTGCAAGCAATACTTTTTCTTCGACCAGCAAAAGGCGCGTTTCCGTTGTTCCTATAAGCTGACCTTGATAGGTTCTGTTGACATTTGGCCTGAGGATACAATAACCCTCTAGCTCTGTATGAAAAAGCCAAAAATAAGCTCAGTCAATTGGCCTTGCGAGCAATTGCAAATATAATTCCTATGATACGCTAATACAATTCATAGGTAATTTGAGCAGATATGTGAAATAGCTCTCTTGAGCGACTCATACCTCACTGCTCCTCTGAATTGTCAACAGAACCTAGCACGTTCGAAATATGAAAACTCCAGCCAAGAGCAAAACGATCCAATGGGTTGGACGTCTTCGTTATAGATGATGATTTTGGTGTGCAGAATGGATGGGTAGGGTACTGCGTATAACGTTTAGAGACTTTGGGTATACTTTCTCAATAAAACAGGGTAAGATTTCTTAAAGGTTGGTCTGTTCAAAGACTGCCTGTTGCGAAGATATATTGAGTGGATGAAAAATATGAAAATCACTATTCTAGGCGCGGGCGCAATGGGCTCACTATTTGGTGGGCGATTTGCCCAAGCTGGATTGGACGTCCAACTGCTCGATGTCAATCAAGAACATATCGATGCCATTAATCATACGGGTCTTCATCTCGACTTGGATGACGGTCAGTATACAATTCGTTTACCTGCTCTGAGACCAGAAGAAGCGACCGATATTGCCGATCTGCTGATTGTCTTCACCAAGACTTTTCACACTCGGGTTGCGTTAGCCGCTGCTCAACATCTAATTGATGACTCGACCCATGTCTTGAGCGTACAGAATGGGCTGGGAAACTTAGAGAGGATCGCCGATTTTGTTCCCCATGGCCGCATCATCATTGGCATGACCGATTCTCCAGCCGATTTTCTTGGCCCAGGCCGAGTTGCCTCTCATGGTCGCAGCAGAACCACGCTGATGCTTGCTGACGGACAAAAGACGCCGTTCCTAGACAAAGTACATGGTGCGTTTGAGGCGGCAGGCGTGGTGACGATCATTGACCCCGACGTGTGGGTTGGTATCTGGGAGAAAGTGGCCTTCAACGTCGCACTGAATGCCATCTGCGGGATTACTCGTGCAACGCCGGGTACGTTGGTGCAGAGTTCAGCGTCGCTGGCCCTGGCCAACGCCGTTGCGTCGGAAGCGTGCGCCGCAGCCAGAGCGAACCAAGTCAACGTCGATGAAGATAGGGTCCACAGTACAATCGAGAAGTCTTGTCACGAGCACGCCAACCACAAGCCCTCTATGTTGCAGGATCTGTTGGCTGGTCGGCGTACCGAAGTGGATTCGCTCAACGGTGCCGTGGTAGAAAGGGCCAAGCAAGTTGGGATGGAGGCCCCACTGAATGAAATGCTTTATCGACTAGTGAAGTTAGCCGAGATGGCTTAAGGGAAAATTATGACAAGTTATTCCAAAACAAACCCTCCCAAAATAGATGATTCCGTCTGTGTCAAAGATGGGTTTATTGATGAGGAAACCGAACATAACATGAGTGGCTGGCAGGGCCGCGTCAAAGAGCTTTATCTAGATGCCGGCTCAGCCTTGGTTATGTTTGACAGCATAACGATTGACGCGATACCTGATGCCTATATCGAACTTTGTGAGGAGCAGGGATATAGTTGGACTGAGTATGGATTTGGGTTTGAATGGCTTAATACGGCAAAAGCGCGAGATCGCACTCGTGATGCGGCAAAAGCGGAGAAGCGTCGAGCAGTGCATGTTCGCTATTTGCACCTAGGTGAAGAAGGCCGAGACATCAACCAAATACTAAAGGGTATCCCGCCCGGGGATATTATGGCTGACTTGCAAGCCTGGGAGGAACACCTGTTGCAGCATTTAGATTTTCCCTTCGCTGCGACAGTAGACGAGATGATAGCGCGCGGCCCTCTTCAAGTGGGTGATAGGATCAAAGTACATGGCATTGAGATGATTGATGACATGTATGGCGTTATCGTTAAATTACGACGGGGGCGAAAGCTTTTCCATCATCCGCTGTGCGATTTAGCCGCGATGGATGAATCATCATCAAACCATGATCTTGTGCAGCTGTATAGAGTTTGGTTTGCAAACCGATAGTCTAAGGACTTGTTTATGCCACCATCTAAGCGAATCAGAATGAATGGCGCCGACGCGCTCCTCCGCGGCCTCAAACAGCTCGGTGTGGATTACATCTTTGGCAATGTGGGTACCGACTTTCCACCCATTATTGGTAGCTTTAGCCGCTTTCAGCAGGCTGGAACCATTGGCCAGGAAGTGCCAATCCCAATGACCATGCCTCATGAGAATACTGGTGTCCACATGGCCTATGGCTACTATTTGGCTACAGGCAAGCCCCAAGTTGTCTTTGTCCACACCACGGTCGGGACGGCCAACGCACTCATGGGGATGATCAACGCGAATCGCGCCCAGGTACCCCTTATTGTGGTTGCCGGGCGTGCACCAACCACTGAGGCGTACGATCATACATCCAAGCCTGGCTTTATCCACTGGGGCCAAGAGATGTTTGATCAGGCAGGTATGGTGCGAGAGCACACCAAATGGGACTACCACATCTCTACTGATAGCGTGGTCGAAATCGATCTAATTCTCCAACGGGCCATGACCATGGCAACTGCCTATCCCCCCGGTCCTGTTTATCTGACTTTTGTGCCAGAGGCAGTAGACCGAGAGCTTGAACTCCCTGAACGGGTAACGCCGCCGACACCGATTAGCGTGCCTCAACCGGATCCGGCCAGCGTAGCCCAGGTTTCAGAATGGTTCAACGAAGCCCGGCTCCCGCTCATCGTGACGGGCGGCACTGCCCGGGATCACGCAATCCTGCCAGCGCTGCAAGCTTTAGCTGAAGAGCGGACCGTACCAGTTGCGTCGTTGCTGCCGAGAAATCTCCATTTTCCGCTAGAGCACCCGCTCTTCTTGGGCATCAATCCCCATGCGGCCATTCCTGATGCGGACTTAATCATTAGCTTAGAGACAGATGTCCCCTACATGCCGCTCCATGCTCAGCCCAAAGAGGATTGCCGGGTCGTTCATATCGGGCCAGATCCTGTCTTTCAGCGCTACCCACGCAGGGGGTACCGGTCAGATGCGTATGTGACTTCTGGGACGGTTGAGTTTATCCAAGCACTGCATTATGCTTCAGATACACCGGACCAATCTATGGCGGATGTTCGCACTGCTTGGGCCACCCAAATCCGCATGGCTAAATCTGCCAAGCGCGCCCAGCCCATCAAAAAGGCTCAAGAGACGGGCGAGCTGAACTTCGGCTGGATCTCTTACTGTATTGCAGAAGCTGCCTCAGCGAATCCAGAGATAATTACCCTCCGCGAGTTCGACTTGGACTCGGATTATCTGGACGCGGCTGAGCCAGGCCAACACGTCGGCATCTCCAATGCAGGTTGGCTTGGGTGGGGATTAGGGACAGCCCTGGGGTTGAGGTTGGCCGATCGGTCCAGGATCCCGCTGGTTGCAACGGGCGACGGTTGTTACTATTTCGGGAATCCAACATCGGCCCATTCTGTGGCAGCAAGCCAGCAACTACCTTACATCACGGTGATCTACAACAACGGCAAATGGGCAACGGTTGCCAACCACACCAATCGTTGGTATGCTGATTTGGAAGAGCCCGAACCACCCCTAACCGGATTTGGCTTCCAGCCCTCTTTTCACAAAATTGTGGAGGCGTTTGGTGGGCATGGAGAGTGCGTTACCACAGCGGATGAACTGCCCGCAGCGTTAACCCGCTCGATTGAAGCGGCGCGCAATGGGCAGCAAGCACTCATCAACGTGCTTTGTGAGTCGCCGATTGAGCGTGGAGAGGTTCATTAGTGACTAGATCCACGCGAACGAACACAAGAACAATTTCAAATCCCATTGTAGGAGATAGGCTTACCTTTATTGAACTGAGTAGCGAAACCAATGACCAGAGGACGGTTGTTGAGGTCGAGCTACAACCGGGAGGGAGCAGCGCCCTTCACTATCATACCCAAGTGACCGAGACATTTGAAGCCGTTGATGGAACGCTCCAGATCCACAGAGGCAAGGAGAAGGTATATATTGAATCAGGCCAAAGTGCAACCATTGAACCAGGTATCGTTCACGGCTATGCCAATGCCACAGAGCAGGAGATAACCTTTCGGGTAACGGTTACGCCAGGGTTTCGGGGATTTGAACAGTTCCTACAGATCGTTTATGGTCTAGCTGAGGATGGCCTCACAACTGCGTCCGGCATGCCCAAACGGCTTACCCATACGGGTGTTTTGCTGGATATCAGCGATACCAATCTCCCAGGGCCTATCCGGATCATCGAGCCGTTGGTCAAGCTTGCTGGGCTATATGCCAGATGGAAGGGAAGCGATAAGAAGCTATTTGAGCAGTACTGTCGTTTGTAACATTGCGTATATGATTTTTATTTCACCTAAATTCGAATCGGCTACAATGACTTCTACTCACAAGGTCTTTTAGAGAACGTTTGCGGATGCGCACTACCGATGCATCGCATGATATTCTTGGTTCGGCTGCATATCGACTGCGCTGGCAACTCGATTGGTCATGTTGAAGAACCCAGCGATGTTGGCGATGTCCCAAATGGCGCTCTCTGAAAAACCGGCGTCTCGCAATTCCTGACGATCGGCTTCCACAATTTTGTAGGACTCCTGGGTAATTTTGACGGCAAAGTCGAGCATGGCTACGTGTCGGTCAGAGAGATCTGCTGCCCGGTAGTTCATCACCATCAGTTCACCCAATTTGGGATCGCCTGAATATTCTCGCACTGTGGCACCGTGGGCCACCTGGCAGTAGAAGCAGTAATTGTGGCTGGAGACGACGACAGCGATCATCTCTCGCTCCAACTTGCTTAGCTCTGACTCACCAAGCATGAGCGTATTATAAAAGCGAGAAAATGCCCGTAGCTGATCTGGGTTGTGAGTATAGGCGGCCAGCACATTGGGTATCATGCCAAGCTTTTCTTCACAGACGTTAAAGTATTTTTGCAAATCTTCAGGGAGTTCATCTCGTGACGGTAGGTCGATGTTGAGACCGATGATATGGTCGGGTTGGGACATGATTGGCTCCTGGTTGTGTTTAGATACGAATCAAAAACGGCATACGCCTCTTCCTAGAAGTGTATGCCGTTTACCGTTGTTCATTTTCCTCTTTGTATACTCAGATCCGGTTTCAAAATGACCTAAGTATAACTCTCTGAATATTTAAGTAGTTTCGACCTTAAGCCATCACCTTATCTGCTGCCACGCCTTCAGTCTGATCTTTTTCCCCAATAAAGAAACGTTTGGCTTGAGCGATGGTGTTGGGCAGATTGGTCCAGTTCTCCTTAAAGGTCATCTTCTCCCAGACGCGCTCTGGCCGATAAAGATAGAAGCGTCGATAGGCTTCCCGCCACTTTTGGATAACGAGATCTGGGTCGTAATCCTTGTTCATGGTAAAGCGGGCTTTCTGTTCGTGGATTGCATAATCTCCCCAGCTATCGGCAAAGACTTGGCCGCCCTCCTGAATCATGTCATACATGGCTGTACCAGGGAAGGGGGCTGCCAGCAGGAAGTTGGCCAATTTGGGGTCCAGTTCCAGCGCCAACTGAATGGTCTTCTCCATAGTCTCTTCGGTGTCGCCCGGCATGCCAAATATGAAGAAGCCCATGGTCTGAAGACCAGCAGCTTTGGCATTCTTAAATGCCTCCCGCACCATATTCACGGTCTGCCCTTTTTGGATGACATTGCGCAGCATCTGCTCATCACCATTTTCTACGCCAAAGCCAACCCGCTTGCAACCAGCTGCCTTCATTAACTGATATAGCTCCAAATCGCCGTGGTTGACCTTCATACCGTGGACGGTTGTCCAGGGAACCGTATTCAACCCTTCTTCAACCAAGCGGCGACAGATCTCTTTGGCACGAGGCAGCTTTAGATTCCAGATATCATCGGTGAGGCCAATTTCAGTGGCCCCTAGCCCATTGACTAGCCATTTCCACTCCTGAACCACGCTCTCGACAGAGCGGGCGCGCCATGTATCACCCGTTACTGGCTTAGAGCAGAAGGTACACTTGTAAGGACATCCCCGACTGGTCAAAATGGTGAAACTACGGGCATTCGGATCCAATCCATCAGTCAAGGGCTGCAAATTGGCGTAGCGATCAATCTTAAAGAGATCATGGGCAGGGAAGGGGAGCGCGTCCAAATCTGGGATCATAGGGCTTTCGGGGCTGGCTACAATCTCATCCTCACGGCGGAAGTGAATACCAGGAAGAACACCGGGTTGCTTTCCCGCCTCCAGCACATTGACTAATTCCAAAAAGCTGTATTCCGACTCTCCTTTAAAGACGTAATCTACATACTCGTGATGAGGCGCTTCCAACGACTCATAGGGCATGATGGTGAGATGGGGCCCACCCAGAACAACCGTTAATCCCTTTTGCTTACAGAGCTGGGCCATTTCCCAAGCATCCTGGATTAAGGGCGTTGTGGCCGTAATACCGATCAGGTCATAGGGGCGGCCTTGCTCTTCAGCCCGCTCAATATAATAATCAACCTCTACATCTTCGACAGCCGCGTCAAAGATCAGTACATCATGACCACCTTCGCGCAGGACAGCAGCTAAGTATCCAATACCCAGAGGAATATGTTTGCGTGAACTCCAGACTTTCGCCTCTGGACTGGCAAGAATAATACGCATTAAATGGCCCCTTCGGCTTCGATGGCTTTGCGCAATCCAGCCTTCTCTTTCTTCGGGAGGAAGGTGCGGAGTGCAATCCGCACATTGCGCGGCAGGTTCATCCAAAAATCGACCGTCTTCAAACGACGAATAATCGGTGAAGGGCGCAGATAGTACTGGCGGTAGGCTTTGCGATACATCTCTTCCACCAATTCAGCCGTCATTTCACCCATCTCATAGCGGGCCTTCTGCTCAAAGAAGACGTAATCTTCCCAATCGTTGATGAGAAAGCGTCCCTGGCGTTTAACGATTTCATAGACCTTGGTACCAGGGTACGGCGTCATCATAGAGAAGTTGGCAATCAGCGGATCGAGTTCAATGGCAAAATCGATGGTCCGCTGCATTGTCTCCTTTGTTTCACCAGGCAAGCCGATAATCAAAAAGGCGATGGTCTCCAGACCTATCTCTTGGGCGTTTTTGAAGGCCCAACGGATGGTATCGTGATCGACCTTTTTGTCAATAGTCTTAAGAATCTCCTCATCCCCCGTTTCTACCCCAAAGGCTGTACGCTTGAGGCCCGCTTGCTTAAGAAGCGTAAGCAGCTCTTTGCTGGCCAAGTTTGCCCGAATGCCGTTGACGAAAATCCAAGGCACATGGTTCAGATTGTTCTCAACAAGCATGTGGCCCAGCTCTTCCATGCGTTTGACCCGAATATTGGCGCTATCATCTAGGATACCAATCTCCTGGGCACCCATATCTTCCACCAAATGCTTCCACTCGGCGATAACGCTCTCTGGACTGCGGCTTCGCCACTTAATGGGCATGATGCTTTGGCTACAGAAGGTGCATCGATAAGGGCAACCTCGACTGGTGAGGATGCTAAAGCTGCGGGCACCGTCTACATTGTCAGTTGCGGGCTGGAGATTCGTGTAGTGTTCCATCTTGAAGAGATGGTATGCAGGCCATGGTAAGCTATCAAGATCGGCGATGGGCGTACGATCTAGGTTGTTGTGAATCTGGCCATCACTGGTTTTCCACGTAATGCCCATGCAGTCATCGAAGACTTCATTCTCAGAGTGCATAAACGCTTGAGTAGAGTAGGCGGGTTGATCTGCTAAAAATGTTTCGAGCCGTTGGCTAATGTCTATCCACGCATCCTCACCTTCGCCACGTACCACAATATCAATGTAGGGTTTTTCACAGCTTTCTTCTGGCAGGACGCTGACATGGGGCCCCCCCAAAACAATGGGACAATCATAGACCTCTTTGATGGCTTTTGCTGTACGCCATGCTTGCTTGACCTGAGGTGTGTTGGCTGTGATGCCGACGAGGTGCGGCTGCCACTCCTGCACAAATTCAGTGATTGGCTTTTGCTCTACATCACAATCATAGATGATGACCTCATCACCGCGTTTTTCACTCACGGCTGCTAAATATGCTAGCCCCAAGTGGGGTGTGGTGCGGGTATCAATGGGCAGACGAAACTTTGGATTGACTAAGAGAACTCTCATTATCCCTCCTGCGGAACAACCAAGCTATTCACGCAAATTGATTAATTTATGCTGAAATGATTTGCCGATTATATCATGCCCAATACGCCAAGGGCAATTATTATCAAATATTTGATAATAATTATATTCAGCCGTGTTCGGTTTCTTGGGCAGGCACCAGTCTACAATACTACAATAAGACTATGAAATTTAACGCAGCGTTCATATTGACTGATTAGGAACTGTCATATAGGAAAAACTTAACAAATGAGTCAAGTTTTCACTGAACCAACAGAAAATCCGCATTCATCCTGACCCGTCCGCGTCCCATTTTCTTGTCGGTTTGAGGCGTAGCTTCACTAGTAAGTACCGATAGAGGGATCAACTTCATTCGCCCAAGCATCGATTCCACCATCCATACTCTTTACATTTGTCCACCCTTGTTGCATGAACCACATGGTGGCTTGAGCACTACGCATTCCGTGATGACAGAAGATCACAACCTCCTGTTCTTTATCAGAAAGTGTTTCTGGAATTGATTCTAGTTGGCGAGCGGCAAGTTCGCTAAGAGGCAACATCACAACATCATCTCCAGAAATACGGACACCATACTCTTGGGCTTCACGAACGTCGACAAGGAGCTGAGGCTCAGCAGCAATACGCTTCTGATTGACCTCTTGCACACTTACTTCAGGCGCGCCAAATGGATTGGGCATGATTCAGACCTCATCTTATTTTAGGCGTCATTCTATTTTGGTTTGTGGGGGAGTCGATCAAACGTCGGACGGAGCAGTCCGATTATATAGTGCGGAAATATCGATATCAGTAATGGCATTGATACCAGTGATCTCCTCAAAATTCTCTTTGAGCAGTCGCTGAATGCCAAGCTTCATAGTCAGCAGGCTAATGGGGCAGTCGATGCAGGCGCCCAACATCTTTACATGGGCAATCCCTTGTTCATCCACCTCAAGAATTTCAACGTCTCCACCATCCATGTAGAGAGTAGGGCGATATCCATCTAGCACAGTCTGGATACGGGTTTCTAATGATTCTGCTGTAGAAGTGGAAGTAACATTATTCATATAAATAAATATCTATCTTACCAACTGTTATAAATCGCTTAGTAACCGTGCAGAAACAACTTGTGGATTTGTAACGTAGGCATCTTGCCTGTGACAGGTGCAGACAACGAACCTGCATTACAAATAAATCCTGCTACAATTTAACAACTTAATTTTGAACGATTACTTGGGCAACTCACCAAGCCTTTTCAGAAAGCTTTTGGCCTATTTCTCCGCAAAATTGAGTCTGCAAAGTTGCGCATTACCGAAGTTAATGAAGCGAGTGGATAGTGGGCGGGGCGGCTGCCTACTATCCACTCAGCATGACAATACATTCAACCTTCGTTTAGTGTCCGCAGCTCTGGGGCATTGCCTCACCAGTGTGGCTTTCTGTTGTGCGGAAGCTACTGCCGCAACCACAAGAGCTAACCGCATTTGGGTTTTCAATATTGAAGCCACCACCCATTAAGCTATCTTGATAATCAATGCTGGCACCTTTTACATAAAAAAGGCTGGTGGGATCAACGAGGACTTTCATGCCATGCTCCTCATGAACCAGATCATCCTCACCAACATTATCATCAAAGGTCATACCGTACTGCATACCACCGCAGCCGCCGCCCTTTACAAAGACACGCAGGCCATGAGTCTCTTTCAACCCCTTCTGATCCAATATTGTTCCTAGCTTTTCTGCCGCGTTGGCCGTCAAAGTGATGGTTGCATCCTCAATCATTACGGATTCCATTTTCTATGCTCCTTAAATCTACTGGGTGTTGTCACACCCGAATCTATAGTGTGTACGTAAGATCGTTTGTTGTGAAATGCTAAGAATTTTCGGCTTAGCCGCCGATCTGATTCATGACCCGATCTTTTGCAAAGACCCCATCTGCCAAACTATGCCCCCAGGGCTTGTGGTAAGAGCCATCCCGCATTAACGTGCGCATCTCCTCAAAAGAGGCCCCATCGCGTAGTGGCGTTAAGAGATCCACCTCATCATCCCTCAGCAGACAGAGACGCAACTTGCCATCAGGCGTCAGCCGTACCCGACCACAACCCTGGCAAAATGGCTCGGTGACGCTGCTAATAAAGCCCAATGTCCCAACTGCTCCCCGTATGCGAAATGGACGGCTCGGATCCAGGAAATCATAACTTGCTTCTTCTAATGGTCCAAAGACCGCCTCAACCTTTTGGCGCATCTCTTCAAAGGTGACCACATTGCTCTGCTGAAAATCATTGACTTCACCAAAGGGCATCATCTCGATAAAGCGCATATCCAGATCTTGGTCCACGGTTAAACGAGCCAGATCAATCATGTCCTCTTCGTTAAAGTTGCGGACCACAACAGAGTTGAGTTTGATGGGCGTCATGCCTGCTTCCCTTGCAGCATCAATGCCACGCCAAACGTCTTCAATATGGCCCCATCGGGTAATGCGATGAAACTTCTCTGGATCCAGCGTATCGATGCTAATATTCACCCGCGAGAGACCCGCTTGTGCAAGCGGCTTTGCTAGCTTATCTAGCAAAATCGCATTTGTGGTCATGGCCAGATCATCTACACCGGGAGTCTCTGCAATTTGGCGTACCAAGTCCACGATGCCAGGACGAATCGTCGGCTCTCCACCCGTCAGGCGGATCTTGTTAACACCTAATGATGCCCCAACCTTAACCAAGTAGAGAATCTCGTCATCAGACATGAGCTCTTCCTTGGGACGAAACTGCATCTTTTCTGGCATACAGTAAACGCAGCGCAAGTTACAAGCATCCGTCAAGCTAATCCGCATGTAGTGAATGCGGCGGCCATAACTATCGTATGTCTGCTCAATTGGATAGCTATCCGGCGGTGGTTCGGTTACAATCGATCCATAACGATTGCGTTCCCGTTTTGACGTTGCAAGATGCTCGTTTTTTTGGTGTATAAGCTGGCCAACAGGCTGGTCAAAACCAATAATTGATTGTGCAGGCTTCATGCGGTTTCGTGTACCAAATCCTTATGGGTATTCGTTGCGATGGCTGATTGCCATTTCATTTTCTAACGCTTTTGTCGCCCGATGCGTACCTGATTCTACCTCTTTGTCATCATTGACAAAATCAGCCAAGGGAATAAAATAGGTACAGCAATGTCCGTCCGTCACCATCGAACGGGTACGCTGGCATTGACAGCCAACCAGCTCATCAACAAGCATCTGATCCATCATGCAAAGTTCCGGATGTTCGCTGGAGACTCCTAGGTAAGGACAGTTGTGTTTATGCAACAAGTAGCCGGAAAGTTCGTCATTGTCAACAGATTCCCAACGAGAAAGATACCCCCTGGCATTGAGGAAGTCGACAATGCGCTCTAGATATTCTTCTGGTGACTCTTTCTCCAAATCTGCTTTATCTAATCCGTCTAATTCTCCCGCCATTTCTCGAGCTACCGTTTGAAAGGTCTGACAGAGCTGTTCTGGGGGCAGAACTGCTTTTAGTTGGCGAACCAAACTTGATGATAGCGCACCAAAGTTATCTGGGAAGTGACTCTCTGCTTCTTCTGTTAAACCATATATCTGTTTGGGCCGCCCAACATTTCCTTCACGTGCAACAGTAGCAACACAAATCAGATTATCACCTTGTAAGATATCTAAATGATGACGTACAGAGACAGAGGCCATACCAAGCGCCTTTGCCAGTGTTGAAACAGTGGCACCATTGTTCTCTTTTAATATATCTAAGATTCGTTTACGTAGCGTATGCACAGTAGGTTCTCTGATAGTCCTTTAGCACCCAAATCGCTCTATTCATCCTCAAAGCCATTTATTTAAAAATGCTTCCAGCTAATCAGCCATCAGCTAGAGTTTGGCCATATTGTCAGCGTCGATTTTATACTTTTCTATACAAGAACAAATTATTGAGACAAATGCTACTTAAGATTCAGGATCAATACTGAGTTACAGGATACCACAGTCACCTTCCTCTGTCAATTATTATGAAATTTATGATAATTATTATTATCTGAGTAAGATCCCCTCTAATTGGGTCTGAATTTTGTTTGGTTTTGGCTTTGGGAATATGTTAGACTTTTCAGGTAGAGGGAACTGTCATCCTGACTACTGGGAACGGAAACTCAGTTGCTTACTATATCTATGATAGGAGACTTTCTATTCGATGCGTACAGAAAAAGCGTGTCCCAATTTACCTGCTCACTCGTTTCGCCCAATTATGTGGAAATATTCCACTCATCTTATCCGTAGAGCGATTATTATTTGCCTTCTTTTAGGGGTTCTTACAGCCTGTAATTTCCCTTCCGGTGGGAGTGGTGAGGCTGAGGAGCCACCTGTTGAACTGGAAACGTATCAACCAACGAATCTGAACGAATCTGCTGAAGGGGAGAGCCAATCCTCAGTGGCTTCAACCAATACCGCATCAAATGTAGAAGAGACGAATGCGACCGCTGGCCAATCCTCGTCAGAGACACCCGCAGTCCAGTCTGATGCACCCGATACCATTCAGCTAATCACTCGAGGCGCATACAATGGCGAAATCGAAGCAGATGAAACCGTCACCATTGTGCCAGAAATTCCCGCAAAAGTGATAGAAATTAACGTGGAAGAGGGCGATAAGGTCGTTGTGGGAGAGTTATTGGTTCGCTTAGATAGCTCCCTATTGGACGGCCAACAAGCCCAATCTGTTGCTGGGTTGAAGGGGGCAAAGGCCCAACTTGATCTTCTCTTTACCTTAGTTGATGATGACAATGTACAGGCTGCTCAAGCTAGTGTGAACGCTGCGGCTACAGCCTACCAAGAAGCACTTAATGGCCCATCTGCGGAAGACATACAGATTGTCGAGTCACAAGTTAGGCAAGCTGAGGCTGCTGTGCGTACGGCCCAGGCTGCTTATAATGAAGTCAAAGGTAATCCTCGCATCGCTATGATGCCACAGAGTATGCAGTTAGAGCAGGCTACGCTAGCGCTTGAGGCTGTTCAAGCTCAGTATCAAAAAGTTCTAGATGGTACACCTGTCGAAACGATTGCTGGCGCTTATGCTCAATTGGTGCAAGCCCAATCCCAATTAAAGAACCTTCAGGAGGGGGCCAAGGAAGAACAAATTCTTGCAGCCGAAGCCCAGGTAGAAATGGCCGAAGCAGCGCTTTATTTGAGCACCCTCCAACTAAGCAAGGCGTCCATACCAGCACCAATGGACGGCATTGTAATCAGTAAAAATGCGACTAGAGGCTCAATGGCATCGCCAGGTGTTCCACTTTTGGTGCTGATGTCAACCGACGTTAACGTAACCATCCCTGTCGAAGAGAGCCGAATGGCTCAGTTGGCAGTTGGTCAGCCAGCCGTCATACGCGTCAATGCCTACCCCGAACGAGTCTTTGCGGGAGAAATCATCCGCATTGCACCTCAATTAGAGGCAAGCACCCGCACCGTCAAAGTGACTATCCGGCCCACTGATGATGACGAAAAGCTGCTAGCACCAGGCATGTTTGCTACAGTGGATCTGGTAGAGTAGATGACAAGATGGTGGAGATGAATAAGATCATGGAGATGAGCTGAAAACTCATCCCCTCATCCCCTCATCCCCTCATCCCCTCGTCCCCTCATCCATTACCATGGTTCCAGATGGGCTGGCGCTTTTCCAAGAAAGCAGAGAAGCCTTCTTGGGCGTCATCAGCCATCATATTACAGGCCATCACTTCGCCTGCGTAAGCATAAGCTTCCTCTAATCCCATTTCCAGCTGCTTATAGAACATCTCCTTGCCTATGGAGACGGCTACCGCTGACTTGGCCATGATAGCGTTCGCATAATTGAGTACTGCCTCATCGAGCTGTTTGGCTGGAACTACTCGGTTAATCAGCCCCTGGCGCTCTGCTGTAGCAGCATCAATAAAGTCACCTGTTAGCAGAAGTTCCATGGCTTGTTTGCGAGAGAGATTGCGGCTAACCGGCACCGCAGGTGTGGAACAAAAGAGACCATACCGGATACCCGACGTCGCAAAACGAGCTGATTCGGCAGCGACAGCCAAATCACATGCCGCTACCAACTGACAGCCAGCGGCCGTGGCCATGCCCTGCACCTTGGCAATAACCGGTTGAGGTAGTTGGTTGATACTCATCATCATACGACTACACTGTTGAAAGAGTGTATCATAAAAGTCCTTCTCTGGATGGGAGCGCATCTCTTTTAGATCATGACCAGCAGAAAAAGCTTTCCCCTTGGCCCCCAGCACCACTACCCGCACTGATGAGTCCGTGGCAATATCATCTAACTCACGTTGAAGGGCCGAAAGCATCTCTGATGAAAGCGGGTTGAATTTACCTGGTCGATTTAGAGTCAATTGCGTTATGCCACCCTGATCCTCTCGGATAAGAATAGCTTCTTCTTTTTGCATAACATTTGCTACAGGACTTTGTACACTGTTTTGTATGGGTGTTTTTACCATGGTATCCATCTGGTTGCCTCACCTTTGTTTGAATTTCTCTTTTATACTTCGCCAGAAAAAGCTTGCCCCGACTCTTGACCAGTCCACTCTGGGATATTCTGAGAAGGGAGGATATCCCCGTCTCCACGAGGACAGGACCCAGTCTTAATGGGGACAAGCTTTTTCTGGGCATCTTTAAGGAATAATAAGCCATCAATAACTTGCTTGTTTTACTCTAGGTTAGCCCAACACAGATCCAAGTTATCTCAATTTCGTTTACAAAAGATTAACTCCATTATATCATACATGAAATTTAGACTAAATTCATTAGTTTTTCAATGAACCACTCTGTTTTTTCACCTCCTCGTAACTATCCAGTATAATGCTAGCCATGTATCCTTCTCATCTGCATGTATTTACTAACCATCGACCTCGTTGATGAATACATGTGGTCTGATTTTGCTGTTCCCTGAACATAGATGTTCCCAATATGTAATCAAACCGTTGTTAACTAAATGTTCACCATAATCAAAATTAAATTTTAGTACTTTAACGTAAAGGAGATTGTATTCTTATGCAGAAATTTAAATTGCTGTCTGTATTTTTAATTTTTGTATTGGTTATTAGTGCCTGTGGCCGAGGGCGAGAAGAGGAAGCTCCAGAGCCGACCCCTGAGCCAACAGTGGCCGAAGCCGCTCCTGCTGCCGATGCTGAAGGCGAAGAAGCCGCTGAAGGCGAAGAAGCTACCGAAGGTGAAGAAGCTGCTGAAGGCGAAGAAGCTGCCGAAGGTGAAGAATCCGCTGAAGGCGAAGAAGCTGCTGAAGGTGAAGAATCCGCTGAAGGCGAAGAAGCTGCTGAAGGTGAAGAATCCGCTGAAGGCGAAGAAGCTGCTGAAGGTGAAGAAGCTGCTGAAGGTGAAGAATCCGCTGAAGGCGAAGAAGCTGCTGAAGGTGAAGAAGCTGCTGAAGGCGAAGAAGCTGCCGAAGGTGAAGAAGCCGCTGAAGGTGAAGAAGCTGCCGAAGGCGAAGAAGCTGCCGAAGGTGAAGAAGCTGCTGAAGGTGAAGAATCCGCTGAAG
>JBCCHB010000020.1:0-131672 GCA_039028975.1 Chloroflexota bacterium
TAGACAGGCAATAAACAGCTTACCCAGCCACACTCCGTGATACAATTAGGGGGCACAACATTTACCTCTTTTTCTCCTTAAGAAACTGTCTGAACTGTCTTTGCAGAGGCCCTGGTATCCGCCAGGGTCTTTGTCTTTGTACGGAAGGTGTAGGCAAAGTCCTGAAAGAGAAAAATGAGAAAGCAGACTCATACCTTCACTTCGTAAGGCAGCCCTTCTGGCCAAACATCCTGGGGTTCATAGCCAATGATACGGCGAGCTGGTTCGAGCTCCAGTCGCTCTGTGTTGAGGGGTTTGCTGGTGGCAAACAAAATTGCTGATTTGCCAGGGCCTGGTGTCGGTGATTCAACGCACCGTTCGTGAAATCGCTTGGCGTCTTCATGGCTAAAGAAGACATCGGGCCCAAAATCACGAGAGGCGAGGTTGGCCGCTTCATCAGGATCGCGGGGCAGCCAGCCAATGCGAACGCTAATCACCGAAAATCCGTGATTGCGGGCATACATTTCGCCAGCAATCTCCGCCCACGCTTTGCTAAGCGCATAGTGATTGACAGGGGCCGGACCATCCGCTACTTTCACCATTCTGCCATCGAAGCGATGTCCCGTCACAACTTGCAAGGTGCTGGCTAGGATCACCCGCTCTACCTTATACTCTGCAGCCGCTTCCAGAATATTGTACAGCCCAATCACGTTGGGGCTAAGCAGCACATCCATAAAATCCGCGGGATTGGGATAAGCTCCCAAATGGATAATGGTATCCATACCTTTCACAGCGCCACGCACGGCCTCCCTGTCTCCCAAGTCTCCCTCAACAAAATCGGCCAGATTGGGCGTGGGGCGGCGAGCGAATCCACGAACCGTATGGCCTCGCCCGAGCAAATGCAGAGCCACAGGCTGACCGATGGCGCCAGTGGATCCGGTAACAAGAACACGTTTGAGATCAGTTGGAATAGTTGTCATAGCTTATGTACAGTTTGAACTTAGAGGGCCTGTGCCCGTTCTCGATAAACCCTTGCTAGCTGGTCATAGTCATCATGAAATTGACGATCCATGCCTGATTTGCGGTCCCCATCACCGTTGTCAAAATCGGTGGCCATAAAGCCCCACTGAATATATCCTCGGGCGGCTCGGGCAAACCATTTATCCATATCATTTTGCACCCAATCACTTCGATCCTGGCCTCTCTCTGCGTCAAAACCGGCTTCTTCTACTATGAAAGGTTTGTTTACCAAGATTGAGAGCGCACTATCATCTTCCAGATTTTCGCCGTTGTAGGCATGATTGGTGATAAAGTCCAGATTGGCATTGGCATAGAGCTTCCGCTTCTGCTGCTGAGTAGACATGTAGGCCTGACGAGTACTGATCATGCCCGTGGTGATCAGATGATTGGTATCTATGGCCCGAATGGCTGCGGCAACTTGGTGGTTGAAGGTGGTGAAGAGATCTGGCTGATTATCAACCTTCAGCTCATTGCCTAGCTCCCATGCCATAATCTGGGGTTCGTTCTTAAATGCCTCCACTACTTGCTCGACAAATGGCAGGTAATTTTGGCGGAAGCCCCCTTCGAACCAAGATGGATTCAGTACGCTGAAACCGCCTGACGATTGATTGTAAAAGTCATCATCGCCCTGGGGGTGAAAGGGCGTGTTGTTATAAAAGTCGGTGAACGCAGGGAGTAGGTAGATAGCCGGGAAATTCTGCTTTATTAACCCAATCAGTTCGCGCAATCGATTGATGGTCTCCCCAGTAGAGACGCTCTTGGCCGCCAAGAAGAGCCGAATGACGCGGAAACCGACTGCATTCGCCGCAACCAGTTGCTCCCGCTGCTGGGGCTTGCTGGCAAAACTAAGCACCTGAGGATCGCCGTAATGGACAATGCCCCGGATGTTGGCGCCCACAAAGCGGAACTCTTCTCCTTTGAGGATGAACCTTCGTCCCTCCACGCTAATAAAATCGAGGGCAGGGCCGATTATCAGTGGTTCCATCACTAGATCGAGCACCTGATTCTGACTCAGATTTAGCGATTGGGTTAGGTCATGATACTCTTCTGCTTGGACTTCAATCCGGTAGGTGCCAATGGGTAGATCGGCAATACGATAGGCTCCAGAAGAGTTGCTCCGTGTGTTGACCACGTACTCATTCTGGCTGACGTTGCGTGGCAGCAGGTATTCCTTGTGTCGAAGGAAGATGTAGCCATCTTGACTCAGGTGGGGATTCTGGACCGCAACTTCAGAAGCAAAGGTGGGCCAATCCAACCCGTTGACCTTATTGGATACGAATTCCGCCCAAACCAGCCAACGATTGCCAAAATAGTTGACCAACCGCCGATCCCATACGATCTCATCAGGCGCAGGCGGATTTTCTGGCATGAGATAGGTGCGATCCACCTGAAAGGTCCAACCAGTGCTTGGCAAAGAGGGATTGTACTCTACTACTTGATTAACAAACTCAAACCAAGTAATCCCAGCCACCTGATCCCGTACGAATTCGACCCACGCTGCCCAACGGTGGCTGGAAAAGCCAGTTATCCGGCGTGTCCATGTTACATCAGTTGGTGCATTAGAGGCCGCCCTGCCATCGGTTCCCAAGCTTTCAGCATCCCCAATGACCCGAATCGAAGCACGACCGATGGGTCTCCCATCTGCTCCGCTTACATTTCCCTGTAGGTTTGGCATCATGCTTTCCTTAAATTCATAAATATGGCGCTTTGGTTTATAGTAGCATATAGCCAATTCATCGTTTGGTCCAAAGTCAACGCAGGCTGTGTCAGTTGAACGGTCATCAATAGCGTGGTTCTTGCAGAACAAACCATGCAGGTGTCCAGCATTCCACTCGATGTGTCTGCCAGAAAGCTTGGCCGCAAAAGTGCCAGGTACCCGCCTAATCCTTAGTTCGGAGCAGCCCTAGTTGATTGTCGCGAACGGCTCGAGTCTGCAAAACCATTTAAGAATCTTATGCCCCAAACAGATCAAGTCAACTCTACCCAAATCGGGCCGACTACAGGTTCGTTGGTTCTTGTGGGTGGGGGAAGGCTCAAAGACCCAACCATCCTACATCGCTTTGTTACCTTAGCCGGTGGTCCGAGCGCACCAATTGTGATTGTTCCCACTGCGGCTGAAGAGGACTATTACGGTCCTTACAGCCCATATTTAGAAAATTTAGTAGCCGTAGGTGCCTCTCAATTTACTGTGCTCCATACCCGAGACCGAAAGGAAGCCGACAGCGTTGAATTTGTGCGTCCTCTAGAAGAAGCCCAAGGTGTTTGGTTTAGCGGAGGACGACAGTGGCGGCTGGCCGATTCATACTTACACACTCGTACCCATGAGGCCTTACAAGATGTGCTGAATCGCGGTGGTGTCCTGGGTGGTACCTCAGCTGGAGCCACAATCCTCGGCGATTTTTTGGTCCGAGGTGACACGGCTGGCAATGAGTTGATGATCGGTGACCACCAAAAAGGCTTTGGTTTTCTGAGTAATGTCACCGTTGATCAACATCTACTCCGCCGCAATCGGCAGTTCGATCTGATTGCGGTCATCAAGGAGTATCCTCACCTGCTTGGCATTGGTATCGATGAAGATACGGCCATTGTTGTGCGAGGCAACCACTTTGAGGTCATTGGCAACAGCTATGTGGCTATCTATGATGCCGAATCTCAAATCGACCCTGATGGACTCTTTTATTTCTTGGCTCCCGGTGATCGATTTGACATGCATACCCGTGAAACGATCCACTCTAGCCGAGACTATACCTCAACTGAACGAGTCATCAAAAGGTCGTGGAATTAAGTTGAGTATGTCTCTTCTTGCCGTCGATTTAGGTCTGCGTAGTGGAATGGCCCTCTATGGTAAGGATGGGCGGCTATGCTGGTATCGCTCTCATAATTTTGGAGCCATTGGCCGGATGAGGCGAGGGGTTCCTACCATCCTCAAGCAAATTCCTGATCTGAGTTGGCTCGTCCTTGAGGGCGGTGGTCAACTGGAACAGTGTTGGCTCAAAGAGGCAGACCGCAGAGAGATCCAGGTGCTACAAATCGGTGCAGAACGATGGCGAACTAAGCTTCTCCATCCGCGCGAGCAACGCAGTGGCAGCAACGCCAAACGTCATGCTGATCATCTCGCTCGTGCCGTCATTGATTGGTCCAACGCTTCTCGGCCCACTTCCTTGCGCCACGATGCTGCCGAAGCAATTCTGATAGGATTATGGGGCGTGCTAGAGATCGGATGGTTAGATGCGCTGCCGTCACTATAGTTTTTAAGAAAAAGAGTTTCCAACCGCCCCCTGAGCGTGTCGAAGGGTAAGGGCGGAAAATCTTTTTCTTGGTGTCTATAGAAAGAAATTAAATCACCATTCTTCTAGGAAATGAACTAACCGGTCTGCTGCATCCTCGGCGGTAGACGGATCAACCGCAAAACAGATGCGTAGAAAGCGCTCCCCGCCCGGCCCAAAAGCAGAACCAGGTGCAATGCCGACGCTGGTCTTTTTCAACGCAGCTACGGCCACGTCAAATCCTTGAGTTACTCCATCAACAGCGATCCACATGTAGAAAGTCCCCCGAGGTTTATAAGCCGTTACATGAGGAAGTTGATTCAGTGCGCTTGAAAAAATATCTCTCGACTGCCTACAGCGCACAACCTGCATTTTGATAAAATCATCCCCTTGATCCAAGGCAGCGATACAACCGCGCTGGATAAAGGTCGGTGTGCTAGTGGTGTTATATTGGGAGAGATTATCGAATACTTGCGTCATCCCCTCTGGATAGATAACCCAGCCGCTGCGCCAGCCCGTCATACACCAGTTTTTAGAGAACGTATTGGTCACCAATAGACGATCAGCGGGTTCACAGATTTGGAGAAAGGAAGGCGCTGGAGCTTCATCATAGGCAAAGTGGGTATAGACCTCATCCGCAACGATCCAGATGCCCCGAGTGCGTGCAAAATCGCGCAACCGGATCATATCTTCCTTGGGCATGACCCAGCCTGTAGGGTTGGCTGGGGAATTGATCGTAATGGCCTTGGTCTTGTCGGTTACGGCTGCATAAATGGCATCCAAACTGAGTGACACGGTGCCATCTGCTGAGATGTCATAAAAGACTGGGGTGACGTGACCGCCAATAATTTGAACGGCTTCCAATACATTTGGCCACGATGGGCAGGGAATCACCACTTCGTCATCTTTTTCCAGAATGCTCTGAAAGACCTGCATGATCGCATTCATGCCGCCAATGGTCGAGGAAAAACGTGTGGCATCAATTTCCACCTGCCAGTGGCGTTGGTGATACCGAACCAAAGCATCATGAAGATCGGGTAAGCCACGAGAATAAGTATACCGGGTTTCACCTGACCGCATAGACTCAATTGTGGCGTCAATGATGAAGGAAGGCGTGGGCAAATCTGGCTCGCCAATCCATAACTTTATGACGTTGGGATCGTTACGAGCTAGATTTGCAATGTCCGCAATTTGGTTAACTTCGATGTGGCGGACATGTTCAGGGAGGTTTTGTACAGATGAGCTGTTCCTTAAGCTATTCATAGAGGACGCAGCGTACCTTATGCCCATCCCCAAGATCCAAAAACGGCGCAGGTTTCTCATCACAAACGCCTTTAATGGCCTGACGACAGCGCGGATGGAATGGGCATCCTTTCGGCACAGAGTATGGATCCGGGACGGAACCATGAATGGCCGACAGTGGACCGGCTTCTTCTTCCAAAGATTTGGCACCCAAACGAGGTATTGACTGTAACAGCGCTTGGGTGTATGGATGCTTGGGTTCGTAGAAGATTGTCTCTACATCCGCTGTTTCGACGGCTTCACCTAGGTACATAACAATGACGTGATCAACCATTTGGGCAATCACACCTAGATCATGGGTGATGAAGATAATGGCCATTCCCAGCTGATCTTGTAGATCGCGCATAAGGGTCAAAATTTGGGCTTGGGTCGTCACATCCAAAGCCGTCGTTGGCTCATCCGCAATCAGCAAGGTAGGTCGGCAGGAGAGAGCCATGGCAATCATAGCACGCTGCCGCATACCACCACTCAGCTCGTGGGGATAGCGGTCGATTGTTCGGGTTGGGTCAGGCATATTGACTCGTTCTAGCATGTCAATGGCCTGCTGTCGAGCCTCTTCCTTACTCACATTCTGATGCAGGCGAATGGCTTCGGTAATTTGATTAGCAATTGTGTGGACCGGGCTTAAGGAGGTCATTGGCTCCTGAAAGACCATGGAAATCTCGCCACCGCGGATGTCACGAATCTGGTTGCTGCGTTCATCGATCTGGACCAGATCGATTACCTCTTCGCTGGCCGAACCGTTCATTCCGGTTGAACGGTGGTATAGAATTTCACCTCCTACAATTTCGCCTGGTGGCGGCACAATGCGCAGAATTGATCGAGCCGTTACCGACTTACCACAGCCACTTTCGCCCACGATGCCGACCGTCTGGCCGCGCTTGATGGTAAAATCCACGCCGTTAAGGGCACGTACCAGTCCCTGGTCCATGTGGAAGTGGGTTTGGAGGTTTTTTACTTCGAGTAAAGTTGAATCGTTGGACATAAGTATAAATCCACATGTATTGACAAAATCGAGTCAAACTTTGTAATATGCTTATACTGCGGTCGCTTTGAAAATCAGAGTTTTCCGCAGCCTCTACACAAGAGACCAAACTCCGGATTTCAAACGGAGCTGAGTATAATTACATTGAATATTCGGGGTTACTTCGAGTAAGGATCCGCCGCGTCCCGGATACCATCTCCCAAAAAGTTAAAGGCCAAAACGGTAATCACCACAGCTAGTGCTGGGGTTAATAACCACGGTGCTAGTGCAACTGTCTTCAATTTCTGCGCGTCCTGCAGCAGAACGCCCCAGCTAATGGCCGGTGCCCGTAATCCAAGCCCAATAAAACTTAGTCCTGTCTCGGATAAAATAATACCCGGAATGGAGAGCGTTAGCGAAGCAATAATATGGCTTAAAAAAGAAGGCATCATGTGGCGCAGAATCACCCGCATCTCGCTGGTGCCGCCCAGCCGCGCTGCCATCACAAAATCTTCTTCTCGCAAGCTGAGGAAGCGACCGCGTACCACTCGTGCCAACCCCGTCCAACCCACAAAGGACAGCAAAACTGTGATGCCAAAATAGAGCCGCAGCACAGGCCAATCTGCAGGCAGGGCGGCGGCCAAGGCCATAATGAGCGGAATTTCGGGAATCGAGCGGATAAACTCAATCAGGCGTTGCACCGCGTTATCGAGCGTGCCACCGTAATAGCCTGATATTCCACCCAAAATCACGCCTAATATCAAACTGATCACGACGCTTACTAAGCCGATTGTGAGGGAAATTCTCGCCCCAAAACAGAGCCGGGAAAAGAGATCTTGAGCCACTTCATCTACGCCTAATAAGTAGATGCCCTGATCGCCTGCTTCTTCACCGAGGCCAAAGAGATGCCTGTTGGACGTAAAGAGTCCCCACATCTCGTACTCTGGCCCTTCCACAAAAAAGCGTATCGGATACATCTCGCTCTTGTCTTCGGTATAGATCCGACGCAAGGTTTCCGGATCGCGCTCTAAGGTGATCTTGTAGATAAATGGCCGATGGAGATTCCAATCATCATCAAAAATATGCACCTTACTGGGTGGAGCTAATTTGTATGTAACAAATAATTCCGATGGATGGGGATTGGGATCATATGGTGCAATAAATTCGGCAAAGGCCGCAATCAAGTAGAGAAGTACAATCACAACGCCGCTGATCACGGCCATACGATGTTTGAGGAAGCGCCACCATATCAACTGCCATGCGGAGGCTACATAGATCTTTTCGTCGCCACTTGGGCTATCATCCAGGTATTGGCCATCATCCTGCCATTCATCATTTGATTGTTCAGACCAGGTCTTTTGTACTGTCATAGAATAATTATACTCTTAACTCTCTAAGCGAATGCGTGGGTCTGCGATAGCGAGTAGGATATCAGAAATCAATGTGCCAACGACGGTTAGCGTGCTCAGCAGGAGGATAAAGCTACCTGCAAGGTACATATCCTGGGACGTCAGGGCACGCAATAACATTGGCCCAGTTGTTTGTAGGCTAAGTACCATGGCGACTAATGTGGTACCAGAGATTAGGCTGGCCAGTGACCAGCCAATGGTGCTAAAGAAAGGGTTCAAGGCAACCCGTACAGGATACTTCCAGATCAGCTTGCCTTCTGTTAGTCCTTTTGCACGTCCGGTCTCGACATAGGGTTTATTCATCTCGTCTAATAAGTTGGCTCGCGTAATGCGGAGATTCCCTGCGGTTGCGCTAAAGGCCAAAATAACGATGGGAATCCAGATATGTTTGGCCATATCCACAATCTTCCCCCAACTCCAAGGCTCTAGGATATACTCATTGGAGAAGAGGCCACCTACATTGAGCCCTAAATATGATTGAGCCATAAACATAACGATCAATGCCAGTAGAAAGCCAGGCGTACCTAGCCCCACAAAGCTAAAGAAAGTCATAAAGTAGTCGAGCCAGGAGTATTGGTGGGTTGCCGAATAGACCCCAATGGGAATAGCAATCACTGTGCTCACAAAAAGGGTGGCTAACGACAAAGCGGCTGTTAGCCCCAAACGCTCCCAGATCAGTTCTTTGACGGGCTTCTGCCACTCAAACGACTGACCCCAATCATTTCTTAATAGAATCCCTCGCATCCACTTGGCATATTGGACATAGACTGGCTCGCCCAAACCATAGCGCTGACGCAATGCCTCCAGCTCTGCCTCATCAACCAGATCGCCTTCGGCGCGCAGCTGGGCGGCATAAGAAGTTAAAAAGTCACCTGGGGGTAACTGAATAATGGCAAAGGATAAGATCGAAATTGCCACAAGCGTCGGAATCATGAGCAAGACGCGACGCAGGATAAATAGGAACATATTAACCTTAATTGACGATTTTGGATTGACGATTACAGTAGTTGAGCCTGTTGAAGCTACCGTAATCGTCAATCATCAATCTAAAATTCTACGTGTGTGCAGCTGGGTCGTCCCAGAAGTAAGTCTCAGTGTTAAGCAGATGCTCGTCACCAGTGGTATCGTCTAGAGGCATACCGTTGACATAATTGTTTACACCATTCTTGACGATGATAAGCGATGGAGACTCGCCTAGATAGCCGACCATGGGCAGTTCTTCGGCCCAGATCTGCAAGATCTGATCAAATAGTTCGTTGCGTATGGTGCTATCTGGCTCCACTGCGATCTGGTCCCAAATGTCCCAAATTTCGCGAATCCAGTGGCCTTCCGGTGGTTCCTGGGCGTTGGGGTCGGCGTCACCGCTACTGCGCCACTTGCCCCAAGCCACGGCCCATGGACGGTCTTGCATGGTACCGAGGAAGATCCATGGCGCAACGATAGGCAGTACGGTGCGATCACCACCCCACCAAGCGGCTTCGATCTCGTTGGCGCCCCAATGCTCTTCATAGAGCGAGCGTTCGAAGCCCTTATAAGAGGCTCTGATGCCGACATCTTCGTAGTACTTGATAACTTGCAGGATAGCTTTTTCACCAGAGGTTCCTGGCTGGGCAGTCCCTTCTACAGTGAAGCTGATTTCGTCTCCACTGGGGAAGAGGCGGATGCCATCATCATTCTTATCGGCATATCCCGCCGCATCTAGGAGCGAATTGGCCGTGTCTGGATCATATTCGATAAAAGCATTAGCCTGCTCGGCATTGGCATTCGGCGAACTGTTCAGCGGGCTATATTGACGTGGCGTCAGCAGACCATCATAGACCAGTTCATTGATGGCTACCCGGTCAACAGCCAAGGACAGGGCTTTACGAACATCCGTCTGATTAAATAGCTCGTTGAGTTGCTCGTTCTTAGTGGTCAAGTTTAACTGAATGGCCACATGACCCGCACTGGTCCCCACAAAGACGCGGTAATCACCTGCTTCTTCGTTCTCTTTATAGAGCGTAAAGCTGTCCAGCTGAACGTGACGTGCCTGGAAGTCGATCTCGCCGTTGATAATCCAGAGATCAAAGACATCTGGCGTTTCGAAGAGGCGATGGTTGACTGTATCGATGTAAGGCAACTGATTCCCTTCGGCATCAACCGCAAAGAAGTATGGATTGCGCTCCATCTGGAATAGCTCATTAGACAGCTCGTTCTTGGAGATCCACGGACCAACGCTGGGCAGTTCGGGATTCGCATACCACCAGCGGCGATCTGTGTAGTACTGATCCCAGGTCTCGAATCCAGCTTCAGAGGTGGCAGCTTCCAATGCGGCCAGATCATCAGTCAATTCACCGTGGAACTGAGTCATGTAGTGGCCCGGCAGGTAAACATTACCCGTCGCACGCCCTACTTTGAAGATGAATAATGGATTTGGATCCGCAAATGTGAGCTTAAAGGTATAGTCATCCATGACATCCAATGTCATGGGGGTTTTGTCTGGACCTGTCGTAAACGATCCACTAACGGACGGTGAAATGGTTTCGTTCAGTTCGTCATTCTCCCACCACCATTGGACGTCAGCGGTCGTGAAGGGCATACCATCAGACCACTTCATGCCTTCACGCAGGTGGAAGGTCCATTCAGAACCATCCTCATTCACTTCCCAAGACTCGGCAATGCGGGGCTGCATATTGAAGTCACCATCGTACCAAGCCAGTGAACGATCCTGCATCTTGGTCGGTCCCCAACGATCTGAAACGCCTTTGAAGCCGCGGCGGAAGGTACCACCATAGTTGCCAATGGATTCGGCAACAGGCATGACCATTGGGTTGGATGGTAGGCGTTCATCGACGGATGGCAAATCACCAGAAGCGACTAGGTCTGCCAGCATAGGGGCTTCATTATATTGGCCAGGTGCAGCAGCCGGTGCCGCATCGCTACCGCTACTGTCGGCAGCCGGAGCCTCTTCAGCTGGCGCTTCCTCGGCAGGTGCAGCGGCCGGTGTGCCACAGGCCGCCATCACTAGCCCAGCAGTTGCCAAACCAGAGACTTGGATAAACTGGCGGCGAGATATGCCTGCCCTACGTGTAAGTTTCTTCATCGAGTTCCTCCTGAAAAGAATTAATGATTTGTGATTGTAGATTGACGATTACCTGGGCATTCAGAGTCGTCAGACAATGTAGAGTCATTTCGTTTACCGACTGAGGATCGATTATCCCCAGAAAATCATGGTCCCAGAATCTTCAATCGTCAATCTGAAATTAAGCGTGGTTTTCTGGATCATCCCAGAAATAGGTTTCGGTATTGAGCAGATGCTCGTCACCGGTTGTGTTGTCCATAGGTGAGCCAGCTACATAGTTACGCACGCCATTTTGAACGATAATTGGAGAAGGGCTTTCACCCAGGTACCCAATCATCGGAAGTTCTTCAGCCCAGATATCCAGAATCTGGAAGAATAGCTCATTCTGCTTGGCAGGGTCTGGCTCAATAGCTATCTGATCCCAGGTGTCCCAAATATCCCAAATCCAGTGTCCCTCTGGCGGTTCCTCACCAGCGGCTTCCGCTCCGCTGGAACGCTTCCATAGTGCCCAAGCCGCGGCCCACGGTCGGTCGGGCTGGGTGCAGATGAAGATACTTGGATCAACCAACGGTAGTACAGTTCGATCACCACCCCACCAAGCGGCTTCGATCTCGTTGGCTCCCCAGTGCTCTTCATAGAGTGAGCGCTCGAAACCCTTGTATGCGGCCTTAATGCCGACATCAGCGTAATATTTGATAATCTGCAAAATCGTCTGCTCGCTGGTCGTACCGGGCTCTGCTGTTCCTTCAACCGTAAAACTAATCTCTTCCTCCGTACCCGGGTAGACGCGGAAGCCATCAGCATTCTTTTCGCTATAGCCAGCATCGTCTAGAAGCTGATTGGCTCTATCTGGGTCATACTCAATATGGGCATCGGCCTGAGCCGGATATGCCTGGGGAGACCGGCTGATAGGGCTGTACTGACGCGGGGTCAGCAGCCCATCCCAGATGAGCTCGTTAATGGAGACCCTATCTACTGCCAGCGACAGAGCAACCCGAACATCCCGAGTGTTAAAGAACTCGCGCAGTGGCTCATTTTTTGTGGTGAGATTGAGCTGGATGGCTTGATGACCAGAAGCCGAACCTAGGTAAACTTGGTAGCCACCCGGTTCCTCGTTCTCTTTATAGAGGGTGAAGTTGCCGATATTGACGTGGCGGGCCTGGAAGTCAATTTCACCGTTGATGATCCAGAGATCAAAGACATCGGGCGTCTCAAATAGGCGATGATTGATGTTGTCTACATAAGGAAGCTGATTTCCGTCGGGATCAACTGCAAAGAAGTAAGGATTACGCTCCATCAAGAATAGTTCGTTGGATAGTTCGTTCTTCGATAACCAAGGGCCAATGTCAGGTAGTTCGGGGTTGAGGTACCAGAAACGACGATCGGCGTAATATTCTTCCCAACTATTGAAACCCGCCTCTTCCACCTGTGCTTGCAATCCATCTGCATTATCTGTCAACTCCATATGGAACTGAGTGAGATAGTGACCGGGTAGGTAGAAATCTCTTGTGATGCGACCCAAATTAAAGACAAAGAGCGGGTTCGGATGGGCAAAGGAGAACTTGACAGTCGTCTCATCAATCGCCTCAACCTCCATCGGCGTCCGATCTGGTCCTGTTACGTATCGGCTACCAACACTCGGTGAAATGGTCGTATTGGTCTCATCATTCTCCCACCACCAAGTGATGGCCTCTGTCGTAAATGGCGTCCCATCGGACCACTTCATTCCTTCACGCAAGCGGAAGGTCCACTCTGTTGCATCGTCATTAATCTCCCAGGATTCGGCTATGCGTGGCTGCATATTCAAATCCTGATCGTACCAGGCCATGCCGCGATCCTTGCATTTAGTGGGTCCCCACCGATCCGAGACGCCCTTAAAGCCCCGGCGAAAGGTGCCACCATAGTTACCAGTCTGTTCGGCCATCGGCATAACCATGGGGCTGGCGGGAAGGCGTTCGTCGACAGATGGTAAATCACCGGAGGCAACTAGCTCCGCCAGCATAGGTGCTTCATTGAACTGGGTTGGGGATGCCGCCGGAGCGGCATCCCCTGTACTGCTGTCACCTTCCGTGCTATCTGCGGCTGGCGCCTCTGCTGCCGGAGCAGGCCCTGCACCACATGCAGCCATAACCAAACCTGTAGCTGCCATTCCAGAAACCTGCAAAAACTCTCGACGGGATATCCCGGTTCTTCGTTTAATTTTTTTCATCCATTCCTCCTGAGATAACTGACGATTGTATATCGACGATTTCGGTATATTGCTATTGCTCAATCAAATTGACAATTACGCCACTTGCGGAATGATCCTGCCATGGTCTGCCGACTGAAAATTTCCCTGTAATCGTCAATGTCGCAAAGCAGCTCGGTTACGGCCGCAAAGCGGCACCGCTTCACGAACATCAATCGAAATCTGCAACCTGTTTATGTAACTGCTTCCTCAGGAACTAGCCACGCCGGTTTGGGGATTCCTCGTTCGCTAAGATAGCTAGCATAGAGAAAGCGATAGACATCGCTCACATAATATTGGGGATAGCGCTTATCGGGCAGGGTAGACAGGAAACTCTCGGCTACCCGATCTGACATGCGTTCATCCATACCCGATTCCACTTCATAATCGAAGTAGATGGCCAGATCTTTGTCCGGCTCTTGGATAATGCGCTTGACGCCAAAGGATTGGGGAAAACGATGAGCTGGGGAATAACGCTCCATGAGAAATGTTCCCATCGCCGCGGAATTGATGTGATGTTTGTGCCGATAGAGAAAGTTGACGGTCTCCTGGGCATCTTCAATGGTCTCTCCTGGAAAACCGAAGAAAAAGAAGGTATGGTTCCATATGCCGGCCTCTGCAGCCTCTTTTAGTATGCGGTCCACATGAGGCAGTTGGGTTCCCTTGACCATTTGGTCCATAATGGCGTCGGACGCGCTTTCCAACCCGAAGAGAATCATGCGACAGCCGCCTTGATAGGCATTATCCAAAATCTCGTTGTCAATGTACTTCTCAAAGCGCACACACCCCCCCCAGTGAACAGGCGACCCCTGTTCTTGCAAAATGGGTGCTAGATCGCGCAAGTTCCGTGGGGTAATTGCTTCATCCGAGAAGAAGATATGCTTGACGCCATATTTTTCACAGAGCGTATTCATCTGGTCAGCCAGATTCTGAGCACGCAACTGGCTAAAGGTCTCTGGCTCACCATAACCCACGTTGCAGAAGGCACATTTGCCAAAGTAGCAGCCCCGAGCCGTAAGCAAAGGTAACGCTGGTTCAGGAGCCAGGTATTTCCCTAATGGCAAACCGTCGAAATCGGGCAGAGGCAGGTCGGTAATCTTATCCGGCGTCTTACGTTCTGTAATGCCGATCTTGTCGCCATTCTGTCGATCTCTATAGACCAGATTCGGTACAGTGGCCAGGTCGCCGCCTTGGGTGACCGTCTCTACCAGTCGTAAGAGCGGTTCTTCGCCATCAAAGACAACCGCACTGTCAAAAAGATCAAACATTTGGGGCGCGTTAGGCAGCTCTTCCCGCAACATGCTGATGTGAGGCCCACCGACGGTAACGTGACACGCGAGTCCAGCTTCTTTGATTAGGTGTGCCACAGTCATGCCCGCCAGCATCTGAGGCATAGATGGAATAGAGATGCCCACGACATCAGGCTGCTCTTGCTTAATATCCTGAATAATACCTCTTTCAAAGAGGTTAATAAAAATGTTGGTTTGCCGATCCTGAACCAGTTCCAGAAGTGTCTTGCTACTGTCAACCGGACCAGCCGCCTCGTAGCTTTGTAGATGAAGAGAGGCCGGAAAGTAAGGCAATGAAGCCAATTCCAGAGCCTCTGCCATGATCTGGAAATTGCGCAATCCGATAGGTCCATCATAAAACGCAGTGCTACGGATTCCCTCTTTGGCCTTTTCAATCTGATTGGCTATTTGCGGGCCCTTTTGGATAGCCCAGCGAATCTGGTCGGGGTGAGGTTTCAAGCGGGATGAATGGCCATTTTGCTGACCATCTATCTGCCGACCTCGTTTGGGACCCCCTCGTTTAGGGCTGCCATTTCGCTGCTCTCTACCATATTCTTGACGGAGCCTTGTTACCGTCTTGCGCAAATACTCTTTGGTTAAGATCTCATCAAAGACTTCTAGGTTGAGATCGCGCTGAACCACTTCCACACCATTTTGTCGTAAATAAGCCGTCAAAGTGGGGAGCGCCAAATGAGGCATGGTGGGCGTCCAATTTGGCGGGAAGAGCAGCATGACTTTCATAGGAGTTAGTTACTTACACCGGCTAGCTCAAGCGTTTCAGCATAGTGACAGCGAACGGTATGGCCTGATTCAACCTCACGCAGTTCGGGCGTTTCGTTGACACAGCGAGAGCCGTCACTATATTTGCAGCGCGGATGGAAGTAGCAGCCACTAGGCGGGTTAGCCGGATTGGCCACATCTCCTTCCAAGATAATGGGAGCAGTGCGTTTCCGCGGATCAGGTTTGGGGACGGCAGAGAGCAATGCCTCTGTATAGGGGTGTTTGGGTTGTGTGTAGAGTTCCTTAGTCGGCGCACTTTCGACGAGATGCCCTACATACATGACAGCCACCCGATCGCTGATATGTTCAACGACACTTAAATCATGGGCAACAAACAGATACGTTAGACCTAGTTCATCCTGCAACCGTTGGAGTAGGTTGAGAATCTGAGCTTGAACAGAAACGTCCAGCGCCGAAACCGGCTCATCCAGCACAATCAACTGGGGGTTAAGGGCCAAGGCACGGGCAATACCAATGCGCTGCCGCTGCCCGCCACTAAAGGCATGTGGATAGCGATTCATATATTCCGGCCGAAGCCCGGAAATCTTAAGCAGCTCTGCAACGCGTTCTTCCAACGCTTGCCCGTTGGCAATATTGTTCACATAGAGAGGTTCGCCCACATTTTGCAGTAATGTCATGCGCGGATTTAGCGAAGAGTAGGGATCCTGAAAGACCATCTGCATATTTCGCCGCATCTGGTTCAGCTCTTGTTTTTCCAATTTGGCTACGTCAATGCGACCCATATCCTGATCTTGGAACCAGATTTCTCCACCTGTAGCCTCATAGGCCCGCATGATGACACGTCCAGTCGTGGTCTTGCCACAACCACTTTCCCCCACTAGGCCCAACGTCTCCCCTTCGTTGATGTAAAAGCTCACGCCATCCACAGCTTTGACATAACCAACCGTGCGAGAAAAGAATCCCTTTTGGATGGGAAAGTGCATCTTTAGGTCTCTCACTTCAAGCAGGGGTAGCTGGTTGTCAACCTGCCCATTAGATGGGATGTTGGTAGATGAGCTGCCGGGATCAGTTTGGGTTGCAACCTCGGGTGCCAACGGATACCTCCAAGTAGGATATCAAAATGAAATTAAGCGATAAAGGATCATCTGTAGACCAAACGAAATGGCCGTAATAATAGCGACAATAATCACAGTGCGACGCAAGCGATTCAGCAATAGGTTTTGGGGAATGCTATGGCGAAAATAGCCTTCGAGCAAGACAATACAAAAGACCCAAAGGCCACCCATGAGCATAATGAACCAGCGTTCGATGGCTCTGGTGATCCACGTATCCCGCATTGTATTCGGATCTTCCAAAAAAAAGGTCAAGATGCCGAGCAGGTTTTCATGTAATCGAAAAATGAGCCAAAAACCAACAATGGTCAACAGCACCCAAGCCAAGTAAGCTAGCAGATAGCGCCCGGTGAGCAGTATGGAATTTTCGGTCGGTTCACCCATACGCTCAAAACTTCTTTGCCTTAACTAAGGCTTCATGCTCCGGCAGATAAGGTACATCCTTGCGGTCCCAAGATGCTCGGCCTTGCACCAAGTGGATGCCCATCAATTGGCGCTTGAAGGGCGTATCCGCCCACTGGACAATCACCTCTGGCGGTGTGGTACTTACCCACTTTTTAACCCAAAATGGTTGGTAGCCGTAGATTAGGATACGTCGATCGCGCTGGCTGGTATTAGCTAGGCCGGAGTGCCAACAGAGTACATTCCAAACAACTGCACTGCCAGCTTTGCCTGTAATTTTAGTCAGGCCAGGCATCTCTTCCAGTGTGCCATTGACATATTCTTCTTTGGGTGGCTTTTCTACCCGTTTGTGGCTGCCCGGAACCAAGCTAAAACAGCCCATATCCGGATCCTGATCATCTAAAAAATAAAAGACTTTGGTCTTCAACACATAGTTGGGATGGGTCCACTCTGGCCAATCTCGATGCCATCCGGTATGGGCGTTGGTACCTGCATGATGACAGTGGGCGACAATCTCCATCACTTGTAGGTCCGGGCCCGTAATCTCCTCTAACAGGGGGATGATCTTGGGGTTGTTGGCAATATCAAGAAAAATTGTATCATGCTCGTAGATATTGCCCATGGTGTGAGCATCGGGTCCATGCCCGTACCCACCTTTGTAAACGCCACTGGCAACCATATCACGCCAAGCGAGTTCTGTCTGCTGCTGAATCGCTTCGTATGACGTTCGGATCTGATTCAAATCAAATTCGCTCAAAGCATCTTCGATGATCATATAGCCCAAATCATCAAAGTGCTGACGTTGGTTTGCGGTTAGCATGGAGAAACTCCTGTAAGGGGACAATGAAGATTATATATAATTCAATGGAACATGTCCAATTTATCAGGTGCGATTAATTAAGGAGCGAGAAATGCATAAAACCAAATGAAAGTTCTCTCGGGCACTCGAGATGACAGCGTTGAAGTTGCAAGTTTTATTTGATCCTGAGTCCTAAGAGATTTTGTTAAGGGTTGGGAAACTCTATCCTATGCCGAGAAAGCGATCTCTACCTTCTACCAATGCCGCCATCTTGCGATCCGATACGCTGCGTGAGAGCATCCAGAATCCGCAATCGGGATGGATCCATTGCACCCGATTGGGGCCGAGCACGTTAACGGCCCGATCAATGCGCTGTGCCACCGTATCTGGACTTTCCACACCGTTATCTTTAATGTCAACCACGCCGATGCCAATCCCAATATCACTTCGTAAGGCTTTAAAGCTATCAAGCTCCTCATATCCTCGGCGGGCAAATTCCAACACAAGGTGATCCACGTGAAGATTGTTCAGAAATCGCATTAAATTTTTCCACGTTCCCTCTTGGATGCTCTGCCCACCATAGTTGCCGAAGCAGAGGTGCAATCCCTTTTGACCTTCAATGGCATCTAGAACTCGGTTAAAAGGAGCATGTGCCCATTTCGCATCTTGAGGGTGGCCTGGCAAGTTTGCTTCATCCAATTGTACGACTAGTGCATCAATATTGGCCACCTGATTTGCCAGAACCGTGGCAATGTCCATGGTCAACGCTTGTAGGTCACCATAATGTTTGTCGACCAATGTTTTGGCCAACATATAAGGGGCCGTCAAGGTAAATTTAAGCGGGTAAGTGGTCAATGACTTCACAAAATCCCACGCACTAGGCAAATTGAGTAGCCCTTCATCAATCTGGCTCCGTACAATCCCCGCAGGCTGGTTCCGAAATCCCATACCGGACTGGCTCCAGAATTCGGCTAATTCGCTACGGCTTAGTCGGGTATCAATGCCTTCCATGGGGGCAATGAAGTATTCGATCATCCCATTGGTTTCTGGGTGATTCACATCAAACCGGGACAGTTCACCATCGGCAATTAAGTCAATCCCAGCCAACTCCTGGGTCTTCATGACAGCCATCACTGCATCGCGATGGGCCTCAGTCGACGCTGCATTCCGTAACCAACTTGGAATCGGGTAACTGCCCACAACGGTTGTTTTAATTTCAGATGTGGTCATTCGGCAACTTTACCTTCTATCGTATTTAAAAGTCTCTTTAGTGTGGAAATCTCTCTCGGTAGATGAGTCTGATGCGGCTCCCACTTGATCCATTCCCCGCTCAAATAGCCACTGTATTGGTCGGCGTGGAGCAACTCCATAGCCCGCTGGTGATCCACTTCGCCTTGCCCAATGGGCTTTAATTCGAGCGCATTTGGATTTGTAGAACCATCGTGAATGTGTGCATGCCGAATCCAAGGACGCAGGGTTTCAAATGCGGCATCCATGGTTGAATTCCCCCTGCGCAACGGGTGCCAGATATCCCAATTCACAGCAATGGCTGATGCATCAACCGCGGCCATGATGGCGGCAACGTGGTTGGGATCACACCAATCGTCATGGGTCTCCATGCAGACAGCGACGTTGCGGTCTTCAGCATGGCTTGCAACAGACCCTAACGCATTGGCAACATTTTCTATAGCCGTGTCTCTCTCGATTCCCTCTGGAATTTGGCCACCAAAGACACGAAGGGCAGGGATACCCAAGTCGGCGGCTAAATCGATATATTGATGGGTCTCCTCAACTTGGTCGGCAACGGTCGTTGGGTCTGCATAGCGGCAGGAAACAGCCAAGCAGCAGAGCGCAACTCCAGCGTCAGCTGCTTTTTGCTTTATGGTCTTTCGATCGCGGTCAGGCGCACTCAGCTCAATACCATGGGCATGCCCGCTACCGGCCCGGGGTTCAATGCCGTCATACCCAAGCTCAGATGCCAAAGAAAGCGTCTCATCCAGCGTCAATTCGGGGGTAGAAAAGCTCATAAAAGCAAATTTCATGTCATATCCTTAGGTAATTGATACCGCCGCGCCTTGCTCGGCAGATTGATAGATTGCATCGGTGATTTGCTGTATAACGAGAGAACGAGCCAGATCCGTTTGGGGACGCTTCCCGGTACGAATGGCCTGAGCCAAATCAGCGCTGGGACCTGTATGGACCATCTGGTGATCTTCGTTAGCATCACATAGAACTTCTGAGTGAGTCCCATCTGTGGCGTCGGCACGAAAATGAATATGCTTCCCATCCGAATGGGGCGTCATCTGTAAGCGGAGCGACCCTTCTTCACCGATAATTTCCCAAGCAAATTCTCGTTGCGCTGCCACAAATTCCGCCCGTTCATAGCTAATGGTGATGCCGTCTCCACAGCGAATGAGTGCGGTGACATGGGTCTCTGCATCGGAATCTGGTGCAGCGTAGGCAGAAAAAGGGGATGGTACGGTCCACGTCTGAGCCAAAACCAACTGCGGTTCTAGGACCCACCCAGTGATACCTAGTAGATAATCGAGGTCATAACAACCCCAGTTGGACATGATCCCCCCGGCATTTAGAGAGCGATTTAATCGCCAAGCTGGTGGTGGATTTTTTGGAGGAGGACCCGCCGCATTGATTGCTCGACAACGAACCATGCGTAAACCCCCTAGCGCACCACTGGCCAGAAAGTCGGTTACCTGGTTTGTAGCATTTAAAAATTGGTAGCGAGAAGAGCAACAGGCAACTATCAACTTATTCTGGGTAGAGTTATTCCGGGCCAAATTCTCCTGGGCAGCCATCAACTCCTGGACTTCGGCACCATTCATGGCCACAGGCTTTTCGGTTAGAACGTGTTTTCCTTGGGCCAATGCTTGTAGAGCCAGTGACTTACGATAACAGGCGGGCATGGCCAGCACGACGGCTTCGATGGCCTCATCAGCCAATAGCGACTCAGAATCATGGTAGATTTTGGCGGCACCATATTGGGTGCCAATTTCTTGCGCAACGTCAGCACGCAGATCGGCTACTGCTTGTAGTACACAAGAAGTAGATTCTGCAACGGCTTGGGCATGACGGCGCCCAATCACGCCGCAGCCGATAATCCCAAAACGAACTGCCTCCATATCAGCCTGCCTTTATTTCCTGCAAGCGCTCATACTCAGGGCGTTGCTTATAAAAATTATCTAAAGGGAAACACCCCGAGATCATACCATTCCGTGGTCCGGTCGTACAATCGCTAAATGTGCGACAAATCCTCTTCCTCTGGATCGAACGACCAGCCAACACATCGGCGCAAAAATCTGGATAGCTAAGCACCATGCGACCGATGCCGACAAAGTCACTCCGGCCACTACGGATGACATGTTGAGCGACGTTGGGCAGCCAATCTTGTAAATAGGAATACCCCGAGCCGACATAGAGAAAGTCAGGACGCTGCTTTTTCAGTTCGGCGACTAAATTGATATGCCTTGCCACGCCCAAAAGGGGATCTTCTGGTGGTTGGTAGCCATCGGATGGAGGAAAGAGGGCTGGCCGAATGAGATGAGGTGTGTAGTAGGGACTACCTGCCGTAATATTGATCAGATCAATCTGCAATTCGGCCAACAGATCCAAGAAAGCCAATGGCTCACGCAAATCGATTGCCAAACCTGTGGAATCGGCCCCAAAGGCATATGGATAGCTTGAACCATTTTGATGTGCAGGAATCCCCTTTCCTTCCTGCTCTGGATCAGGCTGAAAGGGGATAAAGTCAATTGCGCTTAAACGAACACCCATCTCTATTCCTGGTACCTCGCTGCGGATGCCCTCCACAAGTTCCCGGATAAAGCGGGTGCGATTCTCAAAACTGCCACCATATTTCCCTGGCCGATCCATAGCCGTTAGAAACTCATGGCCCAAATAGCCGTGGCAGTGTTTTAGATCAACGAAGTCAAATCCAGCCTCTTTGGCCAGACGAGCCCCTTGGATAAAATCACCAATCAATTTATCAATATCCTCGTCCCTCATCAGCGTGGAATCATCTGTAATGCCAAATTTTGCATCGAGTATGGGGTGTCGATAAAGGGTTTGTGGCTTCATTTTGAAGAGATCGTCCGGCTTGCTGAAGCGCCCAGAGTGGGTCAACTGTAGGCCGATAAGCAGATCACGGCTCTCACCATGATGGCTCTCATGGGCATCTACCAATACTTGCCGCAGCGTCCGAAACGCATCAACAGAGTCTGGTGAAATGACCAATTGGTTTGGGTTGGCACGAGCATTATGGCGAACAGCCACGGCTTCGCAACCCCAAATCAACTTGGCTCCACTCTGGCCAAAATGGGTCCAGCGGCGACGAACTAAATCACTTGGATGCCCATTCTGTTCTGCGTCCCATCCCTCCATGGGTAAGATGGCAAACCGATTCCCGATGGTTCGCCCCCGCCACTCACAAGGTTGCGCAAGGGGTGATTCACCTCCTGACTCTACATCCTCATCAAAATCGATCTCAGCACCAATGGCTGCAAGATAATCGCGAAAAAGTTCGGGGGTACGTAGCGCTGCAACTCTTCGAATCTTCACAATCCCTCTCTATTCAGGCTTCTTTATATTCAGTCGTCAAACGTGCAACGGGCTGCACCACAGGGGATGGAAATCGGAACAAGGATTAGAAGATTTAACAGATTTTTATCTTTCTAATCTTGTCCTTTCTGTTTTTCAGGCCATTCATTCATCCAACTTCACCACGTATGGATGAAAATCCAACAAAGATTAGAAGATTATGCAGATGTTTATCTTTCTAATCTTGTGATCCTTGCTAATCTTCAGGGCAGACATTCATCCAACTGCACCACGGAAAGATGAAAATCAAACAAAGATTTAGGAGATTGCGCAGATTCTTAATCTTTCTAAGATTGTCATTTTTGTTATTTTCAGGTCAAATCGCAACCTATAATCTTCGTAGATGGAATCCGCCATCCACATTAAAGACTTCACCCGTGGAAAAAGGGAAATGCCCCTCGGCAATTGCTACGACGGCCTTCCCCACATCTTCAGGCTGTCCCCAGCGTTGAATCGGGGTGAGACCTTCGGCAATCAGCTTGTCGTACTTATCTTTCACCACGCGGGTTAGATCCGTTGCCATAATGCCGGGACGAACCTCATAGACATTAATGCCGTAGGGAACGAGCTGATCGGCAAATAGGGCTGTAACCATGCTGAGCCCGGCTTTGGATATACAATACTCACCGCGATTGGGGCTGCTTGTATAAGCGCTAATTGAGCTAACGTTAATAATCATTGGTTGCTCAACGATTCCCTTAGCCTGCAATTGAATCATCTGATTAGCCACATGTTGGCTTAGGAAAAAAGGCGCTTTCAAATTCACGTCCATGACTTCATCATAGCTCTCTTCGCCCACTTCTAGAATATTCAACCGAGCTTTTGGGCCAATGCCAGCATTATTAACGAGCAGATCAATTCGGCCAAAGTGGTTTACTGTTTCTCTGACCAAGTGGGTTCTTGCCTCAGCCTGAGCCACATCCGCTTGAACGACTAAGGTGTTTGCGCCTTGAGCCTCTACCAATGCAGCTACTTCGGTAGATTGTCCACTTACCCAATCATTGATTACCAAATCCCAACCGACTTGGGCTAAGGCCAATGCGATACCTCGACCAATTCCCCTGGCAGAACCAGTAACAATGGCAACCCGTCGCTTGCTATGCATTGAACCCTCGTGTACTTTGCCAGAAAAGCTCCGTCCTCTCTGCTCCCAATTCTCAAAACTGGATGGACAAGGGTCGGGATACGACTTTTCTGGCCATCTATATTGCCTCCCTATACCGCATCACTCTAAATGTCTGAGATAGCCAGCCAACGCTTGGCGGTTGTGTTCCTGAACCACTTTTTCTACTTTGTCCGGGTCCCGAGTACGTAGCGCCTCAAGCAAGATCCAGTGATCCCGTTGAGCGTCCCGAATTCGCCTAGAGAAGACTTGCTCCAAGTAAAGGCGCCTTAGACGATTCCAGTAATCAACAACTTGCTGCATCAGCGCACCGACCAGAGGCATATTCGCCTTTTCACAAAAGAGTTGATGCAACTCCACGTTCTGCTCAGACCAACGTTCTACATCATTCACTGTGGCATCCATGGCATGTAGGAGTGATTCGATCTGGGCAAGGTCGTCATCGGTTAAACGAGAACAGGCTGCACGCCCACTGATGACCTCCGTGGCCTCGAGCAAGGCAAAGATCTCTTCAATCGATTCCTTGTGCATTTCTGCTACCCGAGCACCGACGTAGGGTTCGATAGTCACTAATCCCTCTGATTGAAGCTGCTGCAGTGCTTCTCTTACGGGAATAGGGCTGACACCTAAATCGGATGATAACTCATCAATAATAAGCCTAGTCTCTGGCTCGAGTTCACCGCTCAGAATACGCTCGCGAATTGTTTCATAAACAAATTCTTTCTTACTGCGAAAAGTAGTAGTTGGACGCATAAACTATAATTTATTCGTATCTTCAAACGGAGCTGGGCCTAACAGGGGAGACATTCATATATTATATATGTTTATAGTAGAATCATAGGCGAAATACATGTAAATGTCAAGGCGATTCGGTGCCTACCTTTCTTTTCGCCTCTTATCAAGGTATACTGTAGATTATGAATGCTTTTCACTGGGCTTTTGATAAGCTCTATCCACTGATTCGTTTTTACTACGAAACAAAATTGGGACATCGTTGGTTTGATCAGATCACACCGACGCTTTGGCTGGGTGGTGCGCCCACCTACCAGCGTGACTATGATTTTCTCATTGATAAGGGAATCGGTGCTGTGGTGAATATTCGTGCCGAACGAGATGATGATCAAGCAATCTATGCTCGTCACGATATTCGTTACCTTCAGCTAAAGGTGCTAGATGTGCTGGTTCCACCCAACGAGATTTTAGATGAAGGTGTTGAGTGGATGCGACAACAGCTTGATGAAGGGAGGTCAATTTTGGTGCATTGTGCTAAAGGGCGCAGTCGATCGGCAACGCTTCTGGCAGCATACCTGGTGCGTTATGAGGGAATGAGTTTAGGAGAGGCACATCATCTGATGAAGGAGAAGCGCGCTTTGACCAAGTTGGACCCACGGCATCTTCGGCAAGTAGAGCAATGGAACAAAAAGGGTGGAGTGGAAAACTCCACCCAATAAGGCCACTCCACAGAATAAAATACCCGTTCAGTAGGCCGGTTACCTTCTAGGTGCCGTGCCGGTCCATCCGCACAAGGGCGTGCTCACTGCTCAAATTTTGGGTACTTAATTTTTGTGGAGTGGCCTAAGGCGAATGAACAATAATTTACCGCTGGGCCAGTGGCAAATACATTGGACGTGGCGCTTGTACTAGAGCCCTTGTGAGAGGATCCCCTAGAAGTAAGAATGTATAGCGCCCGTCCTGACAGCAGGTACCCTCATTGAATAGATTAAAGTATGCAGCTTCCATCAACGCACCTAGCCTGGATTCGTAGCGAGGCGTGTTGTTTAAGTAGTGATGGAATCCCTCTTGCAAGAAGTGATGTCCTGTTGATACCGTTAAACCAGATGGAGATATGACGGCTACTGCCCCCCCAGCAGGGTGACGCTGGAATCGTTCATCCATAGTTGTTCCTGTTCTGGATACATAGGTAAACTGTCCAGTAAGACAGGTCATCTGTAAGAGGATGGGGAGGCGAGAAATGTTCTGTAGATCTGAAATATCCCTGAAGTCAAAGATGAATTCGTTGCTCTCCTCAATGGCACCGCTAAAGAAATGATTGCTGTGTCCTTCAAACGTAATCAACCCGGCCCCTGCTTGGTGTGCGCTTAGCGCAGCATCCTGTACGTCAAGGGACATAGGATAATAGCCAGCTTTGGCCACTGAACTGTAAGTATAACCATGAGATGTGGCACATTCTGGGAAGCGGCTGGTTGGATCGTAAAAGATACGAGTCGATATCATGTATGGGTCCTGAACGTCGGCAATAATCCTTTCTGCCCCCGTAGCAAAATCTCCAGCTGCATCAACCGAGCAATCATAGCGGATATAATTGTCGGCGATATAAACACTGGTCTGTCGCCACGTTACATCCATTCCCAGATCGGTAGCCGTTTCATACTGAACAATCTTATTGACAACGTCTATCAGTTGGGCTTCATCTTGGATTGAGAAGCGACCAAACCACATATCAATCAGAAAGTCTTCATCTGTTGTCCCGTCTAACGGATGAACATCATCAAGCTGAACAAAACAAGGTTCGCAGGTTGTTTCACCTAGCCATGGGTCTGTGTTCTCTAAGAAGGTGGGAAAAATATTTCTATTTTGGTTTCCACTCTGATTCCCGCGATAATTTTTGGGATCCTCTGTTGTATCCCCCACAGCTACAGCCGAAACAGGCGCTAAATCCCAATTGTTCACAGCATATTGGAGCATATTCCGTATGGCATCGGGAGAGACAAGACCAAAGCTCCAGCTATCATAGATACTCTGTAGATCGATTACGTCAACCAGATACCCCTGAGCCCGTCTCAGGTCTATTAGAGGCTGTAACTCATCATGGAATTGACTGTAGGCAATATAGAGACCATGCATTTGAGTTTGGGTTGGCCATGCGACCGGGTTGTGCCTGGAGAGAGCAGGGAACTGGAGGTCTGTGGCGGTGGTTAGCATATAACGGTGAGGATCGGGACCATCTTCAAACTGGGGAGCCGCGCCGGCAGGGATTGCCAAACGAATCGGCCTTGCAGCGTCTGTGATGTCGTAGAGGGCGGCGTCACTCGTTACATTGGTCAGCTGGTAGCGCCACTTTCCCTGAATTCCATAAAACATGGCCCCACGATTGCCAAAATCTAGGGTGACTGGCTGCTCCCAGTAGATCTTATCAAAGTGTATCTTACTATCTAGCTCTCCGGGTATCAGGGTAAATTGAATCGTCTGAGGATGATTGACAGTTGAGGACACAACATGAGTCCAACTTTCATAGGGCCGATAGTTTGTCCAGTTTACATCTTTTGATGTAGTCCCCCAGCTAGCACGAAGCGTATGATTGGCTACTGTTTGCGCGCTACCCGTAATGGAAAATTGAGACACTTGGCCGCTGGAGGTTGCCAGGGGGAGTTTATTATTCAGTGGAATGGTTACTGTTGGGTAGGTGCTCGGCATACCTAATTGGCTTGGCTTGACATTAAGCGTTTTGTGAAACCAATTGTCACCATCTACTCCTGGCATGGTAGATTGTCGGACAAGATTGTCCTCCCAAATACCATGTTCCATCGCCGTAGAGCGAACTGTCGCTGTGCTACCGCTGCCGGGTACAACATTGCGATTGGCCATACGCAGCCCACCTGACCCGCTAAAGGTCAGCCAAAAGATCTCTTCATCATTCCAGTAGTCACCGAGCTTAGCGCTGTGCTCCACATGATCGGCAAAAAACCGCACTGTATCCGAACTATCTAAGATCCCATTCCCATTGTCCCATATCTCCACAGCGATCTCAGCACCTCTATGAGCAATCTTCAGGTTGGTTAGAGGGATGTTTTCAGGTACGCCATTGTTGATAAGATCAACGCCGGTTACCAGTTGAATACCAGGTTCTGTTACATGGATTTTGACAGCACTTTGGAAAACGGCGGGGTTGGTAGGCATAAAGGCCAGAGGGGCATTCGTCGGGCCATTCAGATTAGCAGCAGAAGTAGTGCGCTGAACAGGTTGGCTCATGAGTTGACTAATGTGTCCATCCAAAATTTGCGCATTGGTCAACCGAGCTTGAATGGCCGACGTAATTTTGACTTCTCCATTCTCTTCATAAATGGGACTAAAGGCAACAACGGCCAAATCACGACCTCGAACCCTTCCTTGACGTAGGATAAAGAAGGGGGAAGAGGGTAATTGTCGAACTTCCTCGCGGATCTCAATTGCATCCTCCCAGCCGACTGCCGAAGGGACCAACGGAGGCGCAATCGTCAGAGGTACGTTGTATGATAAGCTGGTAATTTGGCTGACTTCTATCAGCCGATCGACCTTATTTTCTGCCATGGCATCGGCAGCAGAAAGTTCACCTGCATCGGATAGAATGACCGTCTTTAATTCAACAGGTAGCATGTATCCACCTAAACGTTGCTGAGGTAACGTTGAGGCAATGGCTTCGGCTACACTTGTGGCATCGGCGGCGTTGACACGATCTTGGTTAACGTCCCACTGAAAGACAACTCCATTTTCATCACTTGCAATGGAAAGGTTTGCACTTTGTGTATCGATACTACGTAAAGCCAAGGATGGATGGGCAGAGGATGGAATTGGCATTGAGGTGATGAGTACGCTCACTAGAATTAACGCAACCCATAAACGATAAGTGTAATTCTGCATTCTTACTTTATACCTTTCTGACAAGTACCAACAATAAATTCTCGACGATCAGAAGTAGAAACCAGACTCTATTTTGTACTATAATATTTCACTTGTCCATAGTACATAAGTCCTGTTGTCGCATCCACAAATGGTCTAAAGAGATTGGGGCAGTTGCACGTAAATACAGTAGTAGCCGACCAATATTTCCAGATTTGAGATGCTTTAGGAACGAGAGCTAAATAGCTTGGTCATTTGTCGGGTCTACACCCGAGCGAAGCGCGCAAGTTATTGGTAACCCATTCCTTGTTGAGTTTACTTGGATAGATCACTGAGGAACGATGGTAGGTGCAGAATGATGTGTGATCTGGGAGGAGAACAGATGCATACCAAGAGGGCGAACAATTATGTGGCAGTGTGCCTTATTCTCCCGCAGATGTGAACTCGTAACTGATTATATGCTTTTCTATACGCAGATGTGTTACAAAATGCTAGCGGTGGCACGAGTAGCCCTGCGAATGAGTAGACGATTAAGAATATCTATAGGATACGTTCAATTCCCAAGAGGGTATGTAGGAACGCCAACATGCTTGCCATGTACTACTCATTGTACTCAGGCTCTGCATCAAGCAGTACTTTTTTCCTGATTAACTGTATTACTTTACGACGACTGCTACTATATACTCAGTTCCGTATGAAAGCGACCGCAGTATAGCAGTTCATGTCCAATACAAAAAGGTTACCCAAGAGAAGGTAACCTTTTGGAACGTATCCGATTGAATCTAGTCGACAATTGATAAAAAATGATGGGTTGTACCTCTTTTGTATACAACGCATCACTTTTTAGGTAGCTTCGTTTGAAAGCCAGAGTTTTGTCTCTCAAGTAAAGGCTATAGAAAACTCCACTTTTCAAAACAACCGAGCTATAGCAACGAGATAGAGCAAGAACAAAATGGTCTTATTTCTGACGGCGTTTACGTGCAACAGAAGCAGAGAGCGCTGCCAGACCACTGCCAAATAGAATCACTGTAACTGGCTCTGGAATTGACGTTGGTGTTGCTGGCGGCTGAGGACCAATTGCAGTTGCCGGAGTAGTTGGGGTAGCTGTATTCTCTATTGGTGGCTCTGTTGAGGTTCCGGTCACAGCAATGGGATTTGAATCTTGTGCTAATGCACTGTCATATACACCCATTGGCACTGTTATAATGGCAACAAAAATCAGAATCAAGCCTATCAAAAATCCTCTTTTTAGAAGTACGTCATTCATCTTCTTATTTCTCCTTTTGGAATATAGCTGTGAATAACCATTCATTAATACAAAATCCATCTTTGTTAGAATAAGAAAGGTATAATTGGGGGTATTGGGAGGTGATTGAAAGATATTATACTAAATACCGCCACAAACAAAGAAAATCATACTGAACTTAATGCGCAAACTATCTTCTATACTGCGGTCGTTTTCAAACGGAGCTGAATATAGCGACTTCCTTGACTCTAACATTCTCATGAAGAAAGATAACAGAAGTGAATAATAAATGTTCTGTTATCTTCTCTAGAAGTAAGCCTCATTCCTCTAAAGGATACCATATTTACGAAATATTAACAAACCAAATTTGATCCCTACAGACACTGTAACTCTATCCGTTTTTGCTTATCTTCCAAAGTCCTACCCTTGTTTGGCTAAAACGGAGATGCGCCTGTCATGAGGTAGGATTTGGACGAAGTAATGATCAAAACGGGACCAGATCAAATGCGCGAACAATCGCCACAACCACAACGACGATGAGTAAGCGCCGAACCCAAACATTGGCGTCTTCATATTGAGTAGCAAATCGAGCTGCCAACCATGCCCCTGCACTCTGTCCAACGGCCATTAGGGCACCGATCCCCCACCAGATTTGCCCTTGAAGAATAAAGATAAGCAACGCACCAATCGTTAAAAAGAGGATAATGATGAGTTTGATCAGATTGGCCTCTTTCAGGCTGTAGCCAATGCCCAATACCAACGCCGATAGGAGAAATACCCCAACCCCGGCCTGGATAAACCCACCATAAATGCCTATGACAAAGAAAATAACCAACATCAATAGGCTAGGTCGTCCTGGGGCTACTTCCGACTCTTGACGCAACCAGCGATTGGGTTGGACAAGAATCACAACCAGCATAATACACATGACGATACCAATCGCCAGCCGCATGGAGTCTTTGTCCAAGGTCGATGCGACGACGGCACCAATGCTCCCCCCAATGACTGCTGGAACAACAAGCCAAACGCTCTGAGGCCCTACCTCCACGTTGCCGCTTTGGCGGAATGTGGCAATCCCCACTGCGTTCTGAACCAAAACGCCAACGCGATTGGTTGCATTGGCAATGGTCGCTGGAATCCCCATTGCATCCAACATGGCCAATGTAACAAGTGAACCACTTCCGGCAAGTGTGTTGATAAAACCAGCCAATGCCCCAGCTAAGACCGCCAGTGGGTAAAGATACCAATCCATAATGCTCGCTGCTCCTCATAAGGTTGATTGATGATGAATGATTCCTAACAACTATAGGCGGCCAAATTAGTGGCCAGAGAAAGCTCTTGATTTCAGCGAAGACGGAACTTGTACTCTCTCCCTCACATAATCCAGATTCAATTGCGCAATAGGCTGAATAACACTTTACTGGCGGACGATATGTTCACCTAATTCAAGCCAATAGATTTCGTCATCTCCATCATGCTCCACGTATAGTCTTTCTCTAACGTTTGGCGTCCAGAATCCAGCCTTCACGTCATATTGCCCTGGTTCCATAGAGATGAAAATTTGAAAATCTACGATTTCACCTACGACCCAATTGTGAATGGGCCGCTGAGGGAATTGATCATAGAGCATCCACTTGTCTTGCCCATGCACCGAATCCAAAGAGACCCATGCTGAATAGTCTTTGCGAATTGGATTCAGAACCTCAAAATAGAGGTGTAAGAGGAGAGCATTGTCGCCCTCACTTTCGGCATTCCTATCGTCATTTTTCACCGCACCGTCTTCTATAGTACCGTCTTCTGATGCATCATATTTGTTGCTTTCTGATGTAACTCCCCAGAATTGGAGTAAGGGAGTATCTTCATCATTGACCAATACCTTAGGTTCAAACGCGTTATACAGCAATGCCTGAATGTTGTGATCCGGTTTGTTCAGTAGCGACAACCGAATCGATGGAGAGAGAGCCTGCCAGTAAGAGAATGGTATAGCTTCGATCTCTTTGTAGATTTGAGCCAAATAGTGTTCACGCTCAGGTTCCAAATACCGTAGCCATATGAAGTCATAGAGCCGCAACATCTGTTCAAATTCAGCGTAGTTCAACTGCTCTCCAGCCATACCGATGTCCTGAATGGAACTTGCCGACGTCTTATTCACGTCCACCTCGCCATCAGGCAAAGAGACCAAGTCAACGTAGTTTAGCATACTCCGCCCAGGCCGTAACGGTAAGAAGCGTACGGAATTAAAACCACTCTTTTGGGCGCTAGCAGGTACGGCAACAACGTTGACCTGCTCGTTGTCTATTGCTATAGGTTTGACACCGACCGTTTGTTGGGCAACAAACTCATTCTCCAGAAAATAGGTTACTTGAAAGTAATCTGCATCCCATCCAACATCAATGAAATGGGACGTATAAAGCCTATCCAATGAAAGCAACCATCCTGAGGTCTCTATCTGTCGTTGCTGGCGAATTTTCTCAACAAGTGGTTTGGCTTCTCCTTCGTGAGTACGGGACATTGAACCACTTGTCACCGTGACTACATTGGGATACCGATAGCGATTGAAGTCAATCAAGTCATCATACGCACCCAGGTTCATGCGCCAAATGGTTTGTAGCCTATCTGGATCCCAAATCTCACCCTTGGTAACGAGCGTAAGTTTGTCATAGAATTCAGCTAGTTGCTCATCGGCAATCTGATTGGTCCCCTGTCTGAGCGTTTGCAAATACCCATCTGGAACCGTTCGGAAATAGTGGCCCGAGAAGAGATCGGGCGTATAAATCGCGGGTAGCCTTGCCAGTAGAGCATCGGTCAACGCACACACATCAACGATATAGACATTGGGACCATTATAGTATTCACCAGGACCCATACCAACACAGTTCAAGTAAAGACCAATCGCGTTTGCCCCTTTGATTCGGCCCTGTTCATAGAGCCGATTATCAACCGTTGCATTGAGCAGATCGGTATGGTCCAGGTGATGGGCACGCATATCCTCTACTTGGTTGTCATCTGTTTCTGTCTTGTAGACATCCGTGACCAGTAATGGAGACGTGGCAGGATTTAGCAAACTTAGCCCAACAATGCCAACGCCCAATGCATAGGCACTGATTTGGTTTAAGTTAGGTAGAGGTGCCTGCGAAAGAGCAAACGTCGCACAAAGTAACGGCGCTGCCAGGAACCGATTGGCCATAAAATCGCCGCCAATCCATACAATATAGAGCAAGTAAAGGAGGATCGAAATCGAGAGGATTGCATTTCGTCGTTGGCGTAATAGAATAGGTAGCACCATGCCAATGCCAATGATGACAACTGTTAGTGCATCCAGATTGACTGTGCGTATCAGATAGAAGATTCCCTGGGTAATCAACTGGCTCTTCTCAATGCCTGCATTCAATTTGGCATAAGCTGTGTTTGGGAAAAGGAAACCATAGTAAAAGAGCGAAAAGAGCTCCCATAGGATCAAGGGTAAGAAACCGAGCGCCATCAAAAGCATGGTTCTCAGGCGTCGGCTTTGCCACCATTCATAAAGTAGCCCAGGTAAAAAAAGAATCAGCAGATCGATACGCGCCAATCCACCCAACGCAGTCACAAATGCCAGGGAGAAAGGCCGAGTCCATGGCGCGCTGTTGCTAGGTTCATGGCTGCGTGATTCATGGCTGCTAGGTTCATGGCTACCCAGCAATACTCTTTGTGGATGGGTGCCTAAAAATAGCGTGTAAAAGAGCGCTAAAAGGAAGTGGTTGAGTGGATTTTCTAGTCCTGAGGTTGTGTAATCAACAAAGGTCTTGGCACAGAGTAAGATCAGCAACCCCAATATGGCACCACTCAATGAGTAAGCAATCCGCCTCACAAAAAGTAGTAATGCGCTCAGCGTTAAAATAATCGAAAGCGTATAGACAGAATAAAATAGCTCACCGGTTCCCCAGCGTGCGGCAGCCAGTAGAAACATCCATAGCGGATGGGTATATGCTTGCACCCGTTCGCCTGGGTTCCAAACAAGACCATAACCATTGACAAAGTTTTCTACCGTGCGATAGGTGATATAGGCATCATGAGAGATCCAGGCACTCTTGACGACTACAATGATAAACAGGATGAGTAAGGCTACGATAATGCCCTGTTGTAACCGCGCATCACGTTGAGTATGTTTGCCTGTTAAGATGGGCACGCTGATGTTATCTCTAGTCCATCCCGATACCAAACATATTTTCTAGATCGTAATTTGAGAACACTTTGAAGGCAATGAGCGTCTCAGAGTTGACAATGCCGGAGACGGTAAGCATCTTTTCCGTGACAAGTTGGGCTAGCTCCTCGTTTGTCTTCACGCGCAATATGGCTACCAGATCATACCGACCAGCCACAGAGAAAACCTCAGAAATTCCGTCAATACTGACTAGCGCCTCGGCAACTTCATTAACTTTGTTGGGTTCGACGTTGATTAGTACAACTGTAGAGACCATAAGATTCACCTTTGATTGTAGTTTTTACACTCATTTAGGAATCAAGATCAAATAAAACCCAAAACTTCGGTCCTGTCATCTCGAGTACCCGAGAGATCTTCCATTACGTTTTATTCAATTCTCGAACATTAGAAACCTGATAGCACAACGGTCTATTAAGCTAACTGGGGCAAAATGTCAGCCAAACGATCAACCAATTTTTCTAGATCGTTCATATGGGTTGCCGTACTAAAGCGCACATGTCCTTCACCTGCCTCACCAAAGGCAATGCCAGGCGTCGAGGCAATCAATCCCTTTTCTAACAAAATTTGGGAGATCTCCAAGCTCTTTTTCTCTGTATGAGTAAATCGGGGAAAGGCGTAAAAGGCGCCTTCCATAGGTGGGCATTCGATACCTGGTAATTCCTCAAATGCATCCAATATAAACCGTCGGCGTTCCGCATAAGAGGCGACCATCTCGCGGATACAATCTTGGGGGCCATTGAGCGCTGCCGCCCCTGCCACCATGGTAAAGCTAGCGGCTGATGTAATACTTTGCGTCTGATGTGTACGGGCCAATTTGGCAATGGGAAGGGGAGCAGCCAACCAACCGAGTCGCCAACCCGTCATAGCATAGGCTTTACTAAATCCGTTGACGATGATAGTACGCTCGGCCATGCCATCTTCGGCGGCCAAACAGATATGCTTGGCCGTGTCATAGACAATATGCTCATAAATTTCGTCGCTGATGACATAGAGATCATGCTCAACGGCAAACTTCACAATGGCGTCTACTTCATTGCGATAGAGCACCCGCCCTGTTGGGTTACTTGGGCTGGTAACCATCAGGACTTTCGTCCGCTCATTTACATACGAACCCAAGATCTCATCAGTTACTAAGAAATCATTTTCGCTGGAAAGCGGAACTCGTACGGCCTTAGCCCGTTGTAATTCCACCATGGGACCATAAGAAACCCACGATGGATCGAGTATCATCACCTCATCACCAGGGTTGAGCATGGCCGCCAGCGCAACATAAAGGGCCCACTTCGCGCCAGGTGTGGCAAGAATCTGGGCTGGTTCTGCCTTGACATGATTCTCTCGCTCCAGCTTGCCACAAATGGCCTCTAAGAGTTCAGGCGTGCCAAATGCTGGCGGATAGTGGGTGTCCCCGCTGCGCATGGCTTGTATCCCCGCATCCATTATATGAGATGGCGTGTCGAAGTCCGGTTCACCCCCGGCCAGGTTGACAATGTCGTGTCCTTCTCTGGCCAGCTCCTTTCCTTTCATCATCATCATCGATGTGACGGATGCAGGGACAGACTCGATTAGTTGGGAAAGTGATTTCATAGGCATACCCTTTGGTTTGGTGGTCGGTGGTCGGTGGTCGGTAGTTGAGTCGTCCTGAATATAATTGACAAATTGATGGCTGGTAAGGAAACACGATCAAATAAAACCCGAACCCTCGATCCCGTCATCTTGAGTACCCGAGAGATCTTTCGTTTGGTTCTATAAATTTCGATTTCCTACTTCTCATTGCTTAACACATCGGCGATAGCCGAACAGAGATAATCCATATTCTCGGCTGTCATACCAGCAACGTTAATTCGCCCCGAACCAACAATGTAAACGCCATGACGATCTCTCAAAGCTGCTACATGATCGGTGGTTAGGCCAGAATAGGAAAACATGCCTCGCTGCTGGGTAATGAAGCTGAAATTTTCTTTCACGCCCTTTTCGTTCAGCGTCTCGACAAAGAGATGTCTCATGCCATTAATCCGTTCGCGCATGGCAGTCAATTCACTCGCCCACTTTGTACGCAATTCAGGCTGGGTGAGGATGGTCGTTACTATGGCAGAGCCGTGAGCAGGCGGGTTGGAGTAATTGGCTCGGATGCAACGCTTTAGCTGGCTGAGTGCCACTTGGGCCGGCTCATTGGATGCTGCCACCAGGGTGATCGCACCTGTCCGTTCGTTATAGAGACCAAAATTTTTGGAAAAAGAGCTGGCGATAAAGAGTTCTGCGCCAGGCCGGGATAGCGTCCGCAACCCGACAGCATCCTCATCTAGACCTTCGGCAAATCCTTGATAGGCAAAATCTAGCAGGGGCAGTAACCCTTTTTGCTGGATTTGATCAGCAAGCTGCTGCCACGCCTCTGCACTCAAGTCTACCCCCGTTGGATTGTGGCAACAACCATGAATCAGTACCACATCCCCCTTTTGGGCCGAGTCTAGTGCATTCATCATACCGCTAAAATCCACATCATTGGTCGCACTATTAAAGTATGGGTAGGTGGCTATTTTGACGCTAGCCGCACCAAAGATAGATGGATGGTTGGGCCATGTTGGATCGCTCAGCCAGACAGTACTATTGGGGAACTGCTGGTGAATAAAGTCCGCGGCTACGCGCAAAGCGCCAGTTCCACCAGGCGATTGGGCTGTTACCGCGCGACCGCTAGTGAGAATCTCATGGTCTGGACCAAAGAGCATCTTCTGGACTGCAACCCCATAGTCGGGTGGTCCATCGATGGGTAAGTAGCTCTTGGTCTGCTCACTCTTCAGTAGAAGCGTTTCGGCCTCTTTTACCGAGTTCAAAATAGGCGTTTGGCCTTGTTCGTCTTTATAGACACCAACGCCTAAGTTGATCTTATTCGGATTCCGATCGGCCTTAAATGCTTCATTCAAACCTAGAATTGCATCCGGCGGCGCAACCGCAATTGTTTCAAACATGCTCACCTCAAATAAAGAAATGTTCTAAAGAAACAGGTCAACAATCTCAAACTTTTCTACATCTACCAAGCCCTTATCGGTTAGCTTGAGTTTCGGAATGACCTCCAAGGCCATAAAGCTCATCGCCATGAGTGGATCGTGGAGCGATGAACCGAGCAGATGAACAACAGATCGAACCTGATCATAGGCCACACGGACCTCCTCAATCGGGCGATCACTCATTAATCCTGCCACGGGGAGTGGTAATTCTGCCAAGATTGTATCACCTTCCGCAACAACAACGCCACCACCCATTACCACGATCTGCTTTATCGCCCTATGCATAGAGTCATCATCTGCACCAATCACCACTAAATTATGGTGGTCATGGGCTACAGTGCTGGCCATGGCCCCGCGCTGCAGACCAAATCCTTGAATAAAACCAAGCCCTACGCCATTGACCGTGCCGGCTGACTTGGGTGTATGCCGTTCGACCACAGCCATCTTGAGAATATCTCGTTCGGTATCGGCGATTGCATAACCCTCCACCACCTTGGCTGGAAGGATGCGCTCTTCGGTGAGTAGCTGATCTTCAATAGCACCAATGACACGGATGGTCGCGCGGATGGCGATTTGGGTGACGGCGGAGGTGTTTTCAATCTGCTGACTGACTCCTTGATGGGGGATGGGAATCTTCAAATCGACTCCTTGTGTATTGATCCGAACCGTCTGCTGAATGGCTTGAGGAACTTGTATCATTGCGTCTTTTTGTGCATGGGCAAGCTCATCTGACAAACTGGTCCCATCCTTGGCCACCAGTTTTCCCTGCGCATAGACGTCTCTTACAATGGGACAGCGAAGATCGTCAAAAGTGAAAAAATTGGCGTACCGGCCAGGTGCAATCGCTCCATGCTTGTGCAGCCCAAACCAATCGGCCGAATTGAGTGTAGCCATGCGGAAAGCTGTGATGGGATCAATGCCAAAGAGGATGGCTGCACGCACCATGTAGTCAATGCTTCCCTGGTCAATGAGATCCCCCGGGATTCGGTCATCAGTACAAAAACAGATGCGGCGACTATTTTCTGGTGTAATCAGCGGCAACAGCGCATGAAGATTCCTGGCATTGGTGGCTTCCCTGATCAGAATATAGAATCCCCGAGCCAACTTTTCAGCCGCCTCTTCAACAGTTGTACATTCGTGCTCACTCCCAATCCCGGCTGCGGCATAAGCGTTGAGCGGTTTGCCTCGCAAACCAGGCGCGTGCCCATCTAAAGGTCTCCCTTGGAATGCAGATAGTTTGGCAATCACCTCTGATGTGCCCTGTACAACGCCAGGATAGTTCATCATCTCCGCCAATCCAAAGACCGTACCATCTTGTAGCAGGGGAATCAGATCCTCATCATCCAGATGAGCACCATTGGTCTCCATATGTGTAGCGGGTACGCAAGAAGGAGCCATAATCATAATGGAAAGAGGTAACCCCTGGCTGCTCTGGGACATGTAGCGGATTCCCTCAGTGCCTACCACATTGGCAATCTCATGAGGGTCCGTAACCACGCACGTGACGCCCCGAGGCAGAACTGCCGCAGCAAATTGGGATGGAATCGAAAGGCTGCTTTCAATATGAACGTGAGCGTCTACCAGGCCAGGAGCTACATAGGATCCATCAAGATCGATCTCCTCTCTGGCCTGATACGCATCCCCTACGCCAGCAATCACGTTATCATAAAGGGCAATGGATGCCTCTTCGATCTCTCCTGAAAAGACATTAACGATTTTCCCATTTTTCAGCAATCGATCGGCTGGTTGCTCACCTCTGGCGACGCTTAATAATTGGACTGTGTTCATAAAAAACTCCTATACTTCGCTAGAAAAGTCTTGTCCCGGCTCTTGACCAATCCTCTCTGGAAAATTTCGAGAAGGGAAGACAGAACTTTTCCGACCATCTATTATAGTCAGCGCAAGCTCCTCAGGATGACTTTCGAGACAGCTTAGGTTTTGTCAGCATCAACCGATTGGACAGCTCTGTCGTTGATGTTGCGATATTCTCTACGGAATAGGCACCAAAAACAAATCTGTCTGGACGCAGAACGACAAACTCGGCGCTATTCTCTTCAAACCAAGCCATTAGTTTCCCAGTGTGGTCCTCAATTTGAACAGTCTTCTGACTAGAATGTGTTCCAGAATACGTACTGGAACCTGGGGTGGAACCAACAGGCGAATCGACAGCCGCAGCCTCTCTATCCCTTTTTGTACTTGCTCCTCCAGTGTACTCGATTTTGATGCAGCGAATGGGTAGTTGCTCTGTCAATTTTGTAAAATAGGGGGACGGATCAATGCCCTTCCCCAGCACGGCAAAATTTGGTCCTAGCAACTCATCTAACAGTAGAATTTCACCTTCCGCCGTTGTAACCTTAGGCTGAATAAAGTAGGTTCCTACCACTGCTGCAATTGCTCCCCCGCGCAAATCGGTCTTTAGCTTAGGGGCTCGAAGGGCAAAGTGAGCAATGCGACCAAATAGTGCAGGCAACTTGAAGAGCGTTTGAAAGAGCCAATCTCGCACCAAGCCACGGATAGGGTTTTGAGTTTGGACGAGATTGCCCAAAAACATGGTTCCACGAGTCATACGAGTTACGTGAGGTCGACGCTCTCTTTCATAGCTGTCAAGAAGAGCTGCATCGGCTTCGCCACGTAGTACCATGCTCAGCTTCCAGCTTAAGTTATGAACATCTCGCAAGCCACTGCACATTCCCTGGCCAGCAAAGGGAGGCATCTGATGGGCAGCGTCCCCAGCAATCAAGACGTTTTGCACCCGCCATCGTTGGGCAATAAGAGAGTGGAACGTGTACACAGTACCGCGCACAATCTCTATCTTCTCCAGATCAACCATCCGGGCCAGCATTTTATGTACATACGCTTCTTGCTCGGCGGTTTCTTTGGTGACCCCCTTTGGCAGCATAAACTCTAGACGGTAATGGCCTTTGCTGCCATTTGGAATAAATGAGATGGGCTGCTCGGGGTTACAGAACTGTTGGTGGGCGTAGGGAAGGCCAAGATCTCCTCTCTCCAGACCTGGCTTTAGGTAAAAGTCCGTTACCAACCACGGCTGTTCAAAGTTCAGATCGCGTAGCTGAATGCCGAGGAATTTGCGCACGAAACTGCGTGCGCCATCGCAGCCGACGACGTATCGAGCCTCTACAGTTATGGTCGAACCACTATCTGGATCCTGGGCCTGAATCGTGACGCTATGCTCTTCGTGGGTAAGTCCTGTAACCGATCGATTGAGAAAAATTTGAACTCGCTCGAAGCGCCCCGCGCCTTCTCGCAACCCAGCCTCCAAGGTGGGCTGGTGGAAGTACATGTTGCTCTGATACCCATATGGTTTGTCTCGGTTAAGATGGGTCTCAAAGAAGACCTTTCCCCTCGCATTGATGTACTGTCGATCGGGTGGATAGCCACCAAATGATGGTTCTACCAGGTGGAACAGACCAGCCGCTTGAAAAATGCGCTGCGCCTCATCATCAATATGGACCGCACGTGGGATAGGAAAAATTTCCTTGGTGGCTTCGAGCACGGCCACCTTCCAACCATCTTGACCCAATAGATTCGCTAATGTTGCCCCAACAGGTCCGTAGCCAACGATGGCAATATCAAACATAGTCGTCTCTCGTATGGGTGTGAAGTCACTCAGGGTGGATTCGGTTGTTTGGCGCCTCTTGGTGAGAGCCACTCATGGATGGCGGTGCATGCTCAGGTTGGCTACCCCATTCATAGTTGGGTTTGGGTCCCAATACCAGCTCTAGCTGCCCGCCTTGGGCCAGCTCTTTATGATAAAACCATGGGCGCTCCAACGATTGACCGTTGAGCACGGCAGACTGGATGTAGACGTTCTCTGGATCTTGATTCTGGCAGGTAATGGTAAACCTTTTGCCAGGGTAATAGGTTGGATTCAGGTGAATGGTAATCGTATCGAAAATGGGTGTGGTAATTTCGTAAAACGGTTCAATATTGCACCCGCCGCTAACGTTGAATAGCCCAATGGCCATGAGTACATTAAGCGCACCCATCTGCCCCTGATCCTCGTCACCGCCATAACCACCGTAAGGCGTGATGTCGCTCTTGGCCTGCGCCATAACTCGCCGTACCCACTTCTGAGATAGCCAGGGCGCTCCAGCATAATTGAAGAGATGAGCTACAAAGGTGGATGGCTGGTTGCCGTAATCCAAATAGTTGGTGTGGTGTTTGCCGTGAGGTGCCAGAAAATCGGCCTCGCTGGCCTTTTCAAAGACCCAATTCAGTCGCTCCACAAAGCGTTCGCGTCCGCTCTTTTCATCACGCTCGGTATTGCGCCCGCCTAGAAGCTTGATCAACCCGGCCACATCATGGGGTACATTCCACATATTCTGCCAGCCGTTGGACTCGACCCAACCTTCAGGCGACATGGGATCATATTCGGCTGGCCAGGAACCATCCTTACTACGGGGGCGCAAGAAGCCATTTTGACCTTCCGACGTCCACTCTGGCAAGAAGAGCTTTTCATAGAACCCGGCGCGGTGATTCAGTATATCGGCGTCATGGGTATTGCTCCGTACTTCAGCCATCTGTCCAAGTGCCCAATCGCAGTAGGCGTATTCCAACGTCTGGGTACCACCTTGGGTATGATAGGCTCTAGCCTGGATACCCGTCGGGACGTAGCCTCGATCCTTGTAATACTCAAGGCCCCCGCCGATGCAGGTATCGTGTTCATAGCCTGCCTTGCTCATCAGCCCGCCTGCTTGATCATGGTTCTTAATCATGCCCTTGTAGGCCGCGTCCACATCAAAGTTACGAATTCCCTTCTGAAAGGCCGAGACCAGCAGCGGCGTAGAGGTGGGCGCGATCATGACAAAGGTATAGTTGCCGCCCGATGGCCCCCGAGGAATCAAGCCACCATTTTTGTACATATCGACAAAAGTGTTGCAGAAGTTGTGGGTGATCTCGGGGCAGACTAAAGGCCAGAGCACATTAATGGTCCACTGAGCACCCCAAAACGCGTCTGAATTGTGATGCTCGTAGAGGGGGCTTCCTTGAACAGTCAACGGAACTTGACGAATCAGCGGTTGGTCACCTGTGTTGTCTATATATTTCCCATCGACGTCACTTACCCGCCGTCGGCCCAGTAAAGCATGATAGAGATCGGTATAGAACTTGATTCGCTGCGCTTGGCTGCCGCCTGTTACCTCAATTCGGCCCAACCACTCATTCCATTCCTCATCGGCCTCGGCACGCACCTTGTCGAAATCCCAATGACTCAATTCATGGTCCAAGTTCAGGCGGGCCTGCTCCTTGCCACAGTAGGAGATGGCCACCTTCATCTGAATAATCCGCCCCGGCTTACGGGCATCTTGTGTATGAGTCTCTTGATTCGGGGCAAATTGGATGTAAGCACCAATTCCCGGGCCGTCCAACTGCTCAATAGCACCGAGCAACTCACCATCTCGCCAACCGCCAACCTGGTTAAAGTCCTGATCAAGCTGGATAACAAAGTAGATGCGGGTAGGCTTGGGGCGGCGAATAGTGGGGGCATTTTCCACATAGCCAACTAATTCACGAGAGGTGACCTTTTCGATTTGGCAATCTGACATCTGTGACGGGCCGACCTCGGCTCCCAAATCAAAGAGAATTGTAGGGATGGAATCTCCCTCTGCCTCCTCAGGAAATGTATAGCGATGGAACCCCACCCGAGTCGTTGACGTTAGTTCAGCCTGAACTTGATAATCGTCTAAAAAGAGTGCATGGTAGCCTGGTCGTACAGTCTCTTTTTCATGTGAGAATCGCGACTTGTAGACCTCGGCACCTAGATGCCCCTGGACTGGTCCTGTGGTGGGCAAAACCGGAATACCTGCCAACTGCCATGCATGAACATGGCTAAACCAGAGCACCGTCTCATGATCATAACGGTAACCGCTGCCCCATGCTCCACCGTTGACCGTATCTGGGCTGAGATTAACCATGCCAAAAGGGCGGCAGGCAGAACTAAAAAAGAAGAAGCGGCGGTTGGCAGTATCGATCAGGGGGTTGACGAAATCGACGGGTCTAGTCATAATGTTGATAGGTTGATTTTGTAGTTGGTGAATTCGGAGTTAAGAAGATTAAATCTTAGTAGACTATTTCGTATCAGTCGTCTACAGTCGTTTACTTGATTAATCCAGAGTCTGCCAGCGAATATCAAGGCGATTGCGATCCACAGAGTATAACATGTCTATGGAACCAAACAAATCTTTATTGCTCATTATCAACGGCGCGCCAGGTTCTGGAAAAACTCACCTCAGTCGGCGTTTGTCCAAAGAACTTCAACTGCCTCTGCTAAGCAAAGATGATATCAAAGAGGGAATCTCTGATGTGCTGGGCGTCAAGGATCGGGCTTGGTCCAAAAAATTAGGGGGAGCCAGCTTCGACGCACTCTTTGTTCTGTTGGAGAGACAGCTTGAGGCAGGGATCTCTTGCATTGTGGAGACGGCCTTTATTCCCCGTTTCAATACACCCCGATTTCTGGAGCTGAAAGAGAGATATGGCTGTCACCCTTTTGAGATCTACTGTTATGCCCAGTCATCAACTTTGGCTGAACGCTTTAACCAACGAGTCACAACAGGTACACGTCACCCCGTCCATACGGACGGACTCGTTACTCTTCAAGCCATGCAGGCGGTATTGGATAGCGGAAAGTATGGGATATTGGGGATCGGTAGCACAGTGGTAGAGGTGGATACCACTAATTTTGAAAAGGTCGATTTTACTGGATTGGTTGAGATAATCAAGAGCAGTCAGCGCTAGTAAAGAGTGGCCTAAAAGAAACCGGGGCTTTGAAGTGCTAGTTTCATAGTAGTTCCAGGCGAGAACCCGGGTTTCTAACTCTTAGCCTATTTGAGTTGTCCTATACTAGCGAACCAGACGCCGAAATGGCTCTTTCTTTAGGTCCGCAACGAGTAAGCTATCCAAGGCGTCATTCTCTAAGCCAGTTTTGATAACATTGAATGCTTCCGCCGCAGCAGTAACAGTCTGTTCAATGTCATTATTTGTATGAGCCAGGGTAGCCTTAAAGGACATATAGGTATGAATTCCACGCCGGGCCATCTCTTGAATAAAGAGAGTGGAGACCAAACGGCTATCCGCATGGGCTGGCAGGCTGAGACTGACCGCAGGATTGCTATATAGTCCAATACAGTCGCCGTCTAAACCAGATGCACGGATGGCTTGTTTGAGGCCGCTGCGTAACTTCTCGCCGATTTTCCTGAAGTGTTCGGTGGCATTGCGTCGCTTGAGTTCACGAATAGTTGTCAATGCCGCGGCCAGACCAATGTTGTCACTCCAATAAGAGCTAGAGATAAACATGCGGGCAGCCGGTTCCATCACCTCTCGGGACCCGACAACTGCCCCCATGGGATAGCCGTTGGAGATCGCCTTGGCCACCACGGTCATGTCGGGCGTCACCCCAACTGCTTCTTGAATACCACCAATGGCGTGTCGCCAACCACAGGAGACCTCATCAAAGATCAAGATGGCCTCATGCTTTTGGGCCAATGCTTTGATCCCTTCTAGATAGCCCTCGCTCGGCAGCTCTGAGCGGGCTGGTTCCATCATAATGGCGGCTACCTCGCCTTGGTGTGCATTCAATAGCTCTTCCACCATGGCCAAATCACCATAGGCAAAGGGGACGGCTGTCCCTTCTAAGGCTTTGGGTACACCAATGGGTTCAATCCCAGCAAAAGGGAACTCGCCGCTTTCTGGGTCTACGCCAAAGTTGGCCGCCTGATACCAGTCGTGCCAGCCGTGGTAACCGCAGAATAGAATTTTATCCTTACCGGTTGTCCCCCTGGCAATGCGCGCTGCTACGGCGCAGGCTTCACCACCACCTTTCGTGTAGCGAACCATCTCAGAGCTGGGAATGGTGATATTCAATTCCTCGGCTAGTTCAAGCTCCAGCGGGCTATTGAGGGTATAGAGACTACCTCGGTCAATCTGTTCCTTAACGGCCCCATCCACCACCTCATCCGCATGGCCTAGGATAATGGCCCCCACAGCATTCACCCAATCAATATATTCATTTTCATCTACATCAATAAAGCGAGAGCCTTTGGCGCGTTGGGCATAGATTGGGCTGACGCCATTGGCAAATTGATCGGCGCGTCGGCTGATCAGCTGAGTCCAGCCAGGAATCAGTTCCCCCGCACGTTGGTATAGCTGAAGTGATTGAGAGACGTCTGGAGAGTCGGCATTCGTATGGGTTGCCATGAGTGAAATTTCCCTTTTGGTGAAGGCTAATCCAAGAAATAAGTATCTATCAAGTTAGCGAGATTTAACAGAAAAGATGGAGAGAATTACAGAAAGCTTGCCTTAATTTTACTCGATCCGTTGACTATAATGGAAGCAGAACAAATAGCCAAACGGTCACAATCAAGAGACTCTGATGGTTATCTAAAGCGTAAAGTAAGTCTAGTCAACCGACCATTCATTCTTACTCTACCTTATTTAAGAAACTCATTCAAAAAAAGGAACCCAACCATGAACAACGAACTATTTTCAATTGAAGAACTGGAATCACGACACGAGATGAAGTGGTGCTTCTGGCGCCTGCGAGCCTACCGAGTTTGCCGCCGAATCGGCTGGTGGAACTTCTGCTACTACATCTGGCGATGGGTACGCATTTGCTACTAAATCTTTGAACAAATCTATATCATACAAGAAAAGGGCCGAGGCACCGCTATCACTTTGATAGTAGTGCCTCGGCCCTCTGAGTTTCATCAAGCAGAGCCATCATATGACGGCTCAATAGCAGTAGAGCGCAATTGTCATTGGCTCATATTAGATCCCAGGAATCCAATATGAGCCATCCCGGAATGCTTTCGGAGATCCTTGGAATCCATCATGAGCCCTGTCATGTCGAGAAGTAACGACGAGAAACCTGTGCTTGATTTAAGCGGAAGATTTCTCCTCCATCGAAATGACAGTAAGTGATCGCCTACCCTATGTAGCTTCCGTTCTGACCGTTGCCTCCATTCAATGTGTTCGCCATCCGAACGGCTGCTTCGGCTGACTTAGCGGCGGACTGCAGTGCCTTCATGGATTCTAGGGCAGACTCGCTCAACTCTTTAAATGCCTGCTCTTGGGCATTCAGATAGGATACTGGCGGCACTTTGAAACGATCATCGGTCATCAATGCATAGAGGCCCAAGTCGGTAAAGCTGATCTCAACTTCATTGATATTGCCTCGCATTTCCTCATAGGGTACCCACTCTCCGTTTGTCCCAGCGTCTGGATTCCATCCACAAATGTGCAGATTCGAAATCTGCTCTTCGTAACCGTATTGAATCTTGAGCTTGGAAGGAGAGCTCTTGGTTCCGATGGTTGTTACTTCGGGGACATTGACTCCATGACCATTCCCGTCGCTGATCCCATTCGGTAGCCGAAGGGCTGTCAAAAAGTAGGTGGCCAGAATCTGCCGACCTGGATTCGGCTCTGGACCAGAATATCCTTTAGCCACTGCGATACATAGTGTGTCACCACCGACTACATCAACACCATCGGCCTTTAGCTCCACATTCTTTGGCGTTGTTACGGTTATCAGACTGGTTTTGAAATCAAATGGTCGAGAGCCGCCATTCTTAATTGATGTCGTACCAGTCCGTACATCCACGGTGCCAGATTCCTCAGCCCCGCCGTTGACAAAGGCAAATTGGACGTCGCCGGTTAAAATCGGTTGCTCGTCGTTGATGTCCCATGTTAAGATGTACTGGGGTTGCTTTGTTCTTTTATTCCAACCTAATTGGCCATGTAAACTGGGGTAGCTCGACATTGTATTCTCCTCATTTTGGTTAAATTAATAGATAGTTAAGCGGATAGTAAATTGGGCTTGTATGTCAGAATCACTTGAATTTCAATCGTTCTTTGATGAATTCTTCGATTTGATTGCATCTGGAGACTTCAATCAATGTACCTCACAATTGGCTATTCTTAGAGAGAAAAGGGACACCAATGTAGCGTACGAAAATTGGTATGCGTATTTTAATGCTATTTTGATCGCTGAAAGGGATTTGGACTGGTCACGTGCTCAACATACATTTGAGACTTTACTAGCGCGAGAAGATCTTGAACCCCTCATGAAAGGTCAGGTTCTGATTTCTCTTGGCAATTCGCACATGTTTCAAGGGCAGTGGTCTGATGCAATTCGTAGTACGAAACAAGCATTAGCCATTTTTACAGAATTACAGTTGCCTACAGAGTGCACAAAAGTGTGGATACAGATTGCGCAGGCATATAGTCAAGGGTATACGACAGGTGATTATAGTGAAGATGTCCTGAAAGATTGTTTAGAAAACTGCAATATGGCATTGTCTACTATCAGATCAGTACAAGAGGACAAAACCACTCTTACCCTCATGACATATGCATTGATAACCCGCGGCATTGTCTTTGGTGCTTTGAAAAAGTTAGATGATGCGATTGAAAGCTTTGATGAAGTACTACAGATTTGCCAGCGCATTAATGGTGAATATTTTTCTGGATTCGCATTGGCAAACCTGGGTGAGATATTTCAATTGCACCCAGAGCGTACGTTTGAGCAGACTATTGATACGTATCGAAATGCCTTTACCATATTTCATAAATATCAGGACACATATCAGCAATTGGATGTTACAACCAATCTGGCCTTTGCTTACGAACGAAACCAAAACTACGCTAAAGCACTAGAATATTATGAGCAAGCCATAGCCATGGTCGGCCAAGTACGTCACAAGCTCAGCTCCTATGAGTCCCGCAGTGGCTTTCTCTCAACAGTCAGCGACGTCTATGCCCGTGCCGTCCTCACAAGTCTAGAGATTGGCCGTCCCGCCGATGCCTTTGCTTATGTAGAACAGGCCTGCGCCCGTGCCTTTCTTGACGAATTACAAGCTAGTTCACTCACTGGTTCACTCACTGGTTCACTCACTGGTTCGCAAGCAAGTTTATTTGAACAGGAGGCCTCTTCTATTGAAGACTTTGTCTCTTTAGAAATCATTCAGGCCAACCTTCCCAAAGAGAGCATTCTGCTTCTCTACTTCACAACGGGTGTCATTGAAAATTTAGAGAGCCGTCACAGTAAGGATGAAAGATATCGTCGTCATCGCTTCCCACCAGAGAAGATCCTGCTCTTTACTGTTTCGTGTGATGATTTTCAGCACTTTGAGCTAGCGATTTCACCCAATTTTATCTATCCCCAAAACTTAGAAGGGCCGGTAGAACAGCACTTCCTACGGTTTGGGATGAGGCAGTTTTTGTATACCCATCTACTTGAGCCGGTGGAAGGACTTATTCAGAATAAACAGCGTATATACATCTGCCCGCACGGACCACTCCACTACATTCCTTTTCAAGCGCTATTGGCGGACCATCGAAAAGCTGCCTCACCTGACGATATGCTAGAGGTCGTCATGGCCCCTAGTGCGACCATCCTAATGCGCCATCTCCAGCATCCAGTTGACAACCAGGAGAGTGACGACGACCAGCCTATTAACGCCTGCCTGGCTGTAGGATTTGATGGTGTTGTGAATGAAACAACAGGCGAACTCTCCCCAAACACGGTTCCATTAGCCCATGCTGAGACCGAGGCGGCTATGATTGCTTATATTACCAAGGGTGAAGCCATGACGGGTGCGTATGAGAAAAAGGATGCTCTAATGATCAAAGCACCAGGGTACCGCTATCTGCACTTCTCTTGTCATGGTGATTTTAAGCCAGAAAACCCCATGGCGTCAGCCCTTCACATCGGTCCCGATGAAACCTTAACGGCCAAAGAAGTGATGGAGAATTTACAGCTCAATTGCCGCATAGTCACCTTAAGTGCCTGCGAAACGGGCCTCAATCGCGTCATCCGTGGAGATGAACTGTTTGGTTTTGTGCGAGCTTTTCTATACGCAGGGGCTAAGGCCATCGTGGCCACCCAATGGCGAGTGGATGAACGCACCACTCGAATCTTTGCCGAATACTTTGTCCATCAGTTACGGGAAGGCGTAGATGTGGCCACCGCGGTCAAGGACGCTCAGTACCATTTGCGGACCTTAACCAAAGCTGAATTGGAGAACTACTTATCCCGCTTTGATGAAGAGACAAGCCATAGTCACCTCATGAGGCTACCCCAGTACACGAAAGGCCGCACCAATTTTAACGAGACTGTCCTTCAAGAGATTGCCCCTTCTTTGGATACTCTGCTAAATGAGGCTCAGAGTGAGCAACCTATTTTGGCGGACTATCCCTTCTATTGGGCACCCTATATCTTGATTGGTGATCCAGATCTAAAGGCCAAAGTAGAATTGGGATCCGATTGAACATGAGAGAGGAGTACTGTCGTGAAGTCAACAGCGGCTGAACGATGGAATACCCGTACCCTAAAAGTAGCTAGCCAATAAGAGGCTCCTACTGTTGTAATTCGCCAGAAAAGTCTTGTCCAACCCACTCTGGAAAATTTCGAGAACGAGGACAGAACTCTTTTGGACATCTATAAGTGACTCTCCTGCAAAAGGGTAAATTGGCATGAATTTCGTGGAATTCTCTGACTGAAAAATCTGCGAAATCTTTGTGATCTTTGTTTCTGCAGTGGACTCATAAGTACACTTTGGTCTCGTAGAGCTTTAAACAACAGCAGGGAGAGAATCACAGCCCTACGGGTTCGATGGCAAAGAGTAACCGTGGCAGCTCGACCACAGGAATTTGGTGAAAGGTAGTTTGGCCAAACGGGTCAGTGGTTTGTAGAATTGTCTCTTCCGTCGGTACCTGTAATGGGATAGCCTCAGATGGCTCGTTCAGCCCCAGGCAACCTCCAACTGATGTCTTAATTTCACAGGCCCTTTTATCCGGATAATATCTCGTTAAAAAGATACGTGAATCTGCCATGATTGGTGCCCCATGAACGCTGGGTCTATCTACAGTAACCGTGACATCACAGACAGTTTGGTCGTAGGTGGTTGGAATAACCTCAAACCGAATCCGCAAATCCTCTTCTTTGCTCTTGTCTATCTGCAAGGTTAGCCGCTCTGCCGCTGACTCCGTTGAACACAGGCTTCTCTCACTCCAAACTCCTGCAGGATTGCTGGATAGTTTGGCCGATGGCTTCATCGAAACGGCCGTCATTGGCTTACTTGCCATTGGATTGATAGAGTACTGAAAAGTCTGCAAGAGTTGCTCTGAGAATTCAACAATCAACCGCCTCACTTCTCCATCCCACCGCCAACTGTCCAACTGCCCAACCGTCGGCTCTTGCAAATAAGAGAAGTCAAAGGTAGGAACCTGAGTTGGAATCACGAGCGTTCCCTCCCTTTCAGCAGATAAGATGCTTTGTAATTCTTCGTAGCGCATCCTGGCATAGCTCGAACTTTGTAATGCATGGTGAACTTGGGGAAATGCCGCGGCTGCATCATCGCCATCCAACTCTACTTCGATGTAGGCATAGAGCAACTGCATTGCTTCATCGATCCATGCAGGAACATCCCGATTTGGCGCGACCGCCTCAGAGCCATTTAGCTTCCAACTATCGGGCAGATGCCACTTTAATCTAGAATCGTGAGGTTGAGCAAAAGCCCCATCACTCACCTCTTGGACTACAGAGTCTGGATCAAATTTTCTTATGGTGTGATTCATGGCCTGTTGACCACGCTCTGTAGATGGCCAGAAAATTTCTGTCCTCCTTTCTGGGATTTTCCAGAGTAGCTCGGTCAAGAGCCGGGACAAGATTTTTCTGGCAAAGTAAGTTACATATCGCGACGAAAAAATATGTAGATTGTTAAAGAGCTCATTACAAACGTGCTTGAACTTCATAATCAGTCAATCGCCTTTGAATTGTATCTGTGTGCAATAGTATAGACGTAGAACAATCACAAAATCTTTCACATCAATTTTTGTATAATTTTTTATATAATCTGAATAAACTATACTTCACCAGGATAGTCTAGTCCTCACCCCTGACCTATTCGCTTTGGAAAATTTTGCGAAGGGCGGACAGAATGATTCTGTATAGCCAGAAACATTCAAAAGTCTATAGAAACAAATCAAGTTCGGAAGTTGCGAAGGTTTACGAAGATGAATAGAGAGGAGAATGCGCGCATCAATTATTCTGGAGAAAAACTTTTTTGCTGTGGAAAGGAGGGGTTTAATCTTTATCGATATATCAGTCAGGCATATAGGTCGACGCCCCTCAACTCTTCTTTGCGCCTCTCCACAAATTCATTCAATTCGTCTTGGAGCGCCATATCCATTGCTGGGCGCTCATAGCTATCTAACAAGTTCTGATAAATGTCTGTGGCTCGGCTAATCGCATTTCGACTGCCCAACTCTACCCACGGATCGTACCCTTGTCGGTCGCTCAACCCTGGCTCGTAGAAAGCATTTTCGTAGCGTTCCAGGGTGTGGGCAGTACCAAAATGGTGGCCACCGATTCCAACTTCTTTAATGTACTCGAGCCCCAACGCATCATCGTCAACGGCAAAGTCGTTCAGAAAGTGGAAGAACATGGCCAAGCATTCGCTGTCGATGATGAATTTTTCAAAGGAGGCCGTCAGTCCTCCGTCCAGCCAGCCAACCGAATGCATCACCAAATTGGTGTGAGCCAGAATCGCTGGCCACATGGTCCATTGGCTCTCATACGCGGCCTGAGCATCGGGTACCTTGGCGTTGGTTAGGCTACCCGATGCGCGGAAGGGAAGCCCATAGCGTCGAGCCAATTGCGCGCCCACCAGCATACCCCAAGCTCCTTCAGGGCCGCCAAAGGCTGGGCTGCCAGAACGCATATCTACATTTTGGGTAAAGCCGCCGTAGATGACAGGCGCGCCAGGGTTCACCAATTGGCCAAGTGCAATAGCTCCTAGGGCTTCCGCATTCTGTTGGGCCAAGGCCGCAGCCATCGTGGCTGGACTGGTGGCCCCGGCCATGATAAAGGGTGTATTGAAGGTCACCTGCCCGTGACGGGCGTAGGTGATAATGCCACCAATCATGCGGTCGTCCAGGCGAAGCGGGCTGGTTACGTTGACTGTGCCGCCGATGGTAGGGCCAGGTAGTGTCCCCCCAAAGGCAATCTTAGTCATGGCTACTTCATCTTCGGGTATGATATAGCCGTGAGCTACGTCACGAATAGCTTTGTCTGTGGTTGTAAGCATGACCCTCATTCTCTCCAAGTGGCGGTGGGAGACGGGGATCTCTTGAGGTTCCACAAAAGGGCCCCCTGCCAGATGGAAGAAGGGCATTCTGTGAGCAAGTTTCGCAAAGTTAGTAAAGTCATTCAAGTTACTGGGACGGCGGCTACCAGTGGCATCTAACAGGTAGGGCATCCCTGAAAGGGGATTGAAGGCCAAATGATTGCCGCCGATGTTGACATTGTAGGCGGGATTGCGCGCGTGCCAGGTAAAGTGATCCGGGGCGTGGTCCACCTGCTCCATCACCAATCCCTGGTCAATCCAAACTCGCTGGTCTTTGTGATCAACCTTGGCCCCAGCTCTTTCCCAGATATCCAACGCTTGTGGATCCATAAAGGCCATCCCCACATTTTCCAGGATCCACATGGATGCATCATGGATCTTGTCTAGCTTTTCTTCGGATGCCCATTCATAGGGCGGGACCGGATGGGTCACCTGTTGAAAAGGCATCTTGAGCCACGAAAGGTTTGGTTGGCGACGCACTCGTCGCTCACGGCGGGTTCGGGTCATGGGATTACCCCCACTTTGACTATTTAAGCTGTTGCCAGTGCCTCATTTAAGGTTGAACTTGGTCGCATCGCGTTCGCCACCTTCTCTGGGTCAGGCTGGTAATAGCCTCCCAAATCAACAGGCTTGCCTTGAGAGGCCAACAATTCCTCACTGATCTTGGACTCATTTTCGGCAAGGGTTTGGGCCAATTGGGTAAATTGGCCCTGAAGAGCGCTATCCTCAGTCTGTTGGGCTAGGGCCTGTGCCCAGTAGAGGGCTAGATAGAAGTGGCTGTCCCGATTATCTGGCTCATTGACTACCCTTGACGGTGACTTACGGTTGTCTAGGATCTTGCCTGTCGCATCATTGAGGGCCTTGGCCAGCACCAGCGCCTTGCCGTTTCCTATCCTGGTTCCTAAATCTTCCAGCGCTACGGCCAATGCCAGGAATTCACCCAACGAATCCCAACGAAGATGAGCTTCTGCCACAAATTGCTGAACGTGCTTGGGGGCCGAACCACCTGCCCCCGTCTCAAAGAGGCCGCCGCCCGCCAGCAGCGGTACAATAGAGAGCATCTTGGCGCTGGTTCCCAACTCGAGAATAGGGAAGAGGTCAGTCAAGTAATCGCGCAGCACATTACCAGTAACCGAGACCGTGTCTTGCCCCGCACGCGCTCTTTCTGCGGAAAAGCGCATGGCTTCAACCGGAGCCATAATATAGATCGCCAGCCCATCCGTGTCATGGTGAGTCAGATACTCTTGAGCTTTGTTGATCAGATTGGCATCATGGGCGCGGTTCGAATCTAGCCAGAAGACAGTAGGTGATCCAGTGGCCCTTGCCCGAGAAACGGCCAATTTCACCCAATCTCGGATGGCAATGTCTTTGGTCTGACACATACGCCAGATATCACCCTGACTTACTTCATGCTCTAGCAGTGCTTGGCCCGCCTCATCCACCACTCGAACTCTCCCACTTGCGGCCATTTCAAAGGTCTTGTCGTGGGATCCGTACTCTTCAGCCTTCTGGGCCATCAGCCCTACATTGGGGACGTTTCCCATTGTGGTCACGTCAAAGGCTCCATGTTCCTGGCAGAAGCGGATCATCTCCTGGTACATACGAGCATAGGAGCGGTCTGGAATGATGGCTTTGGTATCATGGAGATTGCCATCAGGCCCCCACATCTGGCCAGAATCCCGAATAGAGGCGGCCATAGAGGCATCGATGATGATATCGCTGGGTACGTGCAAGTTGGTGATCCCCCTATCCGAGTTGACCATGGCCAGCTCTGGGCGTTTGGCGTAACATGCCTGAATATCTGCTTCGATCTCGTCTCTCTGCGCTTGGGGCAGATCTTCGATTTTGGCATAGAGATCACCGAGGCCGTTGTTTGGCTCTACGCCTAGTTCATCAAAGAGCGCTTGGTATTTCTCAAAGACCTGGTCAAAGAAGACCGTGACGGCATGACCAAAGAGAATCGGGTCCGAGACCTTCATCATGGTGGCCTTGACGTGTAAAGATAGGAGCACTCCCTCTTCCTTTGCCTCTTCAATCGCTTTGGCATAGAAGGAACGCAACGCCTGGCAGCTCATCACGGCTGCGTCAATGACCTCATCGGCCAAGACCGGCGTCTCAGCTTTTAGGACTGTGACGGTGCCATCCTCACCCACAAATTCGATGCGCAGATTGCCTGCTTGCTCCACTACCACGGATTGCTCAGTGGAGTAGAAGTCCCCGTCACTCATATGGGCCACGTGGGACTGGGAGTCACTGCTCCAGGCACCCATACGATGAGGATTTTTCTTGGCATACTCTTTCACTGGAGCCGCTACCCTTCGATCTGAGTTACCTTCTCGCAGCACCGGGTTGACGGCACTGCCCAAAATTTTGGCATATCTGGCCCTAATCTCTTTCTCTTCTTCTGACTCGGCCTCTTCTGGATAGTTGGGGATGTTGTAGCCTTGGGATTGTAGCTCTTCAATGGCATCGGTCAACTGGGGAATGGACGCGCTGATATTGGGCAATTTGATAATATTGGCTTCTGGTGTCTTGGCCAGTTCACCCAATTCGGTCAATGCGTCGGGCTGTCTTTGCTCTTCAGTCAAATTTTCGGGGAAATTGGCTATGATGCGACCAGCTAGTGAGATATCGCTCGTTTCCACAATCACATCGGCGGCAGCTGTAAATCGTTGAATAATTGGCAACAAAGAGTAAGTGGCCAATGCGGGGGCCTCATCGGTTAAGGTATAGATGATCTTTGAAGTATCTTGGGTCATATTTCTTCCTGATTCTGCATATTTTTTGAGCGTTACAGATGGCTAGTATATATGGATTAAAAAGTAGGACGTAGATTCTGGCTTACCTAAAATTTGGGAAGAGCCTGGAAATCTTCTTTAATCTGTGTCCCATCCAGCTTGTTTCTGCTAAACCTTATTTTTGTAGTATATCAGGAAATTGGAAGTTTGTTGGAATAACAAGATTCCTGCGTACAAATTTGGTCTGGGTTCATTCTGAATAGATGGATTAGCAGATTCGACTATTTTTTTAACGCGCAGTATCATTCATCTATGATCGAACTACTACCCAAATTACCCATGTACTGGGCCTTTCGTGCTTTTGGCTGGCCCAACGTCAAACCCTTTTCAGTAGTGATTAGTATCAGCTTTCGCTGCAACAGCAAGTGTCGCACCTGTGATGTTTGGCGCAAGCCCAATGATGATCTCAGCGTGGAAGAGTGGGACAAAGTCTTTGCCAGCTTGGGTCGCTCACCCTTCTACCTGACCTTTACCGGGGGTGAACCTTTCCTACGCAAGGATCTAGACGATCTGGTCATTAGCGGCTATAAGCACTGCAAGCCAGAGGTGATAACCATTCCCACCAATGGCATGTTGGTCGACCGCACGGTAGAGATGGTACAGCGCATCTGTCGGGAATGCCCTACCGCCAACATCGGCATTAACTTAAGCCTGGATGGCATTGAGGATGAGCACGATGATATTCGTGGGGTAGAGGGTAACTGGAAGCTCTCTATGGAGACGTGGAAACGGCTCAAAGCCATGCAGGCTGACTTGCCCAATCTGGTGCTAACCGTTCATACGGTAATCAGCCGCTTCAACAGCCACCGCTTTCTAGAAATTCAGCAAGGACTCCAATTTTTAGAGCCGGACAGTTACATTACGGAAGTGGCCGAAGAGCGGGTGGAGTTGGATACCGTGGGTTGGGGGATCACACCTCGCCCCGAAGAGTATGATGAAATTGCCGACATTTTGAGCCAACAGGCCCGCCAAGCACCCGCCAAAGGGATTGCTAGGGTGACCCAAGCATTCCGCGCCCAATACTACCAGCTCGCTAAGCGGGTTCTCCATGAGCGAGATCAGGTGATCCCCTGCTATGCTGGTTGGGCCAGCGCGCACATTGCCCCCAACGGCGATTTATGGAGCTGCTGCATCCGTGCCGAGCCAGTAGGCAATGTATGCGATCATGATTACGACTTTATGCCAATATGGCGTAGTCAGGCCATGGAATCCATGCGCACCAGCATCAAAAACAAGGAGTGCGCTTGCCCAATGGCCAACGCCAACTATGCCAATATGTTGCTTCACCCACCCACTGTGGCCAAAGTAGCGTTGGATGCATTGAAGAACTGAGATGCCCCATATCGAAATCGCGGGGTGCGTTTTAGTTTGGGGGTAGAAGAGTGCGTCGCACTGTTCAATTGCGGATGGGCGCTTGGATCTTTCTCTGAACAGTGCGATGCACTCGACTGGCTAACATTCTCGCCCCGAAACCCAAAGGCACCCAAATCGCAAATTGCTCGTTGACATTGTCAGTCACTTATGATAGCCTATAGTGGATTGTATCATTTTCATACAGCATCCCTGGTTCAATCCAGGAAAGGAGGTGCAGACCATGAATACATTTGAATATGGGCCAGCACCTCTGGATACTGATGATTTGACTGTTTGCTTTACGATCGTTCTTTTTTGATTGATCTTCATTTCCTCTTGTGAATTTTCAGAGCCACAGGTGCATGTCCCTGTGGCTTTTTTGATCTCTTCAAATTATCGCCGAACGTATACTTCGCCAGCAAAGTCTTGTCCCGGCTGTTCTTCAATCTATTCTGGATAATCCAGCAAAGGAAGGACCTTCCCTCTTCATGGAGTCAAGCTTCCCGTTTGCACGGGAACAAATTTTTCTGGTCATTAATACTTGGCACTTAATACGCAGAGGAAACTATGTCAGAACAGAATCAATTTCAGTGGCCTGACGAGCTTTGGCCACTAGCAGATGTTACTAATTGGATTGTATCGACTTCTCGGAATGTATCGAATTTCAGTGGACCGACTCACATCTACAATGCGAAAGCATGGGGCGTTACAGCTGCTTTTCTGCTGGACGACGAGGAGGTTGTTTTCAAAGGCTGTAAACTGCCCCTCTTTGAGAAACGGGTAGAGACGGAAGAAGTGCTGGCACGTCATGTCCCGACGCTTATCCCTGAGTTGCTTGGCACCAAGAGATTCCCCACTGGAGAGACATGGACGCTCCATCGCTCGTTCTCTGCCCCAGATGTGGAAGCCTCTGGCGAATTCGAGAACATCTTGGGCATGGCTCGCACGCTAGCCCAACTTCAAGCCAAGGTCGCCAAACTCCCCGAGGCTGAAACTGCCACGCTAAACCCAGCTCCGTTTGGCAACGATCGCAATATAGATCCAACAACCATTGCTCAGATCCCTGATATGTTGAACCATATGATCCAGCGCATTGAGGAGACTTATCTGGACGCTTGGCACGCCGACGATGGCTGGTGGCTCAATGAATTTGACCTGCCCAGCAATGTGCTTGAGCAAATTATCCATTTCCGGCCACAAGTGATTCGTTGGGCTGAAGAGCTACTGTCTGGTGAGTGGCCCTTATCCATCGATCATCTGGACTACAACATAGGCAATGCGGCAGTGCAAGAGAATGGAAGGATTCTCATCTTTGATTGGGAGGAGACAGCCATAAGCTGTCCCTTCTTCTCCATAGAACGCTTGCTCCATGATGCTGACGATTTTGAGGATGATCCCAAGATTGTGCCGAGGATGGAAGGGGCACTACGGTTAACCACAAATCAGATGGCAGTCCGCAATGCCTATCTGGATGCGCTGCCGTGGAAGAGCCGGGCCGAAAGAGAACGGGCCTTTGACGTAGCCATGTGCTTGGCCCCTATCAAGACGGCGTATGAGTGTGAGCCATTTAACGAGGCACTGGGACGCCAAGATGGATTGCCACCTCATGCCGCCCGCTGTTTTGCAAGTGCCCTGCACTACTGGCAAGCAATGGCTGGCTATCACGATCTCAATATTCGAACGATTGCCAAAGATGAACTCTTTTGCTTATCGGAGATGGGCGGTTATTCCGATGTCTACCTGCGAGAGTTCGTCTCCAAGATGTGGGAAACTGGCCAGTGCCGTCCAGAATGGTGCTTCGTCGTTGTAGAGGGTGGCGAGTGGGTGGCCAGGATTGTGTACCATACGTTACCCACTGTCTTTGGCAACGACACTACTGTCACCTTCGAGTTTCTGATGATACCGTGGGATGATGACGATACCTATCTAGAAGTTGGGATTCAGCTTTTGAGAACGACGTTGAAGATCTTGCAAAAAAAGGGCATCACCGCCCTAGGGCGGCATGTCTGGTCTGGTATCGATCATCCTCAGAAAATGCATACGCTTGTCCAAAGCCTTGGGATGGTTGCCCAACGCCATAAAGAATCATTTCACTGGGATATCTCTATGCCTTTGATTAAGGGCAGCAATCGACTACAATTTCGTCCCCTCTCTGATGTTGGTGAACGCGCATTTATCCAAGCTATTCAGAGCGTAACTGAAGGGACATTGGATCGCAGTCTGCAAGAGGTGCTGTTGGATCATTCACCGACAAGTCAGGCAAAAGGACTGTTTGATGCATGTAGGAAGGACTATTTCTTTCAGCCAGCTTGGTGGCAGTTGGCTTTTACAACACAGGGTGACCTTGTTGGGCTATTCATGCTTGCCCTATTTCATGAAGAGGGAGATGAAGGTGTAATTTGCTATATCGGCGTCGTGCCAGAATACCGCGGACAACGATTTATTGACGACTTAATCCTCCAAGCAACTAAGGTACGCCCGGAGAAAATGGTTCGCATAATCGCTGATACGGATAGCGAAAATTTCCCAATGATCAACGCATTTCAACGAGTCGGTTATCAGTCAGATGGGACGGGAACAGATTATTTGGGAAACCTAGTGGAGATGCTTCCAGGTTAATCCATATACTGTAGATTGCATGGGAGGTATATAGAACTGCACCAGTGCCTATCTCGCTAGGAGCGAAACGGGATGCCGTGATTCCTGTGGATGGGCGCTATGCCCAAGAATTCCTTTGTTCTCATGATCACTCAGGATCATGATATACTCAATAGCGTGCAATAAAAGTAGCTGCTGAGCTACCAGAGGTAGTGACCACCTGACTAAGTAGCTACCGATAAGCTATCATTCCCCCAAGCTATACTCCCCATTATACTCAGATCTGTTTCAAAACCAGAGTCTGGCCTTTCGAGTAGAGACTACGGATAACGCTGGTTTTGAAAACGACCGCACTATGGAACAAAGGAAAAACCATGTATATTCACACTCGATCTGTGAACCACAAAGTCTTTGACATCTGGCACAGCTTTGACCGCTTTACCAAAAATCCAGACATTGTCCAGCTTTCCTCTGGACGCATGATGCTTATCTATAGCGATACTGATGCTCACTGGTCCCAGAAGAATCAAGTGTTAACGATTCTGGCCAGTGATGATGGTGGACACACCTGGTTCAAGCATCGCGAAATTGATGAAGCTGACCTCACTGCAGGCGATGAGCGACTGGTCACGCCACGCTTGAGCTATCTCAATGACGGCAGGCTAGTGGCTATCTGCGACCATGACGATGACACCCACTTTCATGAAGATCAGTCTCCAGGTAATTGGCTCTACTGGAGTGAGGATGAGGGTGACACCTGGACCCGGCAAGAGGAGAACGGCATTCTCGGCTTTGAACCGGACCGCATCCTCGATCTACCTGACGGCACCCTGGGCGTAGCAACCCATCTAATGCGTGGCGATACCCAGGAATTTGCTGATGTACTTTGGGTCTCGGAGGATGGCGGCAAAAGCTGGATTGAGCGCAGCACCATTGCCCACAATGGCTATCACCGTTTCTGCGAGGGAGCTATTGCCATTCTGGATGACGGTAAACTAGTCTGCGTCATGCGCGAAAATCATTCTGGCGGCATTCCGTGCTTGCTGGCCTTCTCGGATGACTGCGGACACACTTGGTCCGAGCCCCAGATCACCCCCTTTGGCTTACACCGCCCCTATGTGAAACAGCTACCTGATGGTCGCTGTATGGTAACGGGGCGCAACATGAATGGTGGATTGGGCTGCTACGCTTGGGTCGGTAATTTGGCTGCCGAGGCCGGTACTTGGCAACTAGGAGGACCCCGCCGCAAATATGACGCAACCATGACTAATGAGGCTCTGGTCATCACCAATCAGATCGAGCATGAGTGTCGCTATACCCTGCTGCCACCCGAATCCAACTTTAGCGAGGTTATCTTTGAGGCGGAAGTCAAGGTCTCCGCCCACGCAAACATCGAAGTTGGGTTTATGTCCATCTCCCGGATTGGCATGATTGTCACCCTCTCTCCTACTGAAATCGCGGTCCACCGAGGGGGTGGCAGCATTCGCCGACCTGTCGATCTGACCCAGTACCGTACCGTGCGCCTTCACCACAAGCGAGGTTGGTTCCGTGTCGAGGTTGATGGTGAAATTTTGCTCCATCGCTGCGTATTCCGTGAAGAGATCCCCGCAGTCGATTTTCGAGGTGGGGATCCGCTGCGCCGTACCCAATTTGGTCAATTTGGCGATGTGGGTCAAAGCCATTGGCGCAAGATTTCCTACCAAGTCCACAACCAAACGCTGAAAGATGTGGATTGGTCTTGGTCTGCCGCGGATGGATGGCCCGATCAGTATCAGCGAGAGCGGATGATTCAGATCCACGGCAATCATCCCGCGCAAAAGCCGGGACCTGATCATGGGTACTCGTCGTGGCTGGTTTTGGACGATGGGCAAATTTATTTTGTGGATTACACAAACTACGGCGACAAGCCCCATAAGAGCCATCTAGTGGGTGTCTTTATTGAACCAGAGGATATTCAGTAAGGGCTAAAGCGGGTAGGCTGAGCCAGTCTCTAGGCATAGTCAAAGGTCCGAATGGTTGCAAACCGGAAGAGACAGAATTGTTCAAAGGGTATGGGAATTTCTTGATTATCATGTGAGTTTTGCACAATGGAATTTGGCAGAAAATGGGTATCATTAAGGATGAACGTAATTGTGCCTAGAGTTACTGGGCGAATTGCCCAATTGATGCGAGGCATACCCACGATGAAAGAATGGGCCATAAATAACTTGCGCGTTCAATCGGGTTTCCCCCTCCCTTCAAATATTCAAATTATTTCATTCCTGTTCCGAATGCACCCATTGACAAAGGACCATATGATTATGAGAGCTACCGAGCGAATCTGGAGCACTGCTCTTTTTATGATACTGCTCATGGTAACGGTCGGCTGTACTTCTGCAGCAACACCCGCAACTATGGAGTCCACCTCCGAAGAGGCCACCGACGAGTCTATTGCTGAAGCGGATGCGCTGCCTCCCTTGGTAATTGGCTATAGCAACTGGGCTGGTTGGTGGCCTTGGTATATTGCGGAGCAAGAAGGCATCTTTGAAGCCCATGGAGCCAATGTAGAGATGCGCTGGTTCGACGGCTATCTAGAATCCATGGAAGCCTTTGCCGCAGGTCAGCTAGATGGGAACACCCAAACCCTCAATGACACGGTCTCCTTTGCGCCTGATGCCGTCAATGGCGAAGTGGTGGTTTTGGTCAACGACAATTCTGCGGGCAATGATAAGATTATTGTCACCGAAGAGATTCAGACAATTGAAGATCTGGTCGGCAAAACCATCGCTTTGGAAGAAGGAGTTGTAGATGACTTTCTGCTTACTTTAGCATTGGAGGAGGCTGGACTCAGTCGCGATGATGTGGAAATCGCCAACTTAGAGACCGGCGCTGCCGCGGCTGCATTTGCTGCCGGTCAAGTTGATGGTGTCGGTGCATTCCCTCCATTTTGGCTAACCGCACTCAAGCGTGAAGGTTCCCATGAATTGATCAGCTCTGCCGAATTCCCCGGTGCCATCCCCGACCTACTAGTAGTAAGCCAAACGGTGATTGATGAGCGTCCAGACGATGTTCAGAAGTTGATAGATGTCTGGTTTGATGTTCTGAAATTCATGGAAGAGAATCCAGCTCGCGCAGATGAACTTATGGCCGAGCGAGCGAATGTCTCGGTGGAAGAGTTCCAGCAGTTCAAAGATGGGACCCGCCTCTTCACCATTGAAGAGAATCTAGAGGCCTTCTCACCCGGCGACAGCTTTGTTCATATGCCCTTTGCTGCAGTAGAAATGGCCGAATTTATGGTCAACGTAGGGTTCATTCCCGCAGGACCAGACGATTATGAGGCCCTCTTTGACGACAGCTTTGTAAAGGCATACGCAGAGTCGTTAAGCGAATGACAACAAATTTAGCTGCTTCCCAACTCGATAATCAACCTATAAACGCTCGGCTGACTAGAGCTGCACGTGGCCCATTGCCGCCCACCATCTTTTGGCGTATTCGTGAGGAGATTCCTGGGCCACTCAGCCTGTTGCTTATGGTGCTTTCTGCCATAACTCCCTTTCTCCTCTGGTGGGCTGTCACCTACGTTGGCAATGTCAATCCTGTTTTTCTGCCGTCACCGGGAGATGTCGGTCAGGCATTTGTGCGCCTTTGGGAACGGGGGTTCCTGACCCAGGACATTGCAGCCAGCTTTTTGCGTGTTTCTGGTGGCTTTGCGCTTGCTGCCGTAGTGGCTTTGCCTGTGGGGATTGTGATGGGCAGTTTTGCCAGCATCCGTGCACTCTTTGAGCCACTGATAGGCATTCTACGTTATATGCCGGCTCCGGCTTTTATTCCTCTCTTTATTCTGTACATGGGAATTGACGAAGCGCCCAAAATCACGTTGATCTTTGTTGGGACTGTCTTCTATAATATCCTGATGATCATGGATGCGGCCAAGTTTGTACCCAAGGATTTGATCGAAACGACTTATACTCTTGGTGGACGTCGTTATCAAGCGTTACTCCAAGTCATTACGCCCTATATTCTGCCCAACATCATAGATACGTTTCGTATTAATATTGCCGCATCATGGAATCTGGTGGTTGTGGCCGAATTAGTTGCCGCGGAGGTTGGTTTGGGCAAGCGCATCCTGATTGCCCAAAAGTTTCTGAATACCGACGAGATTTTTGCCAATCTGATTATGTTGGGTGTCATTGGTTTTGCCCTGGACCTGTTGTTTCGTCTTTTACAGCGTCTTCTGTGCAAGTGGGCGGTGACCTAATGCATCTTGAAATCTCTAGCCTTACCAAAGAGTTTCGTAGAAAAAGAGGGGCACCATTCACAGCCTTGCAAGATATCAACATGCACATTGAGACGGGCGAATTTGTCTGTGTCGTCGGTGCGTCTGGTTCTGGTAAATCAACACTATTGCGGCTGGTGGCCGGGCTGGAGGCTCCCACCGCTGGAATGATTACCGTGGATGGAGAATCTGTGATTGGTCCGGGTCCAGATAGAGGCATGGTTTTTCAGAGCTATACGCTTTATCCGTGGATGACGGTGGCTGGAAATGTTGCGTTTGGCCTGAAGTTACAGGGCGTGCCAAAATCGGATAGGCTTGGCACGGTTGAGAATTATTTGGATGTTGTTGGGCTATCGGCCTTCAGCCAGTCATATCCCAAAGAGCTATCTGGTGGCATGAAACAACGGGTCGCCATCGCCCGTGCATTGGCCTGCCAACCCAAAATTCTGCTTATGGATGAGCCATTTGGTGCATTGGATGTCCAGACCAAAGAGAGCATGCAGCAATTTCTGCTTGAACTTTGGGCGCGCACCCAAACCAGTATTCTCATGATCACCCATGACGTGGAAGAGGCTATTATGCTCTCTCAGCGTATCTACGTTCTTTCGGCTCAACCTGGTACAGTCAAAGCAGAGTTACCTATTCACTTTGAGGATGAGCGTACCCATAAACTCAAGCGCCTCTCCATTTTTCAGGATCTGCGCGAAGAAATATCCAGTCTTATTCGCTCCCCAGAAGCGGATTTGTTGATAGCATAACAACTCCAACATAAACAAACCCCAAGGAGGAGAACAATTGAACAATGAAGAATCCCGTTTTGGGAAACTCCACCCCGACCTGGAGAACAGCCAAGCAGCGGAAGCCCTGCGTAAAGAGGCGGAGCTGAGCAATGATGGTTGGTTGCGAGAGGTGGCACGGAACAAAGAGTTAGGGTTAGAAGCCGCACCATCTATCGAAGACCGCACCATTTCCACCTTTGCCCGAGGAGAACTCCCGCACTTTGCTGGCATTAATACCTTCCTTAAAGCTCCATATGTAGAAGACGTAAGCAAAGCAGGAGACTATGATGTTTGCGTCTTTGGGATTCCATTGGATACAGGAACCACCTATAGGGCCGGGACTCGCTTTGGCCCTCAAGGCATCCGCAAGATTTCGGCTCTTTACGGCACATACTACTTTGAGATGGGTGTCGACCTGCGCGAACAGATCACCATGGCCGACTTGGGGGATGTCTTTGTCATTCCCGCCAATATTGAGAAGGCATTTGACCAGATCAGCCGTGCGGTCTCTAACGTTTTTGCCAGTGGAACCTTCCCCATCATGCTGGGAGGGGATCACTCGATTGGGTATCCTTGCGTACGAGGGATTGCACCTCACGTTGACGGCAACATTGGCATCATCCACATTGACCGCCACGTAGACACCCAGGAAAAGGACATGGATGAGCGGATGCACACCACACCCTGGTTCCATGCCACCAACATCGAAAATGCACCCCCCAAAAATTTAGTTCAATTTGGCATTGGTGGTTGGCAAGCCCCACGGCCAGGGGTCAAGGTCAGCCGGGAGCGGGGTACCACCATCATGACCATAACCGATATTATGGAGCTTGGTCTGGACAAAGCCCTGGACATTGCTATCGAAGTAGCTCAAGAAGGGACAAAGGCCGTCTATCTGAGTTTTGACATCGATAGTGTAGACGCGGGATTTGTACCCGGCACCGGATGGCCCGAACCGGGCGGGCTTATGCCTCGAGAGGCCCTCCACATTGTGCAGCGCGTCGCCCGCGAAACCAATCTCTGCGCCATGGAGTTGGTGGAGGTATCGCCCCCTTACGATGTGAGCGACACCACTGCACTCTTAGCTACCCGGGTGATTGCAGACGTTCTGGCCTCTCTAGTTGATGCGGGCAAGGTGCCTCGTTCCACGCCGAGCTGGCTGAAGGCAGAGCCAGCACAAGAGCCTTGGGCTTTATAAAGGAACCGTCTTATGCCCCACGAAGTGGATATGACCAAAGCCCTCATTATGAGCTTGGAGGAATGGTGGCTTGAAGAGCCTAAGCCTCAACCAGTCAGCCGAGTCGTGCTAGAAGTCGGTGCGTTTACTTGTGTTGAGCCAGATTTACTCGTCCGCTCTTTTGCACAGCAGCGTCTGCAGAAGGCGTTTCTGCAATCTGCCGAGCTTGAAATCAAACCCGTTCCTTTTGTGGCCCACTGTGATCAATGTGATCGAACCTACCAGCCGGATATCGGGCTAGAGTATCGCTGCCCGACTTGCGAAGCGGGTTTACATAACATCAAATCGGGTAGAGAGTTAAAGATCGCCCAAGTCGAATGGGCAAACGAAAGTTCATAGGTAGCCAGAAAAACTTGTTCCCGTGCAGACGGAAATCTTGTCCTCATAAAGATGGCGTGTCCTCGCTTTTTGGAAATTTCCAAAGAGGATTGGACAAAAATCGGGACAAGACGTTTCTGGCAAAGTATAGGAGAATCCCATGTGCGGCCCCAATAGCAACCATCATCATGGCCACGACCATTCTTACAGCCAGGCTTATCCAAATAATGGAGCCCTAAACGATAGCGTTAATCTGAACATTGATCTGATGCTAGATACCCAACTCGCGGCAAACCAGAACCAGACAAAGTTCGACACTGCTGGCATCCATTGCTTTAACCTGATGAGTAGCCCCGGCACTGGCAAGACAACTTTACTAGAGCAAACTCTGGCCAGAATTCAGCCTTCTCGCCAATCAGGCCAGAAAAGTGCTGTGATCGAAGGCGATATGACCACTGAACTGGATGCTGACCGCCTACGGGCTTATGGCGTTCCCGTCATTGCTGTTACCACAGGACGTGCTTGCCATCTTGATGCCGAACTGGTCTCTACTGCTATAGATCAATTGGATTTGTCCACCCTGGATATCGTCTTTATAGAAAATGTGGGCAATCTAGTCTGCCCGGCCGAATTCCCTTTGGGCGCACACCAAAACGTGGTACTGGTCAGCGTGACTGAAGGTGATGACAAACCCCTTAAGTATCCTGTTATGTTCCATGAAGCCGATTGTGTAGTCATCACCAAGACCGACTTAGCCCCATACGTGCGAGCAGACGTGGAACGGCTTGCGGAAAATGTTCGTCAGATCCGACCTGGCGTACCCATCTTTGCCCTCTCAGCGGAAACAGGTGATGGGATGGATGAGTGGGTTCAGTGGTTGAGAGATATAAATCAACCGGCTTTAGATGCCTAATCTATCGTTCACTTCCCTCTAGCATGACATTGCTTGTACTTCTTACCGCTACCGCACCAGCATGGATCATTGCGCGCTATTTTAATAGGAGGTAAGGTCAACCCTTGAGTGTAAAACCACTGGCCATCCTGCTTGATAAATTCCGATCTTTCGTGTAACTGGCTGGGTAGTCCCACCTCGTGTTTCGGTTCCATTTTCGTCAATCCTCCCTCCGTAGAATACTGTTTCTCTCCATAGAAGGCAACAAATTCCACAACGCCCTGCACCTGAGAGTCGGACTGGAAGTCACTTGACAAAACCCTTAACCCTAACCACTCTGTTTCCTGAATGGTTTTGGCGAGCGTATCCCGCTCTTTCGTGCTTCTTTGAGAGGGATGATGGGTCGCAATGAGATAGTCAATATTTCCTTCAACAAAGGCTGTGTAACGAGAGCGCATCAACTGATCTGGTGTACTGGGGTTGGCCTTACCAAGTAAGAAGGGCTGGCAACAGGTATCAACGGGTTTCTGGCTGCCGCAGGGACATATTTTCTGATTCATGATTTTATATTTTGCTCTGGCTGAAAGCAGGCGTTTTGCTGGCGCACGGTATCGACAGTGACCACTTTAGGTATGGGGATGGGTTGGTGTATAGGCCGATACAATCATTGGGCAGGAAGGCACGGAGTTCGGGTTCGATGACGATATCGCTGGCTAGCGCGATGAGGCCATTGGCTGCGTTGGCCGCAGGGCCTATGGCTAAGGTATAGGGGAGTTGGGTCCAGTCATGCATAGCTGTATAGAAGAGTATTCAGAAGGGTGCTCGGTGTGTGTTTGGGTCTCCTCTGTGAGCAAAGAGACCTTGCTTAAGCTGTCTTCGGGTTAATTCCATCGTCCTTTGCAGACCTTACATGTGCTGTGGCCTCTTCTTCAGTGCGAAACCAGACCTCCTGGGCCAGGGGCTGACGCATCTCCTCTAGTACGTGGCCCACCAAACCAACAGCGCGTGCCATGACGCCCAAGCCGCGACAGATCTGCCACGGAATACCCAATTCACTAGCCACAGCACCAATGGCTCCTGTTGCATTAATTGGCAAGACACGTTGATAGTGACGCTCTGCTTCCTGATGAATATGCTGCATCAGCGCGATGTAGTGGCCGTCAAAGCCATTCTCTGCGGCAATAGCAAAGAGTCGTGGGGTACGAGGATCTTCTGGCTTGTGGATTGGGTGGCCCAAACCTGGGATGATACGCTTGTCCTTGGCAAAACGTGCAACAATCTCTTCCGCTACGGCAGCTAAATCTACCTCAGAAGAGGTCCCGGCAAGCGCCTCTTGCACCATCTGGGCTGACCCTTCAATGGTCCCAACAAATACTGATCCCAAACCGAGTAGGCCAGCCGCTACACCACCCTGAAGGGATTCCGGCGCGCCCAACATCGTTAAGCGAGTGGCTAGCGCGCTAGGCGTTACGCCATGCTCTACCAGCGTAACCAGCAGTGCATTGGCCACAATTGATTCTTGAGCTGTTGGTAAACGGTCCATCAACTCTAAAAAAGCCATGTCACCCAAATTGACTTTGCCTAATAACTCGTTGGGCAGATCATAGCCCTTTACAACAATCTGCTCACTGCTACTCCATCCCATATCTGAGCGGAAGGTTTTGGGTTTGCGTGCCATATCTTTGAAACCTGTTATTCCTCGCCAGAATAATTTTGTCCCGATTCTTGCCTAATCTACTCTAGAAAATTTCGCAAAGGGAGGACAGATCTCTTCTGGCCATCTTTAATTTGTACGAATGGATGACGTAAGTCGTCAATTTGTAAGGCGATAGATCTACCATTTTATATTACAATATTATCAGAAGAGAGTCACTTATTCGTATCATTCAACATCGGAGATATTATGAAGATCACAAAGGCCGTGATTACAGCCGCGGGTGCCAATCAACGTACACTGCCGCTGCAAACCCTCATTGACCGAGATGGACAGGAAAAGTCTGTTCTCAGCATCATTATCGAAGAGACGCTTCACGCAGGCATGGATAATATCTGCGTTGTGATTCAACCAGGGGATGAAGATGCTTACCGGCGGGTAGCAGGTGACCATGCCGGTTGGCTCCAATTTGCTACTCAGGAAGAGCCACTTGGTCATGGTCATGCCGTCTACTGTGCTCGGGACTTTGTTGGCGATGAGCCGTTTCTCCATTTGGTGGGCGATCACTTATACGTAAATCGGGGGGATAAACGTTGTGCCCAATATCTGGTCGAGGTAGCCGAAGCCGAATCCTGTGCTGTATCAGCCGTGCAGGCAACGAGAGAAAATCTACTTCCTTATTATGGCACGGTGAGCGCACGGCGAATTACGGGACAATCCGACCTATACCAAATTGAGTCAGTAGTCGAAAAGCCGACACCTACCCAGGCGGAGCAACGGCTCTTTGTGCCTGGCTTGCGGGCTGGGTATTATCTCTGTTTCTTTGGCATGCATGTGCTGACACCAACCGTATTTTCGATCTTAGAGCCGCTAATCTCCCACCTTCCGCATTTTGCTGACCATAGTACTCAAAATGGCACCAACGGAACCAATCGCCCAAGCGTAACCCTCTCTGACGCATTAAACGAATTAGCCCATAGAGAGCAATACTTAGCACTGGAACAGCAGCACGATACGCGCTACGATGTAGGCGTCAAATATGGCCTGCTTACAGCCCAGGTTGCCTTGGCCATGAGCGGTCAAGATCGCGATGAGGTACTGACGACACTCCTAACCCTGTTGGCTCAGCGCGAGCTGTCCAGTGAAGCATAGGAGAGTTGATAGTGACAACCACAACGACAATGACAACGGCCAATTCAATGAGCAGCTCAATGACCAGTTCAACAACCAGTTCTAATGCCGACACAACGGGTTCTGGCCAGCTAGTTCAAATCATTACCTCAACCGATCGGGTTGTGCGCAACCAGCCCCTTGAGAACATCTGCAATAAGTTGACGTTGGAAGAGCTCCTAGTCGAATGTCAAGAACTGGATCACTTTCGTCGTACGAGCGAAAATCTTTATGAGCAGGTAAGAGCACTCTTCTTTCTTTATGCCATCTACCGCTTCCACATTCCTCAAAAATCAGGTGTAGCTGTTCAGGGCAACATCCCCTTTGAGGGATATACCCACCTCCTGCGTCGTCGCTTTGAGGAATCGATTGACCTATTTTTGGAAACGGTAAATTTGTCGACAGAGAATACTCAGCTAGCCGCCTTGAGCGATGGCATCGCTAGTGCACTAGCCAGCGCTTACCATAGCCTAGCCTTCCAAACCTTGGCCGATCAGGTGCGACGCAGTGTTCGCTCCTCCAGAGGGAATCAGTGGATGTTTCGCACTGGCCATCCCTTTGATCACCCCTTACGGATTCGTCGCGAACTCCTTGCTCAGAACCATGAGAGTCCCATCATCAGTGATGCTCTCTTCCCGATTTTGACAGAAGCTACGCCTGTTCGCATGGATCTGACCCATAGTGGATGGAGTGATATCTTCTTTCTTGGTATGGACTTCCCTGAAGGTGCTCGTGTTCTAAACGTCTCAGTGAATCTAAGTGTTCGCCAGCCAGGACAAACAGAGTTCCAGGAACCCCAACCACCTATCGAAACCTATCTTCGGGTCATTGACCAGCCTATTCTACGCCTGGTCAGCGTTGATTTGGGGGCCACGGCAGAGATTGAAACGCTCGATGAGGTGTTTGATTTTGCCCGTGACTATCTGGGGTTGATCAAAGCCGCCGTGATTGCATCTGGCATTGTTCCGCCAGGAATGGAGGGGTGTGGACAGCTTCTATCCGAACTGCTTGAGCGGGTCATTGGGCCAGGTTATGGCTTAGAAATCGTTAGCAAAGTCAATGATATTCCCAAAGGCTCTCGCTTGGCTGTCTCGACTAACCTGCTGGCATCGTTAATTGCGCTCTGTATGCGCGCGACTGGACAGACTGAAGCACTTACGGGGCAATTAACGGAAGGTGAGCGACGGATTGTGGCCGCCCGGGCTATTCTCGGTGAATGGCTCGGTGGTTCAGGTGGTGGTTGGCAAGATTCGGGTGGTGTCTGGCCAGGAATGAAGTTGATTCAAGGTATAGAGGCCGCTGAAGGCGATCCCGAATGGGGCGTGGGCCGGGGGCGATTGTTGCCCAACCACTCTATCCTGTCTGAGGAAGATGTCTCTCTCCAAACTCGTCAGGCATTACAAGATAGCTTGGTGCTAGTTCATGGCGGCATGGCCCAGGATGTGGGACCAATTTTGGAGATGGTCACCGAAAAGTATTTGCTTCGCTCCCAGGCTGAATGGACTGGGCGGCAGGAAGCAATCCAGATCTATGATCAGGTCATCCAGATTCTAAAGGATGGGAACGTGAAGGAGTTGGGGAAGGCCACCCATCGAAACTTTGATGGCCCAATTCAGACCATTATTCCGTGGGCATCCAACTTATTTACAGAGACACTTATTGCACGGGCTAGGAAGGAGTTTGGTACTGACTTTTGGGGCTTTTGGATGCTGGGTGGTATGTCGGGTGGCGGTATGGGCTTTATCTTTCATCCCAATCGCAAGGTAGAGGCTCAAGGTCGACTCCAAGAAATTATGAGCGAGACAAAAAAAGCACTTGAGCACGCAGTTCCTTTTGCTATGGAGCCGGTCGTCTATGACTTTACCATCAATGAGCGAGGAACCTACAGCACTCTACTTACAGGTCAAGAGGCACTGATGCCTGCTGGGTACTATACACTTACGGTTCCCGGACTGTTACGGTACGAGCAGCGTGATCTGTCACCCTTCCGCCGCGCCGAGCTAAATTGCTTTGGTGTCGCTAGCCGCAATCAACCAGAGCTGTCCGGCATGGTTCAATCTCTCTTTGATCGGCTCTTACCCGGTAGTGATGGGGAGGATGCCATGACGGAGAGTCTGCCTAAGCTTCTAGAGTCTTATGGTTTTGATCGGGTTCAGCATGAGCAGATTCGTGGAGACCTGCGCAGCGGACGAATCGGGCTGGCCCAGAATCGGCTACCTGTACGAAGCAAAATCGAGGATGTTTCCGAGGGAGACGTCTATGATGCCACAGGAACACCCTCTAGGAATCTGATAGCCCAGGGTAAGCAAGCCATTTGTAATGGTGAAGTAGCAGTCGTATCGTTGGCTGGTGGTGCTGGCAGTCGTTGGACCCAGGGTGCTGGCGTGGTTAAGGCCCTTAACCCATTTGCAAAGTTAGGGGGTAGGCATCGCAACTTTATTGAAGTCCATCTAGCCAAGAGTCGTCAAGTAGGCGAACGCTTTGGTACACCTCTGCCCCATGTGGTTACTACCAGCTATTTGACTCATGACCCGATAAAACAGTATCTAGCCGCTCAGGAGAATTATCAATATCCTGGCACTCTCATTCTCTCCCATGGACGGGTTGTGGGGCTGCGCATGATTCCCACCACCCGCGATCTCCGCTTCGCCTGGGAAGAGACGCCTCAACAGCTACTTGATGAACAAGCACAAAAGGTACAGGAGAGTGCGCATGCGGCACTCATTCAGTGGGCGGAACAAGCGGGCGAAGGAAAAGACTACACCGATAATTTGCCCCATCAATGTTTGCACCCAGTTGGACACTGGTACGAAGTTCCCAATATGCTCCGAAATGGTGTGCTCTCTCAATTGCTGAAAGATCGGCCCCAGCTCAAAACGCTACTGGTTCACAACGTGGATACGCTTGGGGCAACTGTCACAGCAGAACTCCTTGGCCGCCATCTTCAATCTGGTGCAGCCATGACCACAGAAGTAATCACCCGTCGAATCGAAGATCGTGGAGGAGGGTTGGCTCGCATTGACGGTCAGTTAAGGCTTGTTGAAGGGTTGGCCTTGCCCCATGAGCGAGTGGAATTTGACCTGACCTACTACAACTCGGCTACTATGTGGATTGATATTGATCAGCTTCTTGCTGCCTTTGATTTAACCCGCCGGGATCTAGAAGATCAGGCCAAAGTGGCCACAGCAGTGCGAAACCTGGCTGCACGAATGCCAACTTATGTCACTCTAAAGGATGTGAAGAAACGTTGGGGCAAAGGACAAGAAGACATCTTCCCAGTGGCCCAATTCGAGAAGCTTTGGGGTGATATGACATTGCTGCCTGAACTGAACTGCCAATTTATGGCTGTACCGAGACGTCGAGGGCAACAGCTAAAAGAGGTTGCTCAGCTGGATGGTTGGCTACGGGACGGGTCTGCAACGTATGTGGAGAGTCTCTGCCTATGGTAAGCATTCAGCGGTAAGAATCAGTGGATAGTGGATGCGCTAGGGTAAACGTCCTGCTAAACCCTAGAACATCACTATCCCTTCATCCACCAACTTCCTCTTCAACGATTGTTCAACGGACACCATGCTATCCTTCAACCAACAGTTCTCATTATTTCCTAGGTTGAGGCGGCAAAATCCTCCGTTGCTCCAGACATTGCTGGCCACTTCATCCACAGTTCATCTATCGTCCATCTGCTGATTGAAGGAGACCACACATGTGTAAAAAAACTCACCGAACAAGCGCCCAGTGGATTGCAGAACTTCGAGGCAACCTCGGGCCATTTCCTCAGCACGAAGCCCACTACGATCTATCTGCCTATCTTTATGTTGTCCTTTCAAATCAATTGACTACGCGGCGATCTTCTCTTCCTCGGATTGCTACCCTTCATTCTCAGGAGATCAATTGCCTAATTGAAGATTTCCTTCAGTCGTTTATGTTAAAAATGACTCAAAACGACTATGCACTGTTAGACAAATTTAGTGGTACGGGTCGCTTCCTGGCTTGGGCCGCTCAGGTATCCATTAACATGATGATGTCGGAAATGCGTAAGGTAGAATGGCGCAACCAGTCGCTTTCCAGCGAGAAAATATATGTTGATAGCGAGACGGTTATGCCCGAGATAGAAGCCATGCGTTCGGACCTGGCAGAAGGAATTGACGAGAGCCTGGCCCACTTACCCGAACGCTACCAGCAGGCACTTCGGCGTTGTATCATGAATGGCGATTGTGCCAAAGATGTGGCCGAAGATCTGGGGATTAGCCAAAACGCGGTGAACATTCTTGTCTATCGTGCCAAAAAAGCTATGAGAAAGCAACTCAAAAGGCGGGGCATTGGGCCAGAGGCGTTAACTGTTTTTGCCTGAACAGCAGATCACAACCGGTCTAATATGGTTGCTAACTTCCTGGAGAAGTATCAATTGCGAACGGGGTAGTTCGCGGGGCAATTGGTCCAATTCAAAAAATTGAGCGTCCACTACTTCATCCATATCCAGATTTAGCTCTCCACCACGCCAGTTAGCTAGAAAGTAAGCCTCTAGGCGCAACTGAAAGCCGCTCTTTATCTGAAGTAGAGAGGCAACTTCCACCTGATAGCCCGTCTCTTCGTAAACTTCGCGAGCCAAGGTCTCCTCTAGTGTTTCACCACTATTGGCGTATCCACTGGGCAATCCCCACATCATTTCGGGCGGCCGATAGCGATGCCTCAAGAGAAGTATGCGTCGCTGGTCGTCCAAAATGACGCCAGCCACACCAATGATAAATTTGTTGTGCATAAACCAGAGAAGGCGCCACTGTAGCCAGCCTCGGAGGGAGAGGAAGAGTTTTGAAAGCAACGTGTGCATGAGATTCGTACTCGGGTGTTCCCTAAAGCCACTCATACAGCTCCACAGACTGCTCCAAAATAATATCTGCCTCTTCCAAATTTCGACGACTACCAAGCCCACTTAAGATTCCGGCAGTAGCCATCTGGACAGCACGTCCTGAGCGAAGATTCACGTCCGTATCGCTAACCACAAGCAAAGCATCAGGCTCTAAATCAAGTTGTTTCGCAGCTTGCAGGAGTCCCTCGCCGTGAGGCATCAAATTGCGCACATCATCCCGGGTGACAATGCTCTCGAAAAATTCACGGCCCAAATCATATTTGCTTAAAAAATTTTCCACTGTAGCACGGCTACGGGTAGAGACAATCGCCATCTGATATCGAGGCTTCAACTCCTGAAGGATGTCAGTAACGTGGGGTAATGCGTTCAACCGTTCGGCTGAGGCATACCCGCGAATTCTGTTGAAATAGGGCATGACGCGCTCTAGATCAGATACCAGTTGAATCCGAATAAGCTGGCTAATCAGAAAGTTAACAGGTCCCTCGAGAAGAATCATTAGCTGGCGCATAGCGATCTTACGCCCTTCGGGGCCAATTATTCGATCGGCCCAGTGATATTTTTCTGAAACTTTATCTAGTAGACCTAAGTCAAGCTCAGTAAGGGTACCATCTAGATCAAAAATGATGCCTTCAATTTTCCGACCTGCAATCAGGCCGCGAATCCTTACACCGCTTTGAGCTGTAGTAACCTCCTCAAATGGTTCTAGATCCTGCAGTTTACGATAAACATAGGAAAGGAGAATGCGAACGCTTGCCAGCACAGGTGTTGCTAATAGTACACCCAACAGACCAAAGACGAGCGCACCACTGATAATACCGATGAAGGTGATGGCCGGATGAAGCTGCACGCGCCCACCAACAAGCCGTGGGATCAAGACAATAGTTTCATATTGGGCAATGATCGCGTAAATAATCAGGACGACTACCGCAAACGAAAATCCCTCTAGCCCAAGCCAGGTTGATTGGCTGAAAAAGGCTACCAACACACCAATTGTTCCACTGAATCCAGGCCCAACAGTGGGCAAGAATTCCATGGTTCCTGCGAGCAAGGCCAACCCCCCGGCATTGGGCATACCTACAACAGAGAGCGCGAACCATGTCAATATACCAACCACGAAAGCCAGTACTAGTTGCCCTCTTAAAAACGCACTCCAAACTGTCCCCAACTGCTGGGCTAGACGCCGAACATCTTCCTGATATTCCGTGGGAATCTGTTCCATAACAAAACGTTGCAGTTTATATATATCCTTTAGAATCCAGAAATTAAGGACTAGGATGTATATCAATGTTAGAATCCGCGAAGTAACTTCGCGCACAACAGAAAAGGGATTGGTAGGCAGTACAGCCAGGAGATTCCCCAATAGCCCAGCTGCATCCTGCATGAGATCTCCAACAGGCAGCGTTAAATTGCCAAATTGAAGAATACCTGAGCCGGGGTTCTGTAAATTGGTAACAAGCTGTTCTAACGTGCCTTGTAAGGATTCCCAAAGGGCCAAGATGCGGGAAAAGAAGAGGGCTGGTGTTAAAGCCAGAAGCAAAATGAGGGTTATGTAGATTAGCGCTACAATTGCACTGCGTGGCCACCCTGTACGACTCTGGATCCAGTTAACAGGATAGCTGAGAATAAAGGCTAGCAAAAACGTAACAATTGTCGGTGCAATCATTACGCGAAAAACAACAAGCAACCCAATGGCCATTAGAGCCAAGGCTGCAATCACAACGATTTTGGTTACGTTACTCCAACGGCGTGAATTCAACTTAAAATAGTCTAAACTGATTTATGGGCCAATACCGAAGCCATACACGCCCAATAATATGCTCGCGTTTGATAGAGCCAAAAACTCTACTATCATTACTATTTGTACGATTATCACCTAAAACAAAGTAGCTAAGTGGCCCTAGCGTGATGGGAGATGTATCATAATCCGACAAATTATGCCGAAACCCTTCATCTAATTTTAGGCCATTTATATAAACGATGCCGCTATGAATCTCTACTGTTTCGCCAGGCAGGCCAATAATTCGTTTAACCAACATTTCATTCATGGTAGGAATGTTCAATACAACGATATCGTTTCTTTGCGGTACCCGAAACCGATAGCTCAATTTGTCAATGATTAAGCGTTGATATTCAGATAGATTCGGCTCCATACTCCGCCCATATACAACAGTTGCCTGAGCCAAGAAAAGATGAATCACCAGAGCCAAAACCAAGGCAGGCAAAACGACCTGTAAAATTTCTCTGAAGACTGCGCCTACAGAAAGCGTATAAACCGGATCCTGCCTGTCGTTTTTTTCTTCTGCCATGGACGTAGCTGAACAAAGCATAACCTCTGAAGGCCCGCTATGGTTGCTCGCACCTGGAGACATCGATGGAACGCGAGATACCATATAGTGGCCCTCCCTTTCAGATTTCCGCATGTAATACTCCTCAATTCATACAAAAGGCCCGAAGTTAGTATATCTTTAGTCAAACAGATACACAAAACTGGATGAAGTATTTCATTCTTTTAGTCGTGTTTATAAATTGGCATTATTATGTATATCAGGATATACTTATACTTTAAAATAGCTCATCTCCCGGGTGTACGTGGATGAAATTCTCTAAGTCTACTACACTATTTGCCTTGGTAGCTACTCAGGCTATTCGCGTAGTCTTTTGGTTACATTTAGTTATAGCTCCACAGCTAATCATACTGAAATGTTCATTCCGTACATTTATGGTAGATAGGTTAATTTTCAGAATTGGGGAAGAGCTTTTTTCCAGACTAAGACTTTTACAGATACTCGCAATTCCATTCAGTGTCTGAAATATATATATAGTTCATAGGTAGTCTGAACCAATTCCTTAGTTTATCCATCGTAGCACATCCCCTGTCCCGTACATACCTTGTAAGTGATGACCAGCCTATTCGTCAATTGTAACGTAGGAATGATCGTAACTCTGAACTACTAATTGAGCTGAACAGTACCTGCTTTAAGTATAGTGGTCACTGCCATAGAGTAAACCTGAGTGTTAGTCATTAAAAAATATTGTTTCGTCTATTGGCACAGTGTATTTACATCCAACAATTATACTAGGTAATTGGCCGCATTCTCTAAGATGTCCTTTGTTCGAATTGTCCGCCTTATCATCTGTATAACGTTTCTGTTTAACTTTCTTGTTCCACAGAAATTTCTTCTAGGTCAGAGTGAAAATCTGACCCCAGTACTTACGCCTACGCCACAATCAGAGCCGTCTCCCAACGTCACACCATCTCCGCCAACACCAGAGCTTCTTGAAGAAATTATAACTTCATTAGCTGCTCAATATTTAGAGCAATCCTTGGAAGTATATATCGAGCAGTATATCGAGCAATACATTGCTCAGATGAGCGTCGCAGATAAGATTGGTCAACTCTTTATTGTCGCCTTTGAAGGAAATGATGTAAGTCCTACAAGCGACATTAGCAATCTGATTCATACCTTTCGGATTGGCGGTGTAGTAATAAGTCCCCGCAACCGCAATTTTGATAATAGTCGTTCTGCTCAAGAGGATGCCGTTACCCAAGTCACCCGATTAACCAATCAGCTACAAGCCTTAAGTTATGGCAAAGAGTGGGATGCCGAATTCGATGTGCAGAGTGAAGCATTTACATCAACGGTCTCATCCTGGGTTAGAGCACCTATCACTAGCTCGGCGATAATCTCAGCCAGCACCTCTTTTAACCCGCCAACATTGCCTCTCTTTATTGCCGTTGAACAAGCTGGAGATGGTCTTTCAAGGGAAGGCCTGCCTGATACAGCACTGCGGCTTGGATTTACCGAACTCCCTTCCCCATTGGCCTTAGGCGCGACCTGGGATCCGGAGTTAACCCAAGAAGTTGGAAAAATTGTAGGGCAGGAGCTGGAAGCGGTTGGTGTCAATATGCTGCTAGGCCCTTATTTAGATGTCGTTAGGGAGGCACCCACAGGGAGTGTCAGCTCGCTGGGTGTTTATTCATTCGGCGGTGATCCAGAATGGGTAGGTAAGATGGGGCGTGCTTATATTAAAGGGGTACATGAAGGCGGTAGTGGGAGAGTCATTACCATCGCGCGGCAATTTCCTGGTGAAGGTGATAGTGACAGATTACCGTATGAAGAGATTGCCACAATTCAAAGCACGATTGAGGAGCTACGTCGCTATAACTTTCCTCCATTTCTGGCAGCCATGACCGATCGTTCAGGCATTGCTACCGATGAAGCTGTTACAGATGGCATGATGTCCAGCCACATGTACTTCAGTGCCTTGCAAGGAGATTTCGAACCCTTTAGCGCTTTCAGAGACCTTCAGGATGAAATAGAGCCTCCTCCTGAAGCCAGTGCAAAGGAATTGTGGAGCCGCAAAAATGAGTTTTGGCGCCCCACCTATGAGGTATGGCGCGCCAGTGGGCTTATGATGACGAGTGGGCTGGATACACCAGCGATTCGCCGTATTTATAAAGAGCCAGATAGAGACTTTACATTTGTTAGTCCAGCAAGTGAAGCCTTTGATGCAGGACACGACTTGCTCTATTTATCCCATTTTAGTAGTGAGGACTCTTGGGAAGTTCAAAAACAAAACATTAAAGATGTTGTTACATATTTCCAAAGACGATATGAAACCAGAGAAGGATTTTCTGATAGCGTAGAGCAATCTGTGTACCGGATCTTGCGTGCTAAGCTGCGAATGTATCACATTGATGATGCTATTGCCGAGCAGTTGAATGAGGTTGTGCGTCAAATTATACGTGCTAATCTACAATTGTATATCGCTGATAGCACGCAGATAGGGCAAAATGATGACAATGAAGAACCACCGGGCAGTCAACCAATTATTGTTGAGTCATCTGTACCGATTACTGCTTCAATTTCACCTATAACGACAACAGATTTTATCGTATCGAGCTCCCTGGTAACAGAAGTTGTTAAAAGCACTCAGATTAGCAATACCCTTTCCTTCTCTATCCCTCTTGAGTCTGTCTTGATTGCTAAAAACCCGTACTTGACACTTGCAAATGATGTAAAGGCAGCTTCTCGTGAAACAATTCGCCAAGTTGCTGCTAAATCGATAACCCTTATCCTTCCTGATCCGACGGGTGAGACAGATCCGCTACCAGAGTCTCCGAAAGATACGAAAAAGTTACTCATTATTACAGACAATGCCCTGTACAACGAATGCAAACAGTGCATTTCTGAAGACAGCGAATGCAAAAAGAATCGATGTACGCCTGAAAACCTAGTCGCACCCGAAGAGATCCAAAACATTATTCTTCGTCTATATGGAGATGAAGGAGATCAATTGATCCGTGCGGAGATAAAGAGTGTAACCTTTGAGGATCTAGAGAAGTTTCTTGATGCGGCTGAAGAAGAAGCCACAGCATCGGAAAGCGAACCCGTGGCAACCATTCAGCCTGATTCAGGTCCCCCTCCGTCTGAAATTGATGCCGTTACGGTAAATCAGGAGGTAACTCCTACAGCCGAAGCCGAAGCCGATGCAGTCACCGAAGAACTAAAGAATCCATCACTACGCGTAAAACCTGAAGATCTAGAAGGTGAAGGATGGATTATCTTTGCCATGCTTGATATCGTTGAGGAACGTCCAGGCAGCGACGTGATAAAACGATTTTTGCGTGAACAGAATGAACAGCTAAGCGATAAGAACGTGGTCGTATTTGCCCTGAACGCACCATACTTCCTAGACGGAACAGAAGCTAGCCGGTTGGACCTTTATTTGGGCGTCAACAGCAAAATTGGACCTTTTCTAGACGTAGCCGTACGTACTCTCTTTAAAGACGGTTCGTTTGCAAACCCTCAGGGCAATGCGCCAGTCAATGTGCCGGGTACGCGCTATAGCAATTTATCTTTACGCCTATTACCATACTATCCTAATCCGGAATTACTGCCTGTTCCTATTCAGGTATTTGTAGGCGATGAATTGATTGCGGAACGGCCTAGTGAGGATATAGAGAGTAATGGTATTGTTACTATCTCCTCCGATGAGGCGTTATCTGTAAGAGTCTATGATATTCGCGATCGCAACGACAATATTGTCAAAGATACCACACAAATTGAATTTGAGATTTTGCATGGAGATGAAAACTCTAGCATTCGCCTTGACCCTGTACCATCCGTCGGCGGGAGTACGGAGCGAATTATGATCCCGAGGGAACGCCTCCCTGCCCCAGGACTCTCATTTTCAATTGCGGCATACAGCGATGTCGATAGCGAAGATGGCATCAGCAGAGCAAGAATTAGCTCGATAGATTTGGTAATTGAAGGGGAAGAGGTATCCGAATCCACCAGTGCAGAAACCGAGGAAGCTACGGCTACACCAACACCTGAGCCAATAGCCGAACCAACCGCTGTTCCACCTACTCCGGCAGAGCCAGGACAGGATGATACAGCTCTTGAAGACAAGCCTCATGTTGATTGGTTTACTTTCCTAATGAGCTTAGTTACAATCGTCGGCATGATAAGCGTGCTGGTAATTCCACAGTTACGAATCACTCCGCGTCAATATATTGTTCGTTACATGTTATGGGCTATGATTGTAGGGCTTGCTGTATATGTTCTGTATGGACTATTTCTGCCGGTTGAAATTGGCCAACGGGGATATCCTTGGGCACCTCCACTTTTTGTCTTTACCTTTATGTTGATCCCTCTGCTCTGGCTACAGCTCCGAAATGAAGCATAATGTGACCATGCACCGAATGTCCATATCAATATTTCTGTACCAACACTTGGTACGAGTGCGTCGCCATTCAGAAGCAAGCCGAGGCGGCGGAAAATCCTCGTTTGATCTCAATCCACAGAGAATATCTACGTCTCCTCATCCGTAGTTGTCGTTTTTCCCATATCCGTCTAAAATCATACAGAGGACGTTGTAGACCGACTCAGAGAGGATGCTCTTTAACGGGGATTCGCTCTCGTAATAGAAGCTGGGTACCTTTTGAGTACCGCATTTAGGAAAATAAATGAATAATCTTTATTACAGCCCGCCTCAAGAAGAAGAGTGGAACCCCACCAAGCGTAACCTGTTGTTCGCATGGAGTACCCATGTATTTACGGCAAGTGGGGCTATCTGGGGATTCCTTGCCATTTTGGCGATTACGAACCAGCAGTGGGTTGCCGCTTTTGTTTGGATGACAGTTTCGGTCTTTGTTGATGCCTTTGATGGGTTATTAGCAAGGAGGGCGCGCGTTAAGGAGGTAATTCCAAGGTTTGATGGGGCATTGCTCGATAACATGGTTGACTATCTGAATTATGTGATCGTACCAGCAATCTTTATCTATTCCTATGGCTTTACCCCAACGAGCGTCTCTCTGCTGGCTGTTTTCCTTATTATGCTTGCATCGGCTTATCAATTCTGCCAGAGTGATGCGAAGACAGAGGATCACTATTACAAAGGATTCCCTTCATATTGGAATATTTTGGCTTTTTATCTCTTCGTTCTTAATTTATCCACATGGGCAAACTTTTTGGTGATTATTGTATTGGTTGTTTTGGTTTTTATTCCAATAAAATATGTTTATCCGTCGCGAACAGTTCGCTATCAGCAACTTACGATGGTGCTTTCCATAGTATGGGGAATAACCTGCTGCATAATTCTTTTTCAATACCCGGAACCTAATGCTAACTTAATCTGGCTTTCGCTACTCTTTGCGGTCTATTATGTGGGCATTAGCTTATTCTCAATGTTGACAACCAAGCAATTCTCCAGTGCAGACATTTCCTAGCAGTATTTCGTCAGTCATCTTGATAGCTAGATAGCTATCACATGGCCAAGTAGACTTTGCTTCTTCTTTTCACCCATCCAAGATGAAAGAGTCCAAATCCAGGAGGAAATTTACTTGGTGAGCGATAGTGGGAGCGATCGACAAAGAAGGGTCAAATCAGAAAGGTAAGATTTAGAGTGCAGACCTTGTCTAATTGAATAGAGGCTGAACTCTAAATTTAATTCTGCGCGGAGTGAAAACTTCTGGCTGCATGAATTACAGAGATTTAATGCTATGTTAAGTCGACTTGAAAACCGTACTTTCCCACAGCTCTGTCAGACTAACCAAACTGTAGTTTTCAAGCTGCGACGAGTATAGAGCGAAGAAAAAGGTCGATTGCGTCAGGGCCGAAGAATCGAACATTGAGATTGGGATCTTCTGAGGCTGTAAGTTTTCATATCAACACCAGTATTTTACACATTAGAGGTAAAAATGGATACTCCAACAACACAAAATGGTACCTACAAAAATGGTCAGTCCAATCCATCAACAGAGATCGAAGATGTAGTTATCGTTGGCAGCGGTCCGGCCGGTTTTACTGCTGGCCTTTATACCGCACGGGCAAATCTTAACCCAATTCTGATTACAGGCCATGACTATGGTGGTCAGGTAAGCATTACCTACGAAGTGGAAAATTATCCTGGCTTCCCTGACAGTTTGAGTGGACCAGATCTGGTCGAAAAGATGAAAAATCAGGCTGAAAAATTTGGCTGCCGTGTCGAGTTTGATTACGTTACTGAGGTGGACACTGAACAACACCCTTACGTAGTGCGAACTCAGAATGGCAAGGAATATACGACAAGATCCGTTATCATTTGTACGGGGGCACGTCCACGTTATTTGGAAGTTCCTGGCGAGCAAGAGTATATGGGGAAAGGCGTTAGCTATTGTGCAACGTGTGATGGCTTCTTCTTCCGTGGCAAGGACGTAATCGTCGTTGGTGGAGGAGATAGCGCACTGGAAGAGGGACTCTTCCTGACGAAATTTGCCAGTAAAGTCAGAATTATTCATCGCCGTGATTCCCTCCGAGCCAGTAAGATTCTTCAAGACCGAGCCGCAAAGAATGAGAAGGTAGAATTCGTTTGGAACACTGTTGTGACAGAGGTTCTAGGTGATGAAGAAGGGAAAGTTGTTGGCGTCAAAACAGAAGATACCGTGACTGGTGAAGCCGGCCAACTCGATACGGATGGCGTTTTCATCTTCATCGGCCATATTCCGAACAATGAATTATTGGTGGATAAATTTGAGCTTGATGACGATGGACATCTCATTACGGATCGGTACAACCGGACGAACATCCCAGGTGTGTTTGCCGGTGGCGAAATCATGGACAAAGTCTTCAAACAGGTTGCAACCAGCGTAGGGCAAGGCTGTTCTGCAGCAATGCAAACTGAAAAATTCCTTGCAGACCTAGAAGAGAATGGGTACCCAGGGCTAGCAGACCCGCGCCAATTTCATAGTGCAAGAAAAGAAGCCGTAGCCGTCTAGCGCCATCTAAGCACCCGTTTGGCAATGAGCAGTACACTATAGCGTGAAAAGAGCGTTCTTCGTAATATTTAGGAACGAGGATTAAATAACTTGTTCATTTGAAGGAGTTATATCCAAATGAGACATGCCAGTTATTTAGGATTCATTCCTCAGGGGCTTACGTTCCTTACGCCAAGAACGCTCTTTTGATTGATTACACTATTTTAAGGAATGGGAATTAAATAGCTCGGTCATTTGTTAGGGCTAAACCCGATTGAAATGTGCAAGTCATTTACGACTCGTTCCTAAATTTCCTCTTCCCAACCCCTCTTCATGTCAGACATCACCGAGCAAGAGAATCGAACCCCAGACGCGAGCACTCGGGACCAAAATCTATCGGGAATCGGGCGCAGCGCAAGCCTAATTTCTATGGGGAATATTGCCGGGCGTATTTTAGGGCTGGTCAGAGAGATGATCATTGCAAGATACTTTGGTGCCACCGGTGAAGTAAGCGCATTTCGTACTGCTAGCCAAGTACCAACTGCATTATACGATCTGTTGGTGGGTGGCATGTTAAGCGCTGCACTTGTGCCGACATTGAATGAGTACACGTCACTTGAACATCGCAAAACGTTTGCTCGGTTAGTTAGCTCGCTTCTTATTCTCTTTGCTTTAGCTCTTGCACTAATTACGATCACTTTGGAATTCTTTGCACCACAAATTGCTCAATGGTTGGCTCCTGGCTTTCGAGTCAATACTCCTCACCTTCTGATTTTGACAATTCGTCTGCTCCGTATTGCCGTACCCACTGTCTGGTTCATTAGCATGGCGGGTGTGGTTATGGGGATTCTATATGCTCAAGAGCGCTTTACATTCCCAGCGATGGCAGCAGCTATCTTTAACTTGGGAATAGTCGTCACCACGCCTCTTTTGGCATCATCACTAGGGATACTTAGCCTAGCCGTCGGTATGCTCATAGGCAGCATCGCTCAGCTAATATTCATGGGGTGGGATCTGGTGCGGTTTCTTTACCAAGAGAATCTTTTGTCATCATTGAGGCCAAGCAACCACCCTGCGTTGTCCAAAATTTTGCACCTCTATCTGCCTATTGCCAGCGTGACACTCTTTTCAACAGGTCAGATTGCTCTGGATCGACGACTTGCTAACTCAACCGGAGAGCTGAGCGTTGCCTGGATGCAATATGCCACCACGTTACAGCAACTCCCCCTTGGCTTGATTAGCATTGCCATTTCATTAGCTTCACTGCCCAGACTGAGTCACTACTTTACTATTCAGGATCAGAAGAAGTATCGACAGACATTGAGCACTGGCTTGCGGCTTGTCTTGCTGCTGATTGTCCCTGCTGCCGCTATACTCTGGATATTGGGGGAACCTATTATTCGGCTTATCTTTGAGCATCAAAGCTCCATCTTTGCCCCAGAGGACACAGCGAGAGTGTTTCCTGCACTACGAATTTATGCCATAGGGATGATCTTTGCGGCTATCGATAACCCCTTGAATTATGCTTTTTATGCTCGCAACAATACATTGCTACCAGCCATTGTTGGTGTTATAAGTATCCTAGTCTATGTTATTACAGCCTTTACCCTGCTCAATACGATGGGCTATTTGGCATTGGTCTGGGCCGACACGATTAAACATAGTTCTCATATGTTGTTGATGATTCTTGCCTTGTATTGGCAAATAGGTCGACTTCAAGCAGGACTTTGTATATCATGGAGCAAAATACTTGGGGCTGGTGCCGGAATGGCAGTGGTGGTTTGGGCTACTTATCATCTTTTTCAATTCTATATTTTCCCTTCCTATAATTTGGCTTATGATAATATGACCACCCAAAATTTTACTAAAAGCCCTACTTTTCTGGTTGATCTATTGATCCTCTCGGGTAGCGCTGGTCTTGGCCTAAGCGCATATATAATGCTGCTGTATTGGTTTGGGGTTCGTGATTTCGCCACTCTTGTGGCAAGTCTTAGGAAAAAGAGCAACATCTGAGAAGTATAGATGGCCAGAAAAATTCTATCCTCCCTTCTCGGAATTTTTCAGAGTTGATAGGTCAGAGTCGGGACAAGACTTTTCTGGCAGAGTATACCCACATTTATTTCCGAACAGTCGTGAATATGATAAAATGATTTGTAGATTATAATCGTTTTTGATAGAGAAATCTGTGGAGATTTAAAATGGCAACACAAAGTAAAAGCAAAAATCGAAAAACGAAAAGGAGTAGAAGTGCTATTTCAGGCAACCCCAATAGCTATAAACACCTTTATAAAAATAGTAATCAGCAGGTTGTTCCTTCTGAAGAAGTAGCAGATATAAGCGTTGGGGTAACAACAGGGAAAGGCTCAGAAACTGTTGATTGGAGCAGTGAATACAGTTACGTCTTTAAAGATCTGCGGACATTATTGATTGTATCATTCGCTATTTTTGTTGCTATGATCGGTTCTCAATTCTTCCTCTAATGAGCAAAGTTAGCGCACTGTGCAAAATGGCGCACAGGTAGAAATTTTGGGTATAAAGAAAGAGTACAGAAGTTAAGAGTAATGTAAATAATTGGTCGAACCACTGTCGACTGTTGGTTATGAGCATTGGAATGGCCTCAACCGCTATAATGATAGTGGCAAGCCAAACTGCTGTATACAGTGGTGAATCCACTAATGCAGAGGAAACAATAAGGATTTCCCACAGGGCGGCTCGGACAAATGTCCAATAAAATGCTTGTGCCAAAGACTGAGACCAAAGCCAAAGCCAGCCACTCTGCTTTTCCTCATTTTGTACTCGACTTCGAATCGTGGGTTCTCGGTAAGAGCCTCTAACTGCTTGGAGGAACGGATATGGAATATTTGTTGCCCGGGTAATCGCTACCAACATCATAACCGTAAATCCAATACCTAACCCAACGGCCAATGTTGTTGGCCAGTTTACTCCGACCAAGCCCATAAATCGCGGCGAAAGATGGCCAGCGACAAGGGCCAAATATGGAATAAGTATCCAGCGAGCCAGTTCAAATAGACTGACACTGTTTTTCTTCTGCATTCTTTTAAGGACGGGAGATACTATGCTGCTAGATATTCCGACCAACAACCAAAGTAGTAATGCTGATACTTCCATAAACGTATATCACTCCACCTTATGGATGCCTGTAAATACGTGCAGGTACTGGTGACTACAATCGAATGTAAGGTACTTGATTCCGATTACCATCATTTTTGAGTATAACAAATTTTACCTGAGACTGTGCAATTGGACATACTTTTCTATACCAGATAGACTGACCAGATATAGCTCTTATCTCTGTGGGAAACTAGGAGCTTGTTCCTGTGAAGATGGGGATGTCTTCCTCTTTTCGAATAGTTCAGGCTAAATTGGACCAAAGTCTGGACAAAATTTGGGGAATGATAGCAGACTATACGACCCCAGCATAGAAGCGATTCATTATGGGAGAGGGTAAATTATTATCCTGACACATTATGCAAGGACGGAGAGTTCTTCTTTTAATTGTCTTAGTATTGATTGTGGCTTTTGTTGCAAGACCATCAGGGGTGTGGCAAGAGTTTAAACGTGCCTGGGCTCGTAGAGAGTGGACGTTAGGTATCTTAGCAACCATGGCTGTTGCATGGTTTCTATACGGTCTATATACGCTCTGGTGGAGTCAATAGTATGCGGAATAAATTCTGATTGGTCATGCGAGACCGTGGATGTGACACGCGAAGTGCTTTTATTAATGAATAATTCACAAACAACTTGTATGTTTCACTTGAGTGTAGCCTCATCAAATGGCCAAGTTGTTTAGTTCTCGTTCCTAAAAAATGTGATAGCAAAATAAAAAAGGAGGCTGAGGCCTCCTTTTTTGTATCAAATAGATACTTTGTATGATTATAACTTATGCATTAAGTTGATTTTGATTTAATTGGGGTGTAGCACCATGAATGGCGACACTTGGTGTGCTCTCTTCACTTGTACAGAGCTTATATCCACGACCATGTACGGTCTTAAGGTATTTGGGAGATGAAGAATTCTCTTCAACTTTGCTACGTAGTCGGCGAATGGTTACTCGGATGAAGTTCAGATCTTCGCAAAACTGGTATTGATATTCCCAGACAGCGGTGAGTAGATCCTCTTTACTGATGGGGGTATTTGGATGTTCAAGGAAATACTTCAGAAGTCGATACTCGTTAGGCGTTAGATTGACTTTCTTCCCACGAACCGTAACTTCACAGGTGCTTTCATTCAAGGTAATGTCACCACAGCGCATGACATCAGTCGATTCGTGCTGATTCCGTTGCATGGCTCGGCGCAATACGGCTTGAACACGAGCACGCAACTCTTTTAATGTGAATGGCTTAGTGACGTAGTTGTCTGCGCCAAGCCGAATGCCATGAACCACATCGTCTGGGCGTGCATTTGCCGTCAGCATCATGATTGGTACATCAGTCCGTTTACGCAGTTCTGCGCAGACTGTCCATCCGTCAATAATGGGCATATTAATGTCCAGAATTACCATATCGAAAGGATTTGCAGCGAATGCCTGTAGTGCTTCCTTTCCGTTACGAACGGTTACAACCTGATAGCCCTCCCGCTCAAGGCTAAACTGCAACAGCTGTCGAGTCGCATCTTCGTCCTCAGCAATAAGGATTTGCACATCTTCTTTTGGTATTTCTAGCGTAAATGCTGACTGTTGTGTGGTTTGCGTGGGGGCAATTTGCATGTTAACTTCTCCATTTGTTATTAAGGCCGCCAAGATAATTGAAAAGGGGCGGGCTAAGAGCCTAACTTATGATGTGTGGTATGATTCGTATTACTACTATTTTACTACTTTTCTTGTGCTAGTGCGTGCTACTGTTTAGATACTACTTTCATACGTTTTATTGATTACGTCAGCGCCTAATCCATCTGAGCCATTAATGAATTATTGCTGCTTTAGTGAAATATTTTCTACTGCGCATTGCTCTTTTACTCCTTTCCCAGACCGGCAGTCAATTACGTCATAAGTATGGGAAAAGTACTTCTATGGTATTAATCGTAACTAAATCGATTATCCTTCGGCGAATTTGAGAAATTTGTGGGGAATTTGTCACATCTTTTAGTATTTCATAAGAATAACTGAAATGAGAGCATTCTATAATGCATGGTTACACCGACAATTGGCTGAATAGCCCATTAAGTATACATCTCTTTCATGCCCCTTTCATTGGCACTTTCCCGTCATTGCTCCTTCATTTTCCTGTCATTTCTCCATTATTCCCCCAATAGGCCAACTTGGAAAAGACGATAGCAGGGAGATAGCACTAAGCATATGCCTTATCCACCGCAGGTCGCGTCTTGTCTTCAATACAACCGTTCATGATCAAGATAGACCAACAAATGTTAAGGAATGAGCCGGCAAATAACTTGCGCGTCTGATTCAGGCATAATCCCACCAAAGGACCAATTTATATAATTCTCGTTCCTAAAAAGTGTAATGCGACCGTTAATAAATTTAGGGAAGGGTATATTCTTGCAGTCGATCCACTGCCAATGGCAATAAATAGAGTGACACAAGGAGGGCTTGATGTGCGGATGTTGTGGTTAGGTACCCTCGTGTTACTCTTCGTTACGCGAGGGTATGTATGCTAGATGATTATACTTGGATTTGGCTGCTATCTACTAATTATTCATCCTTCCGGTATACCGTCTTTCCACCAACTACCGTACCTAAGACATCAATGTCTTTTATCCTTACAGGCTCTACACTAAGAATATTTTCCGATAGAACAGTCAAATCAGCCAATTTACCTACTTCTAAACTGCCTTTCAGCTCTTCTTCAAAGCTACATAAAGCCGCATAAGTGGTAAACGTCTTCAACGCCTCTTCAGGAGAGATACGCTCGTCCGGCCCCAAGATATCACCACTGCGAGTCTCTCTATTAACGGCTGTATGTATGGAAAATAGCGGGTCAATGGGCGTTACCGGAAAATCAGAATGTATGCTAAAAGTCATGCCTGCCTTAAGAGACGAGCCAAGGGGGTTCATGCGGGCTGCGCGTTCGGGGCCAATGAACATGGATTTGTGACGATCACCCCAGTAGTAGATGTGATTGATAAAGTAGCTAGGAATCACGCCTAGATCGGTGATGCGTTCAATATGATTAGGATGGGCCATTTGACAGTGGATCAGCATATGGCGGTTGTCTTGGCGTGGATGCTTGGATTGGGCCATCTCAAAGGCTTGCAAAATGGATTCGATAGCCGCGTCGCCATTGCCATGGACAATGATGTGATGCCCGCGGGATTGATAGTCACAGAACATGTCATTGAGCTGCTCTTGAGGGTAGATCAGCTCACTGCGCCAGCCCGGCTTGTTATGGTAATCCTCAATCAACGCGCCCGTTAACCCCTGAATCGAGCCGTCTTGAAACCATTTAATCCCCCCCAGTTGGAAGTAGCGAGAACCAAAGCCTTTGCCAATACCCAACTGCTCGTAGGCTGGGTAGGCTTGCACCATCACGTCCCCGTAGATGCGAATATTGAGTTCGCCAGCCCAATCCAGTTCGTTACAAATACTAATGTAATCAGCACCGTTGGATAGCCCGATGGCCCCATCATGAGTGCTAGTTAGGCCAAAGGAGTTATAGTCTGCCACTTTCTGCACAAAAAGATCTTTGATTTCTTCTCGGCTTGGGCTAGGTAGGTGCTCGCGTGCATCGAAGGCTGCATTTTCTAGCAGCAGTCCCGTTGGATCCCCTCTATCATCCTTATCGATATGCCCACCATCTGGGTCGGGTGTAGTACCATCGATGCCCATCTTCTTTAACCCAGCACTATTCACATAAACTAAGTGACCGCTGATGTGAGAGATAAAGATAGGATGTTCGGTGGTGACAGCATCCAAATCGGCAGTCGTCAAATGACGCATCTCTTCAATACCTGTATCATCATAGCCAAATCCCCGAACCCATTCCCCTTCCTCACTTGTTTTGGCCAATTCTTCAATTTGGCTCAGAACATCCTCCACTGTCTTGCAGGCGACCGAACTGCAATCCGCGTGGGCAGACCAGAGAGAACCAGCCGTAATGTGGCTATGTGAATCGATTAAACCTGGAACCACTGTGGCACCACCTAAATCAACAATCTCTGCACTTGGGCTAGCCCATTGGTGTACCTCCTCAGTGCTGCCAATAGAGCAGATGGTATCGCCAGCCGTGCCAACAGCCGCAGCAGTCGGTGCATCTGGGTTCATAGTAATAAAATGGGCGTTCGTAAAGATTCTTTGCTTAGGCATTGATTCTGCATTCCTCTTGGTTCTTCTTTTGGTATTCGTATACTGTACTGCATAGATGAACAGAAAAATTCTATCCTCCCTTTGCAGAACATTCCAGAGTAGATTGGGCAAGAGTCGGGACAAGACTCTTCTGGTGGAGTATAACAGTCTCCTATTTCTCTGCTACAAAATGACCTGCCTCCACCTCCCGAAGCGTGACCAAATCGGGCTGGGAATCAGCGGGCCAAATGGGGCTAGGGATTTCTCCGCTTAGCATGGCACGTTCCTTTCGCTGCTTTGGATCAGCAATCGGCACGGCAGAGAGCAGCTTCCGGGTGTAAGAATGGCGTGGATGATTAAAGATTGCTTGGCGCGGTCCGATCTCTACTATCTGCCCCAAATACATGACAGCGACCCGGTGACTAATTCGCTCCACTACGGCCATATCGTGAGAGATGAAGAGATAAGTAAGCCCTAATTCCTCCTGCAGACCCAACATGAGATTCAGCACCTGGGCTTGAATCGAGACATCCAGAGCCGAGACAGCTTCATCGGCAACTAGGAGTTTGGGATTGAGGGCCAGTGCGCGGGCAATACAGATTCGCTGTCTCTGACCACCGGAAAATTGATGGGGATATTGGTTTAGGTGCTCAGCGCGCAAGCCAACCTGCTCAAAGAGCTGTAGCACCCGATCATTGAGCGCCTTTCCACTGCTTACCTTGTGGGCCAGAAGAGGCTGGGCCACCGAATCGCCAACCCGCCGCCGTGGATCCAGGCTAGCAAACGGGTCCTGAAAGATCATCTGCATACGCCTTCGGTAGGGCCGCATGGCTCGACGGGAGAGAGAAGTAATGTCATCCCCTTCCAACCGAATGGTGCCAGAGGTTGGTTCCAGCAGTTTAAGAATCAGATTCGCTAGCGTAGATTTTCCACAACCCGATTCACCAACGACAGCCAACGTCTCGCCCGGTGCGACAGTTAGAGATACATTTTCCACTGCGTGAACCTTGGCCCCGCCCCGCATAGGAAAGCGTTTTGTTAACCCTTCCACCGCCACTAGCGGCTGTGAAGCATAGTCTGGCTCGTGCTCAATTAAAGCGATTGAGCTGAAGCTAATGCCCGTCTCCACTTCATCACCCATTGCTTCATCACCCATTGCTTCATCACCCATTGCTTCATCACCCATTGCTTCATCACTCTTAGTCCCTTCTGAGACCTGATTGCCAGTAGCCAATTCTGTTGGCACGCTTGCCTCGTCAGCTTGAGCAACGTCCATCGGCTCTAACCCGCTCGGTATCAGGCGAAACTTAGCCGGACGGGAAAGTGTGGCCATGCTGCCTAATCTGGGTACGGCATGAAGCAACGTTTGGGTGTAGGCATCTTGTGGTCGATGAAAGATATCGCCCACTGACCCACTTTCGACTACCTTACCCTGATTCATAACCAGTGCCCGATCTGCCACCTCTGCCACCACCCCCATATCGTGAGTGATAATGATAACGGCTGTGTTCAGCTCATCCTGTAGTTCACGAATTAAACCCAAAATTTGGGCTTGTATGGTTACATCAAGGGCTGTAGTCGGTTCATCGGCAATCAGAATCGCAGGATCGCAAGAAAGGGCCATGGCGATCATCACCCGCTGACGCATGCCGCCGGATAGCTGATGAGGATACTCGTCAATGCGTTTGTGGGCTTCGGGTATGCGGACCCTTTGGAGCATCTCTAAGGCAGCCTGTCGCGCGGCATTCTTGGGAATCTGCTGGTGGAGTATAATGGCTTCCATAATCTGGTCCCCCACCGTATAAACAGGATTGAGGCTGGTCAGCGGCTCCTGAAAGATCATAGAGATATGGTTGCCGCGTATCGAGCGCATCACCGACTCTCTCTGCTGGACCAGATCAATGACCTGGCCATCTGCCCGCTGAAAGAGGACTTCGCCAGCAGTAATCCGCCCTCGAGAGCCAAGCGCAACGAGACGCATAATCGAGAGAGCAGTCACCGACTTGCCAGAACCAGACTCACCGACTATGGCCAATGTCTCCTTTTCATGTAGATCAAAGGAAAGGTTATCAACCGCAACAAAATTGCCAAATTGAACGGTCAGATTATGAACTTGTAAGACGGGTGCAGTTTGATGGTTCATAGGGAGGTTGTAGGACTACCGGGTGACTTGGAACAGCCCGGCCGTGTCTTTGGGCGAACGGGCATCGATCTGATTGATAACGGCCTCTGGAGGCATTGAGACGGGGTTCTCGGTCAGAATTGGATCATTGGTTCGCTCCATCCAGCGTTGGAGACGGCCTTGCATATCGGCTAAAATGTCATGATATTGAGTGGATTCGGCTAGATTGCGCGTCTCATTTGGATCAAAGATCAGATCATAAAGCTGCTCATTGGGGATGATGCGCTCAGACCAATCCTGCTCCAGCCAAAGATCTTTACTGATGCTATCATCACAATTGGCCAGAACGGGACCGGTATGCCCTGTATGCTCTTCTACGTAGCGCCGAATATACTTGTAGCGCTGGGTGCGCACTGCGCGTTGAGGCTCATAGGCGGCATGGTAGCTCACCTCGGCAAAGATCTCTTCGTTGATCTCATCAACCATGCTGGACATGATTGACATAAATGATTTGCCTTGGAGCCACGGTGGAGGAGCAATATCGAGCAGTTCACACAGGGTCGGGAAAATATCGATCTGAGAGATCATGGCATCGATAACACGTCCACCGACAAAGTGGCCGTTAGCAAATTGAGCAGACCCACGCATAATGAGCGAAACCCCAATGCCATGATCCGTCAAATGACACTTGCAGCCAGGGAATGCAACGCCATGATCTGTGGTCAGAATCACCAATGTCTGGTCAGCAATGCCCGCCTCATCTAAGGTATCTAGCACCATTCCCACACCTTGGTCCAAGGTGCGAGCCATGGTGCAGTAGGCGGCCATATCTTCTCGCGTCGCTGGCGTATCGGGTAGAGGCAAGGGAGGGCGCATGAGGCTCGGGTCATCATCAGGGCCAATGGCTGGGAACTCGCGATGAGTCTCGAAGAAGCCCACATCCATAAAGAAGGGTTGCCCAGATGCCACCTGTTGGTTGACGTTGGTAATAAAGCCAGCAGCGGCAGGAGCTACATCCTTTACGAAGGTGCTCTTTTCTGGAGCCACAATCTGGTCAAAGCCAAGTTGAGTTCGGTCCCGATGCAGGTGTTGTAAACCGCCTAACACCGTGTGATAGCCATTCTCCTTTAACGTGTGCAGTAGGTGTTGGCTGTAGTCACGAAGGCCAAATCCCCGGTTGACCAGCCCGGTCATGCCAGCACTATGGGGAGATTGGCCAGTCAGCAACGCTGCTCGGCTGGGTGAACAGGTTGGTGCAGCACAGAAGGCTTTGCGGAAGAGTACACCCTGCTCAGCAAGCCGCTGTATGTTCGGTGTGGGTACGTTATGTCCATAGGGTTGAACATAGCGTCCCGTATCGTGGGAGTGAATATAGATAATGTTTGGTCGGTTTTCTGGTCTCATTTGACATGTCCCAGTATAATCTGTCTATGAACTACGAACGAGAAACTTTGGTCGCCTATCTACGCCAGTATGGGATTACTTATCTTGCACCGAGCGATGCTGTTGCCACTGAGGTAATTGAGTCTGAGCAAGAGCTGGTTCGATCGCTGCTTCTGAGCGGCGATGAGCGCTTGCAGATGGCGCTTGTGCCACTCTTTATTCGAAATGTCCATCTATCTAAGCATATTCCAGTACTAATAGAAAAGCTTTCGCCTGAAAACGCGCTCGATCTGAAGACCTATTATATGGCTGCCGTCTATCTTCAGCAGATTTGGCATATTCGATTGGGCTTTTACATCGATAATTCTGTATCGCTCCCCGATCTCTTTTCCGGGGAAATGAACCTTCCATCCCCGGGAGAGCGATTCGGTAAAGTTGGTCTCTATGATCTGGTGGATGATTGGCGTAACCGTTCAATTTTTCCCTTCAATTATATGGCTTCACTTAATAAAGTCATGGATTTATTTTTCGAAGACTTGATACTTACCATACCTGAGCCTCACTATGCGCCAGCGAATTGATCAGCAGCGGATCGAGCAGTTTCTGCAACGGCTAGGGCGAGAGTTCCATAGACCTGGACGTATATATCTTGTAGGTGGTACGACCATGGTCTATGAAGGATTACGTCAACAAACGCTTGATATTGATCTGTCCATTGAAGTGGATGATGCTGACCACAGTGCTTTCATAGCAATTGTGCGCAAGCTAAAGAATCAGTTGTCAATGAATATCGAAGAAGCGTCACCTGGTGACTTTATTCCTTTACCGTCAGGCCATAAAGATAGAAGTCCCTATATCGGTCGGTCTGGTCAGCTTGACGTCTTCCATTTTGATCTATACAGCGTTGCACTCAGTAAAATCGATAGATCAACCGGAGAAGATATTGCAGACGTCTTGGCATTGCTACAAACGGAACGTCTCGAAATGTCGAAGTTGACAGACTGTTTTAGGAATGAGCATTAAATAAGTTGGGCATGTTATCTCGAAGGATTGAGAGATCTTATGCACAAGTTAGTTAATTCCGATTCCTTAATGAAATCTTGCCTGAGCTAGAACAGAAGAGTCTTAAGACGATTCCTAGGGAATTTCAAGGTGAATTTGAATTTCTTCTGAGCAGATGGGAAAGCATGAAGCCATGATTTGAGCTTAACGCTCTCTTAATTTCGGATTAAATGCATCATTCAACCCATCCCCAATTAAGCTAATGCTCAACACAGTGACAAAGATTGCGATGCCTGGAATGGCCACTGTCCACCATGCATCCAAAATATAGGGACGATTGTATCCAATCATGGACCCCCAACTGACTACGTTTGGATCGCCCAACCCCAAGAAACTCAAGCCGGCCTCGAAGAGTATGGCCACACCAACGACCAATGTGGCAGAGACAATCAGAGGAGGCAGCGCATTGGGTAAGATCACCGACCAGATAATGGTCCAATCACCAACCCCAATAGAGCGTACGGCAGAAACGTACTCTAAATTTTTGATTCTGAAAAACTCCGCTCGCGTCAGGCGAGCTGTCTGGGGCCAACTGACCACACCAATGGCAATAGCGATGGTTAGTAGAGAGGGTGAGAAGAGAGCCACAATGACCATGGCAAATAGCAGCGGTGGCAAAACCTGGAAGAACTCGGTCACCCGCATGAGCACCTCATCAATCCATCCCCCATAGTAGCCTGCTATGGCCCCGATGACAACACCGATGAAGACCGTCAGTGCAGCCGCTATAGCACCCACGAGTAACGTAGCATCGCCACCATCAATCAGCCCTGCCAGAATATCCCGTCCTAGGTAGTCAGTGCCCAATAGCAATGCATCAGCATCCCCAGGAGGAGTTAAAGGTGCCCAAACAATTTTGAATGGATCAATGGTGTATAGATAGGGGCCTACCAGAGAAAAAAGTAGCACCCCAATAAAGAGTATTAGCCCAAGAAGCGCTGCTCGGTTGCGAATGAACATACGCCATGCTTCATTGAGGGGGCTATACGATTGTTCAAGGATGGTTGGTTGCTGCATAGAAAATTAGAGATGGAAATCGATTCGCAAAATCAATCGTGGATGAGTACGTGAGTTCTACTCAACATACCTATTATCGCAAAACGCATCAAAAATTTGCCGTAGGCTTCGCTTGAATAAGTTGAGGAGAACGTTACTTGTAATGCTATATCATCAATATCGACTAGGAGGCACTGGCACCAATCTTTATCCTCGGATCGATCAGCTGATAGAGTAGATCTGTGACTAGATTAGCCACAATGACCAAAACGGATGAGAAGAGCAATATGCCTAAGATGGCAGGAAAGTCCCGCCGTAAGATCGAGTCAAATGCTAGCGTACCCAATCCAGGCCAGTTAAAGACCGTCTCTACCAGTACTGCGCCCGAGAGTAGGCTGCCAAATTGAAGCCCGGCAATGGTGACGACAGGTAGGATTGCGTTGCGCAATGCATGTTTGCCGATGACCACAGACTCGGCTAGACCCTTGGCTCGGGCGGTACGAATGTAATCTGCACCAAGTACCTCCAACATGCTGGCTCTGGATAAGCGACTGTATTGGGCTAAGTAGATGATGGCTAGCGTAAAGGCGGGTAAAATGAGATGGTGTAAGATATCCAAGGTTTCAACCAGCACCGTCCCATCAAGCAGGATATCTCTCATCCCAGAGACGGGAAAAATAGGCAGAACCGAGGCAAAGAGGATGATGAGCATCAACCCTGACCAGAAGACAGGCATGGAATACCCAATCAGAGCCAAAATGGTCACAATGTTGCTGAATATGCCCTCTGGATTCCGAGACGCCAACACACCCAGCACGGTTCCGCCGACTATGGCCATCGCCAGAGAGGTAATCACCAACAAGAGGGTTGGGCCTACTTTACTTACGATGAGGCCCAAGACAGGGGTATTATAAAAAAAGGAAGTGCCTAAATCGCCACGAAGTACATTGCCCAAGTAGATAGCAAGCTGGGTCGGTATCGGTTTGTCTAACCCATACGCCGCTCGAATATTAGCCAGCATCTCCTCTGTGGCCCCACCCATCTCCCCAGCAATCACCTCTGCTGGATCACCTGGAGCCAACTGGATAAGCAAAAAGTTGAGCACTACCACAGCCAAAATAAGAAGGATGGCGTTTGCAAAGCGTCGAAGTAGCGTTTTGAATAATTGCATGAATGGGTACGGATTGTAGGTGATGTGCGCTGCGTGTTTGAAAGTGCGGTCGTGTTTAAAACGGTCGATCTCTATTGTAACAGGGGATGATCATATGTGGGAAATATCTATCTACAACGGCTATCTCTCATCCGTCGCTCACAACACGTCCAACACGACTCCAGAGCAATTTCCGTCTCCACCGGGACAGGCCGACCAAACGACCTCAGACCAAACGACCTCAGGCTAAACGGCCCTACAGCTAGAATGTCTTACCCTTCTCTGCCATGTCAACTAACATCTGCGGTGGTGTAAAGCGCTCACCATAGACGTCAGCTAATTCTTGTGCTCTTGCGACAAACTTCTTCACACCATAGGCATTGATGTACTGAAGCGGCCCACCATGAAAGGGTGCATACCCCCAGCCAAAGATTGCCCCCAAATTTGCGTCTGGAACTGAGCGCAATACACCCTCTTCCAAGCAGCGAACCGTCTCAATGGACTGGATGAAGAGAATCCGATCCACCATCTCCTCTTGAGTCAACTGTTCCTGCCCATCCATAAAAATCTCAGCCAGACCAGACCAGAGTTTCTTGCTCCCATTTTTGTATTCATAAAACCCATCCCCTCCCGCCCGGCCAGGACGTTCCAATTCCAGCATCTTGTCCAAGACTGGGAAGGCAGGATGCTCAGTCATAACCTTGCCTTCTGCATCACCGTCAGCAATGGCCTGCTGACGAACGTGGTCAGCAAGGCTGAGAGAGACCTCATCCATTAGTGCCAAGGGGCCAACAGGCATACCTGCTTGTAACCCGGCCATTTCGATGGCATGGGGGTGTTGGCCCTCATTGAGCATCGCCATGCCTTCATTGGTCCACGTGCCAAAGACACGAGAGGTGTAGAAGCCACGGCTGTCATTGACTACAATCGGTACCTTGCGGATGGCGAGGACGTAATCAAATGCTTTGGCTAGCGTCTCCTCATTGGTCTTTTCACCCATGATGATCTCCACGAGCTGCATCTTATCAACTGGAGAGAAGAAGTGTAGACCGATAAACTTTTCGGGCCGGATGCTGGCTTCGGCGAGACTAGTAATGGGCAGGGTAGACGTGTTGGAAGCGAAGACGCCACGCTGGTCCATCTTGCCTTCGGCCATCTCGGTGACTTTGGCCTTGAGGTCACGATTCTCGAAGACAGCTTCGATGATCAGATCGCAACCATCCAGTTGACCATAGTCGTCGGTGGCATGGATACTGGCTAGTACGCCGTCCATCTTCTCTTGAGTCATCCGGCCACGCTTGACCCGCTTGGCCATGATGGCGGCGATCCGCTCCTTGCCAGCATCTGCGTCTTCTTGGTTCGCGTCAGTCATGACCACGTTCATGCCAGCGGCAGCTGAAACGTAAGCAATGCCGTGGCCCATCATGCCTGCACCGAGTACGCCCACTGTTTTGGTGGTGGTAGGCGGCACATTCTGTGGCCGGCTATTCCCTTTCTTGATCTGGTTGAGTTGTGTCCAGAAGGCGCTGATCATATTTTTGCTGGTCTGTCCCGCTGCAAGATGGGCAAAGTAGCGGCTTTCAATGCGGCTAGCCGTGTCAATATCGACCTGGCACCCTTCGACCATGGCTGATAGTATGGCTATCGGTGCGGGAAAGTTGCCCTTGGTCTCTTTTCGCATCATGGCTGGGGCAACGGCCAGCATCTGGGCAATATGGGGGCTTTGGGGACCACCACCAGGGATTTTATAGCGTATGACTGCATCCCACGGCGCTTTGGCCTCAGGATTTTCTTTGATCCACGTTTTTGCTTGGTTTATCAGGTCATTCATATCCTCAGCTAATGCATGAATCATACCATCTTCCAGGGCCTGAGATGGCGTGTACTTCTTATTTTGGGACAGCCACTCCAGCCCTTTCTGCATTCCGGCTAGTCGCGGGGCGCGAGCCACACCACCCCCCCCAGGCAGCAAACCCAGACCAACTTCGGGGAAACCAAACTTGATGCGGTCATCATTGAGCGAAATGCGATAGTGGCAAGCCAAAGCCAACTCCATACCACCGCCTAGGGCCATACCGTTAAGGGCCGCAACCACGGGCTTGCCCATGGTCTCCATGCGGCGGAAATACGCTTTGAGCGTCTGGCAGGCATCAAAGAAATTCTGCGGATCATTACCATCAAACGAGGTTTCGATATCCGCGCCAGCTACCCAAATTTTCGGCTTGCCTGAAACGAGGATGACGCCCGTTACGCTCTCGTCCGCCTCAATTTTGTCCAGCGCTTCGGTGTAGGCGCTGTAGAACAGCTGGTTCAACACGTTGGCTGAGCGATCCGGCATGTCCATGGTTAAGGTAACAATGCCGTCGGAGTCTTTGTTGTAATCAATAGCCATGTTTACACTCTCTCAATAATTGTAGAGATCCCCATGCCACCCCCCACACAAAGCGCAACCAATCCCGTCTCGCAGTCAGTACGCTCCATCTCATCTAACACGGTTCCCAGCAGCATGGCACCCGTTGCACCCAGTGGGTGACCCATTGCGATGGCACCACCGTTGACGTTCACGTTCTCCGCCGAGTCAATCTCCAGATCTCGCATGAAGCGCATAACCACCGAGGCAAAGGCTTCGTTTATCTCCCAGAGGTCGATATCGTCCGCCGTCATGCCAGCCATCTTGAGCGCTTTTTTTGCGGCCGGCCCTGGGCCAGTCAACATGATGGTGGGATCGGTGCCAACCAAAGCCGCAGAACGGATACGAGCACGCGGCTTAAGCCCCATAGCGTTGCCCTTATCCTCGTTACCAATCAAGACCAAGGCAGCCCCGTCTACAATGCCGGATGAGTTGCCCGCGGTATGCACGTGGTTGATCTCCTCCACATGGGGATATTTTTGTTGGGCCACGAAGTCGAAACCCATTGAGCCGGGTGTTTCGAAGGCAGGGTTAAGATTCGCCAACCCGTCCATAGTCGTGTCTGGGCGAATGTAAGCATCCCGTTCGAGGATAGTAATGCCGTTCATATCTTTAACTGGAACAACCGAGCGGTCAAAGTAGCCGTTGTCCCGCGCAAAGGAAGCCCGTTGTTGGGATTGAAGGGCAAATTTATCCACATCCTCGCGGCTGAACCCTTCCAGCGTAGCGATGAGATCAGCACCAATACCTTGGGGGACGAAGTAGGTTTCGTAGTTCGTCTGCGGATCAACTGCCCACGCACCACCGTCTGACCCCATGGGGACTCGGCTCAGGCTTTCCACGCCGCCAGCCACCACCAGCTCCTCCCAGCCAGAGCGTACCTTCATGGCCCCCAAATTGACCGCCTCTAGCCCTGATGCACAGAAACGATTAAGCTGCATTCCCGGCACGTCCAGATCCCAGCCTGCTTTTTGGGCCGCGGCTTTGGCGATGTCTGCGCCTTGGTCACCGATGGGGGTGACACAGCCCAAGACGACATCGTTGACTTCCGAGGTGCCCAGGTCAGTACGCTCCACCAGTTCGTCCATCAGGTTGACAACGAGGTCGATAGGTTTGACTTCATGGAGTTCTCCGCTTGCTTTGCCCTTAGACCGGGGGGTGCGGATGGCTTCGTAGATGTAGGCTTCTTGTTGTTTCATTTCTTGCATGTTCTAAATCTCCTCATATGCAGATAACCACAAAGAGTGTACTTGGATAGAATAGTAACTTGCCCTGGAAAATTTGGATGCTCAATCTGGCATTTTACCTACATTCCCATATGCGTCTACTGGCTTAGCTGTTTCTCTAGGAGCCAGCAACAACACCATTCTGCATCAACTCTGAAATTTCCATCTGGCTGTAGTCAAGCTCAGTCAAAACTTGGTTCGTATGCGCACCCAGCGCAGTCCCCACGTGCTTATACTCCGGCGTATGATTGGACAGTCTAATCGGCGTGCCAACCTGGAGCTGTAGGGAACCATCCGCCCGTGGCACGTTGACAACTAGATTGCGCGCCTGAGTGTGAGGATGCTCCAACGCCTCCTGAGCCGTCAGGACCGGTTCCACACAGGCGTCGAATTCCGCAAATATCTCTGTCCATTCGGCCAGCGTCTTGTCGCGGATAGCAGCGCGGATCTCATCCTTGAAGGAGTGCTGGTTATCGGTATCAAAGTTCAGACCTGGCTTGATCAAATCCTCCCGCTGGATGGCAGTACAAAACTGGGTCCAGAATTTGGGTTCCAGCGAACCGACAGAGATAGTGCCCCCATCTTTGGTTTCGTAGAGGTCGTAGAAGGTGCCACCGTTGAGGGGCATTCGCTCTTTTTGGGGCGCTGCTTTGTCAGCTACTTCGCCCTCTGCTGCTTCTTGAGCAACGATGACATTGGCCGCGGCCATGCTATTCCAGGCCAACGAGCCGTCGTGCATGGAGATATCCACGTGAGCGCCTTCGCCAGTCTGAGAGCGGCGAATGACGGCGCTTAACAGGCCGATAACCATATGTAAACTGCCGCCACCAATATCAGCAACTTGGGTAGGCATGGGCGGGGGAACATCACCCTCTTGGCGGCCATAGTGAGCCAACATGCCAGAGAGGGCCAGATAGTTGAGGTCATGGCCAGCCCGATCCCGGTAGGGGCCATCCTGCCCGTAACCAGTGAGCGAGCAATAAATAATATGGGGACAAATGGTTTTCATGGCCTGGTAGCCCACACCTAGCCGCTCCATAACGCCAGGACGAGACTGCTCAACGATGATATCATAGCCCTGCTCAGTAATGAGCTTTTGAACAATCTTAACCGAGCCTTCCGCTTTTAGATTGAGCCCCAAACTACGCTTGCTGCGGTTGAGCAGGCCGTGACCAGCCGAAATGCCATCTTTGTCAAAAGGAGGGAGTAACCGAGTCAATTCAGGACGTTCTGGCGCTTCAACCCTGAGGATGTCCGCGCCCAGGTCGGCCAACATCATGGTCGCGTAGGGGCCAGGGAGGAGAGTTGAAAAGTCAAGTATTTTTAGGTGGGATAGTGGTGCTGACATTGTTCAGATCAGAAAATACCATCTTAATGCGGTGGATAATTTCGCTGCGAAGACTGTTTACCATCGTGCTTGGGAATAGTGATCTCGAATCATCTCATCACGCGTAATTAGAATGTCGTTATCGATGGAAGCATGGGCAACCAGAATACGGTCAAATGGATCACGAGTCCACGTCATGGAAAGCGCGTTGGCGATAATGTTATTGAATGGTTTGGAACAAACAGAAAGCCCCATACGCTGGGCGACATCCGTTAAGATAGTGTCCACCGTTGGATTGATTCGCCCTATCTCGTGCAGATATTGCAGTTCCAAGCGGACAATAGGGGAAATGAACCACTCGTGCTGATTCATCAGCTGTTGTAGCGATACCGAAAACCTTTGTCTGTCATTGGCATGAACCCAAACAACCACATGTGTATCAAGGTAAATCAATATTATACTCCCACTCAATATGCACAAGGTCATCCGGGTTGCCATTGATAACATCGGGGCGATAGACCATGTTTGCAAACTTATCAACAGGTTCAACGGGCGAAATACGCAGTTTGCGCCCACCTTTGTTGATTTCGAGTGGAATACCTGTTGTAAGGATTTCTTCTAGCAAATTATAAATGTTGCTCCGCAACTCAGTTACAGTTATCGTTTTCATGATCAGTCTCGTGTGTACGTACACCAGGAGTAATAACGTACGTACAGTTTAGATGAGATGAATAGACTTGTCAAGAGGGGCATCAGATGAATTGGGCCCAGCGACATCGTTAAAACCCCATCGCTCTGCCAATAATCTCCTTCATAATCTCATTGGTCCCGCCGTAAATTCGGCTGGCTCGGGCATCCGTATACATCTTGGCAATGGGGTACTCACTCATAAAGCCATAACCGCCATGAAGCTGCACACACTGATCGACGACTTTACCCTGCAAGTCCGAAAGCCAGTATTTGGCCATGGCAGCCTTTTCGGGCGTTAGGGTTTGCGCGTTGAGTTCCGTAATGCACTGATCCGCAAACGTTCGCCCAATGGTGATTTCGGTCTGCATTTCAGCCAGCTTAAAACGGGAGTTCTGGAACTTGCCAATTTGGCGTCCAAAGGCCGTGCGCTCCTGGCAATACTTGACTGTTTCGGTCAGGGCCGCCTCAGCCGCGGCAATCGACTGGATGCCAATAATTAGCCGCTCCTGGGGCAACTCTTGCATAAGATAGATAAAGCCCATCCCCTCCTCACCCAGTAGATTTTCGGCGGGGACGTGGACATTTTTGAAGAAGAGTTCGCCCAGGTCGCTGCCCTTCATGCCCATTTTACCTAGCTTGCGGCTATGGTCAAAGCCTTCCATGCCGTCTTCCACTACCAGCAGACTGATTCCCTTGTGCCCCAAATTCGGGTTGGTCTTGCAGACGACTATACAGAGGCCGGCCAATACACCGTTGGAGATAAAGGTCTTTTGGCCATTCAGAAGATACGTTCCGTCCGATTGGGGCACCGCTGTCGTCTGGATACCTTGCAAATCGCCACCTGCGTTTGGCTCGGTCATACCGATAGAGGTAATGAGTTCGCCAGAAACAGCCTTGGGAAGCCAGCGTTGTTTCTGTTCTTCACTGCCTAAGCGCGTGATGTAGGGGACTACAATATCTGTGTGGACACTAAAGCCAAGGCTGGTTACATTGGCTGCGGCAAATTCCTCACTCACAATGGTATTGAACCGGAAATCCTTGGCACTCAAACCACCATATTCTTCGGAAACGTCCATAGCCAAGAATCCATTCTCTCCTGCTTTGCGCCACGCAGCCGGGTCGCTGATGCCTGCTTCGGTCCATGCCTGCTCATAGGGCGCTACGTCGCGCTGTATAAATTCCCGGAAGGCATCGCGAAACATGCGGTGTTCATCTTCGTACATGAATTCTTGCATAAGATTGCCTCTATAACTTGGCTATACTCGACTCCGTTTGAGAAGGGTAGTTTCGTTCCTTTGGTAGAGCGTCGTAAAACGACTCTTCGCAATACGACCGCAGCAAAGTGCGAATAAGTACAAGATCGAGCTAAAGTGACGTCCCCTCTTGATAAGAGAATGTCAAGCCTGCATTCTTCTGGAGACGCTCCAAAAGCGGCTCTCCCATGGCAATCGATGGGGTCAGTACGCCACCCACGTCAGGTGTTTCATCCTTTGCCAAACAGACGGCACTTTCAGCAAACATCTTTGAGGTAGATCCGTATCCTGGATCCATATCACCAGTGACTTTTCCAACAGCTGTTGAGCCGTCCGCCAGGGTAGCAATAAATCGCAGGTTGTAAAAGCCCGCTTCTCGTTTAGCCTGATTGGGCCCCTCACCTGGTTTTGGCGACACCCAATCCAGCCCCTTTTTCATAAATGAGACTGATGTTGCCAGCATCAGGATTCCCAACGCTCCAGCGGCTTGGATTCCCTTGATCCTGCCCATCAAGCCATCGCCACTCATGACGGCCTCATCGTAGCGAAACTCTTTGCCATATAGGTATCCACCTAGTGCGTTGCTTCGACGGACGACTTTTGTGTTGATTCCCGCCATGATAAATGGGTAGATCCAACTTTTGCTGGCCTCTTCATAGACAACTTTCTGCAAGTCCCGCTCATCTGGCCCGCTCTGTTCGCCAACAGGGTTGAGACTATAAGGGTTGAGCAGAATGCCAAAGATACTTTTGTTCTTAGCGGCTTTGTCCATAACATTAGTTAAGGATGCGTATGTTCCACCACTAACGGCTCCATCAAAGGCCTTTACCCGCATCCTAATCTGCTTAGCAGGCTGGCCGCTCCTCTTTATAGCTTCTTTTTGCATAAAGAAGACACCTATGTCTGAAGGAATTGAATCAAAACCACATGTATGGACTATTTTTGTCCCGTTGGCAAGAGCAGCTTCATGGTGCTGGTCGATCATTTGACGCATCCATGGGACCTCTCCAGTTAAGTCACAGTAGTGGGTCTGATTAGCCACGGAGGCCGCAACCAACTTAGAGCCATATTTGTCATAGGGGCCAACCGTCGTGCAGATCACCCGAGTCCTTTGCACCATCAAATTGAGGCTCTCTTCATCCTGGCTATCGGCAATCACCAAAGGCACTGTATCATCTGCCACAGCGGCTCTAACCGTTTCCAGCTTTTGCTTGTCTCTGCCGCCCATTGCCCACTTGACGCCTTTGTCGACGCCATAGATCTTAAATAGATGCTCTGCGACCAACCGCCCTGTAAAGCCCGTGGCACCCCATACAATGATGTCAAATTCTCTGTCGTTGTTCATATCGATTTGGATTTTTGTATAATGCTGTAAATGGTTTGAGAGCTGAAAGTTGATGCTTCTTCCCTGCTCAATGCAAGCATATTTGAGTCAAGTAGTCGCTTTGTGCGCGTCCAAGAAGAAACTGAGTTTTTTGTCTGCCAGAGTGAGAGCAATGCCAAACCGCTCAAAAACCTATATAGTGAAAAGTTGCACTTTTAGCACAGATTTCGAATGGTCAAACCCTAGACAAATGAGGCCGCAGAAGCCACTGAGAGGCCCTAGAAACCTCAAAAGCGCCAAAATAGACCAAATTTTGGTTCGAGACCTGTACAAAAGCTAGGCATTCGCAACCAAGGTGCAATTTTGCACTATCTCAGTTTCTCGATGAAGGGATGACCAACGCCAACTCTGTGTGAATAGCGATATTCTCTATTGTACTAAAATTCTGCCTCAATTCAGTAATCAGTAGAGCACAATGAATTGGACCTGAGACCAACTGACTCCAGACTATGCAACCGAATGGGTGAATCAGTCAGTATTGATGTATGATGCACTTACAGGGAAGGTGCGACGAAATATATCATGTAAAAGATAGGATAGATAATGAGTAATGTAGCCCAATCCCCCCAAGCCAGTAGTAAAGTTCGCCGGGGGGGGAGCCGTGGCCGTCGCCGTGAAAAGGCCGGCATCCGCGCGCCTATGCTCAACGCATTGACCCGTAACCTGCCCGTTACGGAACTGCTGAACATGGAGCAGATCGAAAAAATCGACCACGAGTCCATGCGCATTTTGGAAGAGGTCGGTTGTGATTTTCGCGATCCCGTTGCGCTAAGGCATTGGAAAGAGGCTGGAGCGAAGATTGATGGCGAACGGGTCTACGTCGATCGGGCCATGATCAAGGAGCTAATTAAAACCATCCCGACCGATATTACCCTCCATGCTCGGAACCCGCAGAAGACAGTGCATCTGGGAGGCCCCGATTCTATCTTTGTCCCCATGACCGGCGCACCCTTTCTGCGTGATTTAGAAGACGTGCGCCGCCATCCTACGCTGGATGATCTGGCCATGTTCCACAAGCTTGCCCAGATGTTGCCGGCTATCCATTCGTCAGCCCATCACATTGTGGAACCCATGGACCATCCGGTCTCCCACCGCCATTTGCGCATCACCTACTCGTCTATGAAGTATTCGGACAAGACCTTTATGGGCATGACCACGTCAGGGAAGAACGCGGAAGATGTACTGGATATGTGCGAGATTCTCTTTGGCAAAGGATACCTGGACGATCACTGCGTGGTAACGGGCAACGTCAACGGTAATTCACCTCTGGTATGGGACCAGACCATGCTCTCATCACTACGGGCATTCAATCGGCGCAAGCAGCCAGTATTAATATCCCCCTTTGTGCTCGGTGGAGCCAACACGCCGGCCTCTATGGTGCCAACAGTTGTCCAGTTGAATGCGGAAGCACTGGTCTGTTTGGCTTACTCCCAAATTGTGCGCAAAGGTGCACCGGTTATTTACGGACACTATCTTTCTACCGTTTCCATGCAGTCTGGTGCACCCATGGCTGGCACGCCCGAAATTTCACTCATGAACTTCATGATTGGTCAACTGGCTCGGCACTATAACTTGCCCTGGCGTACCTCAAATACGCTCGGAGGCTCAGCCTATTTGGATGCCCAAGCCGGGTATGAAAGTGCGACAACACTCATGGCCGTTATGCTGTCGGGTGCTCACTACATTTGGCATTCGGCTGGCTGGAACGAAGGAGGAATGCACTGCTCGGTGGCCAAGTTTGTCACCGATGCAGAGCAGTGTGCCATGGCCTACCGAATGGCCGAAGGGCCGCGCTGGGATGATTTTGACGAAGCCTTGGCTGCGGTACGTGATATCGGGCCTGGCGGGCACTATCTGGGCCATCCCCACACGATAGAGAACTTTGAGCGAGCCTTCTTTATGCCCAAATTATTGGAGAATAGCTCGATTGAGCAATGGGAAGTCGATGGGTCTAAAAGTATTACCCAACGGGCGTTGGAACACGCAAAGATGCTGCTTAAGCAATATGAAGAACCTAGGCTCGATCCGGCAATCAATGACGCTCTGCTCGACTTTGTGAGGCGTCGAGAGCGGGAGATTCCATTGGGTGGGTTGAATCAAGAATTCTAGCAAGAGTTGGAGTAAAATATAGTCTTCTTCACATCATCACAATGATAGGCGCAAACTTTGACTCAGAACAGCGCAAAATTACCGAGTGTTCCACTGTGGATGCATTATCTTATAGTGAGCTCTGTTTGAAAACAGTAGTTCGTCTTCTCTGGTAGAAACCATAGGAAACTACCGTTTTCAACACAACCGCACTTTAGAAACACAACTTTAAAGAGACTGTTATAGATACAATCCCCATGCACAACGACCCACTCTTCCAACCTTTTCAGCTTAAGCACCTTACGCTTAAAAATCGCATCATGAGCACCAGCCACGCTCCTGCTTATGCAGATGATGCCATGCCCAAAGAGCAATATCAGCTCTACCACGAAGAGAAAGCCAAGGGTGGCATTGGCCTCACCATGTTTGGCGGATCCTCCACCGTGGATATCGATTCTCCTGCTAGCTTTGGTCAGCTTGACGTGAGCCATGATCGGGTAATTCCTTACTTCCAGCAGATGGCAGATCGAGTCCACAAACATGGGGCTGCGCTTATGTGTCAGATCACCCATATGGGACGGCGCACCATGTGGGATTTAGGTGAGTGGTTACCCACGGTGGCTCCTTCTGCCGTGCGCGAACATGCCCATCGCTCTTTTCCTAAAGCTATGGAAGATTTTGATATCGAGCGCATCATTAAAGCCTATGGTGCCGCAGCCTTGCGGTGTCAGGAAGGTGGATTGGATGGCATTGAGATCTCGGCACATACGCCTCACCTACTTGACAGCTTCTGGACACCTACCGTGAATCTGCGCACTGACGAATGGGGTGGTTCGTTGGAGAATCGAATGCGCTTTGGCATGGAGGTGATTCAGGAGGTGCGGCGTCAGGTCGGTGACGACTACATTGTGGGCATTCGCTTGTCCGGTGATCAGATGCTTCAGGGCGGGCTTGGTCATGATGAATGTGTGAAGATCGTACAGATCTTGGCGGCCACCGGTCTGCTCGACTTCTTCAACGTTACCAAAGGCAACGGCATTACCGAACGAGCGCTAACCAACGTGATTCCCACCATGGGCATGCCCAGCGCATCGGCCTTGGATGTGGCTTCGGCCATCAAGGCCAAGGCAGACGTGACCGTCTTCCACGCCACTCGCATTACCAGCGTTTCCACAGCGCGCCATGCCATTCGCGAGGGGATGGTAGATTTGGTGGCGATGACGCGTGCCCACATCGCGGATCCCCATTTGGCTAACAAAACCATGCGGGGAGAGGAAGATCAGATCCGGCCCTGCGTTGGGGCCAACTACTGCATCGATCAAATTTATATTGGCGGGCAGGCCGTTTGCCTGCACAATCCAGCCACAGGGCGCGAAGCCAAGATACCCCATGCGATTCCCAAAAGTGACAATCCAGGTCGGAAGGTGGTGGTGGTTGGTGCCGGACCATCTGGCCTGGAAGCAGCCCGAGTCTGTGCCGAACGTGGCCACCATGTCACCCTATTTGAGGCTGCACCGCAGCCTGGTGGACAGGTAAGATTGGCATCGCAAGTTGAGCGGCGCGCCGATCTCATTGGCATTACGGATTGGCTCTACGGACAAGTGCAGAAGCTGGGTGTGACGGTCCATTTCAATCGTTATGTTAGCTCCGAGGATGTCCAAACTGAGCAACCCGATGTGGTCATTGTTGCGACTGGTGGCGAGCCAAATGTCACGTTTTTGGGCACAGGGGCAGAGCTTGTCGATTCCACGTGGGACGTATTGGGCGGCTACGCAAAAGTAGGCGAAACGGTGCTGCTCTTTGATGACAATGGACGACATCCGGGCATTTCGTGTGCCGAATTTATGGCCGAGAAGGGAGCAGCGGTGGAAATTGTGACGCCAGATCGCATGGTAGGTCACGATATCCACGGTACCAATCACCCAGGATACATGCAGCAGCTTTACAAGCATAAGGTTACCCTTACTCCCGATCACAGGTTGGTGGAAGTAGTATGTGAGGGAGATAAATCGGTGGCAACGCTTCATAATGAATTTACCGATGAGACGATAGACCGTTGGGTCGATCAAGTTGTGGTAGAGCACGGCACTCTGCCAGTTGATGAACTGTATATGGAACTGCGCCCCAATTCAAGCAATGGAGGTGAGGTTGACCTGCATGCACTGGTGGATGTGCAGCCCCAGACCATCGTGCGGAATCCTGCTGGCAACTATCAACTCTTCCGCGTGGGCGATGCCGTTGCAAGTCGCAACATTCACGCAGCCATCTACGATTCGCTACGGCTGTGCGTGGTGCTGTAGCAGGCGTCAACAATGACGCTCAAGTAGACATAACGAGCCTGTATCAAAAGCCTAAACGAACCAAGAAGGAAACGAAGAACATGGGGTTTTTCCCTGAGAGCTTGTGGATCTTCTTGGGATTTGGTGATGGCTTTGCCACTCTGCGATCGATTCTATAATGCCGTAGACTAAAGAGAATCAGCAGCTAAACATGCAACAGGCTGCAACACGGGGACGAAAATCGAACAAAAGTTAGAAGATTTCGCCAATTTTTATCTTTCTAATCTTTTCAACCCTATTATTTACAGCGCAGACAATCAATCATTCATTCATTCATCCGACTGTACCACGGAAGGATGAAAATCGAACAAAGATTAGAAGATTGTGCAGATTCTTAATCTTCCTACTCTTTTCATCTTTGTTTATTTACAGGGCAGACTGCAATGTCTTCGGGATGCGACAAACCGTGGGTTAAGTGACCAATCCCCGTCTTCACGGGGACAAGCCGACTGCGAGCTACTGACAACAAGCAACTCATTAAAGAGGAGGAAATGGAGATGGAACATTTCAAGACGGACTGGAAAGAACAAGGTGTCCGTATTGTCAAAAAGGACCAGCTAGATACCAATACCGCCCAAACGCCAGGGATGGAGCGAATGGCAGCCATTACTTCTCAATCAGCCAATGCCAAAAAGATTTGGGCTGGCACCGTTAAAATTGATCCCGATGCCAAAACGGGGGCGCATCACCACGGCGAGCTTGAATCAATCATCTACGTAGTCAGTGGCAAAGCCAAAATGCGCTGGGGAGAAAAACTAGAATATGTGGCCTATGCCGAAGAGGGTGACTTTATTTTTGTGCCGCCATTTGTACCACACCAAGAGATGAACGGCAGCCCAGATAAACCGCTGCAGTGTGTGCTTGTACGAAACGACCAAGAACCGATTGTGGTGAACTTGGACATTCCTACCGTTGATGAACCTGAAGAGGTTATTTGGACCGATCCTCACCATCCTGGTGAATAGGCACCAGTACTGGCTTTCTATTCTGGGGCTGATTTCTATAGATATTCAGATAATCATTTGCTTCTTTGGTGGCGCAGAGCGACCAATTCGTGCTTGGTGACAGATACGTAGCATCCTCAACAGATTGAACGGATTCTATAGATCTTCCTCTTTAATCTGTTCCATCTTTACGATCTGTTGAGGAAAATCTCTTTCTGAAAAACTATACCAAGCATGCGGCCTGAGATTCGCAAGAGCAAATCATATGCAGAAACAGGAAAGACGTTCTCTTGCTATTTTTCCGATATTGGTCTTATTTGGCCTGAGTATGGCATGGGCAGGTAGTCAAGGTGGAGTAACTGTTGCAGGAGTACCACTCTATCTAGCCGCAGTTGGACTGATCTTTGTTATCCAGTGGCTTGCTTTTGTCCCTGCATACCGACAACAGAGCGAGAAATTCTTCGACCTGACGGGTAGTCTCACTTATATCACGATAATGCTTTTGACCTTAACACTCAATCCATTGCGCGATGCCCGCTCGTACTTGGTTGCTATCTTGGTGATCATATGGGCCGTACGGCTAGGTAGCTTTCTCTACCGCCGCGTCCGTCAGGCCGGGAAGGATGGCCGCTTTGATGAGTTGAAGCCATACTTCTGGACCTTCCTCAATGTTTGGACCCTACAGGCTTTATGGGTGACCTTTACTGCCGCAGCAGGATTAGCGGTCCTTACTACCGCCAATCGCCAAGCTTTGGGGCCATTTGCCCTGATTGGCCTACTCTTGTGGGGAATCGGCATTACTATTGAGGTTATAGCAGACATACAGAAGAGTCGTTTTCGTGCTAATCCGGCCAATAAGGAGCAATTTATCCAGACGGGACTTTGGCGTTATTCCCGTCATCCCAACTATTTGGGGGAAATTATTCTTTGGGTTGGAATTTGTATCATTGCTCTGCCCATTCTTCAAGGGTGGCAGTGGGTTGCCCTCATTTCACCAGTATTTGTCACGCTCCTGCTAACCCGAGTCAGCGGTATTCCCCTCCTTGAGCAGAGAGCCGATACCAGGTGGGGCGGTCAGGAAGCATATGAGGCGTATAAAGCGCGGACACCAGCACTGGTGCCGCGCTTTTATACTTAATCCCAGAGTAAATAAGAATGAGAATCCGGATTCTTAGACTCTATGGACTCTATGTCTTATCAGATGTAGTGTGGGTAGGAATAGAGTAAAAAAACTGGATTGTCCTCAAACATTTTTTCGTTCCCCATGAACGGGAGAAATTTGCGAACCTTCTTACAGCATCGGGGCAGATTCAGTGGGTTTCAAAAGCCCTTCAGCATATTGAGCAAAATCGACACGAGTCGGTGTTGGTAGAAAAGCTAGCCGAAATGGTGTGTATGAACAGAACCAGCTTTCACGAAAATTTCAAAGAGATGGTGCACATTTCACTGCTGCAATATGCCAAATCGATGAAGCTCTATCGGGTGCAGACGTTGCTCCTAGAAGGAAAGAACGCTAGCGAGTCGGGATAAATGGGCAGCTACAAGGACCTTGCCCAATTCAGCCGCGAATATAAGCGCCATTTTGGAATTGCACTGTCGGCTACTTGAGCTATTCGCTTGGACGAAAAACAGCGCCCTCTTGCCACTGCTTATCGAACCTTGGAACAGAAATCCGTCCAGCGAATAGTCAGGACAAAGGGTCTTCCATAATCTAGCACTTCAACCAAAGGGGTAGCTCTGGTCAGATCTATTAGACAGCAAGCAATTGGGCAACTGCTGGGTGGCCTGCTTCCAGTGCAATTGCGTAAGCAGATTGCCCGTCAGGCTTCTTAACCGCCGGATTGGCACCGTAGGACAAAAGTAATTTGACCATCTCCAGTTGCCCATTGTGAGCTGCACCCATCAACGGCGTAAAGTCATCGCGTTGCTTCGCGTTTACATCGGCGCCCGCATCGAGCAGAAGGACAGCAATCTCTAGGTGCTGATGGGCAACTGCTGAGTGCAAGGGCATCACCTGCTGACTGTTTTCCGAAGCTGAATTTACTTCCGCACCCAAAGAAAGCAGCAACTCAACGATGGGTTTATGACCAAAAAAAGCCGCTAGACCTAGGGGCTGAAAGCCATCGGGCGCGTATGCGTTAACCAATTTAGGATCGGCTGCAAGATGCGCAGTTACTGAATCAAGCGCTCCAGCCGCAGCTGCCTCAAACAGGGTCAGCCGCGCGCCATGCTCGATCAAGAGAGCAGCAATTTCCTTGTGCCCATTGTAAGTTGCCAGCAGTATGACAGATAAACCATCACCTCTTTTTGAATTGACAAGTGCTGGCGTCTCCGCTACTAGCTGCCGCACAGTTTGTACATCCCCATCCGTAATGGCCGTACAAAACTTGTCTGTTGTTTCCATGAATCCTCCCAAGAGATCCTACATGCGCTACATGGCTAAGCCTTCTAAGGCGTACATATAACGTTCTTCACATTCGAAATCCTCACAACCACGATGGGTGTAAGTGGTTTGTAGTATACCGTGGAAGGGGACAGAGTGCTTCTCGATAATCACCAATTTTGGGCACGGAAAGTCTGAGGAGACATACCACATCGTTGACGAAACAACCAGCTAAATGAACCGAGGCTTGTAAATCCAACAGCTAGACAGATCTCTGTCACCGATTGGTCCGTCGTGCTGAGCATCACTTGCGCATGTCGCAATCGTTCACTGATCAAATACTGGTAGGGTGTCTGCCGAAATAACTGTTTGAATGTCCTCATGAGGTGATTTGGAGACATACATGCAACTTCTGCGATGTCGTTAAGCTTCACGGCTTGAGCGTATGACGCAGCAACATAATCACGAGCTAAGTGTAGTCGGCGATAGAGTTCCTCACGCGTTGCTTGGCGCGATGCGGGAAGACTAGCCACCTCGCGTATGGTTTGCTGGTGGGCAAAGAGCATCCGAATCATAATTTGATGATATTGCTCATTCAACCAGCCTGATTCATGCCGCCGATGTGGATACACTTTGCGTATCTCATTCAGCATCGGTGCTAGCCAGCTCTCGTGGGGATAGGTACGAGTATAAAATTCTGACGGTACTGGACTATTGCCACATGGGTCGTCGAGTAGGGATCCTAAAGAGCAGGTCATACTATGACTGACATCATTGACAAGGTCCTGAGAAAAGAAGATGCAAAAGGAGGTTACTGCGTTGGTTGCGTCAATTGTAATTGCATACTCTTGCCCAGCGTTGAGCACAAGATAGGAAGCATCGTCTACCAAAAAGGCACCCTGGCCGATATCATAGTATGCCTGGCCGTGCCAAAATGTCTTTATTGAAAGTAAACCCGCGCCGCGCCAATAATGATAGCGAGATTTCTCATGAATCACGAAGCTATCACTATTGACCATGTCGCTTGCCCCCATTTCGCTGTACATAGAACAAATATGCCACATGCGCCCATAATTGGAAAGATAAGATAGCAGACAGTTCAGCGCGGAGTATAAGCGGCATTTTGGGTTTGCTCCATCAGCAACGGCTGCGGTTGGATGATGTTTAGGCCTCATCCCCACAAATGGTTACGAGAAGAAGGTGATGCACAACAGAACCCTCGGCTGTAGTCTAAAGTTGCCGGGTCTTAGAGTCAATACAGACCAGGCAACCGTTGGAGCAATGTGTTGAATGCAATCTTGCCCTCCAGCCTGGCAAGGGGCGCACCCATACAGTAATGGACGCCTTAGAATACCAATACCTAAAATTTTTAATGCTTCTTCATTTTATAAACTCCTTTCATATTTACTCAGCACCAACGCAGGCTGAGCTTGTCGAAGTCGGATTGCCTTCGACAAGCTCAGGCGGCTGCTGAATAGATACCTCCTTTCTTAATATTATCCTTTGAGGAAGTTTGAAATATGATCGACTGTGGGATCGACATATTCCGACTTCCAGTATAAATCAAAGTGCCCAGCTCCTTCGACGACAGATAGTTCTTTCGGTGCATCGATCTTGTCATAAAGCTTTTGCGCGCCGGGACCAGTAACTGCATTGCTCCCATAGGCCACAAAAGTCGGGATGCCCTCCAGCATATGTACATAGTCAAACGGTGAAAAAGAGATCATGTTGTCCGCACCCGCTGCTGCCAATTGGTTGTGCCAATTGGGGGTATCGCCCGGTTTGCCCGGCAGATTATATGATGCCATCCCTTTGGTCACTTCCGTTGGTGCTGCATCGATTTCTTCCTGTGTCTGTGGCACCAGCTTAGGATCGAGAATTTAATAAAACATAATAGAAGATCTCTCGGGTACTCGAGATGACAGAACCGAAGTTTTTGGTTTTATTTGATCCTGATTCCTTAATGTAGATGTCTTCGCCGGTTGCAAAGTAATGTTGCTTAGCCATTGCGACTTGGGCAAGCATGGTGTCACGCAGGTTTTTTGCTGAACCGGCTCCCTTCAAATAGGATTCGGCTGCGTCAACGTATGGACTTGAAAGTATCAACCCTTTAATGCGCTTGTCATACGCGGTTGCAAAGGTCGCCACTTCAGCCCCACGGCATACACCCATGTTAAACATGTTATCCGGATCATTCTGCGGTAGGCTTTGCATGAAACTGGTTATGTTTTTCATATCTTCGGCTTGTTGATATACTGCAAAAGGGTTAGAAATGAACATTTTCGGTCAAGCCAAATGTCCAGTTTTAACCCGTGCTGAGTATACGGATTCATAATAAAGCGCCGTCCTGTGCTTTCACCCCAGCCAGCCGGATCGAAGGCACAGGTCAAGAAGCCTTGTTCTGCCAGTTTTTGTGCATAGACCCCAGTCGTTTGCTCCTTCACGCCAGTAGCCGGTACGGTCACAACGACCGATGCTAATTCCCCTCGCCAGAATAGTTGGTAGGCAGGTAAATATGCGCAGCCAATTCCTCTTTTCCCGACTGAATGCGTACAGCGTTGCGACCAGGGTTTAATTCAATGGTTTTCATAGCGCTCATTCCTCGTTGTGTTGGGCTGCGGACCTAGGCCGCATTGAGCGCAGCGAGGCCAACTTGGATATCAAAGACATCGCCGGAAATATAGTGGGCTGCATCACTACAAATAAAGCGAATTGTATTCGCTACTTCCGCTGGTTCATACAAACCCACGGGCAACAAATGACGTGTTTTTGCACCTTCGTTGAAGGCTTCATAAGTGGGATTACTTGGGATCAGAGCCTCAAGCACGTAGTCGTTGATTAGCAGTTTGGTGTTTACCAGCGAGGGACAAACCGCGTTGACAGTCACATTATTGGGTGCCAACAGTTGGGCTGTACCCTTAGCCAAGCCGATCATACCCCATTTAGAAGCCGAATAGACCGGGAAGTTAGCGCTACCTGACCGTCCGGTGATAGATGATATCAGGACAATCCTGCCGCTATTCTGCTCCTGCATAATCGGGATGGCGGCCTGTACCGTTTTGATGGCTCCAGCTAGGTTAATGTCCAATACAAGCGAAACTTCCTCTTCTGTGAGTACATTGAGCGGACCAAGTTGGGTGACACCGGCATTAACAATCACCATGTCCAGCGAGCCAAATTCACTTACAGCCTGTTCCATCGCCTCTTTTTGCTTGGCACCATCACGGACATCTCCTTGGACGGCAATGCACTGTACGCCTCGGCTTTCAATTTCTGCTTTGGCTGCTTCAAGATCTTCTATAGTTGCAAGCGGATAGCGAACCAGGTCGATCTGCTCGGCGACGTCATACAGCACAATGTTTGCGCCTACCTCGGCCAACCCCTTGGCTGTGCAAGGCCAATCCCGCGCGCGCCACCGGTGACAAATGCGCAGCGTCCTTCAAATTCACGTGCCTGTTGTTCCACATTCTCCGCCGCGACGAGGGCGACGGGGGCTGCAGTTGTACATGCTGAAAGCCCCGCCCCTGCGGCTGCGGCTGTGGCACCGGCCAGGAAGCTGCGGCGATCCATCCCTGGTGACTTGCTGTTTGTGGTTGACTTGTTGATGGTCATGGTATCATCTCCTCATCTTACGTATTTGGGGTAAATTTTCATCACACGATGCTTACGCTCCTAAATATTGTATTATGTGGGGCCGAAATAATGAATATATATTTCTTCATAGAGCTTGCACAATCCTTCGCGATTTTGATATTTTGATCGCTCTAAATCAGGATTTTTGATATAATGGCAACCATACGAGTCAGTAGAATGGATGCAATCAAATCGGGATAAGAAATGAGCTATCAACAAAATAAATTTGACGAGTTTGTATGTCTGGTGCAACAACATGCCGTGCAAGAAGATGTAAGCTTCAGCCCCATCAAAAACTTTGGCACTTTCAAACTAACCACAACCCAAGAGAGAAGCTTGTCTGTCGACCAACCGGTAATTTGGATGGTTGCACAAGGGGAAAAGACCTGCTACGTGAGGGATCAGAAGTACGATTACAGTGCCGGTAATGTGCTGGCTTTGTTCTATCCTATGCCAGTAGAAGTGGAGACTATTGAAGCTTGCCCCGATAAGCCTTTTCTGGCGGCTGGTGTGGCCATCGACCTGGGGAGGATAGCCGATGTTTTAGCTCGGATTGACCGGATTGATATGGCCTTGGCTAAGCCCGCTTCTATCGATCCATCTGGTATTTTTTCTATCCCGATGAGCGATGAGCTATTGGATTCGTACATCCGGCTGTTCAAATTGATGGCGAACCCTAGAGATGCGGCGATGCTGGGGGATTCGGCTGTGGATGAAGTTTACTATCGACTGCTGTGCGATGAGCGAGGCGGAGAGCTGCGGTTTCTGTTGCAGCAGCGAGGGGAAATTCGACGGATCTCCAAAGCAGTGCAACACATTCACGAAAATCTGGAGCAATCTGTATCCGTAGAACAACTGGCACAGATGGTTCACATGGGGCAGACTGCCTTTTACCAAAACTTTAGAAGTGTGATGCATATGTCGCCTCTGCAATATGCCAAGTCGGTGAAATTGCACAAAGCGCAAATACTCATCAGAGAGGGGAAAAACGCCAGTGAAGCGGGGTACTTGGTTGGTTACAATAGCCATGCCCAGTTTAGCCGGGAGTATAAGCGCCATTTTGGTTTTGCGCCGTCGGCGACCTGAGCGGTCGGATGGGATCATAAGAGACTTTTTCTTAATTTGAGTTTCGGATATTTAACCGATAAAACAGATAGATGAGTGCTGCAAAGATGAACTCGACTACGGTTGCAGCAATCAATGATGGATGTATTTGATCAATAAATTTTTTACGGATAGTCTTCACACAGTCAGGGAACCTCATATGTCAGATTTGTTCACACGCCCTCAATATTTTCAGAATATCATATTTCACCGCCACACGGACCGCGCGGTTGGATGGTTAGAATTGTTCTACGATCTGGTCTACGTAGCCACATTGATCCAGATTGGTAATTTTTTAAGTGATAATCTAACCCTTTTGGGATTTGGTCAGTTTCTGGTCCTGATATTCGTCGTCTGGTGGGCTTGGACGGGAGAAACCTTATATCAGAATCGTTTTGTGGCTGATGATTTGTGGCACAGGATTCTCGTCTTCATACAGATGTTTGGTGTAGCCGCAATTGGCCTGAGTGTCAGCAAGGCGTTTGGCGATTTATACGTACAGTTCACGCTCGGCTATGCGCTGGTTCGTTTTGTTCTGATCCTGATGTATGTACGAACGTACACGGCGCACCCTGAGAGTAAATCGTTCTCGACCCAGTATATGATCGGGTTTGCCGGCGGAATCATCATTTGGTTGGTGGCGCTTCTGCTGCCCTCCCCCTTTCACTGGATAGCATGGTTGAGTGCCATCATCTTCGAGATTGTCTTCTTCTCCCGCCCAGCTATAGTACGAGAGTTGCTCAAATGGGGTGCCGACGCCCATCACATGGTGGAACGGTTCGGCATCTTCACCATCATTGTTCTTGGCGAGGCGTTTGTCAAAGTGCTAGATGATGCACAGGGATCGGCAGTAGGGATGCAGCAGATCTTGTTCAGCGTGGCTGGGATAGGGGTCCTGTATTCGCTATGGTGGCTCTACTTTTCCGACACGGCTGGTAAGCTTTACGATGATTCCTCTGGCATTAAAGCTCTTCTATGGACGTACGGACACTTATTTCTAGCCGCTTCGCTAGTTGCCTTTGGGGTGGCTGCGAAAAAGCTATTCGCAGAGACAATCAAGTATCCAGATTATCCGCTAACAGAAGAGTATCGCCTGCTCTATATGATCGCCGTTACCATCTTCTTGCTAGCGCTGATGCTGATTAACTTCGGCTTGGACAAAGAACAGGGACCAAAAAACCCAATCGCCACGATAGTGGTCTATCTTGGTGGTGCCGTTGCCGTAGCGCTAATAGGCGGGTTTGTGACAGGGGCAACAGCCACACAGTTCATAGCGATCAACGCTGTGGTCATGCTGGCGCTAGTAGTATTCAACACCTATCAGTCGGTTAGCTCTCCGGTAGATCACCTAGAAGCTGAATAGCGCCGAATCTGGATACGTCAGAAAAGCAGCATTCGATTGCACAACGATTGGATAGCCACTTTGAAATCGGTCGCACAAGTGCCATGAGTAGATTCATCAGGAATCCAGCACCCGAGCCGAAATTAGAGTGTGCCCATCCAAGGTGGACACAGAAGGTTGATATACCCGTACTTGGACATTGTGTCGATTCCAAATCATACATGGGCAAAAATGTGGGAAGTACGCAAACGCTAAATGCTTCTTGACTGACAGAAGTTAATATGATACTCTCAATAGAGTGATCGTTCAATCTACGATTGGTATCCATCCGGAAAGTTCTGTGGCGATGCTCATTACTCTACTGACCAGTTGAGCCGACAACCACTTTTCAGATAGGCTCTTAGGTCAAGTTGATGACTCCAACACATAGCAACAGGTTCAGCGAGCGAGAACGCCAAATTCTTGATGCAACGCTTGAGCTTGTCGCAACTGAAGGGCTGTTAAAGACCAGCATAAGTAAAATCTCTAAACGTGCGAAATCCAGTCCGGGTATCGTCTATCACTACTTTGAAAGTAAGGACGAGATCATGGATACGCTCTTTCTTGACATTACCATGGAAATGATGGCGTATATTCTGGACGACCTCGTTCTGGACCGTCCTGTTTTGGAACGATATAAAGATCTTTGGCTCCGAAAATACCACTATCACTTCAACAACCCAGCAAAAACAATTTTCATTGAGGAGTATAAGAACTCTTCTTTTTATACGAAAGAACAGGCTCAAGAAAGCCAAAGGATGATGCTCGGTTTGCTGAGTATGGGGCAGAAAGATATTGAGCAGGGATTGGTCGTTAACTTGCCACTAGATGTTATCTATACAATGACGTTTACTGTCGCGCTCAATCTGGCCAAATCTCATATTCAAGGAAATTTCAGGATGGACGAGAACACATTAGACATGATAGCTGAGCGAGTTTGTCGTAGCGCGTTGATATAAGTACTATTTTTTTTGCCGATTTTGGAGCGAACGCTCAATCTACAAGTTCTTTACCATAGGAAAAATAATCGTGTTGAAAACTCAAATCAATGGTGAAACCGTTCATTTCACACCGCAACCGGATGATAGCGCGGTTGATCTCATCCGAGACACTTGCGGACTCACAGGGACGAAGCTGGTGTGCGGTTCGGGTGCGTGCGGCGCGTGCACCGTGCTCGTCGATGGTATACCAATGACAAGCTGTTTGCTGCCTGCACACCACATAGAAGGCAAAACGATTGAAACAGCCGAGCAGTATCAGGGTGACAGCCTACACCCAATGCAGAAGGCATTTATGGTGCACGATGGGTTGCAGTGTGGCTATTGTACACCCGGATTCATCATGGAAAGCATTGCGTTTTACAACTCTTGGCGAGCGAAACATGGCACCGAAAAACCCACCAAAGAGCACGTTGCAGAAGCCCTGGCCGGACATCTTTGCCGCTGTGGTGCGTATGATGGCATTTACGAGGCGGTGCAGCGGGCTTGTGCAGGCGAATATGATAAGGTCGAAAGCGTACGCGCACAACGGGTCGATGCACTGGAAAAAGTCACTGGACAAGCAAAATATACCACGGATATTCAGTTGGAGGGGCAACTTGTGGGCGGGATTTATCGATCGCCGCACGGTCACGCCAGAATTCGCAACCTATCCACAGCGGCTGCTGAACAGCTCGAAGGTCTCTTTGCCATTCATGAGATGCTGCCCAAAGATAACATTGTGCGCTATGTGGGTGAACCCATGGTCGCCATCGCCGCCAAAGATCAGCAAACGCTCCAACACGCCTTTGATGCGCTCGATATTGAGTTTGAACTCATGCCTGCTGTTGTCGGCATCGAGAACGCCATGAGTCCTGATGCACCTGCCCTCTTCAGTGACTTAAATATGGTCCCAACTGTTTCTGAATATGCGCCACGTCCTGGCACCCTCAAAGGCAATGTGCGCACAACAAAAGGCCGTGAACGAACATACCCAGCAAAGGCACAAGCAGCGTTCAACGAGATGGAAGAGGGCAATGGCAACCTCTTTGAGGCTACCTATGTCAACGGCATCCAAGTGCACACAGCATTGGAACCCCATTGTGCGGTTGCGCATTGGATTGCACCTGATCAGCTAGACGTCTATATGTCTACCCAAAGTGTGACATTGATGCAGAAAGAGATCGCCCAGCATTTCAATCTGCGCGCCGAAAATGTCAACATCATTGCGGATTATGTGGGCGGCGGTTTTGGTGCAAAGATCAAACTGGATAAGGAGACCATTGCTGCTATTGAGTTGGCGAAGAAGTCGGGGCGACCGGTTAGCGTGATTCCTGATCGACCGGCGGAAATGTCGACTGGGGGGATGCGCCCCGGCAACAAAACTGAACTACGGTTCGCCATAGACGCAAACAACGCACTGAAAGCAGTCAAATTCCACAGCTACAATGACAGCGGCATCGGCGTTTCACAAACACAAGCTGGCCTTTCTGTTCAAGTATACAAGCCAGAGACCCACGACCTACAAGATTATGATGTGGTCAATAATGGTGGACTGGGGGCTGCTTTTAGAGGGCCAGGCGGTCCGGGCGTCTTCTGGGCCATGGAACAAGCCATTGATCAATATGCCCATGATGCTGGCATCGATAGCCTTGAATTGCGACGCAACTGGACTGAAAATGCCTTGCGATTGAAGCTATACGATTGGGTCGAACAGCATGAGGCTTACCAAAATCGACCCCAGCCGGATTCACAAACAGAGCAACGCTATCGACGCGGCATCGGGATTAGCTTTGGTCAGTGGTACTACTTTTACGACCCGGATACAACAGTACGGCTGGAAACCTCGCCGTCTGGCTTCACTATCAAGATGGCCACTCAAGACATTGGCAATGGCGTCAAGACATCTCTGGCGCGGATCGTCGCGCAAACCTTTGGGGTTGAACCAGAATCAATCAATTTGGAGATTGGATCCTCAAAGCACCCTCACGGACCAACCGCTGGCGGCAGCCGGGTCACGCCGTCTGTTTACACGCCAACTGAGCAAGCAGCGCAGCTGATGAGAGATCGTTTATTTGGCGTGGTGGCAGAAGAATTTGACCTAGACAACCCCAGCTTTGTTGATGGTGGTCTGCAACATCAAGGCGGCTTCCTCTCTTGGGAGGATGCGCTCCAGACCGTTCCACCCCAGCATGTCGAGGTCAGACGCGGTGGTGATAATTTTGTCCAAGGTGCCATACACGGCATTGTCTTTAAGCGAGTGATGGGCCTTGACATCATGATCGGTCAAGGGTCATCACAGGGCGCAGTCATTGCCGAGGTTGAAGTAGATACCTTGCTGGGCAAAGTGAAGGTTACCCGTGTTTGGGAAAATCTAGCCATCGGCAAGGCGCACTTCCCCGATATGGCCATGAGCCAAGTGAAAGGTGGCGTCTATCAAGGGATGGGGTATGCGTTGTACGAAGAGAAGATCTTCGATCCAAATACAGCGGCGTTGTTGACATCCAACTTGCAAGACTATCGCTTGCCCGGTATCGGTGACATTCCGGAAGTCACCTGTGAATTCACTGACGGTGGTTTTGAACATGCCAAGGGAGAGGGTGTTGGGCTAGCCGAGCTGTCGACAATGCCCGTTGCGGCTGCCATCGCAAACGCGGTCTTCAATGCCACAGGAGTGCGATGCACTGAAAGTCCGATTACACCGGAACGCTTGATTCAAGCGTTGCAATCTGATATCACCGCGGCGAGTAATGGAGTATCATCATGACAACTTTGACAATGACTAATTTGGCGATGACTAATTTGGCGATGACTAATTTGACAATGGCAACGACGGTTGAGGAAGCACAGGCTGCATCCGGTGAAATTCGGGCCGGTGGCACCGATATCATGGATCGACGACGGCATCATATTTCCCATGGTGATATTTTGGATGTGAGCCGCATCGATGGTTATGAGACCATCACCGCGACGGATAATGGTGGTCTCAACATAGGGGCGATGGTTAAACTCGACACGGTTGCCAATGATCCAAAGGTCATCGAGAGGTATCCAGGATTAGCGATTGCATCGGGTGCGCTGGCAACACCCCAAATCCGCTATATGGCAACCATGGGCGGCGTAATTCTACAGACTACTCGGTGCTGGTATTTCCGCAACGAAGGCTTCAGCAATTGTTTCAAAAAAGGTGGTGATCACTGTCCAGCACGCGACGGGGCTCATCGTTTTGGGGCGGTCTTTGATATCAGCCCCTGCGTTTTCCCCCATCCTTCGACGGTCGGCATGGTGCTGATGAACTATGACGCCCAGGTTGAAATCAACGGCAGCGAAACACGTTCGATCAACGATATTTATGGCGATGGCAAACATCCAGCGATTACACACACGCTGAAAAGTGGGGAGCTCTTGACGAATGTGATCTTGCCGAAGCCCGTAGCGGACGAACGGGCAGGCTATTTCCGCAGCATTTCGCGGGCACGGGCAGAATGGGCGCTGGTTGAAGCGAGTGTGCGCATGGTGGTAGATGATAGCAATACGATCACCATGGCCCGAGTTGCCATCGGTGGGGTGGCCCACATTCCGTTGCTCTTGCCAGCCGTGAATCAAGCGCTAGAGGGTCAACCGGCCACAGAAGCGACATTTGAAGCAGCGGCTAAACGAGCTATTGAAGGCGTGACTCCGCTCCCGCAGACAGGCTATAAAGTACCTTTGATCTATGGAACAGTCTTTGAGACACTCAATCGGGCCTATAACCGCATCTGGGGTGGCGAAGGCTAATCGTTTTTTGTGATCTGTATAACGCTGGTTCCCATCGTTTTCTCATTTAAACAGTCTTGGGTTTAGGACGCCGTTTTATGGAGCGCTTCCCCTACGAGCTATCGGGCGGTAAGCGGCAGCGCGTAGCCATTGCGCGGGCATTGTCAGTTGAGCCAGAGTTGATTATCTGTGACGAAGCAACCAGCGCACTGGATGTCTCAATCCAGAGCCGGGTGATCAACCTGCCGGAAGAGATACAGGAAACAAAAGGGGGCTCCTATCTCTTCATCGCACATGATTTGGCCGTAGTGCGTCACATTAGCCATGACATCGGCGTGCTCTATTTGGGCTACCTTGTCGATACGGGACCAGCGGAACGCGTCTACAACGATGCTGCCCATTCCTACACAGCCATGCTTCTCGCCGCCGAGCCAATCCAATCCCGGACCCCGTACGCCAAAAGAGCCGCTCTGAAGTGCGCCGCATGTATCACATTGATGCCGAACCGCCTAGCCCAGCTAACCTGCCATCGGATTGTCCCTTCGCCAATCGCTGTGCACTGGTCATGGACATCTGTCATCAAAAGATGCCGAAGGCGACACCTGTGGAAGGAGGCGGGCTCGTCCGCTGCCATCTACACACAATCGGGCCGATGTTGAACGGTAAATCTGTCATTCCGTTACTCACAGAGCAAACTGAATAAAACCACGCCACTGCTGGCGGAAGGCTCTCTATGAACATACCCTTTATCATGTGCCATCAGCTACGATGGGACTATCTCTTCAGCTACGGCCATCCACACTTATCCAGGTAATCCCACGAAGCCGCAATGGTGACTCTAATTCAGTTGTTGTCTAAGCCATGCCTTCTACTCGCACCTTCAGTGCTCGATTGAACTCTACGTAGGATTGCATCATACCCCGTGCCATATGCGCCCCAATCACGTGTTCTAGCCCGCCCGTCAACTGGTCGGTTTGCAGAAAGCGAGTGCGGCCCTCTGGCAGTGGTTCGAGTTTGTAGATGTGGTGATCGGTCATTCCTGCCATGTACGGCAATGGGGCTGACCAACCAAACATCCGCCCTTCTTCAAAGTAGATGAGCGGATGAGTGAAGTCCTGGGCATGTTCGCCAATGCCCAATTTGAATGTGGCCGTGATGTTGCCATCTTTGCAAAAATCGCCCGTTAGATTGAGTAAGCCGGGACTCCATTCGGGTAGCTTACCCCAATCGGTCAGCACCGCCCACACTTTATCGGGGTGAGCATTGATGATCACTTCGGTGTGAATCAATACTGTGTGGCCTTCTCCCTTTTTTATTGTGCCACGTTCGCCGTCAAAAAATTGAAATGCCATACTGTTTTTCCTTCTGCGGGTTTAAGGTGATAGAGAGTATTCGGTAATTACTGCTTTAGTCCCTGGAGGCAATTATGCTTGTGTCCAGATTAACATGCCAGCCCCGCCACGCTGAACAGTGCCACCAACTTGCTTGCTCGTTTGGAAGAGCAATGCGCTTTTCAGTTAGTTTTCCTGTTTGCTCACCAGTAACCGGACAATCAATCAGGATTTGGGACCTTGTTTCTGGGCCTGTTTCGGTTTCATTGGGGTCTGAGATATTTGATGAGCCATTATCCACCTCTTATTCAAATGGTCAAACACGCTCTAAGGTCTCCATCGATATTTTAGGTTTTTTCACTGGTTAGCTTCCTCTCGACTCTTTGAGCATCATACGATTAATTGTTGCACCTATTTGTTGTGAGGGTTCAGCATATGGTTGATCAACTGATTATCAAAACGCCTATTTTGGATCACTGAACATCATGTTGATCAAGGTCTTATCGAACAAATCGGTATTCTCTATTAATTTTGAAGCCCAAATAGAACCCATCGCATCTGGATTTGGATGGTATCTTTTCCTCGGGTTGTCTGAATTGAATGCTTTAGAGACAACATTACTAATTGTTTCAACAGGGGCACCGTCATAAAAGCCTTTCTTAAAGTTGTACAAGTAATTTTCCATCGCTTTCCGGTAAACTTCGGCTTCAGGGTGTTCCATTGCTTTGTGCCAGGTGGGTTCACTAGCGTTGTAAAGCTCTGTGGGGATGAAGCCCGGTTCAACGAGGACAACTTTAATACCTGGGAATAGATGCATCATTTCACGACGTAGAGAATCGGCCAATGCTTCCGTTGCGTGCTTCGTTGCGGGATACCAACCCATCCCTGGCGGGGATACTTTACCTGCGCCGGAAGAAGTAAAGATAATATGGCCGCTTCCCTCGGGAGCAGCATTTCTCATGTAAGGCAAAACGGCTTTTACCGTGCTAGCCATACCAAATACATTGACTTCAAATTGTCTTCGAGCCTCTTCTAATGACACCAACTCATACATGCCCATACAAGTATAGCCAGCATTGGCAAAAACACCATCAATTCTACCTTGTTCATCAAAGGCTTGTTTGGCCGCATCAATGCTATCCTGCTCAATCGTCACATCCCACTTAAGACGATGCATTCCTTTTGCTTCCAAGTCCGCCATCTCTTCAAATGCAATATCACCGCCATAGACAATATGCCCCTCCGACATCAACTGTTCAGCTGAAGCCCGCCCTATTCCTTTTGCTGCACCTGTGATTAAAATCACCTTTTGCTTGTCACTCATTTAAATTTCTCCTTTGTGGTAATTGAATGGAACATCAAGTTAACGACTATCATAATAACCGCAAAGGGGGCATGAGTGAATACACATTACTTTCAAATGCTTGCATAATCCTATCAATCTAATAGTTTTTATTGCAGATGGACATCATCTCTGCTATGATGAAACGAGTAGAGGAGCAAGCTATGAACTATTCAGAAAACAAAATGCGGAAGTTTGTCGCACTTTTAGAGAAGCATGTCACAAGTGATGGGATTCATGAGACAGCGATTCCATCGCTTGTGACATTCCGTGCGTCATCGACTAACGCAAAAACTCCCGTAGTGTACGAACCGGCCGTGGTCATCATGGGGCAAGGCAAAAAATACGGCTATTTGGGTGGCAAAAAATATGACTATAGTGCTGGTAATTACTTGGCGTTGTTCCTGACGATGCCGCTGGAAATCGAGATTGCCCAGGCCAGCGTGGACAAGCCCGCTCTTATGGCCGGTATCAGGATTGACCTGAACAAAATCGCCACAATGTTGCTGAAGATGGACCAACTCAAACAACTACCTCGGACAATGACCTCACAAAATAGTTCTGGGATCTTTAGTGATGCACTTGATGATGAGTTGCTTGATCCAGTCATTCGACTTTTACAAACGCTAAATAAATCAGCAGATCGACTCATGTTGAGTGAATTAATCATTGAGGAAATCTATTATCGAGTGCTCTGCCGAGATCGGACTGGTGCCTTGCAGAGGCTGCTACAGCAGCAGGGGCAGATTCAACAGATTTCTAAGGCTGTTGAACACCTGCATGAACATATGGACGAAGTCGTTTCTGTTGAAGAATTAGCAGGTGTAGCTGGCATGAGCGCTCCCACATTTCACAGAAGTTTCAAGGCCGTAATGCATCTTTCACCACTACAGTATGCAAAGTCGATAAAGTTGTTTAGAGCACAAACACTCATTCAAGGCGGCAAAAGTGCCAGTGAGGCAGGATATCTGGTTGGTTATCACAGCCCATCGCAGTTTAGCCGTGAATATAAGCGTCACTTTGGGTTTGCGCCTTCAGCAACCTGAGCGGCCGAATGGGACCCATACGAGACTTTTTCTTAATTTGAGTTTCGGATATTTAGTCGATAAAACAGATAGATGAGTGCTGCAAAGATGAACTCGACTACGGTTGCAGCAATCAACGTAGAGTTGTTAGGCTGCCCGTTAGCAAAGTATGACACAACTCTCGCTGCCGCTGATGCAGCTAGCGTAATGGCAACGGCAGGTAGAAACGTCTGCCGCTCAGTCAAGTTGAGGCTCACCCAAACGGCGAATGCACCGTAGGCTAGCCAGAACGCAGCCAGAAAGCGCAGTTCCGAGTCGATGGCCGGTGATGCTACAGCATCCTTCAATCCTGGAACACCGTCGATGCCGTTGAACATGATGCCGCCGCCCGTAAGCAGTACGATGAGGGCGACCATCCAGAGTAAAATTCGCGTTGCGATTTGCATTTTCTGTCTCGCTTCGTGTGCTAGTGCAGGCCATAGCTCGGACCCACTTGCTGGCCGGCTTTGCAGTTAACTTGATTTTGCCGCCTCCGTTATGCATCAATCTGGATCGGTCAAGTTGAACCTGTTCCAGGAGCTATGCGTCCTTTTGTCCAACCAGTTCATAGCTTATTTCCACCAATTTCTTGGCCGTGTCCATATTTCGAGCGTTTGGATTCGGTGTTTCCATAGGCCATCCTCCATCTCGACACTCCCTATCGCTGTAGAATATGCTGCTATGGCTGAAGTAACTACCGGAATGGTTGGGGGCATCGTCAGAGAGCAGGCAATTGAGCAATGATTGGGCGGATTCCTCGTTGCTGTCTGTCTTAGAAAGATAAATAGCCTTCCCCAATTTACGCCGGTACAGGCCAATCGTAGTGGACGCCCGTTAATTCTTCGGACATTGCCCACAGACGTTCTGCGTCAGATTGGTTGTGTGAAGCATCATTAGATTGCACAAGGATTGGATAGCCACGCATCTCCTGAAGACCGCCGGGGCCGTAGTATTGACTGCCGGTGACAGCCGGATCAACGGCTGCGCGCAGCGTAGGCAATGCACCCATCGCTGGGCTTTGGGCCAGCAACGCAAAGAGCGGTCTCAAGGCTCTGAAATACCAGGCTTCTTCAACATGACGACTCAGATTGGTGGCAGTACCACCTGGATGGGCGGCAATGGCAATCGTATCAGCATGACTGGCCTCAAACTTGCGCTGTAATTCATAGGTGAAGAGGAGGTTGGCAAGCTTGGAGCGAGCATACGCGCCGTGTCTGGTATACCCCTCTCCGCCCTCGAACATCAGGTTGTCAAAATCCATGATGCCGCTACGATGTCCCATGCTGCTCACATTCACTACTCTGGCATGTGGGGTTTTCATCAGATGGTCTATCAACAGACCTGTGAGGGCAAAGTGGCCCAGATGATTGGTGCCGAATTGGGTTTCAAAGCCGTCTTCGGTTTTGCCGTAAGGTGGCCACATGACCCCCGCATTGTTGACCAACAGATCCAGTTGACTGTATTTGGCTTTGAAGCTATCGGCAAACTGATGAACCGATTTCAGGCTGCCCAGATCCAGTTGTATGATCTCGACCTGGGCTGCGGGCGTGCTTTGTTGAATGTCAGTCAGGGCTTCTTGTGCTTTCTCCATACTGCGGCAGGCCAAAATCGTCTGCGCGCCCTTGCAGGCAACCTCACGCGCTGTCTCTAAACCGATTCCGCTATTGGCACCTGTGACAATCATAACTTTGTCTGTCAGATCGGGGATGTTGTTTGTTGTCCAGTTTGTCATGGGTTGTTTCCTATCGAAGGCGTTCGGGTGCCTACTAATTCTGGCAAGGTTCGAATATAGAAAATGTGGTTAACATTTCCCAGCACTACAGCGAATTAGGATGGGAGCGAATTTTTGTTGACGAGAACAAAAATGGGGCAATTTCAGCAGGAACCAGGCCAGACGACCCGTAATATGTTCCAAAAACTCGACCTGTTGCAAATCTATACGGTATCGTATATAATACCTGCATGAAGATGCCGCAGGTTGTTATAGACACGAATGTATTAGTTGCTGCACAACGCTCCAGACAGGGTGCCTCTTCAAAGTTGCTATCGCTGATAGGGCTTGATGAATTCCAGATAAATCTCTCTATCGCTTTGGTGTTGGAATATGAGGATGTTCTGTCGAGATATAGGTCTGAGATCGGCCTCACGTCAGAGGATATTGCAGATTTGATAGATGCTCTTTGCGCTTTGGGAAATCTGCACGACATCCATTTTTTATGGCGGCCATACCTGCGAGATCCGAAAGACGAATTTATACTAGAGTTAGCTGTAGCGGCAAATTGTGAGCATATCATAGGTTTCAACAAGAAGGATTTTCGCGGAACGGAAAAATTTGGAATAGCGGTTGTAACACCAGCCGAATTTCTGAAGTATATTGGAGCTATATAATGAGTGTATTAAGTTTACGGTTACCTACATCGGTTCATGAACAGTTGCGTGCAATTGCAGCTGAGGAAGGTGTTTCGATCAACCAGTTCATCACGCTCGCAATCGCCGAAAAGATGGCAACAATTGATACAAAAAACTACTTGCAGGAACGTGCTCAACGAGGCAGCCGCGAGAAGCTATTGGCTGTGTTAGGCAAGGCCCCCAATGTCGAGCCTGAAAAAGCAGACAGGATTCCTACAAGTAGTAAATTGTAGTGTGCATGATGTGGATTGCGTCATCTTCGATTTTGTCGCACGGTGGCCATATGGCACTTGAACGGCTACAAATTCTTATGCTTGCTGCTGTGCCAATCCAACCACCCCATAGCTCTGCTCAACCAGCTTTCTGGCCGTATCCATGTCTTTGGCGTTGGGATTTGGTGTCTCCATGGGCCAGCCACCATCTTTACATTCGCTGTCTCGATAAAGCACGCTGCTTTGACTGAAGTAACCACCGGAATGGTTTGGCGCGTCATCAGAGAGAAGGCAATGTAGCGATGATTGGGCCGATTCTTCGTTGCTGTCGGTCATTCCCGCAATGTTCGAGATCGGGCGCATGAGAGTCAATAATATGTTCATGGGGAAACGAGCACCCGAGCCAAAGTTCGAACGTGCCCAACCAGGATGGACCGAAAAGGCTGAGACACCTGTGCCTTCCAATCTTTCCGCCAGCTCTTTGGCATACAGCACCGTAGCAACCTTTGCCTCACCATAAGCGGCGAAAGCGCTGTACTTTCTGCTTTTGTAATTTAGATCATCCAAGTTCAGAGCGGGGCGATTATTTGGGCTTCCGGCATGAACAACCGAAGAAAGAATCACCATACGTGAATCATCGCTCTGCTTCAAGAGTTCAAGCAATAATTCAGTCAACAAAAAGTGACCAAAGTAACTGGCCGCCATGGTCAGCTCTAATCCATCTTTTGTGTAGTTGGGGCCATTCATATCGACCATCCCCGCATTGCACGCCAGCCCATCAAGCCTGTCGTGCTTCTCTAAAAAGCTAGAGGCAAAATCGCGCACAGATTGCAGATCGGCTAGATCCAGCTTTATGACCTCATAACTGCCCTTCAGCCCGCTAAAACCCTTTGCCACTTCCTCTCCAGCATCCGGCCTGCGGCAAGCCATGACCACATGACCGCCTTGCTCCAACCAGCTTTTCGGAATCACCCTTCTTTGCATCCGTTTAAACCGCAGCTAATCCTTTCTGCAGCGGCGTTTCCCTCAATCGCTGCCCGGTTGCGTCAAAGACCGCGTTGGCAATGGCGGGCGCAATTGGCCCAATCGGCGGCTCGCCAATACCAGAAATCTTCTCTGAACCTTCCAGCAAAATCACGTTGATTTCAGGGGGTGAATCCAGGAGCATGGCCATGGGGTATTTGTGATAGTTGGATGCATTGAATTGACTATTTTCCACGACAGTCTCTTCGTAGATCGATGCACTCAGCCCCATCATGATGCAGCCTTCTACCTGTTGGCGGATGCCGTCTGGGTTGACAACGATGCCCGGATCGGTGACGTGGGTCACCTTTTGGACCTTGATCTGGTCGTCGACCACGGCGACCTCGATCACTGCGGCACAAACGGTCGCACGGTCGTCGATAATGGCCACACCGCGACCGACACTCTCGGGTGTTGGCTCATCCCAGCCGCTCTCTTCCCGCACGCGGATTAGCGCTTCGCGATAGCGCCTGCTCTGCTCTTCAACGCCATCGAGATGAGCCAGCCGGAAATCGATGGGATCCTGTCCCGCCGCATGGGCCACTTCATCGATAAAGCTTTCGATGGCAAACCCATTGGGGTACATACCAACGCCCCGCCAAATACCAAGGGTAAAGGGCAGATCGATATGCCACATGTTGGTCTCTCGGTTCTCAAAATCGTACATAAAGGTGGCACCGTGAGAAGCAGACATCAGATCGGCACCGAGAAAACCGTGCAAAAACTCGCCCATGGGCAACATCTCGGCCAGA
>JBCCHB010000021.1:0-131210 GCA_039028975.1 Chloroflexota bacterium
GAGAATAGCTATGTTGCCGCACAGTTCCATCGGGCAGTGTGGCACTAACCAGACGCCCAAAGCGATCATAGTTGCGGATAGTCTGATTGCCACGCCGATCCGTTTCAGCAGTCATCAGATGGTTGGCATCATAGGTGAACGACTGGGAGGTTGTGTCAGGGTAAGCAACGCTTGTTAAGTTACCGTTGCCGTCATGGGTAAAGGTGGTGACACGCCCATCGGGATTGGTGATGGTTTTGAGGTGGTCGCCTTCATAGGTAAAGGCGGTGGGTTTACCTACCGGATCGGTGATAGTTTTCAGGCGGTTTTGACCATCATAGGCAAAACTGGTTGTATTACCATTGCGGTCAACCATTGCAGTTTGGAGACCCTTGATGTTGAAACGGTAATATATGCCATCATTGAGTCTGTACTCGAAACTTCCATCATTTAGTTGAATTAGCTCGGAATACTCTCCCGCAGGAGGAAAATATCTATTGGGTTCATCTGCTAATTCTCCTAAAACCTCTACATCCCACGAGAGTATATCGTGATTTGCGTATCCAGCCCCTGTCGCTGAGGTAAATCCCAAGAATGCTCGATCTTGTCCAAGTATCGTTGCAAGATCAACAGAATGAGATAAAATAGGCTCTAAGGGGCGCTCATCAGTTCGCGAGAGTCGTACATCTAGCCGCTCAGTTTGCCCATCATATTCAATCCATGCCGACCAAATGTCACTATCTTTCAGATTGGGATCTATATTCGCCGTGATCTCTGAAGTGAGACTTCCATTTAGATCGATTCCAACATGGCTGTCATTTGGATCTCTACCATTGCGGAACGTGTCAAATTCGACTGCAATGCTGTTATTGATACCGCTATATCCTATCCCTCCACCATCTCCACCAATATTATTCAGCGCTGAGACAATAACAAATGTCAATCCGTCGGCTCCGCCTCCAAGACCACCAGGAGTCGTAATCTGAAATTGGAAATAAGTTTTGAAGGACAAATTTTCACCACTCTGAGTTACTGCGAATGGGTTTGTATAGAACGCGCTGCTCCCTTGCCATCTTTCGGCAGAAGTGAGGCGCAGAACGCTATTACCGTTTACTATTACAGGTTCTGTATTCAGTGCAGATGCATCTCCATTTAGAAGCAGGTTGCTGATATCGTTAAAGTCAGGAAAGCCGATCTTGCCTGACGTAAAGTTCATTGCCGAACCATCGCCATTCACCAGCAGGATATTCCCGTTCGCCTGGACATAGAGACGCTGCAAGCCAGATAAGCCCCATCCTGCACCCAGTGAGCTATTTCGGCTGTTTACTACCAATGCACGACGTGGGATGTCGGTGGATACCGTAGAGTTAGCAAAGTAGTTTGTTAGCCGAATATTATATGGATAAACACCTGTTTCCAGGTCGCTAGTATCGACATAAACGACCGAGCGGTAGGTTTCGTCCTGACTTTCGCTAAAATCAGCAGTCGAAATAAAGACCTCGTTCGTTAGCCCTATGCCTGCAAAATTGACTTCTTGTCCAATCCTGTTTGGCACAGCAGAGCGCAAAGGAACCGTAGCAGCATAAGGCGCCAGAAGCTGTGGATAGGCACGATCTGACTTGTAGACAAGGGAAAGGCCCTGTACTGAATCCTGGGCTGCATATGCGGGTAGATCAATGGTTGTGCCAAGACAACCATTGTGTAATGTCACGCTGGATGCCACATCACAATCTGTGCCACCCAGGAAATCGACCAGATCATCAAATATTTCACTTAGAGCAGCACCTAGGGCAGCCAAGAAATGCCAGGAAGATTCTTGAATGCCTCCTTCGATGGTCTCAACAACGGTGCCATCATCACTGACTCGTCCTTTGCCAGCAACGAAAAATTCGGAAGTTTCGTGGTCCATCGACCAGATATTGACTTCGCTGCCAGGAGTGAAACCTTCGGTATTTGGGAAGGTGATGGGGGCGGGTTCATCGAAGGTTAGTCCCATTGGTTGAATGGTAAAGACCTGACCTGGATCGAGATTGTCAGGCAGTGAACCTGGGGTGAACTCATCTGGGACTTCAGAGATAGAGATAGGGCCAGAATAATCGCTGCCATCATCCATCTTGACGTTATTGGCTGGAATGGTGACCGTTACACCCAAAGAGGGATTGATAAGCTCTATAGACTCATTTGGCTCAATCTGTACGGTGCCACTTTCATCAACCTCCATAATATAGATGGGGCGTTCGATGACATTGGTTACGTGAGGGATCAGCACCTGGAGGCTGCGGTAAGCACCATAGGTTCCAGCAGGTGTTGCGGTCGATCCATCAAATTCAACATATTGGGCTTCATCCGGCAAGTTTGACAATTCAAAATAACCATCCGAATCGGTGGAGACGCTCTGATCGCCGTCAACGAGTCGTACTGTTGCACCAACCAGTGGCGTGATGATGCCCTGTTCGGCATCATTCGCATCGAGTATTTGGCCTCGAAGCGAGGTTGGGGCATTGGGATCTGGCTCAGGAACATCTATCGTGACGGATTCCGTTGCCGTTTGCTGCCCTGTATTGGTCATAAAGGTGAGGTTGTATGAGCCTGTTTGGGTTGAAGTTGGGCGAAAGGTAAAGAGACCTGTACCTGCATCAAATTGAGCGTTTGTAGGAAGCGGTAGCGGTGCAACATCAAAACTGATATCCTGTGAACCGCCAGGATCATAGGCTTGGAGGTTTAAGGTTATTGACGTGCCTAAAGCTGTTTCCTGATCACCGATATGAAACAGCACCAGGCTATCTGGCTCTGTTACATTGACCTCTAGCGTAGAAGACTGGTCTTGCAGCGTAAATTGGTAGTCTTGCAAAGAAGAAATGACATAACTGAGCTTTTGCCTCGGCTGAACAGTAATTGTCTTGTCTGCATCCGAGCTATAGGTCGTTGCGGCTGCTTTGGCATTTGGTTCACTCGATACAAATGGTAGAAAGATAGTGGAACCGTCTGGGATGTCTATTTCAGCAAGTTGAATGACTTGCACTGAGTCTGTCTCATTTTGCCACGTGATGGCCTGCCCTAGCGTCATATTCAACGCGCTTTGGCTAAACCCGTCAGTGTTGATGAGTACGATAGTCTCTGCGCTGACATCTTTTTGCGACGATGCGGCGGTAACGGATTCCACGACAGCAGCAGAATTGGAGGACACAGGTACGGCTGGGATAAGCGCCGACGACAATATGATTGACGCTGAAAGTACTACAGGAAGCAGAATTGTGCGCAGAAAATTGAAACGCATGGTCTTTCTCCTTTGACCAGTACATCAATAATTCGAGGTTTATCTGGAAGAACGGGCAGAGAATGGAACGGAGCTTGGATGACTTGGGTCTATTGTACCGCGTGAAGGCTGTTAAGCTCCTATTGAAACACTATACAATTTCTATTCGGTTTTCATGATTGTGCAACTTAGGTGACCGAAGCGACATGGTTTTGGAATTACTCGAAATACCACCGATTCCGATTTCTATAAAATACCTGTTGGAGGGCATATCGCCCAGCCTGCACAAACAATGTGCGGAAGGTTGGGGAGACCCTGGTTGGCACTTGCCCTTGGGCTTGCATGCGTTGGGGGACAACGCCCCTAAGCGGATGATAGTATCCAAAACGGGACGCTCACGTCCCGTTTTTCTGTTTATATGCGAAGATTCAGCCGTGACTTGGAATACTATCAGCTGAATGAGGACTTAATTTTCACGGCTGGAAGCAGTCGATCTTGAAAAAATGCATCATTATAATAGTAAATCTTATCAACCGTTTGAGTTGGCTGTGAAGTGGTGTTGAGAATCTGCTTATTTTGAGGTAACGCAAGGATATCTGCGCTTTCGAGGGGAGAATTTTTGCCTTCATTATCCAGAACATAGCTTGCCTGAGCGATTGATCTGGCACTGCGAGAATCATTTGGTGTAAATGCAATTCTATAGGATGAATTAATCACCATGGGACTATCATCTGGTAACGGTGATTGCGTTGTAACACAGAGCTTTATCCCATAACCACGGTAGAATGCTGCTCCACCAGACAATGAATCGATTGAAGCTAAATCACCATAGCCATCAATCATGAGCAACGCTGAGGGATCGGGCGTGTCTTCGAAACACGGTTCCTTGCATAGAGATTCTCTCAATTGAGTATAAAATATTCGAAGCAACGGCAACATTCTATCTACACAATGAGGCGAAACTATTACGTAAATCGTGATATTCTCGTTGCGCAATGAGTCTAACATAAAATCACTTTTTGCTGTTAGTCTGTCAATTCGCGAACTTGTCCACAAATCCAACGCAGAATTAAGCAAAGATATGATGCCCGATCTTTCCTTATCTTCTTTTTGTAAGAAAGAGGCGATATTCATGTAGGCAATTGGATGTAAAGTCTTCAATTCGTTATCTAGAGTAGCGGCCAGGTCAAAGACAACGTTATTACCTCTTAATGTTCTAACTATGGCACCTAATGTCTTCTCTTTGTTAGAAGACATTAGGTGCCATATTGCAAGTGCCGTAAAGAGGGAGCGTGCTCCGATGGACCAGAATTCATGTTCTGGAAGAATTGCGTAGGCTATCTGATATACATCATCTACAATCTTATCTGGATCTCGATTCACAGCATCAAGCGGATTATAACGATGAGTATAGTTGTCTTCAACGGCTGGGTTCCAAAGATAGATTTTGTGACCTATCTTTTTTCGCCAACCACTAGTTGCAGAAAAAATTTCTCCTTTTGGATCATGAACTATTGCTGATTTCTCCCAGAACAACAGATTGGGTATGGAAAACCCTGTGCCTTTACCCGACCCTGAAGGGCCACAGACAAATATCGGGTAGTTATCTTTAGAAAGGACGAATTCATCAGCATTTTTACCAAGAAAAACTCCTTCATGAGTATTGGGTGACAGCATTGATACAGCATATAGAGTTCTCAATAAACTTCAATACCACAATTTCACAGGAGGTAAAATAAATATCTTCATCATATAGTAAAATCTATTTACCTCGACCTGGTCTTGGTGGGAGTGGGGTATCAGGGTTTCCTTCATTGCCTGGAGTTCCAGGTTCAACCTCTTGAGAATTACCGCCATTCTTATTTTTACCTTTGGTGCGTTCAATGTATTCTGCCCATGTTTCTCCTGGAAGTTTATCTTTTGGACCAACTTTTTCAGTAAATGGACCTGATGGCGGCTCACTACTATCAGATTTCGAGATAACAGCCGCCCCAATTAAAACTGCAATACCAATCCCATATTTCGTACAGAATGCTATAGTAGCTTTTGCTGCTGATGCACAAACAGGAGCACCAGGAGGTGTAAAACACAGTGCTGCCGGAGTCAATCCGTTAGGATCGATCCAATTTATCGGATCATTGTACGTGTAGGAATGTAGATTGCTGTCCGTACCCTTAAACCCAATTGGGTCTTTGCTTGCCCACCGCCCAACCTCAGCATCATAATCTCTTGCACCAAAACGTGTTAGCCCTATATCCGTATCATAAATTCCTCCAGCAAAACCAAATGGCTGGAAGCCAGGGTTGGTATCCTGTGTGACATTTCCCCACGCATCATAATTGAGCCGTTGGGCTACTTCGCCAGTATCCGTATTGACAACTAGCCGCACACTCCCCAGATGGTCAGAGATGATGCGGAAAGTCTGATCTTTACGAATCATATAATCAGGAACATTACCCCAACTGGCGTAGACAAAGCGGCTGACGATATTGCCACCAGCATCCAGTTCCGCAATAGGATTGAGTTGGTCTTGGTAGAGAAATCCCTGCACTAACGTGCTATCGACACGCTTGCCCACGCGCCTATCCTGCCCATCGATGATATAGGTGATGTTGCGACCATCAAGCAGGGTGACGCCTTTAAGATTGCCAACCAAGTCATAATCATAGGTGGTCGTCTGACCATTTTCGGTTTTGGTCAAGAGTTCGCCATTGGGCTGATAGGTGTAACTTGCCGTACCGTCACTCAGTAGCCGATCCTGGTCGTCATAGGTACCGCTGAATCCGTTTGGTCCGGTTAGGCGATTGCCATTGGCATCATAAGTGTAGCTGGCAATGATCGTACCGTTTTGGGTGACGCTTTCCAAGCGATTGGCAGCGTCATAGCTATAGACATAGGTGGTTTCTTCACCTTGAATTGTCTCACTCAGGTTTGTGATACGCCCCAGCGCGTCATAGGTATAGCTCACATCATATAGGGTAGTATCTGCGCTGCTAGCCGTGTAATTGCTGGTCTCAGCGAAATCGTTATAGGTGTAGCTATCCTGGATTGTACCGATGGTGGTGTCACTTAAGAGACCATTCGCTGTATCATAGGTTAAATCAAGGTTTCCGGCTTTAACCAGCGCATCATCAGCATCGTAACTATAATCAATCTGGTTGGCACCATTGACGCTGTCTGAGGCTAGACGACCGCCTTGGTCATAGGTAAAGCCCACGGTTCCGGCGACAGGGCCAGTGAGTTCGGTTCCAGTCAACAGGTCGTCCAGGTAGGAATAGGCAAGGTCGGTATTGTCTGTGTTGGTGCTGCCGATGATTTGGGTTTCAACACCGATAAGCAGCCCCGTTCGGCGTTGATAGCGATAATTATAGTGGAAGTCGAATAAACCTCGGCCTTGGGTGATGGTTGTGATGCGACCAGCATTATCATAGATGTAACCAATAGTACCGCGATTGACGGATTTGCCGTCGCCTGGCTGGGTGATTTTGGTCAGTTCCTGGGCGTTGTTGTAGGCATAAGTCGTCGTAGCATCTTCAATCCCTGCCACAGAAGGCGGAATATAGGAAGTTACCTGACCCAAAGAATCATAAGTGAAACGATGTGTAGGCTTTCCGGGCGGCGTCAGGCTGGTCAAATTGCCATCCTCATCATAGCTATAGGCGATGGTACGGCTTCCTGGCAAGGTCTCCGAAGTGGGACGCCCCTGTGCATCATAGGTAAAGCTGTAGCTCTGCCCTAGTGGGTCGGTAAGCTGGTTGATATAGCCCTCTGGTGTGTAGGTCAGCTTCGTGTTGCGGGTCGCTGCGCCAGAGCCTGTACTAATCTGGGTGGGATTTCCAGACGTATCATAGGTAAAGCTGGTCTGGGTTCCCAGCGGGTCGGTGAGGGATGTTGGTAATCCCTGCTGGTTGTAGCTGAGTTTGACTGTGCGGCTGAGTGGCGTCGTGACCTGTGTCAGGTTGCCAGATGCATCATAGGCAAATTTCGTGACCTGATCGAATGGGTCGGCGATAGTCGTAACCTGATTGTAGACTGGCTCATAGGTGTAGGTCGTTGTGCCGTTAACAGTATCATCCTTGAAAGAGATAACATTGCCTCGATCATCATATTGGCGGATATAGGCTGCGCCGCTGGGATAGTCGATGCGTAGTGGATTGCCGTCTTCGTCACGTTGAATGGTAGTCGTATCCCCTGCTGGGTCGGTGATAGAATCGGGCCTGCCAAGTGGCCCGATGCCGTAGATGGTGGTACGGCCTTCCCCATCGGTCATTTTCGTCACGGCTTCATCAGGTCGTGTGGGCAGAACGGGATTGTCTTCAGTGCCTTCTCCTGTACTTGGGTCAATAAGTCCCTGAGATTGGGAATAGGAGACTTGGCGTATTGTGCCGTCTGGCAGCGTGGCCGAAGTCAGGCGGCCATAGGGATCATAGGTGCGGATACTCTCATTGCCACGCCTATCCGTTTCGCTGGTCATCAGGTGGTTGCTGTCATAGTCGAATGCCTGGCTTGCCCCATCGGGATAGGTGACGCTGATTAAGTTGCCGTTGCGGTCATAGGTGAAGGTTGTCGTGCGGCCATCAGGATAGGTGACGGATTGGAGATGGATGCCGCCATAGCTTAGGGTCGTAACGCCGCCGACGGGATCGGTGATAGAGGTGAGGCGTTCCTGGCCGTCATAGGCGTAGGTGGTGCGGTTGCCGTTGGGGTCTACCATGCTGGTTTGAAGACCATTGCCATTGAAGGAATAGACCGTACCATCCTTCATCTGGCGGGTAAACGTGCCGTCACGATTCCTCCTGAGCTTTGAATAATCCCCTTTTGCGGCAATATAATCGATTTCATCCTTGCCCTCAGTCTCCAAACTAATTCTGATGACAGCATCTTCGGGACCCTGTGGAAAAAGGGCAGTACCTGCTGCAACCCGATCAACGCCTGGGGTACGCCCATCGACAATGAAGGAAGTCAAGACAGTCGATACATCCGTATCGGTTGTAAACTTCAAGGTGCCTGCAGCCTGAGCAGGCCAACCAACATGGTTCAATGAGTGTTCAGCATTATTTGCCGTGAAGGTATTGCCTTTTAATTTGGCTCTTGCTGAAATATCCGGTACTTCTGAATCATTGAAGAACAGGTTGATGCCGAAATTGTGATTAGGATTATCAAAGACCCAGGTCGGTTGAGCAAATAGATAGAATTCTGTTGTGCCTTTCAATAAAGGGATATCAATCCTTGCATGTTCAGGGCTTGTTCTGTCCGTATTATTCAAAAAAGCGGAATCTTTTTCATAAGCAACGCCAAGCACCCATCCAAAAAACTCCCATGTATTCCAGGTGCCGCTTCCTCTGAGAACACTGCCTGTCTCATCTGCTGAATAGAGGGTTATGGAGGTTAAATGTATATCCGAATCAGGATCAAAACGCAGCGCCTGTCCACTCCCTGCCGCTAGTAGAATGGTTTCGTCCGATTGCAGGTAAATTCGGTCAATACCAGCTAGGCTCCAACCTGCACCAAAAGTGCTGTCACGGCCATCGACAATCATCGCCTTTCCAAGTACTTCCGTGGATACACTAGAGTCTTCGAAGTGATTGGTTAACCGAATATTATAGGGAAGGATTCCGCTGCCGCCAGCACCACGGCCGAAAATTGGTGCTGGTAGGGCTACGCGGATAAAGTTATCCTGACGGTCTAGGAAGTTATCTGTAGAAATCCAGGCTGGAGCAAGTCCACCTCCGCCGCTACTGGCAGTATATCCACCAAAGTTACTAAACCCTGCTGATATTCGATTCGGTGTCGCAGCAATCCTTGGCAAAGTCGCTTCAAGCGGAATAATTGGTACTGGGTGAGCGCGTTTGGAGCTGTAGATAAACTCTAAGCCCTGCTCTTCGCCCAGAATTGTGTATGCAGGCAAGGAGATATCTGTCCGCAAACAGCCATTATGTAACGTAACCGTTGAGTCAATTTGACATTGTTCTCCTTCGTTATTGTCGTCTGTATTGTCGGGAGCCAGATCAAGATCGCCTATTAAAGGCAAAAACAAGTGCCAGGAAGATTCTCGAATTCCTCCGCTAATCGTCTCGATTACATTTCCAGAGACTCGCCCTCGCCCAGCGACAAAAAATTCCGACGTTTCATGGTCCATTGACCAAATATCGACCTCACTACCATTCGGCAGATTACTGGAATTGGGAAAGATAATCGGGGCCGTTTCTGTAAAGGTTAGACCCATCGGTTGGATGGTGAAAACCTGAGATGGATCGAGATTTTCGGGCAATGAGCCTGGGGTGAATTCATCTGGCACTTCGGAAATGGAAATCGGGCCAGAATAGGGGCTGCCGTCATCTTGCATGACGGTATTGGCGGGGATAGTTAAGGTGATGCCCAAGGCCGGATTGATCAGTTCTGTTGTCTGATCTGGCTCAATTTGTGCCATGCCGCCCGCATCAATTGCCATGATGTAGATGGGCCGATCGATTACGTTGGAAACGTTGGGTATTAGCGATTGTTGACTGCGATACGCGCCATAGGTACCGGCAGGCATAGCGGTTGAGCCATCAAATTCGACATATTGAGCCTCTCCGGTAAGATTGGCCAGCTCGAAGTAGCCATCGGCGTCGGTGGTAATGCTTTGGTCGCCATCTATCAGCCGTACCGTGGCACCTACGAGTGGCGTTTCAACGCCTTGCTCTGCATCATTGGCATCGAGGATGCGTCCGCGAAGCGAGGTGGGCGCGTTGGGATCTGGCTCAGGAACGGTAACCGTCATAGACTCTGTGGCAATCTGTTCCCCAGCAATTGCAGAAAAGGTTAGGGAATAATCACCAATCTGATCTACTGATGGTCGGAATGTGAATATACCTGTTTCAGCATCAAAGAGAGCGTTTTCTGGCAAGGGCAACGGCGCAACATTGAAGCTGACTGGTACTTGGGGCGTAGTTTGCCCCGCTATTTCGATTCTCAGTGTCTGGCCCAAGAACGCTGTTTGATCGTCCAAGGGGCGCAGCAGATCAGGAATCGGTGTGGATGTTGGCATCGGTGTCGGCGTGACATCACCTGAATCATTATTTCCCTCAATGAGAGGCAGGTAAATTTGGCCTGTATTGCCAGACGGCTGTTGGGCGTGTACACTTGGCGGAATGCTGGATATGACTAAACTGAAACAGAATAGCAGTGCAACATAGCGGTAGGATCGGAGACTCATAGGAATGTAATCACCTTTCTCTTCTGCTTTCTAGCAAAAGATGGGTAGGGATGGTTGTTCGTCAGATAAAGAAGATGACAGACGTGACTGAAAATGGCGGAACGATGATTGGAGGAATTGGGTCTATTGTACGGCGTGAACGCTGTAAAAATTCTATTGAATAGCTATGCAATCTCTATTCGGATCTCATGATTGTGTAACACAAGTGACCGAAACATCACTGTTAAGCAATCAACGGCTGATGTCGCTGGAATTGTGGACAGAATGCAGGTTTTGGGTCAGGCTAGTGTCACTAATGGCGAGAATGATGCCACTACCAAAATATCGTTAGTTTATTACCTTATTGGCTCTGAATCAAAGGTAGATAAATTGTGCCCGGCTCGTCTGAGCTACCTTCAATCAACGGGAAAATGCGCCTATCTGAATTCCCTGCCCAATCTTCCGCCAAAATGTAAACCTCTTCAACTTGTCCTTTTGGAATTTGGATTGGTGATTCATACTTTTGATAGGTTTTATCATCCAAAGAGTAAAGAATGAATCGCACCCCAGACTTATCATCCGTTGCAGTGACCGTAACGTCGTGATTATTATCTTGGAGATTAATTGTGATATCTATCTCTGGAGCAATCCTATCTTCGGCATTTTCACGCTCAAGTATCTTCAGTGGAGATATGACTTCTTGATCTGGACTACAGGTTAACGATTCAAACGATGCTTCACTAAAGTTAAATAAACAGGTTTTACTACCTGTCAGTGGTGGCAGTAGTTCATAACGAAAAGATTTTATGGATTTGGCTCTGTATCGATGATCGACTTGAATATCCCCGGGAATCTTAGTTGTCTCAACGGAGACGGTATAAGATTTGCCCGCATCTAAAAAAAGCTCGTAGACTCTATCATCAGCTCTTCTCAAATTAATATAGGGCGGTATAATCTGAGCCGCCTCTGGGTTATGAGTAAAAGTAAAACCTTCGTTTTCGCTGATCGATAGCGAATTTACATCATACATTTTCAGATAGAAGCCTGCTGGCGTATTGCTCGTATCCACAGCGGCGGCCTCAATTTGCTTACTGGCAAATGCCGGGCAAGTAGCCACATCAGATATTACCAGCCCTAAAATCGCCAAAATACATGACCGAATTTTGTTGTCCGATAACATAAATGCATGAGATTTAATTGACGTCAGACCTACTAATATAGCCTCTTGATGGTTAAAGTCCATAAAATCAATCTTCCGGCTTGCGGATGGCAGTAATACTGTACCGTCGCCTAAATCATAATAATAATCAATGTCATTGCCATATTCGTATTTACGGCATGAGTGTTTGCTTCTATCGTAATCAACACACATGTATTTTAATATTGCGGCTATTTGACTTACGGTTTCCGTATCCTTTCCATAAATATGATAGTATCCTAAATATTTTGTACTAGAGTCATTACGCCATTCATCCTGGTGTCCGATTGATGTTTCGTATCCGTGAAATGTTGTGGTTGTTTCTCCAGGCAGAAACGGAGCGCGGCTATATCTTTGGTTGATAACTTTCATATAGTTGTCATAATTATAGTCTTCGTAGGCAATACCATCCGTGTCGAGATCCCATCCTCTTTCAATAATAGGTTTGACGCCTCTATCATCGGCAATTAAACGAAAATAGCTTTCAGCAGGAAGTAGTTGATGAGCACCAGGAAAAACCTTCGATAATATTTTTCCGTTTCTGTGGCTTACAAAATCAATGAAACTGCCTTCCTCCATTACCTGGATAGCCCTTGGCGTCCCAAGAAAAGGAGAACCAACAGTAATAAGTTTATTTACATGGTGGTCAGGATTATCCAGTATATATCGACGGGCTATTAACCCACCCATACTATGTGCGATAATGGTGACGTTTGTATCAGAATAAAATAATTGTATGCAGTCGATGTATTCTTTAAGTAGATTTGCACTGTCAGTGTTACCCTGCCGCCAATCATAAGGCAAGATAAATAGGTTTGGATTGTTATTGCGTTGATTTGTGACATCACAACCAACCTTGGTACGCCGATTCGAATCATTGCCAATCTGGTAGGGAATAAATCCGGCTGAGGGTAGAAATTCCTCTACGAAAGAACCGTATATATCGAATAGATCAAAAATATCTGTCGTCACAACATACCTAAGTACATCTCGAGCCTCGATATCCACAGTATCATCATCTGGATGCAAACTAAGCTTCTCATATTCTGTCCATAAAGAAACATCAGGCCAATATTCCTTGCCATTCTCATCAACAAGAGTACTGCCAGAAATACCTGGGATAAAAATGACTATTGGTCGATCAAAGCTGCTAACAAACACATCGTAACGACCATCATTCATATCTGAGACCGCATACTCATTTAATCTCGAAGCAAATGCTATTGCATCGCCTGTAGCTGAAATTGACGGGGCAGGATGGTTGAGATGAATACTTCCTTCAGGGAATGGGGAGGATGCAACTCCTCCATTATAGGATTTTGAGATCAGCGTCACCTCTTCTGTGACCATGTCATAGAGAAAGACATCATCTGCATTATTATCATCATTCTCTATGAGATTGGGTATGCCGGAGACAAAAGCGATGTAACGACCGTTATCGGACATGACTGGCGTACGTATGCCTCGTTCGCCAAAAGTATTACCGGTTGTAAGGTTAGTTCCAAGGTTTGCCGTTCGATGCTGTCGTGCTTCAGATTCAGCAGTTGTATCAATAATATGCAGTGCATCCGTGTTGGGTATACATTTCGTGCGATATGGAGCCTCTGGATCGGGTAAACAGCTAGGATAGGCAATGTAGCGTCCATCGGCAGACGTCGCCAATTGCCCCGTTTTCAAACTTGAGTCAATTTCGACGCTTATGAAAGAACCACTCTTTACTGAATAATCAAAAATAACTGTACGTGTCTCGAATAAGGATGTTTCGGGATTTCTTTCACGTATGGTTACATTGACAAATAGGTTTAATCCGTCTGGGGACAGAGTATAAAATTCGGTATTGTATGCAGAATGTGGCCGATATTGAGGAATTATGGGATCTGTTACTGTATATTCACGAATAGTCTCCGTCACCGTGACGTGTGTAGTCCCTCCTACCTCATCATAAATACCATCTTCATCAGTATCTCGATCATGCCAATAAATCCCTGTGCCAGCCCTAGTAGCTATATAGCGACCGTTGTTAGATATCTGAAGCGCTGATAGGATCATGCGATCCTCAAATACGTCGTTCAATAATGATGTATGAGTTTCTTCCGTGACCCGATCGTAGATATATAACTTATCGTCAGCCCAATTTTCCACTCTTGTAAATGCAACATAACGTCCATCGCCGGAGATATCCAATGGTCGGAAGTAGACGCTATTTTGTGTTTGAGTATTTTCAGCCGTTATAATCGTATGTTTTCCGGTCTTTCGATCATGAAGATAAATTGATGTGAAGGAAAGACCACCTCTCACGGCGAAAGCTACATAACGCCCATTGGCTGATATGACCGGAGATATACCTATTGTTTCCTCATGTTCACCAAATTGCCAGTCAGTGACGTGTTCTATTCTTCTAACACTAGAGGGATTGGGATCATTGGACGGTGCAGATGGACTGGCTGAAACGGAATGAACAATGAGAATTGATATCGTCAAAGCAATAAATACTGAAAAGACCTGCAGTAGAGAATAGATGCGAGATATCATCAGAATATTGTGTCCTTTCTTCTCAAATTTGATGTGTAGGATCCAACAAGTATGAAGAAGCAGATAACGCTCGAGATAGTTTGTACGATATGGTATGGATGATTGCGAGATTATTATAGTTGGTTGCCGTGCGGGTTAACCTATTAAATGCCTATACAATTCCTGTATGAATCGATATTCCTGCGATATTGGCCTGCTTGATTCCACAATTGAGTTTCCAATGGGTAGAATTACGTGATAAAATCATGACAATATTTGTTTAATTTACTCTGCCATCCCTTAGTAAAACGAGGCGAGGCTTCATCTGTTTTCATTGTACCTAATTCTGGGAAATAGTGGCTATGTTTTAGTGAAAAAAATAGCCCCAGTATTTTTTCGGCGCGGAAAACTATCTATTCGTGCTTCCCATTATGTCCAAACTACTAGAAAATTATCGCCAAAACTATGGCCCGACGCGTAGAGCATTCCTCGATGCACTTCAAGACTATTGGGCTGAATCCGAAATCCCTGAAATCAAGCAGATGGATGAGTCTGCGGTGTTGATTGCCGAATCGACGCTAGGGAATTACGAACGAGGCATACGCTATCCAAATCGTGGATTTCTCATGCTTCTGGTAGCGTTTCTTGCTTCGGAGAAGGAGTTCACTAACCGGATGGAGGCGAATCGATTTGTCGATTCGTTAATCATACCGAATGAGGCTCCCGGGCTGACCGATCAGGAATTTGTCACTTATGTGGAACCGTATCTGGAATGGAGAGAACAGCATCAGCTTTCCATCGAACACCATGTTCAGGAATGTCAAACGGATTTGATGATGACGCTTGCACAGATACCTCCAAATCAGCCTGTCGTAGTGGAGATGTTGAGCCTTAATTTATGGTTTGCTTGGTCTGCCCTGATCAAAGGTATGGAAACTTTGAAACACACAGATATAACGATTCATGCGCTGATGATGTCGGGTAGGCCAGACGATATGGGAAACTATATCCCAGATGAGGTCAAAGAATGGTCTAATATTGTTTCGGCTTCACAGGATCGAATCTTGCAGACATCTCAAGGCTTTGGGGAAGCATTTAAGCTTGAGGGTAAACGAACACGGCTAGAAGTGAGGCAATATCATGTGATGCCGTATATCCAAGGATTTCGCATTGCCAAGCCAGCAGAGTTTGCCGTCACCTACGTTTCATTTTGCCGCTGGGTCAAACCAACTTTTCAGCGATATGATTGGGGCGAGTATCATTTCTTGCAGATTAAGCCGAATGATGTGGTCTCGCCCAATGAGTATGAGCGGTATATATTAGAACTATTTGAGAATACTTATCAGCACCACTGGCGAGCAAATCCAGAGGCGGTGATCCGGTATGATAATTTTGCGGAAACGGTTAATAGTTGAAGTCTGGTGGATTCTACTATGCCGAAAGCATGGGTGTGTTGCAATGACCACAGACGAGTTTAGATTCTGGTTTTGCCCAGGCATTTTGGCTGCATGAAGAGCATGAATATTTCACCTTATTCTTCTTGTTTGCCATTCCTCGACCATGCTTGGAATTAGAAATGGATTGCCAGTGTAGTTGGAACCCCATTTTCGATAGCTGCTTTTCCGATATATCAAATGGTCCGCCTTCGATTATGTAGTGGGTTACTCTTTGACCTGTCCGGTTGCCGCCTGGCTTGCCATCGTGAGAGGGCATAAGGCCAATCTCTTCCATTTTGTCGGCCCATTCCTTGTTGTGATAACCATTGCGACTTGGAGTGCCGAATTTATCTTGCCATAGATGCACCATCTCATGAGCAAGTGTGCCTAATATTTGTCCGTCAGTACAATCAATAAATGTATCGGGGTTCAATGCGATTTCATCTATAGACTCTTCCTCAGCTACACGACTCACAAACCTACCAGAAGAATAATACCCTCTGGCGCGAGATTTGCGTTGCAATGTAATCAGGCATGGTGGTAGCTCTCCGCTAAATAAATACGTGTTAAAAAAATCATAAGCCCTATTCAATGCAGAATATTCGGTGGTTGTGGTTTGCATCATTTCCGTTTTGAATTATTATTTGTATCGTACGATACAAATAATAATAGAAGTTTTCTGACTGGTTTTCTGTATCGTACGATACATATTTCTGATTTACCAGTTAGCCTCTGATAGGGCAAGAGTTAGTATTGGATTGTATCGTGGGAAGTGAAGCATTCGTTTTCGAGGATGTATGTGCAGAGTTTGGTGGAGCGGATTCAGCTCTTCTTGAAATAGTCCCTGCTTGTTTCCGCCGCGATTAGAACCTATACCATCTTGTACCAAGATTGCCTGCATGATCCTTAGAGAGCTATCACTAAGTGAATGATGCCCTTCCTTATGTCGGCACTTTCGAGAAATGGCTCTGTTTTTTTCGACAATCTACTCAATTACGCTGAATAACTAAAGCCTCGAATTTGGCAGCCAGAGCTACTTGACTCCATTATGTAAATATTGCAAGTGATTTAATAAGGCCATTTTATGACATGACAGTATGAGACTCGACAGCGGTGAGTAATATCTCGAATTTATTTCGTCTATAACTTGACCAATTATTTTTGACCCGATTCAGAATCAGAACAGCAGCTTCACGAGATTCGCTGTCTTCATTTTGCAGAACATTGCATATTTGGTTGATTTGTGAATCATGCAGTTTTTCTAGTGCTTCGGCAGCTCTTTGGCTTATGGTATTATCTTTATTTATTAAATCTATCACTAGTGACTTTATACCTGCTTCGCCTAGGTTTGCCAAAGCACTGCCTATCGCTGTGTTTGCTTTTTCATTTTCACATCTAAGAGCATTAATTAATGGTTCAACCTCTCGTTCATCACCTATCGTCCCAATAGCTAATGCGGCAAGTGCACGTACAGCTACATGTGAGTCCTGTAGAGCTGCGACTAGTGGTTCTATGGACTGCCTATTATTTAGGTCCCCTAATGCAATTGCAGCAGCCTTGCGAAATTCAGATTGTTTATGCATGAGCATCGCAATCAATGGTTCGAGTGCTTCCTCATTATTTAATTTACCAAGTATTTTGGTTGCCTTGCAACGCATATTTATGTCCATCTCTACATCCTTAGTCACGGAAATAAGAGGAGCTACTGCTGCTTGCTCAAACTTTGCTATTGACACTTCCGCACTCGCGGCTACTTCAACATCACAATTAGGATCTAAGATTAGTTCAATCAATGGCCATATTGCGCGCTTGTCTCTCAATAATCCCAATGCCTTGGCTGCAGATTTACATACATCGCTTTCATCATCCTTAAGGGCTAGAATTAATGGCTCTACAGCCCTTTTATGCCGGAGCCTGCCAAGTACCATTACCGCTTCCTGACGTAATACACTGTTGTTATTCTTAAGAGCAAAAATTAGTGGCCTTACAGCTTTGCAACCTACTTCTATCAACGCCGTACACGCTCCATCTCGAACATGCTTACTCTTATGTTGGAGAGTTGTAATCAGTAATTCTATCGTTACATCATCCCCATACCTTCTCAATGTTCTCAGTATAGTTCGACGTTCCTTCGGTTCTGCAGAACCAATATACACAATTAGTGGTTCTAACGCCCGCGGGTCTCCCAATTCAATTAACGCATTAGCTGCTCCAATACGTATATCCGCATTGTCCTGTTGGAGGGCCATAATTAGAGGCTCAAGTGTCCGACTATTATTATTTTCTCCTATAACACCTAGGTTTTTCAGTGCATCAATTACACATTTGATTGTAATCTTATGTCTATAGCCTCCGTTGAGGATATCTAATAAACTTTGTATTGCCTGCTCTTCGTCTTTTTTGTTTAGTGTCCCGGTTGCTGATATTCGAGCGGAAATATTAAACACAGAAATTATATTACTTGATGGATTTAATCCACCGTCTTGGCCATTAAGAAGCAAAATGAGCGGTTCAACCGCGCATAGAACTCCAATATCTCCAAGTACTTTAGCTACCCTCTGGCGAGCTCCCTTTCCTCCAACCTGGAGGGTGAGTATAAGCGACTCAATACCCTCATCTCCTAACAATCCTAGAGCCTCGGCTGCTGCTTGGCGTACATCGATATATGAGTCCCGTGGAAATACAATGTCTGGTTTTGTTGCCTGTTCGTTTCCTAAGAGCCCCATGATATCGGGGACAGGCTGATGAATGCGCTCGTTTTCATCTTGTAAAATAGTGCATAGCGGTTTGACAGCTCGAATGTCACCTAGTTTTCCTAGTGCATTGATTGCTTGATAGCGTATTAACGGAGTTGGCTCGTGCAAGAGTGCTAGAATTGGCTCTACAGCTCTAATGTCTCCAAGTCTTCCAAGTGATTCTGGTACAACCCTTCTGACATACTCATTTTCATCATAGATCGAATCAATTAGTGTGTCGACAGCTTGAACATTTCCTAGATAGCCTAATGCCTCAACTGCGCCCTCTCGTCTTTTCCAATCATTAGACTCAATAGCAGCTATTAGAGGTTTCAAAGCGCTATCACCTAGCTGTCCTAATACCATAGCTACAGAATGTCTCAATTTCCAGTTGTCAGTCTGTAACATAAGTATTAATGGCTCTACGGCTCTAGCGCTACCTATTTTACCTAATGCTAATGTGGCATAGATACACACGTCTGAGACATCGTCTTGTAGTGCAGAAATCAATGGTACGACAGCGCGTTCATGCTTCAACAAACCCAATGCCTCGGCGGCATTTACTCGTACAGAGTCATTAACATCTTTTAGTGCAGAAATTAGTGGTTCAACTCCTAGCTTATTTTGCAATTCACCTAAGATTTTAGCCGCACGTTTGCGCGTAGATACCTTTTCATCTCCTAAGCTTGTGATCTCCAGAATGTCCCAAACTCTCCCTAAATTACGCAAAATCATTCTTCTTTGAGTATCATCACTGATCGTAGCTAGTTCTTCTAACATCACATCCGTAAACAACACCTTATTGTGATTGGTAAAGAATTCATACCACTTCTCAATAAATGGCTCCGTGCGGATTGATGTACGTAGAATACACTCAAATGCCTCATTACTAATGTTTCTCAGGCGTTCCCTATAGGTATATATCACCCCAAAGCTTTTTGAAGGAATAACGTAATCATGGGAATGCAATTGCCATGACAGCACTTCCCCATCAAGGAGGCTTTGAGCTTTCCTTAATTCTATATCTTCATGAGATAGCCACTCTTGAATCTCAGTAATAAGATACTCGTGAGCCAATTCGTAAGTAATGACGCTTTGTTGTTCATCCCGCCGCAACAGATGCCTACTATCCAACCGACGAAGCACATCGTCAAGCTCTTGCTTCGTTGCATCGACTTGAGCCATTATTGTTTCATAATCAACAGGGCACTTCGTAAGATCCAAGCTTACTAATTCTTTCAATATTTGCTTAGCAATTGTTTGGCCACGGCCCGGAAGTTCTCCTAAGGTACCGTTAAGGTAGTTGCCTAAAATGCCCGAAGCACCACTAAGTTGATCATAAAAACCTTTCTCTATACATACTTCTCCCGATACCACTGCCTTTTCATATAGTTTCGTACAAATAATTTGTAGGTGTGGCAATTCAATATTGTCTGGGGTAAGCTCGTTGAGCAGTGTATCAAGCAAATCTTGTTCGTAATACATCGGTGGCACCAGCTTTGTCAGCGGCGCTGTAATAGCTTCGCGTGCCTGTTCATGGAGCAATGGTTTCAGCATATACTGATTGTTGAATATGGCGGGAATGCGGTCGTCGAAATTTGCTAGGTCAGCGAAATAATCCTTACGGATGGCAATTACAAAACGGACGGGCAGCCTTTTGTTATCACAGCTATTCGCCAGATCTTCCATAAATCTGCCCCGTAACTCCCTATTACGCTGCAATGTGAATATCTCCTCAAACTGGTCCAAGATAATTACAAATCCCCGGCTGCTACTATGTTTGTACTCACAAATAAATTCTAAGAATTGATGTAAATTAGACTTTCTAATCAGTTCCGGCCAACCAGATAATATCTTGAAGACGCATCGTTTGATGTTCTCGAGCGGATTTGGATACGTTCGAGCATAGATGGGAAGCCACCCATCTTGAATTAATCGCAACGAGAGACCCGAATTGAGTAGGGATGTTTTCCCTGCTCCAGATTTCGCGTGAACTACAGTCAATCGCTCCTTTAACACCTTCTCACAGAGTATCTGGATTTCCTCATCACGCCCAAAGAAGATCTCCGCATCCTTCATTTCGTAGGACAAAAGAGATTTGTATGGCTCTTTGGGTGGTTCAGGTTTCCGCAACATTAACAGCATTTTCGCTTCATATTGAGGAATGATTCTTGCTAGGAAGTTGCGGAGTTCTTCTTCAGGAAGGTGTGCAGATGGCGAACTTGGTTGACCAACTTCTATTTGAGTAGCGGGTGAACGGTTACGAATACCTTCAATAGCATCTAAAACATTCGTATCATTCGTTGTTTCCAGAACATGAGTTAGTGGCGTATAGCGATGAGCGGCTTTAAGCAGTTCCTCGCATTTCTCTTCATTTTTGTTTAAAGTATTTGCAATTTTAATTATTAGCTCTGCGCTTTCAGGTCGTGTTCCCTTATTGATCCATTTTGAGACTGTATCGTGGGCCACAAATATTTTTTTCGCAAGCCAACGCTGAGAGCGCTCCTCTTCTTGGAGCCATTGTTCTAGAAGTTCAGAGAACTCTAGGTAATAAATAGGTTTGTTCATAATTTATATTTTCACCCCAGCGGCTTTTGAGTGGTTGAAACAACCCACAAAACTAAGTACAGATAGAAAAAAGCTCACTGATTGATAGTTTATCTTGATGGTTACACGACGTTACTCAAATGAGTTCGAAGATTTGAACTCTGCTTTGGCATTCGGTGAAGAGATCGACTTTATTGCCAAACAAGATGGGGCGACGATTCTTACAGGAAGAAACAAAGATATTCCTAAATCTGTACTTGGAGCTATTTTTGTACACAACACGGAACGATATGATCACACAGGACAATATCACGTAGTTGAGAAAGATGCCCACCGCGACGTCTATCGTGTCAAATATGCGGATGCCAATCTCAGGGACTTTTCTGTTGCAGATCAATTAGAGGCTAAACAATTCGTGACTAACTATCTATCTCAAAAGTACGATGAAATTAACCCTAACCCAGGCATTTCCCGAATCTAATCGTCTTAAATCTCTAGCATGACCTTTGCATACTCTCTGGATAATGACATATCTGGAATTCAACCTGTTCCAAACCTCGTATTATGTCAACTAAGACTATCAAAATGGCCTGCAAATACCGAGTTTACTTGACATAATGCTGAAGATTGAATCAATTTGGTTGACATAACGATCGGGCTGCCTCAAAAAAATTCCAGTTATGTCATTAAATTTTGCCTTTCAAAGGTCATGCTAGAAAACAGAGTGACTGTTACACTTTGTAACACCTTCTTCCGGCAGTTTGTCCCGCAGTTGATCGCCGCCCTATGATAAATTATAAACAGAAATAGCGTTGGCCAACAAAGTTTCTCCTTAATGTTAATATAAGTGTATCAGACAGTATATTCTGGAGGAAAACAGAATGAAACAATCACATAAGTTCCAACATACCGATGTGTCACGGTCAGACACTATTGGTACTTTACTCACAATTGCGTGGCATGTCAGTGTTTTGTTACCGGACAAGTCTCGTAATATTGTTCGTATTGGTATTGATGCTGCACGAGTGGCACGCAAGATGCGCCAAGGTAATGACACATCCGACCCTAAACAAGCTGTATAGGGTTAACACGGTAACAGGTTATTAATAGCTATCCCAGTCTCTGATAGGGATACTTAGAGGGAGAAGCATCCCTATCAGAGACTGGGATAGAAAGGAGATGTTTGATGACGAAATTACCGTTCGCTCCGTGGCGAACGAAGCGAGAGGAACATGGCGCATCTCAAATATCAGAGATCGAGGTAGATGGGCAAATAGCGGTAGCATCGACAGATGGGCACTGTCTGAAATTACTCAAATTTTCACCTCATGCCCAGGATAGCTGGAATGCACTTGATTCCTACAGTGGCACCGCTATTTTTGGGATTACGGGCAGTGCCAAGACTACAGGGTCTGGAGCAGCTATTGCTTGTGCCATGCTTGAAGCTGGCTATGGGGGCTGTGTATTTTGTGCCAAGCCAGAGGAAGCACAGGATAACTGGATCAAATACTGTACTCAAACTGACCGCCTGAATGACATGGTCATCATCTCGCCTGACCAGCCATATCGGTTCGATTTCATTAATTATGAGCTAAATCGCGAAGGACGGGGAGCAGGACAAACGGAAAATCTGGTCGCACTCCTCTCCCACATCACGGAAATTGCAGAAGGCAAGGCCGAGCAACAAGGCGGCGAAGCTTTCTGGGGCAGAGCAATGAAAGAAATGTTAAGGAATGCCATTGACCTCTTGTCTATTTCACAGGGCCGGATGACATTAGAGGAGATCTCTCACTTGATTGTGACAGCCCCGCACTATCCTGAACAACATCAAGATGAAAAATGGCGTAATGAATCTTTTTGTTGGCAGTGCTTACAGCAGGCACGAAGCAAAGAGCGGGAAGGCAAGCTTACAGCAATGCAGTGCCATGATTTTCGTGTCACCTATCGTTACTGGATGCAAACTCATGCAGCGCTAGCAGACCGCACAAGATCGGGCATTGTAGCGACCTTCACGAGTATTGCCGATATGTTCCTTCACGGTGTTATCCGCGAGTTATTCTGTAGTGGTCAGACGAATCTGGAGCCTGACGAGACATTTAAAGATGGGAAAATTATTATTGTAGATTTACCCATCCAAGAATATCACGATGTAGGGCGTATCTGCCAGGGCATATTCAAATATATGTTTCAGCGAGCTGTGTTGCGACGAGATGTGAAGGAATATCCGCGGCCAGTGTTTTTGTGGGCAGATGAAGCACAGAACTTTATCAGCAAGTTTGACTTTCGGTATCAGGCAGTGGCTCGAAGTGCAAGGGCTGCAACCGTCTATCTGACGCAGAATATCAGTAATTACCGCTCAGTGCTGGGGGCGCAGGGCAAAGATGAAGCCCATGCTTTCCTAGGAAATCTCAAAACACAGATCTTCCATGCTCAAGGAGATGCAGGTACAAATCAATATGCTTCTGAAATGATCAGTCAACGTTGGATGAACACACGCAATTTCGGCATGTCCAATTATCCACAGAATGGTAGCGGTACTAATGCTGGAGCAAGTGAAGGAATTCATCCTAAGCTACTTCCCTCAGCTTTCACTACGTTACGTCAAGGTGGCTTAGCAAATGATTGGGAAGTGGATGCGATAGTGTTTCAGAGTGGTCGTGTCTGGGAAGCTACTGGAGATACATATTTGCCGGTAGTCTTTAAGCAAAAGTTCTGAGTGGTGAGTAGCAATTGGCCTTTCACTGAAGATGACGTTTCTTATCATAGCGGATAACGACTATTCCGTTGTCCGAAAGGAGACAATATGTTTGGTAACAAAGGTGATTCCGGCGAATTTCGGAAGCTTGATATCCTCGCCAGGATCTTTATGGGCGATACCTGGATGATGGTGCGGATGCTCACCACCATCGTCCTGTGGTTCATCGGTTGGATGATTACGGGTGTTGAGCTAGCACTGCGTTGGGGGCATGGGTCGCGCTATATCAATAGCCTCAAGCTGGTACTGGGGTTTGTGGCGATGAACCTTGCCATCATGGTCGGCGTGATTCTGGCTACATTACAGGGCTATGAAATGGCTGGGGCGCTCTGGCCTGTGGTGAATCTGATCTATATCCCGCTGGCAGTCAAACGGCGGCTATCGGCCAATCGGCGTTTGCATGATCAAGGCGTGCCAGGGGTTGAAGATGGCCAGAATAGTGAGTTCATGGGCCTTTCTTATCTGTTTCGTCTGGGTAAGCGATTCAAGCGAATGCAAAATATCCGCTTCGTCTATCGTTGGGCCGAGCCTGGGTTGTGCCTGCTGCTGGCCTTTATTGTCGATGCTGTAGACCCTGGCGTCGCTCTGTGGCTTTGGTTCTGTGCGCCAGCGCTGTTCCTGAACAATACGCTGGCTTTGCGTAGCGCATTCTACCAGATTCAGGATGCGGTTGACGTTCAGGTTCAAGGCGAATTCGTCATGGAGCGAGTCGGTGAACCGATGCGTGAAGCAGAAAGTGGCACGGGTCAACGAGGGTTTACGGTTCATACACCAGATCAGTCCGGTTAGTTCTGCATGGGGTAGAGGAGGGGCAAGTGGCGAAAATTGAACAACGCCACCTGCCCTCCCCTCTCCTGAAAGGAAATGATGATGGGTGGTGAATTGATGCCCTATTGGTGGGAATTGCAGATGGCAGGTCTTGCGCTGGACGTTGCTTGGTACTGCTTGCTGCCGATGCTGATACCGATTCTGGTCTATACAGGGGCCTGTTATGGTATCGGCTGGCTCTATCAAATGATTCGGAATCGATCTGAGAAAGGATGAAATAGAGATGAACAATGACATAGCCGCTTGTTGGTGCGAATACCATTCAATGTCAGAGTATTTAGTTAATGCGCCTTTTGGGTGGCTGCTGCTTCTCATATTCATAGGCGCATATCTTGGTGTGTTGCTGCATCTAGGGATTATCGCCCCGTGGATGCTTTCGTGGTGGCTGTCAGAGACAGGCATATCGACTGTCGATAATTTCCACAGTTGCCTGTTGCCGATAGTGATGCCTATTGCCGTTTGTATCGTGTTGGGCGTTGCCCTGGTGATGCTATGGCAGAATCGAAGCAATAGACGTACCGCAGGTAAAGCATCGGCATAGCTGAGTGGCGAGTGGTAGGTGGTGAGCAGCCCCCCTGCCCTCTCCCTCAATCTTGAGATAATGAGGTGATGTTATGGAGCATGGACGGTCGCTGATACAGGTCTCAATCAGCTACATCCTTTTGGCGATGATCGCTTTGTATGGATTATCGAGTGTGGGCAACATCGTTGAGTTTATTCAGCACTTCCATGATGGCTGGACGGGTTGGTCGCTTGGGCTTGGTTTTGGCTTAACGCTGTTTGTTTCGGCCTATATTGCCAGCATAGCAAAGACTCGTCAGACCCGAATCTATGCACTGATTGTGGCCGGATGTTTTGGCCTCTCCAGTGCGTGGTTTCAGATGTCGATCTATCTGGAAGGTGGCGCGAATCTCTATGTCTCGTTTGTTCTGGCATTTGTTCCGATTGTGGTCGGTGAGGTGGGACTTGCCATGTTGGAGTCCAGCTATAGCAAAGATCATGAGATTGTCACTGAAACAAGTGAACTGGACCGGATGCAAGCTGAACTGGATGAGATACAGATTAGCTTGCTTGAAGCCGTAGCGCAAGCCAAGGAAGCCGAAGGCTTGAAAGAGAAGGTTTCCGATTTGCAACAAGCTCTACAGGAAAGCATAGATGAGACTACGGAGTACCGCAATAGCGCAATGAAGTATGATGGGCTGGCCAAAGAACTGGCGCAACTCGCCACGGAACGGGATAAACTCGCCGCAAAACTAGAGAGAGCAGCCACAGAAATTCAACAGACGGCCATCAATGTCGATTTATTGCCGCAGCGGTTGCGTAGCGAGTTACAGGCGGCCTTGGAGATTGTGGCTGAAGGCCAGATTACCGCCCAGCATGATTTTGTTGCCGCTGCCCAGTGGAGCCGAAGCAAAGCCCAGGAGATCTTTCGTACGGCAGAGGCGCTCAAGCTGATTCGAATGGAAGATTCCCAGTGGCGTATCGTGGGTGAAACGCAGTGAGTCGTAGGCGGTGGGCCGTTGTTGTTAGTTGTTCTGTCGTTACGCGTCGGTGGCCTGACCACATAGAGAAATCATCCCGTGATGGTCGCCGACGCAGCCTCGCAGAGCGCGCTGTAATGGCGGAAAAAAGCGCAGCGGTCCGTAGGATTTTGCCGCCATTTACATCAGTGCGCTCATCCAAGTTTCGCTGAGGCTCGCTACGCTCGCCAAGCTTCACTAGGATGAGAGCGTCCCTCTGGGACGCCATGTTCAAGGAGCATCCAGCTTGCTGCACCGATGCCGATAAGAGCGCAGAGATGAGACTTGCTGCACGCTGCAGGTGCATTTTATGAAGCAGCACAATCTAACGATTGTAGTTTCTTGATGTTGGCCCTATGCCTGCGGGCTGGGTCGAATCCAGACCCGCAGGCAAGTGCGATTCCTCTAAACTGAATTGTGGTATTCGCATCTGCCGCTTGTGGTGAAATCCGGCAGCTAAATGGAGATGATGTGGGGGAGCGAGGGTAATGCGTTTAGGCCACTTTCATTTCCACGGGGCTGTCGTTAAACGAAGCCATTATTCTACGGCCAGAAGCTCTGCGGTGGCGTCGGCGGCGTATCAGGCCAATGAATCCCTGACGCATGAGCAGCAGCGTATTGGCGAAATGGAGCTAGTGCATCGTAAGTCGCTCAATAAGGGCATTGTAAACGATGCGCTGCGGGAAGAATTCCGGCAATATGATATTGCGCTCTCTGACGATGCCACTGCGGAGAGGATCAACCGTCGAAACTGGGTGGTCAAAGATGGGGACTCGCTCTTTCGCATTAAGGAGTTTGAAGAGCGGGAGACTGATAAGGAGACAGGCAAACGAAAGGTTGTAAAACGGGCGCTCGATCTCTCGGCAGATATCACCTATGACTATACGGATAAGCATGACTTGATGGTAAGCTGGGTGCAGGTATCGAACCGTGGTTCAGCAGAGATGCAGCAGATTGCCGCCAAAAGGGATGCAATTAGCCGAGAGGATAGGCAACTCATCTGGAATCAGGTGGAACAGATGGACGTCTCCCGTTTGGCCTGGCCCGCACGGAAAATCAGCATGGCCCTACCCCGTGATTTGAGTCAGGATGAGAATCTTGACATGCTGCGCCAGTATGTGGATGAGCAGTTTACTCGGCATGATTTTCTGGTCGATGTGGCGGTTCATTCGGTGACGGCCAGTGACGGCAAAGCAAATCTCCATGCCCATCTGCTCATTCCGATTCGGCCTGTATCGAGTGATGGATTTGCGGCCCATAAGCATGATTATGCGGATAAGTCCCATTATTGGAACAACAAGAAACGCTATATCGAGCAACGCAAGGCGTGGGCCGATCTCCAAAATGCTAAGTTCAAGGAATTGGGACTAGATGTACGGGTATCGCATCGCAGCTATAAGGCTGATGGCATCGATAAGACGCCAACGCAGCATCTGGGACCAGCCGCCGATCACATGGAAAAGCGGGGCGAGCGAACCCGCAAAGGTGATCGGAATCGTGAGATTGACTGGGAGAATGCGCAAAAGGCAGGATGGGATTACGGGCTGGATGGCGAGCCACACAAGATGAGTGCAGAGCCGACCGAGTTTATGCCAAGGCCGAGGAAGAGCAGAATGGCAGGTGAGAAGCTTCCGCCAATTGGTGGTCGGGCTGGGCGTTATCCATTTGATACGCCAGGGCCAGCAGGCAACCAGATGCAGCGCTATCCGGGTCAGCACTCAAATATGCTGCATTTAGATCCAAAGCTGCTAAAGAATCTTGAGAATGCAAAACAGGTTGCGAGTATCGGGATGCAGAATGGACGGCTAAAGTCAGCATTGCATCAGCCACAACGAGTGAAAGAAGCGATCGTCACGGCCCATAAGCTAAAGCAGCCGTTGACGCACCACCAGCAGCGGGGCGAGCAGCGCAGTGCTGTATGGATAAGCCGAGCGTTGGGAACAGCGCTAAACTTCACCAAACAGGCGATGCAGCAGACGAATCAGGCCGTCCGGCAGGCCATCGGCCGCTGGACTGGGCGGGAGCAACGGCGAGTGCATCAGCAAGACAAACAGAAGGAGAATGATTTTGAGCGATGACCATATTTCAGTAATCGATATGTATGATGTGAATGCCAAGCCCGCAGACGGCAGTGATGAGAATGTCTACAAAGCCTTCGAGACGGACATCACTAAAGACAGGCAGATACAACTGCGGGTCTGGCATGGCAAGCACGAAGGCGAAACGCTGATTCACTATTCTCTGATGGTGCGGGCAAAGCATCGTCCACTGGTACGGATGCTGGTCGATGAACGGCTAGGCGATGTAGAAAATCTGGCAGAAGACGAATATCTGCTGCTGAGAGAGCAGATTAAGCAAGAGGTGATGATGGACATCAACGCATTGGAGACGCGCATCACACCCCTCCCCTTGCTGGAGCAGATTGCCGAGATTGAAGCAGAGCTTGGCATGTTAGAGCAGCTATTGCTCTTTGATACGAATGGTATTCATATCCTTGAAGGAAGGTACTTGGATAAGCTACTGGAGCCAATTCAGGACGCCAAAGTGCGGATGATTCGTTGCTTTAGTGAAGGCGATGAGCCGCCAAAGAATGGCGAGCCGATCATCGTGCGAGTATCCGAGTATGAGTTCGGTAATGGAGCGAATCCTGGGCAGGCGAATACGGCGCAAGCCGAGGAGCCTGCCGCGGCGTAGTCGTTAGAGCCAGTATACGGCTGAAAGGAATGGGATGCATCCATTGCAACAGGCGCGAATGCGCCGTCAGATGGTGAACCAACATGCACGGGTTTCGTTTCTGAACTATACGGCGCAGATGGTGCAGCAATCGAGAATCGGTCAAAGCAGACCCTATGGTCTCCAGCCACAGGTAAGGCGGCAGATGAGCCATCTCCAACCGAAGCTCATGAAGCAGCTTGGTCATGTTCAGCCAAAGGTGACGACGCAGATGCGCCATTTGATGTCGCTGGCCCAGCAACAGGCCCGGCAAGCGCAGCACCGACAGGTGCAAGCGAGACGGCAGCAGAATCGGGCAAAGCAACAGATGCGCCAGAATGCACAGGGTATGGAACGATAATACAGAATTGAAGGAGTTAACGGGCCGTACCGAGATACGACCCGTGTATGGGAGTGTTAGTCAAGTGTTGCGATGAATGCTTCCGCACGTTCGGCAACTTTGGCGACATTCAACAATTCGTGAGCGGAAAAGCGGCTGCTGCTTTTCCAATTCCCGTCTTGGTCTTGATAGGTGCGACCGATGGTGGTGTGATAGTAGCTTTTTCCATCTTCGGTCACATTCTCCCAGATGGTGGCGGAAACGGGTCCGATCTTGTAGAAATGTACTGGTGCTTGATTCTTGTCTGTTTGGGTTGTCATGATTTTTTCCTTTTGTTGTTTGAGGCCCTGTCCATCATGGCCTTTCTACCCATGTCCAGAGGGCTTCCCAGCCAGGGGGCAATGGAGCAACACGTTTGCGCGGGCCGCGTAATTGCGGCCTGGCTGGGAAGCCCGATAATGGGTGGAAAAAAGGACTTGATGGATAGGGCCGTCGGATGCAGTAAGGAGGAAATTATGACAATCCAAACTGCGTGTCGTAATACAGATACTTCTCCGAAATCGGATCGCTCTAGCATGATGGATGATTGATGATGGGAGATGACCTGCCTTTTGGCACTGCTCTATGCTTCCATCCTGAAAAAATGGGTACTACGGTGGCGCAGATGACATTTTCCTTACTTAGCAATGAGAAGTTGGCTTAACCAAGCCTTGCTCTCTTCATGACTTTATCGAGAAAGCCCCGTGCCTGTTGCATTCTAGCGATTGATGATTGAAGCTGGAGAAGTGTGGGGCAGCCGATAGCAGATGCTACCGGCTGCGGGTTGATTAGATGGTCTGGACTTGTTCATCCATAACACCATTGATATCAGATAAATCGCTCGTGTCGGTATCGCTTGGTGGCACCTCGGTATCTGATTCGCCATCAGCATCTTTCTCTTTTGGCTCATATTCCCGAATGACTAGCTTGCCACCGCCACTCACAGGGAGGAATTTAAGCTGTATGTTGAACCCTTTGCCATCTTTGTGAGGCCACATTGCTCCGATCCGGGTCCAGTAAGTCTTATCCGATTTGGAGCTATCCTCTATATCATAGAGCAGGTGAGATGGTTGGTTCGTCGTTTTGGTATCGTTATTCGTTAACATAATTTTTTCCTTTTGTTGGTTAAGACCATGTTTATCATTGGCCTTTTGATGCCCATAAACCAGGGATGCAAAAGAGAATCATGGGAAGCTCTGGGCGCAGCGGAGGGGAATCACCCGCCCTGCACAAATGGAGCGTAGCGGAATGCGGAAGGGTGGGGAGACCCTGCGTCCACCCGCAGGGCTTGGGCTTCCGATGATTCGATGCATCCCATCATGGGTAGCAAAAAAGGCCCATTGATTGAACATACGTTGGTTGTACAAAAGGAGCAGCATTCTGATCTCGAATCGATTAATCAACTGCACAGCAGCCAGCTCGCGCTGTCTCTATGATAGGAGCGACCGTGACCAAAACGAAGAAGCAACTGGCCCAGATCCTGACCTGTGACCGTATGAACTCTGGCAAGGATGCGGCGAGGATAATATTTTCCGGCCTGAATGTCGGTGAGGATGACCATTTGCCCCACATGAGCAATCAAGGCGTTATGCGCGAGTCTGGCCCTGTGTTGCTCGGCAATATATTGACCACGGAATTCCGGCGTATCAATACTAAGCAAGCGAACAGGGAGTGGGACGGCACGATTCGCTGTGTGTCGTATCTCTACTGTGAGCGTATCTCCATCGTAAACGTTAATGAATTTGGCCGGAATAGGTTCAGGAATCGTAAGAAGTGAACCCGCCCGAAGCATAACAGGTGCGGAGACAAGGAGAAGGGCGAATGACATGAACTTCACGATCGAGGGTAGCAGAGGATATTTGCCAGAGTCTGATACAAGAAATATAGGAGAGTGAATTATGTACAATGACACAATACGGATGAGAACAGCCGTGCAGATGTTTATCGATTTTTTACTCGAACATCGGGAAGAATTGGAAAAGGGGATAACGGAGAAGCATAGGCAGGAAGCCAGAGAAGCCCTTGCCCGCATACGCAAGGAGCAGGAGAAAAGCAGAACAGAGCTAGACGATGATGCGGCCACCAATTAGTCGTCTATATCCTTAAATTCATCATTCTCATCGACTGGCGTGTTTGGATCTTCGGGTATCATGAGTTTGTCTAAGTCTGATTTCTGAAAACGCCGCTGGCGTGTGCCGCTGATACGGAAATAGGGTAATCGTCCCTCTTCCATGAGCCGATAGACGGTACGGCGTGACACTTGAAGATAGGTTTCAGCTTGCGATAAGGTTAACCAGGTTGGTTCGATAGAAGTGGGTTCAGGTGTCTCTGTCGTCACTTGTCACGCTCTGTCACTAATTTGCGCTGTGTGTCGCAATAAGAGATAATGCAATTATCAGCCACGCCTTTGCCTATAATATCGGCTGATAGAAATAGATAGTTTCCCCAACATTTTGTCATATTGAACCATCAACTCTAAAGGAGGTGATATGCATGTATGACTAACATCAAGGTGAAGGAGTAAAGCCGGAAGATCCATTTCCGGCTTTGCACCTTAGTGGCAATTCGTATCGGATAAAGGGCTGTGATTTTTAACTCTTGCCGGAGTCATGCAGTCCCTTAAAATTGCCAGGGTTATCATACCATAATTCTGGCTCCTTTGTAGAAAAGGAATATCAATATGCGTACCACCGTTGCCGGAATTTCTGGTTTGCGTCAGCTACGAATGCAGCTAGAGGAAGATGCTGGTGATGATTTCCCGGAAGCCGTTTTTACAGAAATCCTCACGCTCTATGATGTCTGCCATACGTTGCATCTGAATGTCTTTCAAATTCGGGAAGTACTGGGGAATGCAGCATTGCTCGGTATCCATAACCATTTGGACGCGACTGTTATACTGACAGTGTCATTAGATGACATGGAAGCTGAATTTGGGGTGATGACCAGCTAAATCATTCTACATTACAAGGCAGGTTGATGATTCGTTAGCAAGGCTGAATTGTCAACCCGCACTTCCCCTCACCTTTCCGGTAGCGGCCATATCAGGAGAATATGATGGCCGACCTCACATTTTTTCAAGATGAATTTAATCGCCATGCATCAGATGGCGTTTTGGGCGACCCGCAAGGGAAGCCAGGATATGCTTACCTAAGAGTTTCTACAAGTGCGCAGGCTGAAGAAGGACGTTCTGGCCTACCGCGGCAGATTGCACGCGTCCATGAAATTGCCGCTCAATCAGAGATTCGTATCTCGTGGGATATGGTATTTGCCGATGACCATACGGGGTTTGAATTTACTGGACGCCCCGAATTATCTAGATTGCGCGCTGAATATACGCGCCCTGATCGGCGTGCCAATATTGTGGTGATTGAATATCTTGACCGTCTTTCCCGTAATAGCGATTGGCACCAAGGTTATTTGCTCGACGAAATGCGACAACATCAGATAGAGACTCTATTCTGGAAAGGATTTTCCTCTCGCATCGAACGAGCTGTCATGGGGGCCGTTTCTCAGGATGGCATGGAACGCAGCCTTGAGATCATGCGGGAAGGAATGCGCGATAAAGCCCGCAGCGGACGGGTCACATCCAGAGTTCCAGCCTATGGCTTTATGCTTGTCGATGCAGATGGCAACCCAAGTTCTAAAGCCAGACAAGAGACATATTATGCTCCACACCCAGAACACGCAGAAATCATGCAGCTAATTTATTACAAAATAGGTGTTGAGGGACTGGGGACATTTGTGTTGTGCAAATATCTTGAAGAAAGATTTCCTCCCCCTGGCCGCTATAAGTATTGGTTGCCAGCCGCCATACGCCGTCTTGTGCGCAGCCCACTCTATAAAGGGGAGTATTATCACGACAGAACAACGACCATTTTGGTTCCTGCAAAGAATCAGCGACTAGGCGAACCGACCCGCATGATTAAAAAGAAAGTCGAACGGCCTAGAGAAGAATGGATACTGGTTCCTGTTCCACCCATTGTTTCAGTGGAGCTATGGGAGGCTGCCAATGCGATGCTCGATAAGCATGCGCAGATGGCGAGACGTAATGGTAGAGTCCCGTATTTGCTAACAGGATTGGTGCAATGTGATAGTTGCGGCTATGGATATTCTGGAAAGCGACAGAAGAAATATCTAAAAGATGCAGAGGACAACAAACCAGATTTTATTCGATTATATGCTTGTAATAGAAGTTGTCCAAAAAGTCACCACTGGAAGCAAGAACATCAGTGTGGTCAAAGTAGTATGACGGCAGACCTACTTGAAAAGTCTGTGTGGATAGCCGTTTGTGAGTTCATGACGAAGCCAGAATCGCTGATTGAACAAATCGATGCTAGGCTTAGTGATAAGGGGCAAGCAGCACTGCGTAAGCAAATCGCCTTCCTTGAACAGCAAATTGCCGATAGTACGCATGAAGATGAAAAGCTCTACCGTGCGTTTATGGCGGATGTGTTTGATGAAACTGAATATGCAGCTAGGCGCAAATCACTCAAAGAGAAGGTTGCCACACTGAAACAGGAACGAAACAGTCTAAGTGAGCGGGTGCTTTCACCTGAACAGGTAGAAGCGGATAAAACAAAGATACTGGAGTTTGCAGCCTATGTACAAGATGCAGGGATTAGTGAAGATGCCTCGTTTGAATTTAAGCAACGGATTCTCAAACTGCTTGTGGATAGAATCATTCTAAATGTTAAAGAAGGATGGTTCCGCATCAATGGGAATATCTCAGGAGTATGGCAGATAAAGGAAAGGGAATCAGATGTGAGTTCGCCGTTGCCCATTGCCTCACCCGCCCAGGCGGAGCGGGAACCTATTGAAAACACCTCTGCACGGAGCGGGCCTTCGTAAACTGCTGAAGAAGAGTGACGTCAATGCAGAAGCACTGGTTGAACAGCTTGCCGAGAATTATCACATGGCCGAGATTACAGAAGCAGAGTGTGTTATGCTCGATTACGCTTCCAAACTCACTGCGGAGCCATGGAAGATGGTGGAGGCTGATGTAATCGCTTTGCGAGAGGAAGGCTTCTCCGATTCCGCCATTCTAGATATCAACCAAGTAACTGCCTACTACGCCTTTGCCAATCGGCTTGTTGATGGATTAGGGGTTGAGTTGGAACACATCTGGGATGAATAACGACTTCATGTCATTCTCTTGGAGAAAGTATGTTCATTTCCATAGATAGTATGCTTTTTTCATACTGACGAGTCCTGTTGATTGCATATAGATTCCCACCATTTTATTTAAATCCTTGGGCAACGTTATGAAACTTTTATCAGGCCCCCAATTCTCAGAACTCCAAGAGTCTCTGCTAAGTGCTTTTCCTTCTCGGCCCAACCTCGAACAGATGATGCGTATTGGACTTGATACCAATCTCAACAACATCTCTGCCGGGGAAAATCTTTCTGAAGATGTATATCGATTGATTATTTGGGCAGAAAGTACTGGCCAACTTGATAAGCTGTTAATCGCGGCTGCCGATCAGAATCCTGAAAATGTTCGATTAAGCAAGTTCGTAAACGAATACAAAGAGCACCAGCATAAATTTGATAGGATAGATTCTACATTAGCAGGTAACATCAGTCATTCTAAATTGCGCGTTTTTCTTTGTCATGCCAAAACGGACAAAGCAGAGGTACATAGACTCTATCAACAATTAAAATCCGATGGAATTGAACCCTGGCTTGATGAAGAAAATCTTCTTCCAGGTCAAAATTGGGAAATCGTTATCCCAAACGAGGTACGAAATTCGGATGTTGTTCTTGTGTGCTTGTCAAAAGAATCAGTGAGTAGAGATGGGTACGTCCAGGATGAGATTCGCTTGGCCTTAAGTGCTGCGACTCTAAAGCCCGAAGAAATATATTTGATACCGGCAAAGCTAGAAGAGTGTGATGTCCCAGCGCCATTAACTAGCTGGCAGTGGGTGGATCTATTTGAGTCATCAGGTTATGAAAAACTAATACGCTCATTACAAAAGCGCGCAGAGCAATTAGAATTGTTACAGCCTATCCTCACTGGATCCTATGTGGCTAATCAAAATCGCACGTCTATTTGGAAAATATACTATTATATTGGCATCTTCCTTGCGCTGTTTATCATAATGATAATTCTACTATCGCCTGGACCCCGATTTTTTGTAGGTACTATAGCCCAGTTCAGTCAAAATATCTTTACACAACCTACTACCGAAACAACTGAACAACCTACCGGATCAGACTTTCCTTCTAATACTCTGATTATCACAAATGCACATGAGGCTAATGTTACCCCGGTCAGCATACCTGAGACAGAAGTAGCTTTGAATCCGACTTCTACTATAACATCAACTTCACTTTCTGTTGGCACTATTCCTACAACTACATACCAATCTTCAATACGTTTAAATGCGCCTACACCGTCACATACCTCTTATCCATTGAACACCCCTGAGCGTTTTAGAACAGATACACTTTCACCCGCACATGCACCTACACTTACCCCTGCAGGTGAACGTTTAAATGTACCTAAATCTACGCCGACACCGTTTCAGATAATGGCAAATCTCCTTGTGCCTGAAGATGGCATAGAAGTCAAAGAGCGAGTTACTTTTTCATGGCAAGTCCCAATGGAACCACCTCCTGGAGCTAAATATCAACTCGCTTTTTGGCAAAATGAACCTCATCAAGCTTTTGGTATAAATGAAGCCATATTGGCAACGGAATTCACTGGTTCCATCAATTTGGGTGCTCTTGGCAATCAAGGAAATCTGAAACCAGGTACATATCAATGGGGTGTATGTCTTTGGAATGAAAAGGAAGAACTTTTAACTAGTACAAGGCGGCTCAAATAAGCCAAGAGTTAAGCTTCAAGGGGTTTGCCCTGGTAGGTCCACTTAAAGGGCTTAGCCATAGTGTCGTTATAGTAATCAATAAAAGCCAAAACCTTATCATGAAGCTCCTCAATGGAGGAAAAGGAACCGCGGCGTAGTAGCTTGCGAACGAGAATGCTGAGCCAGATTTCGATTTGATTGAGCCAAGAGCAATGCTTTGGTGTGTAATGAAAGACAATGCGGTGAGTGGGATCGCTGAGAAAAGCGGCCCGAGTTTGCTTATTGTGCAAGATACCAGATTTGCCTTTGAGGCCGAGGTCAATGTCAAGATCAGACTCCTCGGCGACCCATATGACGAGCGATTCAGAGAGATGGGTATTGAGATTATCGACCACAAAATGCCATCGAAGGGCAGTGGGGTCGGTGGCAACCACGGCCTGAACATGTTTTAGAAAGTCGATTTCGGTACGAGAAATACCAGCACTCGGGGCAATGACTTTGCCGGTGACAACATCGCGGGTTAGGATGAAAGTAGCGGTACCATGTCGGATATACTCAAACTCTCGTCTCTCGACTTTCCCAGGTGCCATGGGTAATCCTGGATGCTTTCGCTCTAGGGCTTGTACACCAGTTAGCTCATCTGAACTGACAGTTCTCTCTCCTTTTTGATGACGCTCTGGTGCGAGATGATAGACCTGGCAGACATCCCTAACTTTGTCGTCAAAGTCTGGGTCCTCATCCTCTGGCGGTGTCAGCCAATAGCGGATCTGGTACGGTTTTAGATCTTTTTTTTAACAAACGCTGGGCATGTCTGGGAGAGATTGTCTCTACAATTCCTTGACTTATGATTTCGTCCGCAATTTCTTGACCTGTCCACTGACTAATCGGACGACCGGATTTTTCTGGAGCTTCACAAGCCAACGCCACAATCTTGCACATCTGTTCAGCACTGATACTTGACGGTTTGCCTGGTCTGGGCGCATCTTCTAGCCGTTCGCTCACACTCATCTCTTTGAGCGGGATGGGGGCAAAACTTGCCCAACGCTCACGCCATAATCGGGCCATATCTATTGAGATGCCCAGCTCCCGACTGATCTGGCTATGGTTTTTACCAGTGCCAGCTAACAAAATGATCCGTATTCTTTGCACCAATTGCTGAGGTGTTGAATAGCTTCTTACCATCTTATTGAGCACTTTTCTCGTCTCTTCATCTAATTCTATCTGAACTGGTTGTGGCCCTGGCATTTTTGCTCGATTCCCGTTGCTATCTTACTCTTTTCTATGATTTGATCTTTCTCAGTATAACCCACCTCCTTAACTATCGGAGCATTAAGGCCGTTTTGTAATAGTTGTAGTGATAGCCATAGGGAGATAACCTATTCCCGTGCAAGTTCGTCTTCAGGTGGTGAAGGCTCTCCTACTCAAACTCCACCTGATTAGTCGTTATGTAGAGTCAGTTGATCTGTGACGGAATCAATGAGGCTGATGGCACCTTCAGAGGAATATGTCTCAATCATCAGGATGCCAACGTCTTCCGAATAATATCAATCCGCTTCCGGTTGTCCATCTCCGCTGGGGCAATATAGTTCTTGTCTTTGTCCTGGTTAATTCGTTCCTCGTCATCCCATTTAGAGATGTCACGCCGGGCTTTCAGCTCACGCTCCAAAATTCCGTGGAAGCGAGTACGCAGGCTGCGAATGGTTGCCTGGATCTGCTCAGCAGTTTCGGCGACTTGTGCCTGTTCCGTGGCAGACATGGTTGGGCTGGCCTCTTGCAATTCCGCCAGACGAGCAAGAAGATCCCCGCCCGACATTTGGCTAGAGCTGTTGCCACCACCTTGAGGCACAAGAACTGTACGGTAGACTTCGCCTTCTATAATATAATCCTCTAATTCGCCAGCCATGCTGCGCAAAACGCTGAGTTCATTGGTTAATTCAACAGTCTCTTTGCTGATCATATCATTCTCCGTTCAAGATACCTTTGCTGTCCAAAAATCGATGGCAAGATAGGACTTGTTACTACATTATCCATTTGACACGCTGGGGCAGGCACCCGATCACTACCTAGCAAGAAGCCAACATGGCTTATGAAACAACTAAGGAACGGAATGTAAATAACTTGCGCGTTTTGTAGTCCCGCATCAGGGGATGCTACCTCCATAATGCACAACTTATATGATTCTCATTCCTACGAACAGCCAAATCATCTCTGACCTTTTCACAAAATGTTGGCTAGCTGGTTTCAAGTCAGCCAACCAAGAAACTAGATGACTCGCTCCGAATAGCCGAGTAGTTTCAAGTTACACAACAACATTGTACCCGATAATATACGCAGAAACAAGCACCTATTTATATTTGCCTAAGCACTCGTAACCAATCCGCATTTGTGTCCGCCCACCGTATTTAAAACCATAAATTACCTGAAAGACAGTATGAAGCTCAGAATTTCAAGGGTCACGCCACGTTCACGCCACGTTCACGCCACGTTTCCTTGATATAGTGTAGCAAATTATATATATCGCGGCTTTTTGTTTCTCAAGTCTAGCGAGGTGGTGGGGCGGAGGCCCCAAATAAGACTTCCCAACTAATCCATGCCAAGGAATCTATATGATAATGCAAAAACAGTACAACATAAATACAGCTTCGAAAACCATCTCACATTATGCAACGGTTGCAACATCATACAATCAATCCTACTTTCTCAAAGAGGGTACGGATTATCAGCGCTGGGAATTGGAGCAAGTGCAGCAATCCATGCGCTTGAATCCAGAAGACAAAGTCGTCGATCTGGGATGCGGGACTGGTGTCTTTAGCAGCACACTCTATATGAATGCTGGTTTGAGCAACCCTGTTTTGGCAGTTGAGCCAAGCCAAGCCATGTTGGACCAAGCACAAAATCTATTGGGCATTAAGCCCTTTTGTGCGAATGCAGTGACCTTTGCACAACAACCCAAAATCCGCTATGACAAAATATTGATGAAGGGGATGATCCATCATGTCCCTTTGGTTGATTTGCCCCAATTATACAGAGGTGTTTACCAGCAGCTTCGCCCCCAAGGGCTTCTTCTGACCGTGACAAGACCAACGTTCGTCCACTATCCATTTTTCCCCGCTGCATTGGCGGTTTGGGAAAAACATCAACCACCGGCGGAACTATTTGTTGAAGAACAGGAACGTGCCGGCTTTTCGGTATCCTATCAGACACACAGCTATCCAGTATACTTGCCAAAACAGCAATGGTTTGCCATGATAAGAAGCCGTTTCTGGTCTACCTTTAGCTATTTTGATGATAATGAGCTGCGAGCAGGTATTGCCGAACTAGAAGAAGCGTACGCAGACCAAGACTACCTAAGTTTTACCGACGAGTTAATCTTTATCACAGCAGTGAAGCATTAGGCACATTCTATCAAAGGCTTTCAACATACTAATGGTTAGAAATTTTATCGCTGATTTTGTAAATAGGCGTCGCCCTAGCCGCAAGGCTTTACAAAGATACACGGAAAGAAAACGATTAGTTGATTTGCTCTCAGAACCCCAGCTAGGCAGTATTGTCCCTCAATGGCAACAATTCGATATCATGAAAGATGGCGATGAGCTGGAAGACGATTCTGTTGATCGTCAAATCAACCGCTATTTAACACTATCAGCAACCTCATTGGCACTTAATATTGCAGGGGTCTTTATCTCTCCATTCCTTACTCTTCTTGGTGTGTTGCTGATTAGCTATGTTGTCTTTCGTCTGTTGAAAAATCGACTGACCACAAAAATTCTCAAAGGCAAGAGCGTTGGCGTCTCGCTTGTGGAGTTCCTGGCACCTGTCGCTTTTATTGCCACAGGGCATTTTGTGGCCTCGGCATTTGCCCATGTCTTTTTATTCTACAGCGAAAAACTCGTCCGGCAGACTGAAGACCGATCCCAAAAGAGCCTGATGGATGTTTTTGGCACAAAACCACGTTCCGTCTGGATTCAAAAAACGTCGCCAAAGGGAGACAATGGAGCGCGCGCCGAAGAGATTGAAATTCCATTCGAACAACTGGCAAGGGGTCATATTGTTGCGGTCCATGCCGGTGAAACAATTCCTATTGATGGCGTTATTCACAACGGGGGTGGTTTGGTTGATCAGAGTGCATTGACAGGAGAGTCACAACCGATTCAAAAAGAAGAGGGAGATCAAGTCCTTGCATCGACGATCGTCTTGTCGGGTCAAATATACATCGAAGTTGAAGAAACAGGGCAAGCCACGGTCGCCGCACAGATCGGGAAAATACTGAGCGAAACCAGCGACTTTAAATCGAGCATTCAATCCAGAGGGGAGCGCATCATCGACCAAGGGGCATGGCCGACGCTGGGGCTTAGTCTGCTTGCGCTTCCTCTTTTGGGTAGCACAAGCGCGCTGGCCGTTCTTCTCAGCTCGTTTGGCTATCAGATGAAATTCGCCGCGCCACTCACCGTGCTTAACTTTTTGCGCATTGCCTCTGAAAATGGGGTTTTGATCAAAGATGGCCGCTCATTAGAATTACTCTCAACGGTTGATACGTTTGTATTTGACAAAACAGGAACGCTAACTGGGGAAGTACCGACGGTGGGAACAATTCACGCACTACATGGGTATGAGACGGATGATCTGTTAACCTATGCCGCAGCCGCAGAGCATAAACAAACACATCCGATTGCGCGGGCGATTCGACACAAAGCCAATGAGCAGAATATCATGCTACCACCCGTGGCTGATGCCGCGGTTGAAATTGGCTACGGCGTCAAGATGCATGTGCAAGCTGGGCAGGATGAGGCTGCACAGTTCCGACTTGTGCGGGTTGGTAGCCGTCGATTTATGGAACTCGAAGGAATTGCAGTACCACCATCGGTCAATCAGTTAGAGAAGTCTGCCGAAGAGGAGGGAACGTCGCTGGTCTATGTGGCAGTTGATGCCCAGCTTGGCGGTATCATTGAACTGACGCCAACGATACGCCCTGAAGCTAGACAAATCGTGCGTGATCTGAAAAAACAGAACATGTCTACGCTCATTATCTCTGGTGATCGTCAAAAACCGACCCAGAATCTGGCGCGTGCGTTGGGCGTCGACGATTACTTTGCCGAAGTTTTGCCTCATGAAAAAGCCTCCTTAATTGAGCAACTACAAGCCCAAGGGAGATCTATCTGCTTTGTTGGTGATGGCATCAATGATTCGATTGCGCTCAAAAAGGCCAACGTATCTATCTCGCTCTCTGGAGCCTCCAACGTTGCCGTTGATTCAGCGTCCATTGTTCTGATGAATGGAACATTGGACAAATTGCTGTTGCTTGTGTCGCTGGCCCATGAAATGGACACCAACCTGAAAACAAGCACCATCATGACGGTCACGCCTGGGCTGATTTGTGTCAGCGGTGTCTTCTTTTTCCACTTGGGGATTTTCAGTTCGATTTTGTTATATGGTGGATCATTGGCTTTGAGTGTGTCCAATGCATTCTTACCGCTGATTACGCACAAAGCTCAAAATAGGCGATGATGGATATAAAGCAACAGATCAAAAATGACTATCGCGAAGAAGCCCCGGCTTTCGAGGTTGATTACAGTCATGATATACCCGCCGAGGCAATACCTCTGTACGTAGCCGACATCCGCGAAATTCTTGCGGGGTCCAAGTCCCAACATGCGCTTGATGTTGGTTGTGGTACAGGATTTCATACCAATGCCCTTCTTCAGTGTGGATACACCGTTAGAGGCGTCGATTTTGTACCAGAAATGTTGACGGTTGCCCAGGAGGCATATCCCAATGTCAACTTCGGACTTGTGGATGACATTGAGAATGCCGCTGATTTCTATTCACCAGACACGTTTGATCTAATTAGTTGTAAGCACGTTGCTTGCCACTTTGTAGACCCTATCCAGACATTTCAAAATTGGTGGGGTTGGCTGAAACCTGGCGGACGTGTCGCTGTGGTAGAGGCACTATGGTTTCGGGACCACTGGCAAGGGAGCTATAAATCCTATCCTGATCAGTTACCACTCTCGTGTACACAAACATGGGCCACGATAAGCTATATGTTGGAAAAAGCTGGCTTTGAGGTATCCGCCTACTGGATGCACCGAATTAATGGCTATGAAGCAGTGCGAACGGTTTCGACAGGAAGTCGTCCTCTCGTTCGATATATGGTTGTGGGTAAGAAAGTATCCATGGGAAGATCTAACAGCTCGCCTACCACCTAATTTCTCAAGGGGGCAAAATTGGTGGCAGGCCGTCTAAGCACACTCATTATCATGAAGCAATATCGGCATCATACCAGACGTCGCGCCACAGATTATAGTTAGTTGGGTGTGCTTGCATATTCTGGAAAGCAGGGTTGTAGATAGCCCAAACATTGATAAAATAGGCAACACCAATTGATCCTCGCTCTTGCTGTATGCGCTGTAGCTCAGCATACAGCGCGCGGCGGGCTTCGATATCCACCGTTCCTTGTGCTTGCTTGAGAATTTCGGAAAATTCATCATCGGCCCAGCGCGTCTCATTCCACGCAACAGGATTGCCCTCTGCGTCGTTGGTGTAAGCCAGCGGCAACAACATAACGGCCAGCGGACGGTGTCCCCAGAAGGTTATCCCGACTGTTGTTTCTGTCCATAGATCCCAGTAAGCAGAATTTGGCATGGTATCGAGCGTGATCGTAATGCCTGCCGCCTTGGCGTCCTCTTGCAGCGTCTCGGCATAGGCAATAATATCTGGCCAGCCTGTACCCACCGAGATGGAGAACTCTAAATCTTCATGACCTTCCTCCGCCAGAAGCGCCTTGGCTCCTTCTGGGTCATAGTCAGGGAGATCCATGGGTGCCCAGGCGGGGTGTACGGGGGAAATGTGAGTATCGTAGCCGCCAATCCCCTCACCAAAGTAGGCTGCGTCCAAAATCTTAGTACGATCCTGGCACATCTTCACTGCCATTCGGACCGCTTGGTTGTCCCACGGTTCCTGATCAACACGAAAGCGCAATACGCGCGTGGCGGCAGAACCCACGCTTTGAATGGCAACATTGTTGTTATCTTTTAACGCCAAGAAGGTATCTGGCTGTGGATCATAGATAGTATCAATCTGCCCGCTTGTAAGAGCCGCAACATGTGCCGTCTGATCGTCACCCAAGTCGATAAACTCCATGCCGTCCAAATAGGGCAAAGGATTGCCGTCGGCACCATTCTGCCAATAACCATCACGGCGTTGAAGTATAACCCGCTCGCCGACGATATATTCCTTGAGGAGCATCGGCCCCGTACTCACATTCTGGCCCGAGGTCACATCGCCATCAAAGCTTGGATGTAGAATCTGTGCTGGGTAGTGAAAGAGCTGCTCAGGTACTGCCAGCAGGGGGGCCTCTAAATTCAGGCGTAGCGTATGGTCATCAACGATCTCAACCCCATCGATGGTAAGAAACCCTTGCCACTGCGCTAAAATCGACGAGCCAGTATCTGGATTCAACCATTCACCAAAATTAAACCGGATGTGGTCAGTAATCAGTTCTTCACCGTTGGTCCAGGTAATGCCCTCTCTTAGCTTCAGGGTCCAGACAGTTAACTCCTCGTTTGGCGTCCAGCTCTCCAATAAATAGGGCCGTGTGATATTATCGCTACCGGTCTCGGTCAAGTATTCAAAAACATGGCGCGTCTGATTGGCATCGAATCCCCATGCGTAACGGGCTGGGTGATCGATGGCTTTGACAGACGTCCCTACGCGGAGTATGCCGCCGCGCTTAATGTTGCCCGTTGTTGCACCATCCGTGGTTGTTTCTGCGCCCTCGCTTGGCTTGGCCTCAGTAGACTCACCAACACTTAGCGTGGTGCCACAAGCCGCCGCGAGCTGCGCGGCCCCCAGGGACATTCCTAGCAAGGTGACGGTGCGCAGAAATTCTCGCCGCGAGGCACGCCCCTGTTTAAGCTGCTCGAATAGAGTGGGAATACGAGGATGAATTTTTTCCATCTTTTTCTTGGTTATAGTTGTTTCTAACATAAGTTTCCTCTTTGATTGAATAATCATCAATTGTAAGTGCGTACCCAATTTTTGAGGTTTGCCAGAGAATCCTCGAAAATGGGATGCACATATGCCTAAATAATCCCCTCTTCCGAATACGGTTTATTCTCGATAATTCTCCGATAGGACATCCGCTCGAGATCCATGGTCGAATAATGACCGTCCAAAATCAATTCCGTCAGAGCCAGTCCCACAGCAGGGGCGTGCATGATTCCATGGCCCGAGAATCCGCAGGCAACGTAGAAGTTAGGTAGCTCGTTCAGCCAGGGGCCAAGGATCATGTTACCATCTAGTGTATTTTGAGCATAGTGACCTGTCCACGATTGGCTATTTTGAGCACATTGAAATGCGGGAAGACGGGTCGTCAGCAGGGGACGGACTGTCCGATCGAAGTAGCCATGAAAGTACTGATGGGTCTCTGTATGCTCTGGCAAGAAGCTAAACCCCGGCTTGATTTCAAAGCTGGGCCGCCCGCCAATAAAGCCGCCATCTTGAGGGCGAAAGAAGAGACCACTTTCGTCTTTGACCAGCGGTAGTGGTTCAATCTCCTCTTCGCAGGTCCAGAAGTGTTTGACGCGACACATGGGCTGGACCGGTAAGTACATATCCACCATCTCTGAAATCTGGCTGGCCCATGCACCAGCTGCATTCACAAAGAGGTCGGCCTCAACCACATTTCCATCATCAAGTATAGCTCTTTGCACACGCTTGCCACTCGTTTTCAGAGCTGTTTCCAGAGCGGTTACTCTCGCAGTTATATAGGAGACACCCAACCGTTCCACTTTATGCCTTAGATGCTTTAGGGCCAAGCGGGTGGTAATGGTGCCATCGGTTGGCGACAAACAACCAAGGACGATATCACCCAGTCCGAGCGACGGATAGTGCTGAGCCAGTTCCGTCCGATCCAGCAACTGAACATTGATGCCTTCTTGTACCTGGCGCGAAAAGTTTGTCTCAAGTTGCTTAGCACCCTGCGCCCCAACTAAAAAGAGATACCCTCGCTGGTTGAAATCGATGTCAGCCGCCTCACCGTCCACAGCGATTGTCTGAGCAAATTCGCGATAGAAACGAATCGAAAAATTCGACATCTGGATATTCTCTGGTCGGCTAAAGAGCTGACGAACGCCACCAGCGCCATTGGGTGTTGATGCCCGTTGATAGGACGGATCGGCTTCAATTACAGCAATGTCACCAGCCCTCCCTGAGCGTGCCAAAAAGTAAGCCACAAACGAACCGATGATTCCGCCGCCGATAATCGCAATCGTATGTTTACTCAAAATAGACCTTTCATTCCTAATACCGTCTCCCGCCAGCCCTCGTCCTCTTCACCCAGTGTATATGGTAGATAGTAGCTAACTCGATCTAAGAGTGTGCCATACTTCTCCCGCAGTTTGCCAGGCAGTTTAGACCATTTCTCACTCACAACAAATTCACTCATCATCTCATCCGAGATCAAAGTTGGCATCTCTTGCCACTCGCCGCGGCGCGCCATCTTGCTCAAACGAAAACCAACCTCTTCCCAACCGTGCAATTCGGTCACAATACGATAAGCTGGCGTGCTCAGATAGAAGCTGATCTGCTGGCGTACATACGCTTCGATCTTGGCTGACTCCTGAGCATCTGTGGGAATCACAAATACGCCAGCCGCAGCCTGGAATTCGCTACGGCTGCGTCCACCCTTTTGCATACCCGCTTCAATTTGGGGCCAAGCGTACTCAGCAAGATAGCGCACAGTATTGATGGCATGGAGGTGAACCCCATTGCAGTGAGAACCGGCCAGCCGCAGCATAAGCTTGTTGACGGCAGAAATGTAGATCGGTACATTTGGATACTCAATCGGTCCAGCATTGAAAAAAGGCGTCATCAGCGATAGCTTGAAGTACTCCCCTTCATACTGTAGCCGTTCACCCGTCTGATAGCTATGCCAAATGGCCCGAATGGCCTCGATGCTTTCACGCATTTGTCGTACCGGCTTATCCCATGTGGCACCAAAGCGTCTCTCGTTGTGGGCGCGCACCTGAGAGCCTAAGCCCAGAATAAAGCGACCCTTGCTGTACTTAGCCAGATCCCAACCAATCTGGGCCAGTGTCCCTGGTGCCCGAGGAAAGGTTACGGCAATCGCCGTCCCTAACTGAATTTGGTGGCTGTGTTCTGTGGCGACCACCAGGGGAAAAAAGGGATCATGATTTGTCTCAGCAGTCCAAAGCCCATCAAACCCCAAAGTTTCTGCGGCTTGTACATACTCCGCCATAGTCGACAGGTCGTTGTTGAGGAGCATGACATCGATTTTCATTTTATCTCTTACCCTGATTCTTGGCTTGGATTAGAACATACGCTATGATCATTTCGTATTGGTCCTTGGTCCTTTGTTAGCTTGTGCCCGTGAAGACGGGAAATGGAAATGACATCACCTGAGTCGACTTTGGACTAGGCGACCAAACGAAGAAGGACTACTGATGAGTATAATCATAAACAATTATATTGACAATCAACGAGTTAGCCTTATGCGGACCCAAGGCTGGCAACTGAACAACCGAAAAACTGATCCATGAGCGAATTTTTCACCGTCCGTACCCCAGAAGAAGCGAGATTACTGCTTGACCAACATTTTACCCCTACCGTTAGCGCTATTCAACTATCAACAAGCCAAGCGCTGGATCGAATTCTGGCCCAGCCGCTCACATCGCCCCAGGATCTGCCGAACTTTGTGCGGTCCACAATGGACGGCTATGCGGTCAATGCTGAAGATACCTACGGGGCAACGGCTGGACTTCCAGCTCTTTTGGACGTGGCAGGGGAAGTGCCCATGGGTCAGGCCACCGATCTGGAAATAGGGGTCGGTCAAGCAGCACTCGTTCATACAGGAGGGATGCTGCCTGAGGGGGCCAACGCAGTGATTATGCTCGAGAATACCCAGCCGGTTGATGAGCAGAGCATAGAAGCCCTAAAGCCAGTGGCAATTGGAGAGAATTTGGTCCAGATTGGTGAGGATGTGCGCCAAGGGGAGCCAGTTCTAAAACCAGGCAAACAAATACGACCACAAGATATTGGTGCGCTGTTGGCTTTGGGGATTACTGAAATCGGCGTAGCCCAACCGCCAAAAGTAGCCATCATCTCTACTGGGGATGAAGTCATTGCACCCAATCAACCCCTTCAGCCTGGAAAGATCCGCGACATTAACTCCTTTACCTTGGCTGCCTGTACCCAACGTGCTGGGGGCGAACCCATCCTCTATGGCATCGTTCCAGACAACTGGGAAGCGCTAGAAGCAACAGCGACCCAAGCCCATACAGAAGCCGACATGGTGGTACTCTCGGCAGGAAGCTCTGTGTCGTATCGGGATATGAGCATGGACGTTATCGCTAGTTTGGGGAGACCGGGTGTTCTGCTCCACGGTGTCAGCGTGCGCCCAGGCAAACCGACCATCGTAGCGGTCTGCGACGGCAAACCAGTCTTTGGCTTGCCCGGCAATCCAGTCTCGGCCATGGTCATCTTTGGGCTATTGGTTGCCCCCACGATTCAGCGTATGCTGGGAGCTGACAAATTGACTACGCGCAAAACCCAGGCCCGCTTGGCCCGTAACGTTTCATCAGTTGCTGGGCGAGAAGATTACGTCCAGGTTCAGCTAGAAGAGAGGGAGGGGGAACAGTGGGCCGTACCCGTCTTGGGTAAGTCGAATCTCATCTACACGCTGGTCCACGCGGACGGAGTTCTCCAGGTACCGTTAGATGCGGGTGGGCTGTATGAAGGGTCTTGGGTTATGATAGAATTACACTAACAGTAGAAGGCTTGAAATTGAAACGTCATTGTCTTTAGGAATGAGCATTAAATAAGTTGGGCATGTCATCTTGAAGGATTGAGAGATCTTATGCACAAGTTATTTAATTCCGATTCCTTAGTCAAGGTTTTGAGACTCGTACGGGCTGAAAGGAACAAAGAGCAATGCCCCTTTGGTTACATCAGATAGAGAAATGCAGAGCGATTGCGAGCAATCGGCCTGGTAAGCTGGGTTGAAGAACATAGATGATCAAGTTTCCCTATGGGATCAGCGATTTCGACGAATTGATCCGCGACAACTATGTATACATTGATCGCACAGACAGAATCCCTCTCATTGAAGAGTCGGGAAAGTATCTCTTTTTCCTGCGACCCAGACGATTTGGGAAAAGCTTACTCCTCTCTATGCTTGAGAACTATTATGACATTGCTCAGTCGGATAGATTCGAATTTCTCTTCGGCAATTTAGCGATTGGACAGAATCCTACACCTCTGTGCAACCACTATATGGTGATGCGCTGGGATTTTTCACGGATTGGCATCAGTCGTTCCCAAAACGACATGCGAGATTCGATGTTCAATCACATCAATTCCCGCGTCCAAAGATTCGCCCTCAAGTACGCATCCTACCTAAAAGCAGACATTCAACTCCACCCAACGGATGCACTGATTTCCTTTGATCAGATGCTCTCTGTTGTACAGCATTCTGGATTTGAACTCTACCTATTTATTGACGAATATGATAATTTTGCCAATGAGGTAATGATGGCTCGGGGCAATCAGAGTCAGGAGGAGTATACGGCTCTCATCTCTGGTGAAGGATTACTCAAGACAGTCTTCAAAAATATCAAATCTGCCGGTTCTGGTGATGGGTTGGGGCGACTATTTGCAACAGGCGTCTCTCCCATAGTTCTTAGCGACACAACAAGTGGGTTTAACGTTTCAATTGATACATCACTAAGAGAGGACTTCAATGACATCTGTGGCTTTCAGCAGGATGAAGTAAAGCCTCTTCTGGAACAAGTCATTCACACCTGCCAACTTCCATCTGCTCAGGTAAACGAAGCGCTCGATCTGATGAAGCTCTTCTATAATGGCTCTCGCTTCACCGTGGGTGAAGCGTATTGTGTTTACAGCCCAACGCTTACATTCTATTTTCTTGATATCCTCCAGCGCACCTGCGCCTATCCGGCAGAAATGCTCGACAAAAACCTCTCAACAGACTACAACAAGCTAGTCTATATTTCAAACCATATTGGAGGAGAAGAGCTGCTGGAGAATGCCATTGATGAGAGCAAAACGGTTAGCGTCAATGCCATTCGTCAAGATTTTACACTGGGTGAGATCCTATCACAGACCAAGCGCCGGGATCGCATGGCATCCTTGCTCTATCATCTGGGCATTCTAACCCTTAATGGGCGAACTGTTTACGGACAACTGAAGCTAGAAATACCCAACCTTGTGATGCGCAGGCTATATGTCGACCGACTTCTTGAAATGACATTACCCAATGATGCTGACCAAGACGTAGCCCAATACGCAGCTGAACAGCTCTTCCGACACGGCCAAATTCAGCCGATTTGTGATTTTGTCGAAGAACGTTATTTTCAAATATTTGATAATCGAGACTATCTAAGCGCCAATGAGCTAACCATTAAGACAGCGTTTTTGACCCTTCTCTATAATGACACGCTTTACGTCATGGATTCAGAAGCTGCTCTTGAGAGAACGTATGCCGATCTAATTATGATGATACGTCCAGAGGTGCGAGGCTATGCGCTTTTCGATATCCTGCTTGAATTTAAGTTTGTTAAGGTGAGCGACACAGGGTTGACGGGTGAAGCAATTCGGAAAAAGGACAAGGCGTCATTAAGTAAGCTTGCGTCGGTGAAAGAGCAGTTGGATGCGGCCCAGATCCAGCTCAAACGTTATCAGAAAGCACTAGAGAATAAATACGGCTCTGCCTTGCGCCTACGCATATACGCAATCGTCTCTATTGGCTTTGATCGGCTGGTGTGGAAAGAAGTGGACGGCAATGAATATAGGGAGATCGACGAGTGAATCCGGAACATGCTACTGATGGACAAGCAAACGCTTTGCAGCCGAATCAGCGCAACTACTACCTCCATGATGTTCCCTTAGATGAAGCCTTAGATGCTTGGTATGCTGCGCTAAAGGTGAGTGATCTGCTCTCACCTCGTGGAGTCGAAACCATTTCGGTTGTCGACGCGCTGGGGCGAGTGACTGCGGAACCGGTTTGGGCCAAGATTTCATCGCCCCACTATCATGCTGCTGCCATGGACGGTTATGCGGTCCGAGCTGAAGCCACTCACGGTGCCACCGAAACCAGCCCCAAGCAGCTTACCATTGGCTCTGACGCGCTGCCTGTCGATACGGGCGATCCGCTGCCTGAGGGCATGAACGCAGTCATTATGATCGAGAACACCCAGCGGGTTGCGATAAGTGACGGGGAAGAGGAAGGGGAGGCTATAGAGATTTTGGCTGCGTCTGCCCCGTGGCAATATGTGCGCCCCATGGGTGAGGATATGGTGGCCACGGAGCTGGTGCTGCCTGCCAATCATAAATTGCGCCCGGCCGATTTGGGAGCCATTGCCGGCTCTGGCCACGCAGAGGTGACCGTCTACCGCCGCCCAAGGGTAGCCATTCAGCCCACAGGAACCGAATTGGTTCAAGCTGGTGCGCCCCTCAAGCCTGGCGACATTATCGAATACAACTCAATCATGCTGGGTGCCCAGGCTGAAGAGGCAGGCTGCGATGTAACCCGATTGCCCATTGTAGCTGATAAGTATGAAACGATTCGAGATGCGGTCGTTGCTGCATTAGCAGACCATGATCTGGTGGCCATCAACGCTGGCTCATCGGCTGGCTCAGAGGATTATACATCCGCCATTGTCCAAGAGGTGGGTGCACTCCAGGTCCACGGCATTGCCATCCGGCCAGGGCATCCTGTCATACTGGGAACCGCTTGCACCAACGGGATAGGCAAAGCCCTGGTTGGCATCCCTGGTTATCCTGTTTCTGCAGCCGTCACCTTTGATCGTATCATTCTTCCTTTACTCTATCGCTGGCAGGGTATGCAACCACCAGTACCACCTCAAGTGGAAGCAACTCTCACGCGCAAAACTCTTTCCCCCATGGGTGAAGATGAGTTTATGCGGGTGACTGTGGGGCGGGTGGGTGAACGGATTGTGGCCACTCCCTTGGGCCGAGGTGCGGGTGTGATCATGTCCTTAGTGAAGGCTGATGGCATGGTAACCATTCCTCGCTTTTCCGAAGGCCACAATGCCAACGACAGCCTTACAGTTGATCTACATCGTTCGTTAGAGTCCATTGACCGAACCATTGTTGCCATTGGTAGCCATGACATGGCCCTGGATCTGTTGGCCGACACTTTACGCCAAGGGCACCCTGAACTAACCCTCTCATCGGCTCACGTGGGCAGTATGGGTGGTCTTCTAGCGCTTCAGCGGGGAGAGGCTCACTTTGCCGGAGCACACCTGCTTGATCCAGAGTCGGGAGCGTACAACATTGACTATATCCAGCGCCTGCTTACGCCCCACGGCGTTAAGGGCGTTTTGCTTAGCTTTGTTGAGCGAGAGCAGGGATTGATTGTGCAAAGGGGAAACCCAAAAGGGGTAGAGACCTTGTCGGATCTTCTCCGTGATGATGTTGCTTTTGTCAATCGACAGCGGGGGGCAGGCACCCGGGTATTGCTTGATTATGAGTTAAAGCGACAGGCAATCAACCCCCGCCAAATTCAGGGGTATGCTCGCCAGGAATATACTCATTTGGCCGTGGCCGCAGCCGTTAAGAGTGGGGCTGCGGACTGCGGCTTAGGGATCCTAGGCGCGGCTCGTGCGCTGGATCTCGATTTTGTGCCACTTCTACAGGAGCGTTATGATCTGGTGATACCAGTAGACTATTTTGAGAGTAATCTGCTAGCCCCATTGCTAGCCATTATCAGCAACCCAGATTCTGGTTTCGCTCAGCGCGTCCTCTCAATGGGCGGCTATCAGACCTCTCAAATGGGTCAGGTACTGGCAGAATTCTAAAGAGGGATCAAATGGAGCATAGGCATAATTGAGCGACCTGATCCAAGCCTTTCGCATTATCTTGATGGGTGACACGGCCCTAGCCCAGATTGTCCTGCTTACGATACAAGTTTCTGGCACTGCCTTACTTATTAGTACAATAGCGGGCATCCCGCTCGGCGCAATAATGGGATTGACCCGATTTTGGGGTCATGGTTTAGCAACGGCTCTGATCTACACTGGAATGGGGCTACCTCCAGTTGTTGTTGGCTTACTTGTTTATCTACTCCTCTCTCGTAATGGCCCTCTAGCAGAATTGGATTTAGCCCTTGTCCCCGCTCTATTTACTCCCAGTGCGATGATATTTGCTCAAACCATCATCGCCCTGCCCTTGGTCGTAGGCTTTACCATGAACGCCGTGATGAGCGTGGATTCTGAATTACGGCGACAAATCGCGGCCCTCGGTGCAACACCCCGGCAGATTACATTGACGATTTTGCGGGAAGCTCGTGCTGGGGTACTGGTTGCTGTAGTGGCAGGGTTTGGCCGAGTCATTGCCGAGGTGGGCGCAGTGATGCTGGTGGGTGGCAACGTGGAAAATCAGACGCGCGTACTAACAACGGCTATCGTCCTTGAAACCAGAAGGGGGAACTTTAATTTGGCCATTGCCTTGGGTATGATTTTACTCTTGCTGGCTTTTTTGAGCAACGGAATTATTCTGTGGTTTCAGGGCGGCTGGTTTCAGAGAGGACACTCTGTGGGAGCTCCAAATGTATAGCCATTATACTCTGCCAGAAAAGTCTTGTCCCGGCTCTGGGCCAATTCACTCTGGGCAATTCCAAGAAGGGAGGACAGAACTGTTCTGGCAATCGGTATGTTGAATCCTATCTTTCGCCTTGAAAACATCCAAAAAAGATACCAGACGCGTACGGTGCTGCAGATAGAGGCTCTGTCCATCCAACGAGGGGAAATCTTGGCCGTCATTGGGCCAAGCGGTTCGGGCAAGAGCACACTTTTACGGCTCCTAAACTTTCTGGAAGCCCCTACCCAGGGGACCATACGCTTTGAAAATGAATCTTACTCTGCATCTAGTCCTCCTCCGCTGCGGTTGCGACGCAGCATTACAACGGTCTTTCAACGTCCGGCTCTGCTCAACCGAAGCGTCTATGAGAACGTCGCCTACGGGTTACGCTTGAGAGGCCTACAGATCCACAGAGGAAAACATAGCCATGACGGCCAAGATAGAGTCATGCAAGCGCTGGCCCAGGTTGGCCTCACGTCACTGTCAGATCAGTCGGCGCGTACCCTCTCTGGTGGGGAGATGCAGCGAGTGGCGCTGGCCCGGGCTATGATTCTTGAATCCGATGTGCTGTTACTCGATGAACCAACGGCGAATTTGGATCCGCCAAACGTAGCCTTACTCGAGTCAATTGTTCAACAATATAACCAAATGCAAAAGCGGACAACGGTTCTGGTTACCCACAATATCTTCCAAGCTAGACGGCTGGCCCATAGGGTTGCCTTTCTGCTAGAGGGGCAGATCGTTGAAGTGGGTCCAACCGAACAGATCTTTACTGAGCCAACTCATCCAACAACGGAAGCATTTGTGAGTGGAGAGATGATTTACTGATGAACTGGTTTGCCTTATTATTTGCATGGTTATACGAAGGCCGATTTACAAACCGGAATTTTCTACACCTCATACTTGAGAGACCAAACGCCAGAATTCAAACGGGTTTGAGTTTAGTGGCTACGTTATCTGTCTTGTTTTTGGCAAGCTGTGTTGGCCTAGATGCCAAAATGTCCCAAGCAGCGGAAAATGAAAATGCCCCCACGCTCATTCTGGCAACTACGACCAGCACCCAAGATTCAGGCTTGCTGGATGCAATATTACCCGCCTTTGAACGTGAACATGGTGTCACGGTTTCTGTAGTAGCTGTGGGGACAGGCCAAGCGCTCAAATTAGGTGAAGATGGCAATGCAGACGTTCTTCTGGTGCATGCTTGTGCTCGGGAAGAGGAGTTTGTGGAAGCAGGTCACGGCGTGCGGCGGCACCAAGTGATGTTCAATGATTTTGTCATTTTGGGACCGCCGGATGATCCTGCAGCTATTGAGGGAAGCCATGATGCAAGCGAGGCACTCCAAGCCATAGCAACAGCCCAAACCACGTTCGTCTCCCGAGGAGACGACTCAGGCACCCACATTAAGGAAAAATTCCTTTGGAAAGCTGCAGGCGTTGAACCATCAGGGTCATGGTATCGGTCTACCGGTCAAGGAATGGGTGCCGTATTGACCATGTCCAATGAACTGCTTGCGTATACATTGAGCGATCGGTCTACCTACTTAAAGCGCACGGTACAGGGTATAGAGCTAACCATTGCCGTTGAGGGGGATGAGCGGCTCTTCAATCCCTACAGCGTCCTAACAGTCAACCCAGAAAAAGGCGACCATATTCAAGCTGGTTTGGCCAACACATTTATTGATTGGTTACTCTCCGAGTCAATTCAAATGCAGATTGGTGACTATGGAGTGGATGAGTTTGGGATGCCTCTTTTTGTGCCAACAGCAGCAGAACCAGTGTTGACGGAGTGTGATTGAATGTATCTTCCTCTTCGATCAGATGAGTGAGTTTCTCCAGGGACGAAGGCCCTGTATCGGTTGTAGTGAGGTGCTGAATTAAATGACTGCGGTTCCGTTGGCTGCTGAATCCTTGACGAAGTATACTAAACATGTTTTTTGCTCCTACGCATGTGGAAAAAACGTCCTCAGGTCACCCTTTCAATCGTGCCATCTCTGGATCCACCTGCGGATCAGCCGAAACGACGGCACCAAAGCGGCGATCAAAATATTGGATCTCTACTTCAGTTCCCTGCTCAGCATAGTCAATAGGGAGATAGGCATATCCCACCATCTTCCCAATTGTATAGCCGAAATCAGCGCTGGTTAGGTAGCCTAAGGTGGTACCGTTAGAAAAGACTGGTTCTTTGCCAAGGGCCATTGCATCGGGATCATCGGAGGTGAGGCAGCAGAGTTTTTTGGCAACACCTGACTCCTTGACTTTGAGCAAAGCATTTCGACCCAAGAAATCTCCTTTCTTCAAACGCACGGCCCAGCCTAGCCCAGCTTCGTAGGGGTTATAGTCGGTGGTCAGGTCCGAGCCAACGGCACGATAACCTTTCTCTACACGAAGGGAGTTAAAGGCCCCAGATCCCAAAGCAAAGATGCCGTGCTCCCTGCCCGCGGTCCAGAGTGAATCCCACAGGTTTAGACCATACTCACTGGGGCAGTAAATTTCCCAGCCTAATTCGCCAGCATAAGAGAGGCGGAAAGCCATCGCAGGAATGGGGCCAATATGGATCGGCTTAGCGGTAAAGTAGGGGAATGCTTCGTTGGAGACATCTTCCTCAGCTACTTGCTCTAGTACAGTCCGGGCTTTAGGGCCCCAAAGGGCAACGCCTGAATAGGTTGAGGTGATGTCATTGATCCTGACCGAGCCGTCGGTGGGTGCGTGCATTCGCAGCCAAGCTAAATCGGCAGGTCCTGTGCCGCCGCCGGTTAGGATCACAAAGCTATCTTCCCGTGAGCGGGTGATAGTCAAATCCGCTTTGATACCGCCAGTGACGTCACATAGGGCCGTGTAGACGATCTTGCCAGCAGGTTTATTGATGTTGTTGGCGGCTATATAGTTTAAAAATTCAACCGCGCCAGGACCCGATACATCAAACTTGGCAAAGTTGGCAATATTGTATAGACCTACCTTATCCCGCAACGCCAGATGCTCAGCTCCCTGAACACGAGACCAGTTCATAGACTCCCAACCCGTTCGGTGGGGAATCCGCTCATCGTACTCTTCCAGCAGACGGGCATTGGCCTCGTACCAGTGGGCCATCTCCCACCCACCAACCGAGTGAAAATGCCCTTCCTGCTCAACCAGCCGCTGATGAAAAGGGGCCACCCGCACGTTACGCAGCCTCTGAAACTGTTCAAGCGGATGGATGATGTCATAAACTTCTTGATATTGACGATCCACCCAAGCGTACATCCAGCTTTTGGAGGTGGCGTGGGGTTGGAAACGCTTGCTCCAACCTTCGGCCATAGCAAATTCGCTGCTGCGGCTATCCATCCATTCAGCCATAGTCTTGCCCACGCCACCAGCGTGAGTGACCCAGACACCCAAGCAGACGTTTAACCCAGGGATCTCGGTCTCGCCCATGATGGGTCCCATGTCAGTTGAAAAGGCCATAAAGCCGTTGAACTGTCGGGTATATTTTTTGCCTTTAAGGGTCGGGAATAGCTCTTCTGCGGCCTTCTTGGCAACGACAAAATCCTCGGGGGTAAATTCTCGCTCGGCTTTGGCACCTACGCAACTGCCTTCGAAGAGCATGGATTTATGGCGATAGTTGCCAATGCCGTAGCAGTCGCCATGTTGGCGATAGTAGCCCGAGAAGTCTTGGTGGCGCAGAATAGGGTGCTTAACGAAGAGCTCTTTGTCCTCGGCCAGCTCTTCCAACGGTTCAGTGATTACATACTGATGTTCTACACCTAAAATGGGGAAGCGCAGCCCCAGCTTCTCTGGCAGCACAGAAGCCCAGACGTTGGTTGCGAGCAGCACATCCTCGGCCCGAATGTTTCCCTCATTGGTAATCACGCCGACACACTTGCCATTCTCCATGAGGAAATTCTCAACGTTGACATTGCCGTAGAAGTCTGCACCACCGCTTGCGATTGCTTTTTCCGCCAAGGCCGCGGCACAGCGCCATCCGCTTACGTCCGTGTCGGTCGGGACGTAGTAACCAGCTTTGATCACGTTCGGCTCCAGGATCGGTACCATGTCGGCCACTTCCTGGGGAGAAATAATGTGGGCATCCAATCCAAAGGAGGTGGCTGCGCCCTGCTTACGGTAGAGTTCGCGGACCCGCTCATCAGTGTAGGCCACTTCGATGCCGCCAACCTGATAGGCACACTGAAACCCCTCATAGACCAAGTCTTTATAGAGGTTGACCGAGTACATAGCACACTGTGTCATAAACTTGGCGTAGTTGGTCTGGAAGATGAGTCCTGGCGCGTGAGAAGAGGAGCCACCAGTCTCGTAGAGCGGCCCTTTATCCACCACCACCACGTTATGCCAGCCAAGCTGGGTTAGATGATAGGCAATGCTACAGCCAACGATTCCCGCACCGACAATAACCAGCCGCGCATCTGTAGGAAGAGATATCATGAGTCTTGTAACTTGCGTACCTCATCAGTGATAGCTGGCAGTACCTGATGTAGATCGCCGATCACGGCGTAGTCTGCCTTGGAGATAATGGGGGCTTCTGGATCTGTATTGATGACGAGAATCTGCTTGGCCCCTTTGCAGCCTGCATAGTGCTGAATGGCCCCAGAGATGCCCGCTGCGATGTATAGTTCGGGTGATACCCGTGCGCCCGTCTGCCCAACTTGATCAGCATGAGGGCGCCAGCCTTCATTGGTGACCGCACGAGAGCAGCCAACCGCGCCGCCAAGCAACCCAGCCAATTCGTCCAGAGTCTCGAATCCCTCTGTGCTGCCCACGCCGCGCCCGCCGCCGACCACAACATTGGCATCGGTTAAAGAGACCTTATCAGCTTCCGGTTGGACTCGGCTAGTGACGCGAACCCGAAGGTCTTTGTCTGCAATGGTTGGCGTTACTTCGTTGATGGTCAATTCGGCTGGGGAGTCTGCCTCTGTTGGCACAACAGCTAAAGGTGCAATCGAGAGCAGTTTGGTCGCGCCCTTGAGAAGCGCCTCTTCCAGCAGGCTACCACCCCAGCGCACTCGGGTGACCTGGTAACCATCCTGGCTTGGCTGAATTTCCGTACAGTTGGCCGCCATGGGTAAGTTATTCTGGGCAGCGAGGTGAGCCAAAATCTCGTTACCCCGTTCGCTGCCAGGTGCCAAAACGGCCGCGGGCGACTCGCTTTTCATTAGTTGACCAATGCTGCGTGCCCAGGCGGAGGGAGCGAAATCATCCAGTTGCTCATGCACAACCAGATGTATTTTGGTGACACCATAAGCACCCAGAGAACTGGCAATCTCTCTTCCACTTTCGCCAATGACGATGGCCTCTACCTCGTCACCTAGGTCTGCCGCTAACCTTTGGGCCAAGGTCAGCATCTCAAGAGATTGCTCGTTTAACTTGCCCCGATCGTGATCAATGAATCCAAATATCATGGTTATACCAGCCCCAACTCTTTCAAAATTTCAACAACTTTGGGCGCGGCCTCGGTCCCTTTGCCTAAAATGACTGCTTCGTTTGCCTCTTCCACCGGTACCCTGAGCCTCACCTTCGCCAGCCCGTCCTCAATAGGTTGGGGCGTGATGCGCTTGATTTCGGCCTTCTTGGCGCGCAGACGCCCGCGCATGGGTGGGTAGCGGGGCAGTGTAATGCCTTCTTTGGCTGTAAAGACGGCTGGTAGCTCCACTTCGAAGACTTCCCAACCACCACCAGCTTCCCGCTTGGCAATGGCTTTGTTGCCATCAATGGCTAAATCCTTGATGCCACTCACGCAGGGAAGATCTAGGGACTCTGCCACGCGCACACCGATTTGATAGCCGCCAGAGTCAGCCGATTCATTGCCAAAGAGCAATATATCAAAACGATTGCCTTCGCTATTTCCCTGGGCCTGAATCGCTTCGACAATGGCATTGGCCGTGGCCATTGGACCCCAGTCGCTGCCATCAGTCTCCAGCAGAATCGCGTCGGTCATGCCCATGGCCATTGCGTAGCGCAACTGTTCCTCTGCCTCTTCAGAACCGAGGGTGAGCACCGTTGCATTACCGCCGTGCTCCTCAATCAACTGAATGGCCGCTTCGACGGCACACTCCTCATGGGGGCTGACGGCAAAGCCTAGGTGACGGGTGTTCAAATCTTGTTCGTCATCGGTTAATGTCATGCGTGCACCCGGTGCGGGGACGCGCTTGACGCATACGAGTATATTCATAGTTGCTCCTTGCTTATGAGCACCCAAAGAGGTTTTCACTAAGACACACAGAGGAGGCACAGAGATTCACTGAGAAATTCAAGAGAGAATAGTAAGAGAGATTCTCTGTGGCTCGTTTTAGAGTGCGAATCGATACCAATTATCATACCTGTTAATGTATTGATTGCGAGTGTCATGTTTTCCTCATTTCTAAATGAATTCAACGATAATGTCGATGACACTCTCCTCCTATTGCTCTAATCCTCCCTCCTCAGACCACTCATCTCTAAAAGCTCAATAACCCTCCCAAAAACTCTGTGAATCTCCGTGCCTTCTCTGTGAAGCTCTGTGAAACTTCTTTATTGTTTCATTCTTACATCTCCTGGGTCAAATAGGGGCCTACTCCCCGCTACCGCGACCTTCACCGGATACTGCTCACCCAAGTACTCAACCAGTAAATCGGTTCCTTCCTTGGCATATTCCGGCGGTAGGTAAGCCATGAGCAAGTGCTTACCCACAGATGGACCAGAGCCTGCACTTGTCACATAAGAGCGGCGGCCCCTGGTATCTTCAATCGGTTGGCCATTGCTGGTCAGAATGGGTTCGTTGCCCAACATATATCGTTTTTCGCCTGTCGATGAGGTATTGTCTTCGACGGTCAGCGTGCAGAGTATCGTAGACGGTTCTTCATTGCGGGCCTTCAAATAGGATTCTTTGCCAATAAAGTCCTGTTTCTTCACCTTGGGGCGAGCCAACCCCGCTTCGACCGGATTGTATTCAGACTCTAGCTCCATACCAAAGGCGCGATACCCCTTCTCAATGCGGGCTGTTGTGCCATAGACGCCAATGCCGACAGGTAAAATACCGTGCGGCTTCCCCGCCTCCCAAAGTAGATCCCAGAGGAAGGTTCCCTGCTCAAAGCTAGTATAAAGCTCCCAGCCCTGCTCGCCAACGTAGGAGATACGGAAGGCCAGCGCCATGATCTGTTCGATCTGGATGCCCTTGACCGAACCATAGGGGAAGCCCTCATGGGAAACATCATCTTCGGTGATCGATTCGAGAACCTTACGTGCATTTGGCCCCCAGAGACCGATAGTACACAGTCCCGAACTACGATCGGTCAGATGAACTGAGCCGTCTTGGGGCAGATGGTCGGTAAACCACTTCTCATCGATGTTGCCCGTCGCACCACCAGTGACGATGCGGAAGTAGTGTTCATGAAGCCGCATAATGGTCAAATCACCTTTGAAGCCGCCATGGGGGTTGAGAACCGGCGTATAGACGGAGCGACCCACCTTGACGTTCATCTGGTTAACAACCATCTTTTGCAGGAAGTCCAATGCGCCAGGACCACCGACGTCGAAAATGCTAAAGGCTGTCAGATCGACTAGGCCGACTCGCTCGCGCATGGCCAGATGTTCCGCATTGATAATGGGCGACCACCAGCGCGAATCCCACTCGGCGGTACGGGGCATGACCTTGTCCCCATATTTATCGAGCAAGCCTTTGTTGGATTCATACCACTGAGGGCGCTCCCAGCCAGCCGTTTCAAAGTAGGTTGCGCCTAGTGCTTCGGTTCGCGAATGAAAGGGACTGAGTCGCACATTGCGAGAAGACGCCCACTGTTCAGAAGGATGGATAATGCTATACATCTTGTTGAAAGACTCGGACGTGCGGGCAATGATATGCGCTTTGGAGCTATTATGGTCATAGAAGCGAGCCACGTCTGAGGTTGTCACGTCCACTTCTGGTGCGCCGTCGGTCATCCATTCCGCCACCACGCGAGCAAAGCCGGGGCCTTCCTTAATCCAAATGGCGTTGGCTGACCAAAGGTTCTTCACCTCTGGCACCTCGCCGATGAGCGGTCCACCGTCGGGCGTCAGCGACATCAGTCCGTTGATGGCATAGCGGACACCCACATCAGGGCGATCCAAAATATCGGGCATCAGTTCGAGTGCGGTCTCTAAGCTCTCGTCAAAGTCCTCGTCGGTAAAAGGTAGTTCTGTGGGCGTCAATGATGCTTCCTCGTTGGACGGAATCTCGGCTGGCTCATGACGGATGTACTTGTGCATGTAGGAGCCGATCTCTAGATCGTTGCCGTTCTGGCGCTCATACATGTTCATGTCCACGTCGCGAATCAGCGGGTACTCGATTCCACCGACGGTCCCTTCAAACATCTCAATCGGGCCAGCCGTGCAGAACTGATGCACAATCGGGGTCAAGGGGATTCGGGTGCCAGCCATCTTGGCCAGAATCGGTGCCCAAACGCCACAACAGATGATAACGTATTCGGCTTCGATGGTGCCTTGATCCGTCTCGACCCCTTTGACTTGGCCATACTCAACAAGGATATCCGTCACTTCTACATTCGAATGAATACTTAGGGCATTTTTATCGATGGCGTACTGGCGCATCTGGGTACCTGCATCCAGCGGATCGACCACGCCCGCTCGTTCACTATAGAAGCCGCCTAGCACCAGGTCCGTATTGACAAAGGGTGCCTTCTCCTTAATCTGCTCCGGCGTCAGAATTTCGCCGTGCTCACCCCATGCCTTGGCCGATGTGACTCGGCGAGTGATCTCCTGCATCCGCTCCGGCGTACGCGCCAGTTCGATGCCGCCGACCATGGTGTAAGTATTCAGCTTGATGTAGGTTTCAATGCTGTCCTGGGTCAGCTTGGTCATCTCTTTGGAGTGATCAACCGGGAAGATAAAGTTGGAGGCATGGCCGGTTGAACCGCCGGGGTTGGGCAACGGGCCTTTGTCGATCAGCACCATGTCTGTCCAGCCCTTTTCGGCTAAGTGGTAGACCATGCTATTGCCGACAATGCCAGCGCCGATCACGACGACTTTGGCTTTAGTTGGTAAGCTCATTGATTTCTCCATAAAAAATGATGTATTATGACATGTTGAATATTGCCGCTATCTGGCTGCGGAACCACTCTGTCTGGGCTAATTCAGATTTTGACAGATTGTATGGCATGAGCATGCTGCGATCAATCTTAGATTTCAAGTCGAGATATGGATAAAACTCATCAAATTCCTGGCTCTCTGTTGATAATGCTATCTGCTCATCGCTTTCCTTAACCGCTAAATTATATTCATCGCGCTAATACGCGATAGCTATTTCGTGCTTGCTTCAGTCCTAGCAAAACGCGATTGTGGATAGCCTGATTCTGGATAGACAGTTCGTTAATATACCATTCTGTGTCGAAGTCTGGTACGAGTTCTACAATATTTTTAGGGTGATAAAGGTAGCTTTCGATTGAGTAGTATTCCAGAATATAGAGGTTTGGATACGTTACGCGAATATTCTGGATCTCTTGCACAGTCAAATAGTCACGATCCATTATTCCATAGTACTCTGGGTTATTCTTTGCCCGAAAATAGACATCATTTTTGTCTTTGGCAGGGACAAATATTTTTCGCTCCAATCCAAGTAATTGATAGAGTCCCACATCTTGATTCTCACAGAAGATGATATATTTGTCTTGAAACAAAGCAGAAAGTATATCAATAGGCACAGCAATATCGACGTTTTCCCATTCCCATTTGCACCGACAAGAAGCACTAATTTTGGTGGATTCTCCAAACCAGATAGATCTAGCGTTAGCTCAGTAAAGCGCTTGAAATTTTCGAGTTTTAGAGTCTTAATATACATGGTCTTACAGTTCGCTGCTTATATTTGCTTCCAACTCATCCATTGTCTGCAAAAACGCCTTTTCCAGATCGATCTCATACTCGCGTGCTAGAGTCAAAACTGACCATAGACAGTCTGCTAATTCATGCTGGAGTTTATCCCACACATCAGGGATATCTCGCACCCCATTCATGGCTTGGACCAGCTTCACCAGATCGCCTACATCGCCGACAAATCCCAAGGCAATCTCTTCATCCGTCCACGTTCGTCCATAGCGTTGCTTTTCCATGGCGGCGTATTGCTGACGAATCTCATTGGCACGTTGAGTGAGTTGGGCAAATTCCATAAATATTGAGCCTTCGAGCTTAGCGCCCTTGAGAAAGAGAGGCTTTTCACAGAGATTCACTGAGCCAGAAAAAGAGGTTCACCGAGATTATGTTTACTCTTGCCTCTTCTCTGTGTTACGAAACGGTACAAACTGCGCCATGCGCGAAGATGTCGAGCATTTCACAGAGATTCACAGAGCCAAGATTGAGATTCTCAGAGTTTTTTCTCTTGTATCCTCTTCCTCAGTGTATCTCTGTGCCTCCTCAGTGTGCCTCTGTGAAATTTTGACTGTGGCATTATAACGATGTGATAGCTGTTAAATGTGGAAACTTGCCTCAAACGTCGGATCCATGATGGCCGGCCGATTCATGGTGAAGTCACCAATCGGATATTGGGTCTGTCCATCAATCGCCAGTTCACTCAGGATCTTGCCCATAAGGCTAGAAAATTTGTAGACGTGACCTGCCCCATTACAGATGATAATCTGTGGATGCTCCGGGTGGTGATCGACCACGAAGTCTCGATCTTTAGGCATAGTGTACAGGCAGGTCTTGGTATAGAGTTTGGGTCCGATAAAGCCAGGGATATACTTGCCCAGCCAGTCGGTTAGCTGCTTCTCTTTTTCAGGATCCCCTTCGAAGGTACGTGTATCGGTTGTGACGGCAGCGCCCGATGCGTCAATTGCGCCTTTGGTCGCCACTTCGCCATAGACAGGAAAGCCGTAATAGACATGTTCGCTGTGGTTGATAAAGATGGGGAAGCGACCTACTGCGAACTCTTTGAGGTTGGGCGTGGCGTAATAAGTGACCTGCTCTTGGGTTACGGTCAGGCTAAAGTTCAGGTTAATCGCTTCGAGCACGCTATCCATCCACGCACCGGCCGTGATAACCAGCTTTTTGCAGGTGAAGGTGCCGCGGTTGGTGACGACGTCAACGCCGCCATCAAACGGTTTGAGATCGGTCACTTGGGCGTTGTCCAGAATGGTTGCGCCGTGATAGCGTGCCGTAGCAACATGGGCGGCATTGCCCCTGGCCGCATCCGCGATTCCCGTCTTCTCCTGCCAGAGGGCGTCTACTTCTTGGTCAAACTTAAATTGGGGATAGCGGTGCATCACCTCATCCGCGCCAAAGCGCTCATAAGGAATGTCGGCGGCATCCATTGCATCCGCATAGACCTGAACATCTGTCGCATAGGATGAATCAGCGTCGGCCCATTCGATGCTGCCCGTGTTGGTCACCACATTGACAGCAGACTCTTCTTCCAGTGTTTCCCATGCTTCGTAAGTATGGGGGGTCAAAGCTGTATACTTGGCATCATGATAGGTTAGCCGGATGATGCGCGAGTGATCTTGGGAACCGCCGTTGTGATGTCCCAGTTCAAACTGCTCCAGGCCAAGCACATCTGCGCCAGCGCGACGGGATAGCCAGTAGGCGGCACCACTACCGACGCCGCCACAGCCGAGGACAATGTAATCGTAATTTGTTTTCATGGAATTAGATCTTATAGTGATTGAGGAGGAATCTGTATATTTCGCCAGAAAAGTCTTGCCCCGACGTATGTCGAATCTACTCTGGATAATACCGAAAAGTGAGGACAGAACTTTTCTGGCCATCTATATATAGTTGTGTATGAAAGGCACAATACATTAAAACTTAAAAAGTGTTGTGCTTTTCATACTGATTGCTAGATAACCTCTATATTTCGTCAGGATCGATACCAAGCTCGCGGAATTTCGCTTCCATTCGCGCATTCTTATCCATCAGTCGTTCAGCGCGTTGAGCTTCTTGTTCTGCGCGTTGAGCTTCTTGTTCAGCGCGTTGAGCTTCTTGTTCTGCTCGTTGAGCTTCTTGTGCAGCGCGTTCTTGAGCGGTAGGGATCAGGTTACCTTCTAAATCCCAAATCCGTAGCCATGGCGCTTTTACATTTTTGTATGTTCCATGCCAAATGCCAAACTCGATACTGAGATCTGGAATCTCGAAGTGCTTACGCTTATTGGGTTTCATGAGCTTAAAGCCGTTCCCATTTAGCACATAGAATTCAAGTTCGCCCGTGAAACCAAAGAAGATTCCATAATATCCAGGACGAATGACCTGTTCGTAGACCCAGAACTTACCCGTTTTTTCAGTCTTGTCCCTCTCTTCGATGCCATCTCCCGATACAAATTCCAAGACCAAATGAGGCCGTTGATGTTCCTGCCACATGACATAAGAGCGGCGGAGCTTGCCATCAAGCAACGGTGGTACGTTTGGGACATAATACCAATCAGGAGATTCAGCACCCCGATAGGCTGGTTCATCGGGTTCGGTCAACCGCCAATAGATACCACTATCCTGACCGATTGCGAAATTGCCATCAGGGTGAAGTTCTTCTAATATCGGCCATATAGACTCGGTTAATAAGACACTTTGAGGATGTTCTTGAAAATTCTTCACAATGGTTCCATCCGAATCAGGGAGTTCAGTGTGATCAGGCAATCTATCGGGTAGCCCCAGTTCTTCACGAAGTCGCTGGTACTCAACCCGTTTGTCATCTGCAACTTTTTCGGCCATAAGGTTATCTACCTCCTCATCATCAAGGGGAATAGCACATTCAAACTTTTGCTCTATTCTACCAGAACGCTGGCTTTGAGTCACCCTCTGGTCAGTGCTACCGTATTCCCTATATCCGCATTCGCTTATTCTCAGGATCAAAGAGTGATGTACTGCCTCCATCGGCCACGACAACAGTGACAGGATAGTGTTCAGCCATATATTCGACCAGCAATTTGGTGCCAACTTTGGCGTGCTCACGCGGGAGGTACGCAAGCAGGATGTGCTTGCCCAAAGAAGGACCACTGCCTGCTGTTGTGACATAGGACATGCGACCATGGCTGTCCCGAATGCCTTGGCCATCCAGCGTTAGGATCGGCTCTCTACCCAGCATATAACGCTTAACACCAGATGCCGACGTGTGATCATCGACCGTAAGCGTACAGAGCACCGTCGCAGGGCCTTCTTCGCGCACTTTAAGATAGGCTTCCTTACCGATAAAGTTCTGCTTCTTAACCTTAGGTCGGGTCAATCCTGCTTCAACGGGGTTATACTCACATTCTAACTCGGTGCCCATTAGGCGATAGCCCTTTTCAAGACGACCGGTAACGCCATAGACGCCAATGCCAGCAGGGACGACACCGTGGGCTTGCCCTGCTTCCCAGAGCGTATCCCATAGCTTAAGCCCATTCTCAACGGGGGCGTAGATCTCCCAGCCCAAGTCCCCTACGTAGGAGATGCGCATCATGGTTGTGCGAACCGTGCCGATGGTGACTTCTCTGACAGCACCGTAGGGGAAACCCTCATTGGACATATCATCTTCCGTGACAGATTGAACAACGTCGCGGGCTTTCGGACCCCAGAGACCAATGGTGCAGATAGCCGAGCTGCGATCCTCAAAGTGAACAGAACCATCTTCGGGCAGGTGGCTCTTAAACCAGTGCTTATCGCGACCCCAGTCTGCACCGCCCGTGATGATGCGGAAGCGGTTCTTCTCCAAACGCATAATGGTCAGATCCGAACGGAAGCCACCCCTGGGATCGAGTATCGGCGTGTAGACGGCCCGCCCCACCTTGACGTTCATCTGGTTCATGGCCATCTTCTGCATGTAATCGAGCGCACCAGGGCCAGAAACTTCGAAGACGGCAAAGGCTGTCAGGTCGATCATGGCGGCTCGCTTGCGCATGGCCAGGTGTTCGGCATTGATGATGGACGACCACCAGCGAGCATCCCACTCGTGCTCTCTATCCATCACCTGAGCACCAAACTCATCGAGCAATTTGGCATTCGACTCATACCATTGGGGACGCTCCCAACCAGCAGTTTCAAAGAAGACTGCGCCTAATTCCTTCTCTCGCGCATAAAAGGGGCTAACCCGAGCATTGCGGTTGGAGGACCATTGTTCAGCTGGATGCACAATGCCATACGTCTTGATAAAGCCCTCAGATGTGCGGGCATTGACGTGGAACTTGGACCGAGCGTGGTCGGCAAAGCGGGCAATGTCCGACGAGTGAGGGTCAATTTCAGAGCAGCCATGAGTCATCCACTCGGCGATGAGCCGTCCCACACCAGGGCCTTCCTTAATCCAGACTGCCGCGGCAGACCAGAGCTTCTTCACTTCCACAGTCTCGCCCAAAATCGGTGCACCGTCGGGCGTTAGTGATAACAGGCCGTTGATGGCATAGCGCACACCCACCTTGTCATCACCCAGAATCTCCGGCATTAGCTCCAGTGCCTGTTCCATCTGGGGATCAAAATCATCTTCGGTAAAGGGCATCTCAGTCGGAGAGAGAGAGGCCTCTTCAATGGAGGGAATCTCATCCGGCTCCATCAAGATCGCCCTGTGGGCATAGGAGCCAACTTCCATGTCGCTGCCGTGTTGACGCTCGTAGCAGAAGGTGTCCATGTCCCGCACGATTGGGTATTCGATCTCGCCGACAGTCTTTTCGAAGAGGGGAATGGAGCCAACGCTGATCATTTGGTGGACGGCTGGCGTCAGCGGGATGGTGGCACCTGCCATTTTGGCAATCCGAGGACTCCAGACGCCACAGGCGATAATTACATACTCAGCCTCAATGGTTCCTTTTTCCGTCTCCACGCTTTTGATCTGGCCGTCTTCTACGCCCAGATCATAGATTTCCGTATTAGCAAAGACTTGCAGAACGCCCTTCTCCATGCCGTATTCACGCATGATGGTGCCAGCCCGCAGCGAATCGACCACGCCTACAGAGGGGGTGTGCCATCCACCGACAATCACACTCTCATCGATAAATGGAACCAGTTCCTTAACCCGCTCCACCGAAATCAGTTCCGACTCGATGCCCCAGGACTTGGCAGTAGCGCAGCGGCGGCGCAGTTCCTCCATACGCTCCTCGGTGCGGGCCACCTCAATGCCGCCACACTCTGTGAAGACGCCTAATTCCTTGTATTGCTTCATGCTGTCTAGAGTGAGCATGGCCATCTCTTTGGAGTGATCCACAGGGAAGATGAAATTGGATGCATGACCCGTTGAGCCGCCGGGGTTAGGTAGGGGGCCTTTATCCACAATGACCATGTCGGACCAGCCTAACTTGGCTAAATGGTAGGCAACACAGTTGCCCACGATGCCAGCGCCAATGATGACAACTTTGGCCTTTGTCGGAAAATCACTCATTTTTTAATCTCCAATATAATTCAGTTGTTTCAGTTTTTAGCATTCTATACCCAGCTCCGTTTGAAAACACGAGCTTAGTCACTCTGGTAGAGCATCGGAAAACTCCTGTTTTCAAAACAACCGCAGTATAATTTTGAAATTTTGTGTTTTATCTACCAAACAACCCATCAATGGGATACAACGACAGCACCTCACATCCATCTTTGGTAATTCGCACCTGCTCCTCCAACTTGACCCCCTCGTGGCCACCCACGCGCCCAATGTAGCTCTCAACGCAAAGGCACATATTCTCTTCAAGCACGCCGTCGTAGCCGCTGGCTTCATAGTCTTCCTTGTAGGAGATAGAGGGATACTCATCACATAGCCCTACACCGTGGTAGAGCACCGAGTAACGATTACCTATGTATGCTTCGGGCAGACTCATGGCCCGTTCCGTTAATTCCTTAAAAGAGACACCGGCCTTAAGAATGCTGGTGTTACGTTGGATCTGCTCAAGGGCCATCTCGTAGAGCGCTTTCTGCTCACCGGTTGGCGTTCCTTCACCACAGATCCAAGCGCGGGAAATATCGCAGCAGTAGCCGTAAGGGCCAATCAAATCTGTGTCAAAAGCCATGATGTCACCTTCTTCTATCTCTCGGCTGCTTGACTCATGAAACCACGGATTGGTCCGGGGACCAGAGGCGAGAAGACGGGTCTCGATCCATTCGCCGCCTCGGGCGATATTTTCGGCGTGGAGGTAGGACCACAGCCGATTCTCAGAGACACCAGGCACCAAGTGTTTGCGCATAATGTCCATGCTTGTTTCACACGCGGCAATAGAGCAACGCATGGCCTTAATCTCTTCGTCGCTCTTGATGGCCCGCGCCAATTCCATGATCTCTTCGCCATTAAAGGTGTGGATACCACTTCGCTCCAGATAGCGAATTCCTTCTGCATTGGCTCGGTCTAGCGCAACACGATAATTTCCACTTTTCTGATTCCCGCCCCCATATTGCCTAATCAGATCAATCAAATCGGCGGCCCAGGCTTCGGCTCGCTCTTCGTAGCGAGGGCCAACACCCATGTAGTAGTAGGCTTTGGCATGGCGGACTTCATCGATCAGGTCCAAGTGTTCACTCAGGTGACCACAGCCGTGGAAGTCAAAGAGAATGACTGGCCCATCGGTGGCAATAAAGCAGTAGCGAACGGCGTTGTGCATACACCAGATCTGCATATTCGTGGTGTCCGTGGCGTAGCGAACATTGAGCGGATCCGAAAGGATAATGCCAGCATAGTCAAATTCGCGCAGTTTCTGTCGAATGCGTTCTAGTCGGTATCGGCGGACGGCATCCATATCAGGCAGTTCGAGTCCCTTCTCTTGCCACTCGGAGATGGCCAATCGACCCGGCCCCAAGTCACTGAGAGAAAGGCTCTGGGCATACTCCAACGCCTCCTGGGAGGGTGACTGCATGGGACTGATTTTGGTGCGATGGCGTCCAAAGGGCCGCGGATCCATAGTAGCCGTCATGATTGTGGAAATCCTTCCTCTCGTTTGCGCTCTTGCATAAAGGCGAGCAAAGCAGATTCCTTAGATGAGTCCAATTCAGGGGCCTCATATGCGGCGAGCATGGCCTTCCACTTCTGATTGGCCAGAGCGACTGTATCCTTGCTACCATTCAGCTCCCATGTTTCAAAGGGGTCATAATCCATAACCTCGGCACGGTGGAAGGCGGTCCGAAAGTTGCGCATGGTGTGTTGGGTACCCAGGAAGTGACCACCAGCCTCCACTTCCTCAAACGCGTCAACCGCAAAGCCTTCATCCGAGAAGTCGATCCCTTGGGCCCATTTGTGATACATGCCCAGCAGTTCGTTATCGATGACAAATTTTTCGTAGCCAGATGCCAGCCCGCTTTCCAGCCAGCCAGCCGAATGCAGAATAAAGTTGGTTTGGGCCTGAACCGCAGGCATCATGGTTTGCACAGACTCATAACCTGATTGGGCGTCGGGTAACTTTGAGGAGGTAAAGGTACCACCAGTACGGAAAGGCAGATTGTATCGTTGTGCCAGTTGAGCAGTCGAAAGAATCGTTAGCTGACTCTCTGGCGAACCAAAGACGGTGGCTCCGCTCTGCAAATCCAGATTGGTCATAAACGAACCATAGACCACAGGACAGCCCGGTTCGATCATCTGTACCAGGGCAATGCCCGAAAGGGCCTCAGCATTCTGCAAAGCCAACGTACCGGCAATGGCTGCTGGTGACATGGCCCCAGCCATCAGAAAAGGGGTAATGATCATAGCCTGCCGTGCCCGAGCGTAGACCTTCATACAGCCCAACATGCGATCATCGTGCCGTCGCGGGCTGCTAATATTGATAAGGGAGGTCATAGCCGGGTTCTCTCGGATTGTCTCTTTGCCAAAGAGAATCTCACACATGGTAACGCTATCAGCCGCGTTCCATGGTTCGGTGACAGAACCCATAAAGGGCTTGTCACTATATTTCATATGAGCAAAGAGCATGTCCAGGTGGCGGGTGGGCACAGGCTCATCGTTGGGTTCACAGACAGTTCCGCCAGAGTGATGAAGGTAGGGGCTCATGTAGGTCAGTTTGACAAAGTTGTGGAAATCCTCAAGTGTCCCTTCGCGACGTCCCCGATCGGCATCATAGACAAAAGGCGGTCCGTAGACCGGAGCAAAGATGGAACGGTTGCCACCGAAGATAACATTATTTTCGGGATTATGGGCAATCTGGGTATATTCGCTGGGAGCCTTACCAATGTATTCCATGAGCAAGGCCTCGTCCAGATAGACAATGTCCCCCTCAACCCTGGCCCCGTGAGAAGCAAGAATCTCTCTGCACTCCTCATCATAGAAGGCAATTCCCTGCTGGGAGAGAATGCGCATAGAGCGATCATGAACCAGTTTGATTTGATCTTCTGTAATCAAATTAAACCGTGGCACATTATAGGCGATCTGCTTGACCTTGGGTAGAGATGATTTATCGGCTCGTCTTTCTCTGCGTCGTTCTCGCCGCGCGGTTCGCTCAGTCGGTTCTGCGCTTGTCATGAGATTCACTGCTCCTGATTAAGAGAATTCAATAAAGTAACTTTAACTTTGCTTAGCTCTACACCTAAAATATTATTGACGCACACCCACCAATAACCGATTGACTTCTTTCTGAAAATGAGTGACGTGAACCCGCATCAGTTCTCCAGCCATTGTTGCATTGCCAACGGAAATGGCGTCACAAAGTTCTTTGTGTTCCTGGATGGCATCATCTAAATTGGGAATTTTGTCGATTGTTAAGTTCCAAAGACGCTGAATATGATTGTATAACCACTCGATGGTCTCTAAGAGGAATTCATTTTGAGAGGCATTGGCAATCAGGAGATGAATTTCACGATCAAGTTCAATTAGCTCTTGATTATTTCCTTCAGTAAGATCAATGAGATGACAGTGAGCCAGTCTGTCCAGTTGTTGCACCTCTTCTGGCGTTGCCCGTTGCGCAGCTAGCTGGGCAGCAAGGACCTCTAGCTCAATGCGAAGTTCATATATTTTCTGTAGGTCAGAAGTGTTCAGATCGGCCACCAGCGTACCACGGCGCGGCAGAATAATGACCAATTTTTTGATGGCCAACTTTCGTAAAGCATGTCGAACAGGTGTGAGTCCCATGCCTAAATCGGACGCAAGCCGAGCCTCATCAATGAGTGACGCAGGAGGCAACTCAAGGGAGATAATCTTCTCTTTGATGCGCTCATAGGCCTGGTCATTCAGAGAAAGCGTAGGTCTCTTTAGATGATTCGATGCGGTTAGGATTGAAACGGGTAATGGCACAATTCTATCTTTTCTTTTTTAATAAGGCCGCTATAGGAGATTAAACTTATGTCCGTCTTAGGATTCATGCTCAGTGGATCCAAATGCCATTCCGAGTGGAATAAAGAATCTGACATTGAGAGTGGGATCTACTGACGCTGAAATTTCAGTTCAACTTCAGATTTGCGGATTATGCCACAAACTGTATAATGAATACAAAATGCAACAGGGCAATTTGAGTGATGTAGAATAATTTGAGTTTAGTACTACATCATGGTATGCTTTTATTAAGCATGAAGACTATTGTCTTATAGCTTACCTTGCCATAGTTTTGTCACACAATCTTTCGATTAGTGTGTTAAAACTAGTGTCAGGGAGTATCTTACAGGGCAGATATGTCTGTTTAGACATATCACCTAGTTTATATGCCCCCTCTTCTTCACAACATGTGATTATGCAACTAAAGAAGAATGTATGCTTAGCCCTCATTAGACCACTGCATTTAAATAGCTAGACATTTAGGCTACTCGTTAATATTTAAGACTGTATTTTTATTCAGACTGTTAAAATAGAGGAGACAGACTATGCTTAGACGTGCAATTACAAAGAAGCAGATGGAGGCAGTTCATCCGCGCATTCCTGATGTATACGAACAGTTGAAGCAAGGTCGTGTGTCAAGAAGAGACTTTTTACGCACAGCAACCCTATTAGGAATGAGTGCGGGTGTAGCCACAGTGGCAGCAGCCTGTGGCGGCGGAACGGTGCAGGTGGGTGCACCGGCGTCTGATTCTGGCTCTGAAAGCACTACTGACTCGTCTTCAGAAAGTTCATCCTCAGAGATGGTTGGTGGCATCAAGCGTGGTGGAATATTGCGCACTGCCACCCAGGTAAAAGCCGCGGATCATCCAGCTCGCTATTCTTGGATCTTTGATGCGAATGAAACCCGCCATGTCTTTGAGTACCTGACTGAGACAGGCAATGACAACATCACTCGCCCCTATCTGCTCGAAAGTTGGGAGCCAAATGAGGATCTAAGCGTTTGGACCTTAAATCTGCGTCAAGGCATTATGTGGACCAATGGCGATGAGTTAATCGCTGACCATGTTAAGTACAACTTTGGCGAGTGGCTCAATCCAGACAATGGTTCATCGATTTTGGGTTTGTGGGAAGGTTTCTTGACCATTGATGGGGTTGAGGTGGTTGATGATTATACAATCAAGCTCAATTTGGAAGGCTCTCTCTTGGCTGTGCCAGAACAACTCTTCCATTACCCTGCCCAGATTATGCACCCCTCCTTTAATGGGGATATTACCTCTGGAGACAATCCAAGTACTGGTCCCATGGTCATCAAGGAATTTGTTGTTGGTGAGCGCGTTGTACTAGAAGCTCGCGAAGATTACTGGCAGATGGGTGAAGATGGCAACCCACTACCTTATCTGGACGGCATGGAATTCATCGACCTGGGTGATGATCAGACGGCTTACGTTGCAGCGCTACTCAGTGGACAAGTTGACCGCATTTATGATGCAAACCCAGATACATTCTCTGCCGTTAACGGCAATGATGATGTCCGTGTAGAAGGTGTTGGTACAGCAGCGACCCGGGTACTACGCTTCCGTGTTGACCAAGAGCCTTGGGATAACAATGATGTCCGCACAGCCGTCAAGATGTGTCAGGATCGGGCAAAAATTTTGGATGCAGCGTACTTTGGTGAAGGCATGGAAGGGTATGATACCCATATTTCTCCCGTGCATCCTGCATGGGCGCCCATGGATCTACCAGAATACGATCCCGAAGGGGCCCAAGCACTGCTGGAAGAAGCCGGATTTGGTGATGGATTGGATCTCTCTATTTCGGTTGGCACTGGTTGGCCAGATATCGTTGCCTATGCCGAAACCTTACAGGAAGATGCCAAAGCAGCAGGAATCAACATCACATTAGATACCATGCCCAACTCGGCATATTGGGATCTGTGGACAGAGACTCCTGTAGGCATCACAACATGGGCACATCGAACGCTAGCTGTAATGCTCCTTCCGTTGGCTTATATTAACGATGCGGAAGGCACTCCCGTGCCGTGGAATGAAACACGCTGGCACGACGATGAATTTGCCGAGATCCTATCTAAGGCCCAAGGTGAAGCCGATGTAGAAGTGCGTCGAGGTTACTACGCAGATCTGCAACGCATTCAGCAAGAGCGCGGCTCGATTGGCGTAGCCTACTTCATTAACCGTTGGCTCATTGCAAATCCAGGTTTCCAAAATATAGGTGCTCATCCAACGGACTACAACCTCTATCGCGAAGCTTGGTACGATCCAGACATGGATACGCTACGAGGATAGATTTTTGTAGTGGAGCTTGAGGATTTCCCATCGACCTTTTTCAGAGGCCTTGGGAAGCTTCCGTATGAACATAAATAAATGAGATGTGCCAATGTATTGTCAGTACACTGTCTACCAGGAGACTGCAACAGTGTTGATACATACAACTTTAGCAATCTAGTCAAATGTAGCTCGACTGTTTGTCATAGCGATCTGATTGCCCAATAGGATTGGGTTGTTAATAACTTGTGCGTTTCAGACGGGTTTAGCCTGTCAAATAACCAAGTTATTTCATTCCCGTTCCTAGTTACCTCTCATTTATGAGAGCGTGCTTTGTTCAAAAGCCCGCTGATTTGGTGGTCTCTGCTACCATTCGGCGGGCTTTTTGTTAGGATAATCCATGGTTACATTTTTAATCAGGCGAATCTTCTTTCTGATCCTCACATTGATCGCTGTCTCGATTCTCGTTTTTGCCATCTCCGAACTTGCCCCCGGCAATATTGCAGTCAATACATTAGGCAATACAATTACCCCAGAACAAGAGAAATCCTTCAACGCTCAGAATGGGTTGGATCAACCAGCCGTAACACGGTATGTCCGCTGGCTGATTGGCAGTGACTGGCAGCTTTCTCAAAACATTGGCAACCCTGTTGTACGTGTAAGAAACCAGTCGAATGGACGCATCAGTTGGTGGGTACAGGCACCAGATGGGACTCTTTATCAAAACTTTACCGATGATGGTGAAATCATTCAGAGACGGGTCTTACAGATGGATGGCAGCTTTGTAGATACCCAGTCGGCTGATGATCAATGGCAAACCAACGCAGATGGTATTGATATTTTCTGGGGCATTAACCTAGAGAATAGAGGGGCCATGTGGGTACGGGGTGATGACCAACAAGAATGGGTAATTACGTCTGCTACCTGGACCAGCGCAGCAGGTGCGCCGCGCCAATACATTCCTTTACAAAAGGGGCTTCTGCGCGGTGACCCAGGTGTCTCATTCAAGGATCGCCGACCTGTGGCAGAGATCCTTCCCCGTCGGCTACGCAATACGGCCATTTTGGCGGGTTTGGCATTCATCATTGTCATGCCGCTGGCCCTCGTCTTTGGATTGATTGCGGGGCTTAATGAAGGTACATTTCTTGACCGATTTTTGTCCATATCTAGCTTGGTGGCAACAGCCACGCCTGAGTTCGCCAGTGGGGTCTTTTTGATTGTTATCTTTTCTACTTGGCTCGATTTACTGCCAGGTGCGGTGGTCATGACAAATGATAATGCCCTCTTTGAACGCCCCAGTATGTTGGTCTTGCCAATTATGACCCTCATGCTCATTGAGCTAGGCTATATTTTGCGCATTACCCGCTCTAGCATGGTGGAGGTAATGCAGACTAACTATATCCGGACGGCCATTCTCAAGGGCCTACCTTGGCGTCGTGTGGTATTTAAACACGCGCTACGCAACGCACTCTTGGCACCGATTACGGTCATCATGCTGCACATCAACTGGCTGATCAGCGGTATCGTGATTGTGGAGGTACTCTTTGCCTTTCCGGGTATTGGGCGGTACATACTTGAAGCAGCGCTCTTCAAAGATGTCTTTGCCATTGAAGCCGCTGCCATGCTAATGGTAGTTATTGCGGTGGGCACCCAGCTTTTGGCAGATATCATTTACACCTATTTGAATCCGCGGATTCGCTATTCGTAATGTTTTCAGCAGCCAATTTTCAGTAAGCAACCACCAGCAAAGTGAAGTCCTTTTTACTGATTACCGGCCACTGATTCCCGATCACTGATTACCGGCCACTGATTACCGGTCACTGATTACTGATTACTGATTACTGGTTATCGAACTATAGACAAAGGATACCCTATGGCTGTAGCAGAACAGACCTTTTCTAATGCAGAGGTATATCGCCCCCCTTCACTTTGGGACAGATTCAAATCCACGGTTGGGCTTTTCGTAACCTCTAAAGTTGCGCTAGTGGGCTTTTTCCTTGTCGCTTTTTGGGTGGTTATCGCCCTGTTTGCCGACAACTGCCTCTATACGCCCCAATGTTGGTTTGATGAAAATTTTGAACCGACCCCCGTTTTGGCACGCTACTCCCCAACTGAGCAATTCCGCGGTGAAAATCGTCAAGGACCATCTGAAAAACATTGGCTGGGAACTGACCGCAAAGGGCGTGACCTATGGGCAAGATTGGCTCATGGCTCTCGTACTATTCTCACCTTGGCTCCATTATCCATCTTCGTTGCCCTTATTATTGGTGGGTTGATGGGCGTGATTGCCGGTTACTATGGTGGATTGGTCGATGAGGTACTCATGCGTATTCTAGATGCGCTCATGGCTTTTCCGCAGATTCTACTCTACCTGGTCATTATCGCAGCGCTGGGTCCATCGGTCTTCAACATTGTGTTGGCGATCACAATTGCCGGGACACCTGGAATTGCTCGCTTGATCCGCGGGTTGACGTTAGACATCAAGACCCGAGATTATGTAGCTGCGGCCCAAACCCGAGGTGAGAGTGCCGCGTATATTATGCTCGTAGAGATTCTGCCCAATGCTAGCGGTCCCATCGTAATCGATGCCATGTTGCGTATTGGGTACGCCATCTTTTCCATTGGTACCCTCGGCTTCTTGGGCTTGGGTTTACCACCGCCATCCCCCGACTGGGGTAGCATGGTCAGTACCGGCAAAGGACTTATCCAAGCAGGTCATCCCTGGGAGGCAATTTGGCCATCTCTTGCCATTGCCATGGTTGTTGTCGGCCTCAATTTGATGGCTGATGGGTTGAATGAAGAATCACAGCGGTATCGGTAAGTGGTCGTTTGAGATTGGTAATTGGCTGCATGGTTTGATGTTGGTCAATATGTCGTTCACTAACCCCAGCAGCCAATTACAAGCTACCAGCAACAAGTGATCAATAATGAACATGGATTGGGTTTTGGAAAATCAACTATCTGACCGCGATGCGGTCGTTAAGGTCGACAGTCTGGGAATCGCTTATGAGACACGTAACGGAGACATTCACGCGGTTCGGGATGTTTCATTCGATATCTATCCTGGCGAGACGGTGGGTATCGTTGGCGAATCTGGCTGTGGAAAGAGTACATTAGCGTACGGACTGGTCAACTACCTGGGGCGCAACGGGCGTATAGCCAAGGGCGATATTCTATTTCAGGGTGCCACTTTAGTTGGCCGTACAGAAGAAGAGTTGCGACGCCTGCGCGGGGACCGGATTGCCATGGTCTATCAAGATCCCATGACCTCTCTGAACCCTGTCCTGCGCATTGGTGAACAGATGGCCGAGGTGCTGACTATCCATCAAGATGTCCAGTATAACGATGCCATTCAGCGTTCGGTCGATATGCTAGCTCGAGTCAATATGCCCGATCCAGATCGGGTTCTTGATCGCTATCCTCACCAAATTTCCGGTGGTCAGCAGCAACGTGTCGTCATAGCCATGGCTATGTTGAACAATCCTGCCCTACTCATTATGGATGAGCCAACGACGGCACTAGACGTGACAGTGGAAGCCACGGTCTTGGATCTAGTAAACATGTTACGTCGGGAGTTTGATACAGCGATTCTACTTATTAGTCATAACATGGGCGTGATTGCTCGGGTCTCTGATAGGGTAGGCGTCATGTATGCAGGCGAATTGGTGGAGATGGCCAGTGTGGAAGAGATCTTTGCGAATCCAAGCCATCCTTACACCCAGGGTCTCATCCGATGTCTGCCGAATCTAGGTCGCAGCAAGGATGATGCCACCCTTTATCCCATTCGGGGTCGCGTTCCTGCCCCCGATAACTTGCCTCCTGGCTGCCTCTTTGAACCCCGTTGTGATTACGCCAGGGATGCTTGCCGCCGAGAACGCCCAGTATTGCGCACGCTCACCGACGATCATCTCACCCGCTGTCTCTTTTCCGAAGAGATCGACGCCAGTGCCTGGGCCCCTCCTGAGGATCTGGCTTCTAAAGAATTTACCAAAGACGAATCCAACCAATTGGTGGACGCCATTCTACAAGTTCATAACCTACAGACTTACTATGCCAATAGTGGATCCTCACCGTTGAGTCTGATTGGACTGGGCAAAAAGGAGTTTGTCAAGGCAGTGGATGATGTCTCGTTTGATGTCTTCCGCGGAAAGTCGTTGGGTGTGGTCGGTGAATCGGGCTGCGGCAAGAGCACGCTCATCAAGACGCTCATTGGGCTGGAGGCCATGACCGGTGGTGAGGCCAAGTTCATGGAGTATGATATTGAGGATAAGGTACAATCCCGCTCCTTGGAACTGATCCAGGATTTGCAGATGGTCTTCCAGAATCCCGATTCGACCATGAATCCCACCTACAGCATCGGCAAGCAGATCGAACGACCTCTGCGGCGCTTTGGCACGGTGGAACCGGAGAAGCTGCGGGATGAGGTGATTCGCCTGTTGCGGGCCGTTAAGCTAGATGAGCACTACTATGATCGATTGCCTCGCCAGTTGAGCGGCGGTGAAAAGCAGCGGGTAGGCATTGCCCGTGCGCTGGCTGGTCGCCCGGATTTGGTTCTTTGTGATGAGCCAGTCTCTGCGCTGGATGTGTCGGTGCAGGCCGCAGTCATTAACTTGCTGCTGGAAGTGCAAGAAGAGTTTGACACAACCATGATCTTCATTGCCCATGATCTGAGCATTGTGCGCTTCTTCTCTGACTTTGTGGCGGTCATGTATCTGGGTCAGATTATGGAGATTGGCCCAGTTGATCAGATCTACACGCCACCTTATCATCCCTACACGGAGGCCCTGCTATCCGCCGTCCCCGTCCCCGACCCCACGGTCAAGGAGACCCATGTACGATTGGAAGGCAGCGTTCCCAGCCCATTGAACCCACCTAGCGGCTGCCGCTTCCACACCCGTTGCCCTCGCCGGGAGCTATTGCCTGATGGCGGCAAAATCTGTGAAGAGGAAGTCCCCCCCTGGCGCGAATCGGAGAACGGTCACCGCATCTTCTGCCACATCCCCATAGAGACGCTGGCGGGGTTTGAGCCAGTGGTGAATACGGTGAAGGAGGTGGCTTGATAATAGTCCGAGAGGTAATTCAATTCTCTCTAAATTGAATATGCTCAAGGAACTATTGTCCTGTGCACAAATCTAAACCATCAACAACCTCTAAAAATTCATGGTAACATCTTTGTTGAAAAATGGGACTTAGTGATAGAGATTCTGTCCAAACGTTTTCCAATTTTCCAAAGGTTACCATGAACACGGCAAACTTCTCATTTCCCGAACGTCTACAAACGCCAGTAGCCATCACAAACGTCAACGTGATTCCCATGGATCGTCAATGGATTCTAAAGAATCAAACCGTTGTCATCGAAGATGGCTGGATCAAAGCCGTTGAACCGGCACCCAATATCGATACGACCCACATGCAGATCGTGAACGGTTCGGGTAGGTATCTGCTGCCTGGTTTGTCAGATATGCACGTTCACTATTGGATGCCCGGCGACGCTCCTCTTTTTCTAGCGAATGGTGTAACGACTGTCCGCAACATGTCTGGTGCCCCCTTTCACCTAGCCCTTCAGCAGCAGGTCAACACAGGTGCGTTCCCTGGCCCTCGAATAGTCACGACCTGCCCCACCCTCGAGGCTGATGAGCATAATCTGCCCATGTGGAAATACGTCGATAGTCCGGTAGATGCAGTATCATTGGTGGAACAATACGCGACGCGCGGCTACCAACAAATCAAAGTCCTTAATCTACTTGATGCTGATACGTTAGTCGGGCTGGGTCGGGCATGTCAGATCCAGAACCTACGTCTCACCGGTCACTGCCCCCATGCTGTTACATTTGAGCAAGCGATTGGCGCTGGGATGAGTTGCTTTGAACATTTGCATGGCATCTGGAAAGGGCATTTGCATAGCGGAGTTGCTCCCACGACCCGCTCAAATGTAGGACTTGAACCCATTCAGGCGATGGCAAATTATCTCGATTATGAGGCAATTCGTCGCCTAGCTGGTCAAATGGCAGAGCAACAGATCTGGAATTGCCCAACACTAATTGCTGAAAAATTGATGCGTTTGCCTCAAGCCGAGGGAATGGCTCATATTGCAGCTGAAAAAACGCTGCCCTATGTACCACAAATTGCGTTGCCCCTTTGGGAAATGCTGGATCCGTCTCGCTTTCATGCTAATGAACTGGACCCATGGCTCGATGCAGTGAAGGGCCGATGGCAAGCAGCAAAAATCGTGACCAGAATCCTGCATGAAGAGGGTGCACCGTTGCTAGTTGGAACCGATACCTCTGTCCGTTTTGTGGTACAAGGTTTCTCCATTCACGAAGAACTTGCTGCCTTTATTTCTTCCGGTTTGACACCATTTGAAGCCATCCGCTATGCTACCAGTGAATCGGCTCGCTTTCTCGGTATCGACTCCGAAGCGGGAACCATTGCCAAGGGTAAACGCGCCGATCTGTTATTGGTGGATGAAAATCCTCTCGAAAATATCTCTGCCCTGCGCAAGTTGAACGTGCTCTTTATCAATGGATTCTATCTAAAACGCAGGGACTTAGGTAATTTGCTTAAACAACAGGCCAAGGCAGCAAGAGAAAGTTCATTTAATTTGGTCTCCGGATCTGTTGATTCGACTCCAGGTGATTTCTCTGGTACGTTGGTTGAGCTGAGCGCAGGCAAACCAAAAGGAAGGCTACATTATCGGCACAAGCAGCTTGAAAACGATGATTGGCAAATTGAAGAAATCTATGAATTTGAACAGAATTCAATCTATGAAATCGGTGGATATCGGTTACGTTCAACGGTTGCTCGGCTGAATTCAGATTTAACCGTCCGCCGTGCAAAGGTAGTTGAAGAGTCCTTTTGTGGTATCGCTTCTTTAGAGATTGAGTATGGCAATGCAAATCGCTACGTAATTCAGCAAAGCGGTGAGGATGGTTTTGTTTCTCGATATGAGCTGGATGAATCTGACTTGCTGATGCCCGACATTTCTCTGCTGGTCACAGTGGCAAACCTCCCTGGTTTGGAAGATACAATCAACTGTGAACCTGAATGGAAAACCGATTGTAGAGCAGACCAACCAACATTGAGCATATTGCCAAGTATAGAATTAGAACGAGCAGTCATAGGAAGGTCCAGGTTTAACATAAAACTTAACTCTACAACATGTTACAAAGTAATTCATGTAGTGAGCCATTGGGGTCAGTCTAAATTAGAAAGTCACTATCACTTTCTAAAAGATGGACAATTGGAGAGCTGTCAGCATGGCTGGAGCCAATTTGTCTCGGAACAAACTACTATAAATAATCATTAGCACTCTGTCATGATCTTGGAGATTTCGTCATTATGTACATTGAAATTGGTGTCCCTGCCACTTTACCCCTTGCCCTCGTCAAATTAAATAGGGATGGCCAAGAGCGGTATTGCTTGCTGGCTGCCACATTGGCCCACCCGCCTGTTCACCTGCGTGCTCAGGCTGCAGACCGCTTCACCATCACCGGCCCCAGGGCAGATGTGGCTGGTCACTATGCGCAACATCTCTATGATCTGACCCAACCCGCAACCCTAACTGAAATCGAGATCGAGTACGCCATTCCCCTGGCCATGGGGCATGGCTCGGAGACTATGTTGGGCTTGGCTGTAGCCCATGCCATGAAGTACTTCAACACCCCAGCCGAAAGTGATGTGGCGGCCTTGGCGGCTCAGCTTGGTGAAGGGACAGATGGCCTCTCGCTCTGGGCTAGCCAGGCAGGTGGCTTAATGTTGCTCGATCTGGCCAGCCCAACCACACCACCCCTCTATCGAGCCGAACCAGACAACAGCGAAAAATCAGCATGGGGTCTGGTCTCGATTTTGCCACGCTTGGATGCCAGCCTTGCTCAGGATAAGCGACATGCAGATGAGCCAGAGGAAAATGAACTGGATGAAGATGAGATCCAAGTTTTGGAGCGTGAGCGCTACGCCAAATTGTTGACTGCAGCCCAATCGCTCGATACCGATAGTGGAACCCTCTTTACTCAGCAGCTGTGGCCCGCAGTGGAAGCCGATGATCTAGAGAGCTTTGGCAGTAGCTTATCCCAACTTCAGCAGTTGACCCAAGAGGCCATGAACGCTGTCGGGCTTCCTTCCCTTCTTAATGATCACCATCGAACAACTCTCAATCAGATGGCTGAAAGTGGCGCTGTGGCCTGCGGCCAATCCTTAACCGGCTATGGGCTGTTTGCCTTTGCGCGGGGCGCTCGGGCCACCATCAACATGCGCCTTGCCCTAAAAGATGTAGTCGATTACTCGGATGGCGTGATGGATGCCACCTTTATTGACAGCAGGGGCATTCGAGTTGTCGAGAGGGAAGGGAATATGAAGCCGCCAGGGACGCTATTGGATAAGTTGTAGTGCGGGCCAGCCCACGCCCCCTAGCCAATTCCCCTACTCGTAACCGACTCCACACCCTCCTCTCTCAGTAGGAAGCGCACAGCTACGCACCCTTAATACTCCTGTAATAATCTATTCCCAACCGCGTAAGAACTTCCGTATAAAATCGTACATTAGTAAGGTACCAACCATGTCAAAATTTGTCCGTCTTATCTCAGCTTAACCAAAGAGGGGGTATTCGTACACAGATTTTGACATAGAGTGAGGAGTAATAATGTACAATTTTGTGGCAGCAAAACCGCTGCTTAGCGCGGAACAAGCAAGCGGAAATTTCTACGATTTACATCAAGATTTATCGATGTTGCCTCCACTGAACGTAATCATCTATTTAGACAAGACGTTGCCCCTATCGTTTACAGTTTACACTCAGCTCCGTTTGAGAATCGTAATTTGGTTTCTCTGTTAAAGCGTAGGAAAAGTACGCTTCTCAAACCGACCACGCAGTAACAAACGCTCAACAAACGCATCCCAAACGCATACCGTTTACGCTTATTACAGAATAATTAATTCGGCTCTTTGGGAATTCATGTGGTTGACATGGGAAGAGCAGCGACTTCCTGGAAGAGGTCAAGAATAGCCTCGATGGCGAATCCACTGCTGACCTCTTCCAGGAAGTCTTGACCACATAAGATCCGATTGAGCCATTAATGCTTATTACATGACGATTAAGCAACAGCGTTATAAGGTAACAGCCACTCTCACCACGTTGTCTAAAATAATAGATTCATGGATATCAGAAGTTTGATTAAGCATATACTCTGCTCAGTTTGAGAACGACTGCCGTGCAGTGAGTGCTCTACCATTTCACGAAAAGGAATCTTTCACATGTCTACTCTTTCAACAAACAACACGTTTTCGGATAATTTACCAATCGCTTTCCCTTTTGCAAATCAGAATTTAGTCTCTTCTAGCTCAATTCGGCCGTCATCAGAGGTCTATCGAATGAAGCAACTAAATACGGAGACAACTATAGAGCGAGCCACTGAGCAATTCCACTTTGTTACGGAAGCCTTTGACAATCTGTCTATAAGTGACCAGCAGCTCTTTGAACAGTTTGGACAAGGGCCGGGTGAGATACCACCTTACCATGCCATTCACCATCCATTCGAAGTCCAAGCGGCAACCAATCCCCAAGCCATTGCGGCTGAGCACCAAGGGCAGGAGATTACCTATCAAGCGCTCAATCGCCAAGCGAATCGATTGGCCGCCATTTTAGCCGGGCATGGCGTCACAACGGGTGATAATGTGGCCCTCTTTCTACAGCGTTCTATTCCCATGTTGGTCGGGATTATGGCATCCCTCAAAGTAGGTGCTGCTTATGTACCCCAGCACGTTGGTGTAGCCCCAGAAGCCCAACTGCGGCATATTCTGGATGCCACATCAGCCAAGGTAATTTTGACAATTTCTAGCCTGCAAGACCAGGTGCCTGTTCCCGATGGCCACATCTGCATTGCCATCGACAAATTGATGGAAGAGCCATTTACTGGCACGGTATCAGACTTTGATGGCGAATTTACGCCAGCCATACCTGTTGGCCTAGATGATCGCTGCTTCATTCTCTTTACCTCAGGAACCACGGGCAACCCCAATGGCGTCCAAGTCACCCATCGCAATGTCTGCAATATTCTGTTAACCGAGCCTGGCAATCTGGGCATGAAACCAGGGATGAAGGTGGGCCAGATTCTGAGCATTGCCTTTGATATGGCAGCCTGGGAGACGTTGGGATGCCTGGCCCATGGAGCCACGTTGCTCATCCGGGGCAAGGACTTTATGGAGACGGCTCGTCGAGCTGACGTGATTATCTCCACCCCGTCGATTCTCAGCAGCTTTGACGCCGATCAGTGCCGCAACGCCAAAGTGGTGGCAGTGGCTGGCGAACCCTGCCCTCGTCCGCTAGCGGATAAGTGGGCTTCCTTTTGCACTTTCTATAACTCGTGTGGTCCTACAGAAACCACCATTGTCAATACCATGCAGCCCCACGATCCTTCTGCCGAGCGGCTCACCATTGGCAAGCCTACGCCCAACAACACAGTCTATGTGCTGGACAAAGATCGCAAACCGCTTGCCATTGGCGAAATTGGTGAAATGTGGGCTGGTGGCGACTGCGTAACAGCCGGTTACCTGAACAACCCGGATCTCACTAGCGAACGATACGCCCCCGATCCATTTCTTGGCGAAGGGTACACCATGTTCAACACGCGGGATTTGGGTCGTTGGACCGAGGACGGCGAGCTAGAGCATTTTGGTCGTTCTGACGATCAGGTCAAGGTGAGGGGGTTCCGGGTAGAGCTAGATTCGGTCTCAGCCGCGTTAGAGTCGGTCTCCAACTGTAAGCGAGCTGTGACCCTCAAATTTGATAATCGCAACCTTGTAGGCTTCGTCTCACCAGCCACAGTGGATCCAGAGGCAGCCAAGCAGGCCGTGGCTGATGCACTCCCTTACTATTGTACGCCCGCCTTTGTTCTGGCTTTAGAGGAGCTACCGCTAACCAGCCGCGGCAAGATTGACAAACGTTTACTCATGGATATGGCCAACGAATATTACGAAAATCAGGCTGTTGAAGAAGAGATCGCCTCAATTTCGGCAGCTACCCAATCAACAGCTACCCAACCAACAACTGCACAACCGATATCTGCACAACCTGTAACCAATCACAAATTCGCAACCAATCGAGCACCACAGCGAACATTGGTGGAGGCTGCGTAACCATGAATAATAACTCAATCCCACACAATAATACCGTAATGCAAAATGGACATGGCAGCCATTCCGGCGTGGCCACCATGAGTCCAAAGCCTGGATACACCCTCCCAGAGCAGATCACCAACATGCAAACCCTGATTGACCATATGGATGTGAATGCATTCAGGGGCAACCAGCGGGATGAACCCATGCCTGCCTTGGATACGGAGAAGTATACAGATGTCCCCCTACCCAGTGAAAAGAGCTTTTGGCGGTCAATGTGGGCGCACCACCGCCTCTCTCACTACCGGCGGTTGCTCTTTGCGGTGACGGTGATCAATCTAGCGGTTCTCTTCTATGGCCTCACTTCAGCCGCATGGTGGACAAGCGATGGGATTGCCCTAGAGGCCATTGCTAACATGGCGATTGCCAACATTGCTGCAGCAATTGTCATTCGCTCCCAGCATGTCATCAACTTCATGTTCAAGGTGGCCACCAGCGTACCAACCAGTTGGCCCCTGGCCATCCGTCGCCAAATGGGCAAGGTCTACCACTTTGGTGGTATTCATATGGGTGGGAACATTGCTGGCACCATCTGGTTCATGCTCTTTTTTGGGTCCCTCATTTATAGCCACGTCAACGGGCTACCGGGTGTCTCACTTGGCACCCTATTCGTCGCCTACACGTTGATTGCCATTCTGGTAGCCATGATTGTCTTTGCACTCCCATCACTTCGAGCCAAGTATCACAACAACTTCGAGCTTGTGCATCGATTTGGTGGCTGGTCAGCCCTACTGCTCTTTTGGGTTCAGACGATCCTTTTCGCCAATGACCAGAGAGGGGCGCTCACCCTTGGGGAAGCCCTCGTTACATCCTTTGGGTTTTGGGCCTTGGTTGCGGTGACCATCAGTATTATCTTACCTTGGACACGCCTACAAAAGGTGCCAGTGGAGATCGAGCGCCCCTCTAACCATGTCGCTTTGGTGCGCTTTAATCATGGTGTTACGCCATTTGCCGGCTCGTCAACTACGGTCAGCCGCAGCCCGCTAACAGAATGGCACTCTTTCGCCAATGTGCCATCACCTGGCCAAGAGGGCTTCCGTCTGACGATTTCCCGAGCGGGCGATTGGACTGGTGCCCTCATCGATGATGCACCATCCCATGTTTGGGTGAAGGGCATTCCCGCGGCGGGTGTTGGCAATGTGGATCAGCTATTCAAGCGAGTCGTCTGGATTGCCACCGGCTCTGGTATTGGACCAACACTTCCCCATCTTTTGGCCCAGGAAGTGCCAGCTCACCTTGTTTGGTCAACCCGCAATGCTCGTAAGACCTACGGTGACGCGCTGGTCGACGAGATTCTTGAAGTAGAACCGAATGCCCTAATTTGGGATACAGATGAAAGGGGTCGTCCGGACTTGGTGCAACTGGCCTATGCAGCCGTTCAAGAGTTTGATGCTGAGGCCGTTATTGTTATCTCCAATCAAAAGCTCACCCGCATGGTTGTCTCTGGGATGGAAAGCCGTGGGATACCGGCCTATGGAGCAATTTGGGATTCGTAGGGGCAAGTGGCAAGTGGCAAGTGGCAAGTGGCAAGTGGCAAGTGGCAAGTGGCAAGTGGCAAGTGGCAAGTGGCAAGTGGCAAGGACAGATTCTAACCATCCACCCCTTGTCACCCAGAATGCAGTTATCGGGAGCTGAAAACCTTCCAAAAAGATACTTATGGATAACATACTAATTGAACAAACAGATCGAGTGGTGACGGTGACGTTAAACCGTCCCAAGGTACTCAATGCGTTAAATTCGGACGTGATGGGAGAGGTAGTTGAGGTCATGGAGAGATTGGACCGAGATCCAGGTGTGGGCTGCTTTGTGGTGACGGGTGCAGGACGGGCCTTTGCGGCTGGTGCGGACATCAAGGAACTGGCGTCCAAGAGCTATGGAGAGATGTTCCATGAGGATTTTTTGGCCGGATGGGAACCGTTTGCAAAACTGCGTACACCTAAAATTGCGGCAGTCAATGGCTACGCGTTAGGTGGCGGCTGCGAGCTGGCCATGATGTGCGATATGATCTTTGCGGCAGATACGGCAAAGTTCGGACAACCCGAGATCAAGCTGGGGCTGATTCCTGGCATGGGTGGCTCGCAACGGCTGACCAAGCTGGTGGGTAAGGCCAAAGCAATGGATATGATCCTCACCGGTCGCATGATGGATGCAGAAGAAGCGGAACGCGCTGGTCTGGTCGCCCGGGTGATTCCAGCGGATCAGCTGCTGGCTGAGACCATGGAGACGGCTCAGACCATTGCTGGATACGGTAAGACTGCGCTCATGGTGGCGCGAGACGCAGTGAACCAAGCTGAAGAGATGGGTCTCAGTGAAGGGGTTCTCTTTGAGCGACGGACCTATCACGCGCTATGGGCTACTGAGGATGCCCAGGAAGGGATGGCCGCATTCTTGGAGAAGCGGGAACCCATGTTTCGGAAGTAGCTAGAGGTACCCCTTCCATCCGCGTGGGAACAAAGAGTGCGTTGCACCGTTCAAGCATAGTTCCAAGTACAGATCTATAGTCTTTAAGAAAAAGATTTTCCAGCCGCCCTTCGACAAGCTCAGGGGACAACTGGAAAATCTTTTTCTGGATATCTATATTTTTGAACAGCGCAACGCACTCGAGGCTAGATATTTCCACATTTTTGGGATTCCCCTCATCCATGCGCTTTGCAATTCTGTTGCCAAAGCAGTATCATAGGTTCATCGTCAATCCAGCAATCCAGCAATCAACCAATGAAAGAAGCGATGAAACACCAGCAACTCGGCAAGACAGATCTGCAAACACCTCCCATCGTCTTTGGCACCAGCAGCCTGGGCAATCTATTCGTCGCCTTGCCTTCAGAGACCAAGCTGGCCATCTTACAGCAGATGATCCAAGCCGTTCCGGCACCGGTTGCTCTCGATTCGGCGGGTAAGTATGGCGCGGGTCTGGCCTTAGAGACCATTGGCTGGGGGTTGAAAGAGTTGGGCGTGGCTGCCAACGATGTGGTCATTAGCAACAAATTGGGCTGGATCCGTACGCCTCTGACCACACCCGAACCTACCTTTGAGCCGGGTGCCTGGGTTGGTCTAGAGCATGATGCCATCCAAGACATCTCTTACCAGGGCATCTTGCGCTGCTGGGAGCAGGGTAGCGAATTGCTGGGCGATTATACTTCACAAATGGTCTCGGTCCATGATCCGGATGAATTTTTGGCTGCGGCCTCCTCTGAAAAGGAACGGGAAGAACGCGGCGAGCAGATTTTAGCGGCTTACCAAGCGCTAACGGAGCTCAAAACCAAAGGGTCCGTTCGGGCCGTGGGTGTTGGATCCAAAGATTGGCACGCCATCCGCGACATCACAAAGGAAGTGGATCTGGATTGGGTCATGTTTGCCAACAGCATGACGCTCTATGACCATCCGACAGAGCTGCTTGCGTTTATGGATGACCTTCAGCAGAAGGGGGTTGGCATCATCAACTCGGCTGTCTTTAATGCTGGTTTTCTCACCGGTGGAGAGTACTTCAACTATCGCTTGCTCGACCCCAAGGAGGAGGCCAACCAACCTCTCTTCCAGTGGCGAGAAAGTTTCTTTGCCCTCTGTGGTGAATTTGATGTGCGTCCAGCAGATGCCTGTGTCCACTTTGGACGCTCCCATCCAGGGGTAGTTAGCGTGGCGCTTAATACAAGCAAGCCAGAGCGCATTGCCCAAAACGTGGCATCAGTAACAGTTGAAGTCCCTGCTAGATTCTGGGATGCGATGAAAGAGAAGGGGCTATTGGCGGCTGATTATCCTCATCTATAAGTAGTCTGCAGTCGCTTAGTCGTCTGGTCCAAAGTCGTAGCCGTTCAGTTCCCTGAGCTTGTCGAAGTGGAATCCGGCTTCGACGATCTCGGCCTACAGCGGGCGGCTGAATGGTTGCAGAGAGAGAGTCTCATCTATGTGGGTTGGGTTGCGATCGACTGATAATTAATCATTCATAAATTCAGCAATTCAACAATTAATTATTCTAACAAACCCTTAGAATCCATATAGGGTCGGGCGCAATCCCATTTTTACGGTCGGGCTGATTTTGCGATGATTTCACCCGGTTTAGAGCGCATTTCGCCTCGAAAATGGTGCTAAATTGGCGATTTTTAGCCTTATTTTGCCGAAACCGTTTTTTTGGGATTGCGCCCTATAGGGTCTTAATTCTTTCGCCCCTACAGGAGTCCCTGCACTTCCAACCAATCGCCAAATCGATCGATCCAACGATCCGAAGGTAGATTTTGGGTCTTCATGCCAAAGCCATGCCCTCCGGTTGAGTATAGGTGCAGCTCGGCAGATTTGCCAGCATTAGTCCAAGCGTTATAAAGAGCCACGCTGTGGGGGGCTAGCTCTAGCGGATCATCTGTAGCAGCGAGGATAAAGGCTGGTGGTGCGTCATCTGGCACCGGCTCGTCTGCCAGGCGATAGGCGGCATAGATGGGGGCCAGAAAGTCGGGACGGGATTCAGGCGTGTACTGAAAGCCCACCGATACGGTGACTGAACCACCAGCAGAAAACCCCATCATGCCAATGCGATCTGGCTGGATGCTGTACGTTTGCGCATGGGCGCGTACATATCGCATGGCGACTTGCCCATCGGCAGCAGCCAGCGGACGCACAGCTAACATATCTGCAATCAACTGTTCTTGAGGCTTCTCTGCAACATCCTTGGCTGGCTCACCCAGATGGCACTGAACAAGGCGGTACTTGAGCACAAATGCGGTGACGCCTCTAGCCGTCAGCCAATGCGCAACATCAAACCCCTCACTATTGATGGAGAGTCCATGATAAGCCCCGCCAGGGCAGATAACCACGGCAGTGCCATTGGTCTGTTGAGGTCGAAAAACCGTCAGCGTTGGTGACGTGACGTTAAAGACAACTTGGGTTTGCCACTCCTCACTGAAGCATTCCTCTTCCTCATGGGTCCATGTCTCGGAGCCAGGAGCCGGACCGTCATAGAGTTGGATAATTTCGTTTGGTGATTGCATGATGATTTCTATGGTTGAACTTATCGAGCCAATACATCCCAAATCTCTCGATTAAAGCCTAATCGCTGGGCGGCAGTGCGCTGCCGCACGGTTAACTCATGCCACAGTTGCAGAGCAGTAATTGGTGGGCTTGCCTCCTCATCCCAACTGGCCTGATTCCAGCCAAGAATCTGCCAGAGCCTCTGCTCATCTCTGGCCAGTTCTTCCCATTTTACGGAAAACCAGTGAGCAATGACGTTGAGCGTCATTGTTTCGTAGAGGCGTCTCTTAGAAGCCGTAAGAACATCGTCACTTGCCGGAAAATAGCCGACCTGCTCTATTTCTTGGTTGACATGCGTTAAGACGTAGTTGAGAAAAGCAGTGACTTGAGGCCTCTTAGAGATTGTATTAATGTCTGAGTAGATCAGCAAAGGTCTTGCCAAAGGATACTCGTTGCCCTCTACAGTCATTGGTGACGCCTCTATCCCATTGACAGAGAGAATTTTCATCACATCAGCACTCTGTTGGTAAAAGGCATACCCAAGGAAACCTATCGCGTGCGGCTCACTTTGAATGGCTCTGGCCAACCATTCTTGGCTAGGAACTGTCGTCGTGTTCGGTGCGGCCCGAATTTGGTCTGCATCCCCCTTGAAGATCTCTTGCACAAAGAAATCATATGTTCCAGATGATTCCTCAGGCACATAATGCAGAATAGGCTCCTCTGGCCATTCAGCATTGACCTCTGACCACAACGTTGCAGTGAATATACCAGCGAGTTCTTCGAATGTAACATCTGTCAGAAAAGAATTGCTTGGGTTGACCACAATTGCAAGTGCGTCAGTACCGATTGAAAGAGGAATCGGCGCGATGCCGCGCTTGGCACATGCCGCACTCTCCTCTTCTCTGATAATCCGGCTGGCTGTTGCAAAGTCTATAACTCCTTCTTCACAAAAGAGCCTAAACCCTTCACCCGAGCCACCTTGGTCGATGGTAATCCCACCTTTGAATCCCAAAGCATCAACAAACTCGGTTGCCATCTTATGGGCCAGCGGGTAAACAGTCGAGCTACCCGCGCCAATGATCTCACCACTAATGACTTCCGAAAGAGTCCATCGGCTATTGTTAAGAACCTTATGGCTAGCAGGGAAATACCCCAAGGCGCCCATCTCTAGATTGACCCGATTTAAGAAAAAGATAAGGAAGGCCATAACTTGCGGTTTCTGAACGAGCGTCCCCAAATCGGTATAGAGAAAAATGGGCCTTACAAGCGGATACTGGTTTTGGGCAAGCGCATCTTGTTCTGGACGTATATCATCTACGGCCACTGGTTTTAACGTACTTATGTGGCGTTGATAAAAGACATGTCCAAAGAAACCGATACCATTCGGTGCTTGGCTAACTTCTTGGGCCAGAATGTCATAGTTTCGTTCTTGCCGCACGTTAGCTGTGCTTAGAAGGCCAGCCATATCACCGCCCAGCACCTCTTGCATAAAAAATTCAAACGTTCCTGTACTGTCACTCGGTACAATATGTTCAATTAACTCTTCTGGCCATTCAGCGTTGACGTCAGACCAATTATCAGCCGTAAAAATCGTGGCTAGCTCATCAAGTGAGATATTGTTTGTAACTTGGTTGTCTCTACTAACGACAATCGTCAGAGCATCAACGCCTATCTGGAGCTCAATGGGGATACGTCCCTTTGCTGCACAAAGCTCAATCTCATCATGCTGGATACGACGACTGGCAGTAACAATATCCAGCTCGTCACCTCCGCAAAAGCGGCTAAACCCACCACTTGTCCCTAATTCCTGAATGGCTACGTTACCCGCATAGCCATGCTCGATGATGCGAGTATAGAGTAACTGTGCTAATGGAAAGACGGTAGAACTACCTGCAATCGTAATATCTCCTTCAACTTCTAGCGGATCGATATCAGGTAATTTTACATCGAATTCTTGAACCTGAACCGGTGATGTAATTCGGTCTTCTTCGGCCACCTCGGCCACTCGATACACTGTGCCAACTTCGAAATCGTCAGAATCGTCGAAAAGGTCAATAGACGTCGAGCGTGTCTTTCCATCCTCGCCCCTTTCTATTACGGAGGTCCCACCTGATAATTCTAGTCCATCATCTTGCATAGACTCTTGTACAGACGAACGATTACACCCTACAAGCAACAGGAGGAGGAAAAGGACCCGACCAAGATGCAATAACGTTTGAGGCATTCCGTTCACCCCTTCTTTTCCAACGCGTCAATTCTGGCCTGAGCTAGGCTCAGATCACGTGTGCGCGTTCGTAATCTTTGGAGTAACATGCCGATAATGCCTCGAGCTATCTCTATACGATCATCCATCAATTCATAAAAAGGCTCCTGCTCCAGTTGAAGCAATTGGGTGGGTTGGGTTGTGCGAATGGTGGCCGTCCGTGCCTCATGGTCTAAAATGGCCATCTCTCCAAATACTTCACGCTCGCCCAATCGGGTAAAGACAGTCTCCTCGTCAGATGCTTCAACTTCTCCCTCAACAATGATATACATACTGTCACCCGGCTCATCCTTTTCAAAGATGATTGTCCCAGATGGTTCTTCTCGCTCTTTGATCAGCCGGGCAATTTCAACTAGCAACTCATCGGGGGTATTGCTAAAGATATCCACACTCTTTAATATCATCACTTTCTCAATGGTAAGCAGCATCTGTTTATCTCCATTTGGTACCAGTTCCCTGGCCCCTTCCACACTGTTGGGATTGGATGATGGCAGCACGTTAAGTGATGTCTGTGCCCAAAAAGCAGTCTCTTGCACTAACTCATCCACAGTAGAAGCCGCTACAGTGGAAACAGCCTCGTTAAGCTTACGGGTTCCAGCATTTGAGGAACAGAGTATTGTTACGCCCACGTAAAGTGCTTGCGCTTTTACCCAGGGCGGCACCCAGGCCGGAGGTTCGCTAATGATGGCGCATAGACGCTCGCACGGTTCAAGTGCTGGTTGCGGGTAATGGGTAGCCAAACGGCCCAAGGTCTGCTTTGGCGTCTGATTGTCTAGCAAAGGCAATAACTTTTGTTTTAGGGGATTGGGAACGAATAGATCAATGCTCTCTAAGGCATAGGCGTGTTGCTCATCTGTTACTGAGTGTGCAATGGCAGAAGCCAATCCAAGCGCTCTTTGAGCCTTGATAACCATTTGCGCATCATAAATAAAGGTCAATAATAGCAACAAACGACGCTTTTGATCCACAAGCATGGACCTAAGCATGGCGCCTAAAGTAGAATAAGCAGCTGTCTCCTCCAAGTTGACAATGGAGGCCAATGTCCAAGCGGCGTGTGCTATTTCGGCTTCGATCTGGTTGGTGACATGAAGGCGTTCGCTCTCGGTTGTCGCCTGATATTGACATTGGTGAAGCGCATTAAGTATTTGGCTACGCACGATCAAATCAGGAAGTTCGTTGTCAGGAAGATCGCTATGAAGATCACTGTAGGGCAATAGATGTGGGATGAGTTGGCTGCTGCGAAAGCGACTACAGATACGAGCAAGTTGAAAGAGAACCGGATAATTCTGTCTGGCATTCTCTAAAGCGAAGGGAAGGTAGGCCAATGTCTTCGTATCACTAGCAACTAATGCTGAATGGGCAACGGAGCGTGTTGATGAGTCAGTCAATGCTTGAATCATTGCGGGGAGTAGGCTGTTATGCTTAAGTTCTCCTGCAGCAATCAATGCATTCCGACGCACGGACACATCATCATCTCGCAGCAGTTTGAGCAGGGAGCGATAGAGACCTGCCGTGCCGCTTTCGCCTATCACCTCTGCAGCGCGCCTTCGCTCATCGGCGGACGTGGCGTTGATCATCCCAGAAAGCTGTTCAGCCACGGCCACAATCCCCTCAATCTCACCGCTACGCAACAGGCCAACCATAATGCTTTGGCGTTGGGCTGGATCAGGTGAATCCAAATAGCCAGTGAGCTCGTCCATGCTCTCGGGGGTAGAGAGGGCAGCCAAGGTACGCAAGGCCCTTTGGCGTACGGCTGGGGACGCATCATTCTGGAATCGCTCTTGAATCGCAGCGTTCATATCCGTCTGTTCGCTACGTTCCATTCGGGCCAGCGTATCTAGGCGCACAGTATCGCTTGGGTGAGCTAGTAGATCAGGCAGTGCTCGGGCATAGACGTCTTGATCGACCTCTTCCAGTACATTGAGGGCATAAATGACAGCACCCGGATGGGAATCATCCAGGGCTTCGCGGATGATTCCTAGGCTGGCCCTATCCAGTTGGAATTCGGCATTGCCTTGCACAATCCGTTGGTTTAGTGCTTGTTGTACCTGCTTGGGGTAGGCCCGCCCCAACAAGATGGTGGCCACAGCCCATCCCCCAAGAATAGGCAATAGGATATAAGCGAGTTGCAACATATCCAGCTGCAATATATTTGTAAAGAGTAGTAGAAGAGCGCCCGCAATGCCAATAGAGGCAGGCGTAATGATGCCATCCACCACCGTTTGCGTTGCCGTTCGCTGCTCTGCGGGCAGTGGCTGATAGAGCAAGTTGGCAGCCGTATTATCCGAAGCATCCAAGACCTGTCTGGCCAGATTGGTCAGGACCACTACAACAAATAGCAATAGTATCCACGTTGACAACAATGTACTTGTCAGAATAAAAAAGAGAGTCCCAATAATTAGCGTAAAAGGTGTAATAAGGATCACGGTACGAACACCGTAACGGGTGAGGAGACGGCTGGACAAAAAGAGCTGGATCAGTACGGTGAGACCGGCTGCGATACCACTAAATAGTCCCAAAAAGCTGGCAAGCTGCTCTTCATCAGGAATCTGTTCGCTAACTGTAATGTAGAAGATATTGTCGATAAAGTAGGCACCCAGCCCCACGAGGGTGTACATTACGAAGATCAAGATAATGTAGGGATTTGCCAAGAATCTAGGCTTAGCGCGTTCAATCGCATCAGAGTAACCAGCCGATGATTCACCAGTGGTCGTAGAGCTAGACGGTTCGGCACTTTTTCGAGTTATGAAGAAGAGGATGAGCAGGGCAATGCTGCTTGTTGCAACGGCAATCCATAATAGGTTACGCACACCTAATTGAGGAACAACGATGGGAATCATTAATCCCATGAAAATGCCGCCAAAATGTTGCCCCGAACTAAGCAGCCCAAAGAGGCGTTTGGCCTGTTGCAGGTTAAAGAGGCGCCCTAGGAGATTCCAAAAACCCGTATCCATAAGCGTATCCAACAAGCCATACCAGATGGGTAGGCTAAAGATCAACCAACGACTGTTGGATACACCAAGCCCCAAACGCAGTACCACTAGCGCAAGGATAATAAAGGCCAGGTTCCCAATTAGCTGCTGTCGGAAAGTTAGACGTTCACCCACTTTCAAGTAGACCAACGTTGCAAGTGGCACAAAGACACTTACACCGATGTAGACATAGGGTATCTGCTGCGCAACAAATTCATTTAAAAAGAGCGTATAGGCGCTAGTCAGAAAGAGGATATTGGCCATGTACGCAAAAATCGCGTACAGCAAGACCAACGCGACCAGCTTGCCTTCGCCATCATGGATATTGAAAATGGAGGATAACTTGGTTGATGGGTTCATAGATTGAACTACTTCATTGTCGTACCATTAACATTATTGCTATTGGCAGTGGAATCAGAAATAGGGGCATCCTGAACCGTTGACCCGTTAACGGATACCAAGTTGTTTTCCGCGTGATCCATTTTGGTGCGTTGTGCCGTGTCGACAGTGCGGCGGATCTCTTTACGTCGTTCAGTAATAAACTGATTAATGGTGAAGGCGAGGCCAGGGCTAGTTGCAATCACTTTGGTAACCGTATCATTTTTAAGAACAATTACCTTGGAATCATAAACCGCCGTTACAGAAACAGGACTAGGGACATCGCGCAACACAGTCATCTCACCAAAGAGATCACCATAGGCTAGACGTGCGACCTCGTGGGAGTCACCCATCTTATCAGTGGCCTCTAGCTTGGCCAAGCCACCCATGATAATGTAGAAGTATTCATCCATTTCACCGTGACGGATGATTGGCTCGCCTTTGCCATACTCGTGAACAAGGGCTTCCTCTGCCAACCACTTGATCTTTGTCGCAGCCAAGGTGCTAAATAGCGGATTGGTACTCAAAACATCAATTAGCTCATTGCGATCAATGTCTACATCTATCCCCTCCTCTAAATGGACTGATTGAACAGGGAGTGGGATGGTAAGCCCATTGCGCTTGGCCATATAGTAAACACGAGAATTGATATCTGTAATCACAGAATTCCAATAATCGATATGGGTATAGATACGGATAGTATAGTCAACGCCATAAAGACCATAACGTCTAAAGAGAATCTTTGGTCCAGGCGTTGCTCGAACATTCTCCACAGAAGCCACCGATTCTTTCAAAAGGTCCATTACTCGATTGGGTGGGTCGGTCATTGCAAAGCTGATGTCAATATCCACGCGCTGTATCGGCGTGGGCTGGGTAAGGTTTTTGATGGTTTGGGTACCTAATCGGCCATTGGGGATTACAAGCAGCTCATTACCAAAGGTCTCTAGGCGTACAGCACGCCAGTTCATGTCAACCACTGTGGCCATCTGATTGTCGACCTCTAGCACGTCTCCTACTTGGAAGGGTCTATCAGCGATCAATAGAAAACCAGAGACTAAGTTGCTTAAGGTATCCTGCAGAGCTAGTGCAATGACCAAAGACCCCACACCCACAGCCGTAACAAGGTTACTCAGATCAATGCTCCAAATACCGGTGGTGACTTGGGTAACAATCAGAAGTACGGCAATGCCACGGGCCAAACCAAAGAGCAGGGCAGGTACATTCGCAATGGATGAACCTGGCGTACTCTCGCCAAATTGGGCCGAATTACTAACCAAAGTCAGGATGGCATAGAGAATCACCACCCACAGCAGCGTTTGGAGCATCCGTAGGGTAATGCCATCCTCAGAGAAACTTAATACCTCTCGTAACAAGAGCAGTACAGCAAGTGTTGGCACCACTTGGTTACGAATGAGACTAACACCCTTTGCAAATGGATTCTCATTGCGAGATAGCCATGAGCTAAGTTCACCCAACAGAATGACCAAAAGTGGGAATCCAATTATGATGCCCAATGCCCAACGGAATATGGGATCACTCCAGAGCTGCTCAAACATTTTGAACTATCTCCTGGTCCTCTGGATTTTGGGCTAAGTCACTAGAGCGGATCGATTGGCGAGCATCTGTGCCGGCATCCTCTTCATCCTCCTCGTCAATCAACAATGACTCATCGACCGACGAACCGGTAAGTCGCCACACGTTGTGTATCTCATTCCCTATCCCACTGTCTGTCTGTCCCTCAGGGCTTGAATCAGCTTGACCATAGCTCTGCAGAGGTCCTTCAAAATCAAAGTGTTCTGAGAGTTGGTCATAGACAGCTTGTGTAACCAAAACTTCATTATCTTTGGCATGTATGCTCAGCTGGTTTGCCACGTCAGCCGTCACCCCCCACACATCATAAGAGACCTGGCGTTTGCCCAAAATACCAAAGTGGATGGAGCCGGTGTCGATACCGGCCTTTAAGGTAAGCCGTACTTGGTGATCGTTATTGAATTGCGCCATCAGTTCTTGGACTTTGTGAGTAAACCCAGCCAATCGAATGGCATGGTCAAGTCGAGCACGGTGCAAACCACTAACGGCTACGTAACTATTCCCGCCAAAGCGTATCTTCTCCACGCCTAGGCGGTTCCCTGCATCATCAATGGCATCAAGCAATTCATCGAAGAACTCAGAAGTTTGATCAACGTCACCATGAGAAAGGAATTCGGACAGCCCTTCAAAATGAGCAACCAACACACTTGTTTGGGCAACACTATCCACAAAACTTTCGTCACCAGCTCGTAGGCGCCTGCTTACCTGACGGGGCAGCAATGTACCCAACACGTTGGTCAGTATGCGGTTTTCTTCCTTAATCTCCTCAGCCTGAGCACGAATATTATGGACAACATCGTTTAAGGCTTCACCTAGCTTGCCAAATTCATCCTTTCGGTTTCTGAATTCAATGTGCTCCTGTTCACCCATGGCCACATTCTGTGCATCGACCATGAGGCGACTGATTGGTACGAGCAAAAGTCGACCGATAAGAATGGCAAAGAGTGTGATCAGAACAATGAGTATGGTTGCTGCCATAGCGAAATCTCGCTCTAAGCCAGCAATGGGGGCAAAGGCTTCGGATACATCCATTTCGGCCAAAAGGGCCCACTCCAAACCTTGGATATTTACTGGCTGAAAGGCACTAATCACAGGTCGATTGCGGTAGTCAGTAGTTGTGCGTATACCCTCTAGCCCAGCAAGGGCATCAACTACTGTATCGCTATTCACTTGCTCTAAGAGGATAGAGGAGCTAGAAGTGCGGATAGCATTGACATTCTCGCGCGTTACACCATTGCGACTAAGCGATTGGAGGTAGGCGTCAGGGTCTTCTAACAGGAATCGAGAGTCCGACCGCATGAGTAGGTCTGCTCCCACCAAGTATGTTTCCCCAGTTTGGCCAAACCCCATCTGTTCCCAGCTTTGGTTGCTGGTCATGATATTGTTGATACGATCGACGGGAAGCCCAAAGGCAAGAATGCCAATGAGGTGTGTACCATTAAAGAGAGGGATAGCAAAAAAGGCTCTCGGCTCAGCATAGTCAGGGCGAAAAGGCATAAAATCTGCGGTACGTAATAACCCACGATCGGGGCTTGCTTGGATGGTGCGGATTAGCCCAGCCAAGCTGCTGCTTCGATAGGGCCCATCAAGCAGACTTGTCCCGAGGGCAACATCTTTATGAACACTGTAAACAATTTGGCCGCTTAAGTTAATCAGGTAGAGATTATCATAGCCAAAACGGTTAACCAGGTCACGCATGCCCGGGTGATAGCGAACGTGCCAGCGAGTATACTCACTGCCGTCGCCGGCATCATCCAATTGGTGATGGGAGACTGTATCGTTGGGGTTATTTATAATGTAGTAATATTGAAGATAGACAGCAGCTTGGCTACGAAGGCGATAGAGATTGAAATCAGCCACACCCTCCAAACGCTCATAGAGCTTAGGCATAAAGTCTGTTGAATAGTACTGCTCTATTTCGCGCTCCCAAGAGGTCGGTATATGAATCTGTTGAAGCTCTTTAAAAGAAGTATTGAAGCGCACCATTGCCGTAATAAATGTATCATCTGCGGCAAAGAGCTGGATCTGATTGTCTATCTCTTTAAAAAAATTTTCGATCTGTTCAGCTTTTCCTGTCCGAACGCTAACTAGTTGGTCGTAGACAGCATCTTGTAGGGCCATTTGTGCACGAATCCAGCCTAAATACCCGACGATTATAACGGATGCTAGACAAGTCAAAAGCAGTATGATTGTCAATCTTGATTTGATACTCAGGTTGTTGAGTCCAAACATAACTGCTTTCCCCTTTTTATTGAAATGTATTACACGATTCATAACTGACTACAGCAACATTTCACATCAGACCCCAGCCTCTTCTCTGGTTTTCGTTCTTAAGTCAAAGCGAGAAACATTGGTCACTGTTTAAATGCAATTGTAATTGCTTTCTCCTTATCTAAAATTGGCGCGGAAAGATTGTCATAAAAAGCTATTGGCTAATCATTTATCAGCCGGAATTTAACCGTATTTCTTGTCGAATCTTATACTTTCCTATAGATAAAACTGCATCAGTAGCCCCGCAGCTTTAATGGGGATTCTTCAGCTCTTCAGGCGCATTCTATCTGCCAGATGTATACGAAGGGATTCAGGATCAAATAATCCGAAACTTCGACGCTTTCATCTCGGGTACGCAAAAGAGCTTTCATTTGGTTTTATAAAGTTCTCGATCCTAAGCGGAGCCAAAGAAATGGCGTTGCGGACCACTGAGCATGATCCATAGCAAGGTGTAACGGTGTTACCCAGTAGGATATGCCATATCATCTTCATCGATTGTCAAACGAATTATAGAATTCTAACATCCGGTCTCAGAAAACAACAATATTCCAAAGCTGATCTGATTGCTCGCATGCCAGCCCTTGCCTGCTACACTTTTTTATTATTGTTTTTTTTAATTTAACCCTCTCGTGGTACAATTTAGTTCATCGTCATCTTAAAAAGTATGTTCAGTATGCCGCTCTACTTCTAAAGTAGCTAGGGGAGAGTCTGAGATGTTTAAGCTCACTCTATTCGGAACACCTCAAATTGACAGTAAGGAATTCTCCTTAACCGGTACCATCACTGGGCGTATGTTGGCACTCTTTAGCTATCTAGCCTTAACTGATGCACCTCATGAACGCACCCTATTAGCTGATTTGCTCTGGAGTGATATCCCCGAGCGACAGGCAAAGACAAACCTACGCTATGTTTTGTATGACTTACGCAAAATAATTGGAGAGTGCCTAGTCACTTCGCGACAGGTCGTTTCTCTTAAGCCAAATTCGATCAGTTGGGTCGATGCAAATGTATTTGCTCTTTTTTTTGCTACTGAAGCTTCAACGGCCGAACCACAAGTAGTGCAAGAGGTTCTAAAGCTTTATAGAGGAGAATTGCTTGCAGGTTTTCACATTCAGAATGCGCCCAGCTTTGATATTTGGTTAGAAACTCAACGACGTTCCTTCCACAATCAAGCTGTCCAAGCGCTACATAATCTCTGCCAAAAGGTTTTAGAGAGTGGGGATTATGCTCTCGGTCTGACGGCCGCCCGTCAGCTTCTCCACCTAGAACCAGGTTGTGAAAAAGCGCATCGATATATTATGCGATTTCTCGCTTACACAGGCAGGCGCACGGCAGCTATTGCCCAGTACGCCCTATGCCAAGAGGATCTGCAAAACGAAATTGATGTCGAACCAGATATTGAGACTGTAGAACTCTTTACTCAAATTCAAAGTGGTCAGTTGACCATGCCATCCTCTCCCTCTGCCACTCTCCCTCCTCAGACGCCCCAATCTTCAAATCAAATTTGCCAGGTCAACTGGGAAGATATTCCAGCAAGGGATCATTTCATCGGTCGGTCGGAAGAGCTGGTTAAACTACAACATTGGATTAACCAAGAGCAATACCAGTTGATTGGTCTATTTGGTCTAGCAGGTCAGGGTAAAAGTACATTGACAGCAGAAATTGTTGCTCGCTTATCAATGTCGGCTGTGGATACACCGTTGCCGGACAGTGACAAGGATAGGCTGTTTGATCCTTCTCCGCACTTTGAACAGATCGTATGGTCTTCAGTAAGTAGTTTTTCTTCGTTGCTAGAGCTTTTGCAATCGTGGTGTCAACAATTGATGAACGGGCACTACTTCACGGATGATGACACTCAAGCAAAAGTTAAAGTGGATACGATCCCAATGTCATTAGATGCATGTTGGCAAATATTGTTACCCCATTTGCGCAGCAGACGGACCTTGCTTGTTTTGGATGACTTCGATAGAATCTTCGCTAATCGAAATGATGGTTACGATACGTCTAGTCAATTGCGAACGAAACAAGAGGGTGGTCATCAACCTGTTGGCAGCTATCAGACAGCATGGAAAGAATGTGATGAGGTACTGCAAAGGCTAGCTAGGACACAACATCGAAGCTGTGTAATTTTACAGAGCCAAATCGTGCCAGCCTCTTGGCGAAATATTTCTCAGCAATACTCATCAGTACGTCATTTTATTTTATCCGGCTTCCAGAAGGCTGAATCGATCTCGTATATCCAATCTATTAGTAGAGAGAGTCGATCTGCTCTTCTCGATGCAATTGCAATAGCAACTACAGGAAATCCACAGCTATTAACTACTTTGATTGAATTTGCCAGAGACTTTGACGATCAGCTCTTTATTGAGACGATTTCTAATGAATCCTTGAACGAATTGATATATGAGCTGTTAGCTCCAATATTTCAATTATTGACGGAACTAGAGAAAGACATTCTGCTTAGATTACATTCAATGTCCAACGGTACCTCTACCAGTATCTCCACCAACGTCATCTCTCAGTATGAGACAACAACAAATGCGGCGGGTACAACGCATACGCTCCAGGGTTTTTGGAAAATGTTTGATGGAGGAATCTCTTATCTGGCTTATTTGCAAGCAGTTGATTCTTTACGACGTCACCATTTCTTAGAGCTTTACGGTCCCGACAAGACCTTTAGAACCCCAAAATTGGTTAAACAGTTTCTTGAGCATTTCTTACTTATGTCCATATCTCAAGAGATTTTCCTACTTGTACGCAGTCACCGCCAATCCTATGTAAAGGTTCTAGATCATGAAAATGAAGAGTATAGAACCTCTATGCCATTTGGTATCCACAAATCAAAGTTGAAACTCGCCTACGAATAACCTGTTGTTGCGACTTGATTTAGGATAATCCAGAAAAATTCATCATCTACAAATCGATAAATCGTAGGTAGGAGCCTATCTCTTTGAAGCTGTGTTCCTTTTTGCAGTTCATTAGAATCCGTCTGAAAAGGGTGCGAGCGTGTCATTCTGAACGAGCGGAGCGACTGAAGAATCTCCACTTTTCGATGAAACAACCGTGAGATCCTTCGTGCCGTTTTGCGATCTTAACCGAGCTGCAGGCGTCTCAGGATGACTTTCCAGGCGGATTCTTAGGTTTATAAATCTTCAATTTTTATTTTGTCCTTCATATTGCACATCAGTTTAGGCATAACACAAATAGTAACTCGCTTACAAATAAATAGTATGATAAACTCATTTATGGAAGATTCGATCTTAAGTGATAACCTTTGCCGATATCCTCTATCGGTAAACTCGCCCTTGGCCCGCTCTATTTTAATCAATCTTTGTAATCAGTGGGGCCAGATTGCGGTGGACCAGGTATTGCATGACTTGCAGTCTAGTTTTCAAGGAGATCCGATTTTAGCTGGCCGGTATGGGCTGCAAAACATTCAAATATTAATCGAACAATTGTCGGAGTAAATTGAATTCGCTGTTCAATCAGAATCGCATGGTTGAGGCTCCCCGAAAGTGGTCAAAGGTAGCCCTTGTCAAGGCATTTTTTGACTACTTCCGGGAAGCCTATGGTAGTCCTTGTCAACCATAGGCTCTCCTGAATTTGCTGAATTATGAGAAGGCATTGAACCGAATAGATTTGTGGTAAAAGTTATCGATTCCAAATAGGAGATAAGGAACATGAGCGCACTAGACAACATCAAAGAAAAAAGTAAAGATACATACGATGCAGTCGTTACTCAGAGTAAACAGACGCTAGACAATATAACGAAGGCAGGGACAGAAGAGCCAGCAGCAGCCAAAAAGTGGGGCGTGACCGCCGTGGCCGGGCTTGGTGGTGCTCTTGCATTGGGTGCCGTAGCCAAAGGTGTACTTGGCCTTGCAGCAATCTTAGCTAATCCAGGAGTTGCAATAACGGCTGGTGCTGTTGGTGGCGGGATACTAGGATATCGCTATATTACCCAAGCAGTAGAGGGGAACACAGAAGCAGGGACCGCGGATGCGGCTGCATAAGCTGTGACAAACCCTGAAGTTGAGTAGAGCTCCGATGTGTTGTAAGCGTAGTAGGAATCAAGGATCTCTTAATATACTCAGCTCCGTTTAAAACCCGAGCTTGATCTCTTCTACAGAGACAGCGGAAAACTTCGGTTATCAAAGCGACTGCAGTATACCACTAAGAGATACTGATTGTAGGCCCTACGAATTTCTAGTAGGGCCTGTTTTAGCCCCCTGGTTCTTGCATCTATCCCACGTTCATCCCACGTTCATCCCACGTTTGACTGGTATCATGTAATTTGTGTAGAAACTATGCTACTATTTTAAGGGGAATGCCCATGTTTGGTACCGTGATTCTTGTGGGCGGCGCGATCGGCGCGGGTTGGGGTGCTTATCAATATGCCAATAAACCATCAGCAAATCGATGGTGGAAGCAGCTGTGGATGCAAGTGCGGTCAGTTCCGTTAGTAAAGCAGCTGAAACCGATTCACACAATTGCGCCTCATATCACACAAATTAAGCCTCATGGCGATCTATTGATGGCGACTGCTTTGGTGAGTGTGATTGCGGTCGCAAGAACGAATGTAGTGCCATTTAGATACATTGCCGCACCAATGCTGCTGTATAGAGGGTTTCCAGCCATTCAGGCAACAGTAGAGGCCATACAGCATGAGCGCACAACTGTAGTAGTGCTTCTTGAAACAACGGCTCTGGTGATTATATTGGCACAAGGAGCGTGGTTGAGTGGCTCTGTCGGCTTTGCGCTATATCACTTAATGAAGTGGTGGCTGGTACAAGTCAAAAGAGGGGACTTAACGGAATCCACAAGCCTCTTTCTGATTAAACGGTATGATAAAGAAACGCAGGTATCTCTTGAGCATCTGCGCCCTGGGGATTGGGTATCAATTTTAGCAAGCCAAGAAGTACCTGTTGATAGTAGAGTTACCGAAGGCGTGGCCTGGGTTCGTCATCAGCTAGAGTCAGGTGAACAGAAATTCAACACTGTAAAGAGAGGGGATCTCCTCACTAAGGACACGCTAGTCCTGGCTGGTAGTCTTTGGCTTGAGGTCCCCATACAGGACGTAACGGTCTAGCACAATGTCCATCCCTTTCTCCCAAACTATGCACTCTTTACGTGCTGATAGGGGAATGATATCCTTTTATGGGGTTGTAATAGCTCTATTCTTTCTACTTTTGTGGTCGCTTTGGTTCTTTTATGCACCAATCCCAGTTTATGAAACAGGCCAGCTGATCGGGATCCGCCAAGATGGGCGTATGAAGGCAACATTTCCTGCGGCAACATTGGCTGTCATAAGGCCGGGGCAAAACGCCTACATTCAGGCAGATACAACATCCGACACATTTGCTCCAAAACCATTACCAGCAATCATTATGGATGTATCCTCTAGGGCAAAAGATGGCCAGATTGAGGTCATATTGGAAGCCATACAGAACAACGCAGGGTATAGCGGTTCAGGATACAATGGGGTTGAGGGCCTTCATGCGCTTAAAGACACAATTGTATGGGTAACTGTTGCGGTTGATCAGATTTCGCCGGCAGCGTTGGTCCTGCGTACGTCTGGGAAACTGATTAGGACACCGCCTATTTCAATTAATTCAAGAGGGTAACTTACAAGAGGACAATGTCCCATTCGTTTAAACATTCTCAGCGCAACCTCTTCCAAAGCCACTACTTTCAAAACAACTATTTTCTAAACAATTATTTTCTAAGTAATCGACGTCTATTCGCCCCTGAAGTTATCCAAACATCGGCTATGGATTGTGGACCAGCAGCATTGAGTTGCCTACTATCTGGTTTCAATATTCCTACCAACTACACTCGTCTACGTGAAGCATGTCAAACCGATGTAGATGGGACCTCTATTGACATGCTAGAGAACGTAGCCCAAGATTTGGGTCTTGAGGCGAATCAGGTCATTGCACCAGTTGATCACCTGATGTTACCAGAAGCAGAGTTACTGCCCGCACTAGTGACTACGGTACTTCCGGGTGGATTGCCTCATTTTGTAGTTGTTTGGCACGTTTTTGGCCCTTTTGTTCAGGTAATGAATCCCGCGGTGGGCAGACAGTGGATAAGTAGAGAGCGTTTCCAGCGTGAACTCTATCGTTATACAGCACCTTTTCCGGTACCTGTTTGGCGCCAGTGGGCTGGATCAGAAGCGTTTTGCCAACCGCTTCGTCGTCGTCTGGAGTTACTCGAACTTGCTCCCTCAACGATCCAGAGATTGTTAACGGAGGCCATTGCAACCCCAGAATGGCGACCATTAGCAACATTAGACGCCACAACCCGCTTTGTTCATTCCTTGGTAACTGCCGGGGGAATACGGTACGGCCCAGAAGCCCAAACGTTGCTCGAAAGCCTTATCGCTGAGTCTACCGAACAAAGGGAGCACCCTCTCATTCCCTCTGCATTCTGGTCCGTAAGTCCTACGGCTGCACCTCTTATCCTAGACTCTGATGAAGAAAAAAAGCGGAGCATGCAACATGATGAGATTCTTCTCTTTGAGGGTGTACTTTTGTTACACATTAAGGGAGCCAAAGCACCTTCCGAATCACCACCCAAAGATCAAACTGCAACGGATGATCATCCCATGGTCGAAGGCGGTGACGCTCAAAGCAATCGGATGGCAGCTAACAACATAGCAGCCTATGAGGTAAAGGATGATCAGGTTAAGGGTAGCAAGCTAGGAACAGATGAAATAGGAGCAGATGAGATAAAAAGGCGTCTTGACTCATCTAACTCAGTGAACGCATCCACCTCATCCACCTCACCTGAAGCACCTGCGGCTTGGGTTAGGAATCTTCAGACGTCTATGGAGAATCGTCCAGAATGGACTCTTTGGCAGACGTTGAGTGCCGATGGTTTTCTGAACATCGGCATTATCTTGCTGGCGACGGGATTGGCAGCAGGGGCTATAACCTTGGAGGCAGCTCTTTTGCGCGGACTCATGACAGTTGCACAGCCATTGGCGCAGACTGGGCAGCAAGGCATTATGATGGGTTTGTGCCTGTTTATTGCACTTCTTCTACTGCTCGAATGGCCATTAGCCTATAGCGTGCAACAGGTCGGTCGGCGGCTTGAGCTGTCTCTACGCATTAAACTGCTTACCAAGATTCCTAGATTGAGCGCTCGATACTTTCATAGCAGACTGGTATCAGATATGGCCGAGCGTGCCCATAGCCTACAAGCATTTCATACCTTGCCAGATTTGGCCGTGCGTATACTCCGGCTTACTGCTCAAATTATCTTTACTGCAGTTGGTATCATCTGGCTTTATCCAGCCAGCGCTCCATTTGTCATTGGGATGACGTTGGTGACCATGCTGCTAATGTTCCTTACTCAACCGTTGCTTGCAGAGAGAGATATGAGGGTACGCACCCACACAGGAGTCCTAAGCCGTTTCTATTTGGATGCACTACTAGGGTTGATACCCATCCGTACCCACAGTGCAGCACGATCCGTACGCCGCGAGCATGAAGCTCGGTTGGTAGAGTGGGTACGAACCAGTCGAGATTTACAGTGGATTCAGCGTATGCTCCAAGGTGTAGGGAGTCTGGTAAGCATCGGTTTTTCCATAGCAATTGTCTTCCACTATTGGCAAAGTGGCGGCGAAGCTAGCATCATGCTTCTCCTCTTCTACTGGACGCTAAGTCTGCCTACACTAAGCCAATTGCTCTTCACTACAATGCAGCAGTATCCCATTCAGCACAATCGGATGGCACGGCTATTGGAACCACTGAGTGTTTCTGAGGAAAAAAGCGAGCCGGAAGCAGAATATGAGCAGGCTACTAGAGAGGCTAGCTTATCTGAATCTGCTTTTGGCTCTGACTCTTTACCTGACACGGGTCAGTCAGGCACGGGTCAGTCAGGTACAATTGGCGTCGACGTACACTTTCAAAACGTTGAAGTCTGTATAGGTGGTCATCATATTTTAGAGCGTCTCAATTTATCGATTGCCCCTGGTGAACATGTCGCCGTGGTCGGGGCATCCGGTGCTGGCAAATCGACGATGGCCGGTCTGCTACTCGGCTGGCACACACCATCAAGCGGCACGATTATGGTTGATGAGAGACCTCTTACCGGTGATGATTTGCATCAACTGAGATCAGTCACAGCATGGATAGATCCTTCCATACAGCTTTGGAACCGGACACTTCATGAAAATCTAATTTATGGTGCAAAGGAGCATGTCCATGATCGTTCAGGTGAGCGACAGAGCCTAGTTCCTGATATTCGTGTGCCTGAAATTAATGAACCAGATTTTGACCGTTCGAGAGCCAGTCAGACCTCATTGAGCCTTGGTGATGTTTTTGAGCTGGCCGATCTTTATCAGCTAATTGATTATTTGCCCGACGGCACCCAGACCCAGCTGGGAGAAAATGGTGGACTTGTCTCTGGTGGAGAAGGTCAACGTGTACGCATGGGGAGAGCCTTGTTGCGTTCAAATGTACGTTTGGCCATTTTGGATGAGCCATTCCGTGGTCTCGATCGAGACACTCGTCAGCAGCTGCTTACCAATGCCCTTTTGCATTGGCATAAATCGACCCTTATCTACGTTACCCATGACGTTGGAACAACCCAATCATTCGAGCGCGTTCTTGTGATGGACAACGGCTCAGTAGTGGAAGATGGCTCACCTACCGACCTATTGTCGATTTCCACATCTCGCTATCGAAGTCTTATGGATGCAGAGGAAATGGTGAAGAAAAATATTTGGCAAGGAACCGATTGGCGTCATTTATGGTTGGAAGATGGTGAGCTGCTCGATGGCACATAGAACGATCTATACCCAGATCTCTTTGAAAACGTAGTATAAAATCTATTCATCCCACGTTTATCCCACGTTCGTTTGGTATAGTATCTATGGATTTCAGCATTCCAATATTTGTCCAAGTGAATCCCTGTTTCCAACCCTGTGTGGTTGTCGACACTTATTTTGATTCAAGTTATCCTCTGGAATTGTGATAAGGAAAAGAAATGAATCATCCGTCTCAGCACATAGCTGATCATGTAGCCCATAATGGACGAAGTGTAATGGCTGATGATAGAAAACAGTACACAGAGATTAGTCAGCTTCAGCAATTTGCTGACATACCTGTTTTAGATCTGCCCACAGATTATCCTAGAACGACCACCCCCTCACGCCAGTTTGCTGCCTTTTCCTTCAATCTTGAATCAAATTTATCGCGTCAGGTAAGCACCTTGGCTCAAATAGAAGAAGTGGTAGCTTATTCTATTATCTTGAGTGCTTATCTCATCTTGCTGTATCGCTATACAAGCCAGGAAGAGTTTCTCGTTGGCTTTTATGACTATTCTTACGAAACAAAGCACTCTGATAAGACAAAGCAGAATCAACTTGTCGTATTAAAAGCTGATGTGTCAGAACAGACCACAGTAAGTGCATTGCTGCGACAAGTCAGCCAGCGTATGCGCCAATCTTTAAACAGTTCGGACAACTTCTTAACAAATTTTGTTGATGAACGCCAGGCAGGGAATGGCCGTCAAGTCCTGCCTTTTCAGGCGATGTTTGCTCATTTACCTGTTCATTCTTCTTCATCATTTCCCGTTGGCGATCAGAACAACTGGGAGAGACAGATTAGATTAAACTCTAATGTTGATTTAACCAGTATTGATTTAACCTTGATAATGGAAGAGAGGGATGAAACCCCACGGCTCACTCTACAATACAGCCCAGGCCGATTCGAGAAAGCGACTATAGAGCGGATGTCAGGTCAACTCCAACTATTGCTGGCTGGTATTGTGGATGAGCCTACCCAACTTGTGGCAAGATTACCTCTATTAAGTCAGACAGAGAGCCACCAAATCTTGGTCGAGTGGAACGATACCCAGATGGTGTATCCAGACCATGATTGTGTTCATCAACTCTTTGAGCAGCAGGTGGAAAGAACACCTAACGCAGTTGCACTGATCTCTGGTACCCAGCAACTAACATACAAAGATCTGAATACACGTGCAAATCAATTGGCTCACTTTCTCCGTCAGCTAGCTGTGGAGCCGCAAACGCTAGTTGGTATCTGTACTGAACGTTCGCCAGAGATGGTCATTGGACTCTTGGGCATTCTAAAAGCTGGCGGTGCGTATGTTCCCCTAGATCCGGCCTATCCTAAAGAACGCATCTCTTTTATGATAGAGGATGCCCAGGTGTCAATCCTGCTGACGCAAGAAAAATTGGTCTCTGATTTGCGCCAGATAGATGGAGTCCATCAGGCCAAGGTTATCTGCTTAGATACGGATTGGTCAACGATTGCTCAAAACCCTTCAGCTCAAAACCACACAACAAATCTGCCCTGTACTTCAACGCCTACCGGGCTAGTGTATGTGCTATATACATCTGGCTCAACTGGTAGACCAAAAGGGGTAGCAATCGAACATCACAGCCCGGTGGCCTTGATCTGCTGGGCGCAGAAGGTATTTACGAACGAAGAATTAGCCGGTGTTCTGGCGTCCACATCTATCTGCTTTGACCTCTCAGTCTTCGAACTATTTCTGCCACTAAGTATGGGTGGTACGGTAATTTTGGCTGAAAATGCTTTGCATCTGACCAATCTGCCTGCAAGAGAGAAAGTAACGCTCATTAATACAGTCCCTTCGGCCATTACAGAACTTGTTCGGTTGAGCGGCATTCCTGCAAGCATGCAGGTTGTCAATTTAGCGGGTGAACCATTAAAAGAAACTTTGGTCGAGCAGGTCTATCAACAAGAGGCGGTTCAAAAAGTTTATAACCTATATGGCCCATCAGAAGACACAACCTATTCTACCTTCACCCTGGTAGAAAAGAATGCAAAGGTCACAATTGGTCGTCCCATAGCCAACACCCAAGCCTATATTTTGGATAAGCATCAGATCCCAACCCCCATTGGTATACCGGGTGAGCTACATCTAGGTGGTGCTGGCGTTGCTCGAGGATACCTCCATCGGCGGGCATTAACCGACGAGCGATTTATCCCCAATCCGTTTGGAGAAGGACGACTCTATAAAACGGGAGACTTGGTACGCTATCTGCCTGATGGTGAGATAGAGTTTCTAGGCCGACTTGACCATCAGGTAAAGATCCGCGGCTTTCGCATTGAACTAGGGGAAGTTGAGGCTGCGTTAACCAAGCATCCCAATGTGCGCGAAGCGGTTGTCATAGCACGAGAAGAGCCAGAGGACCAACAGAGCAAACGTTTAGTGGCTTACGTTGTACCAGAGCAAAAAGTCAAATTGGATGCACAAACGAAACTTCAGGAACAGTGGCAGCAAGTGATGGAAACGACCTACTGCCGGCTTGCCTCCACTTCGGAGCCGATAAGCAATTTAGCCGGTTGGAAGATCAGTCAGGCAGGTCAGCCAATTCCCGAAGAAGAGATGCATCAGTGGATGAATGATACAGTGCAGCGAATTCTCTCTTGCCGACCGACTCGGCTTTTAGAGATCGGCTGCGGTATGGGGATGCTGCTTTCACGAGTGGCCCTCCATTGTGAAAGCTATATAGCAACGGATGTGTCGTCCTTTGCATTAAGCTACGTGAAGCAAGAAATCGCTGGGTATCCATGGGCCAACAACGTAGCACTTCATCAACGAGCGCCGAATCAATTTCACGGACTTGAAGCGGACGCTTATGACACTATAGTGATCAACTCTCTCACCCAATACCTTCCAAGTATCAATTATTTGGTAGAGATACTAGAAAATGCAATGACCGTTCTTGCACCCGGCGGCACTATCTTCGTAGGCGATATCCGTAGTTTACCCCTCTTGGAGGCATTCCATGCTTTGGTGCAACTCTATCAGGCTCCGGTGACGCTCTCAAAGGGGCAATTCTGGTCACGAATCCAAAAAAATATTGCTTACGAAGAAGAATTGGTGATTGATCCTAAGTTTTTTATTGCGCTTCAACATGCGCTGCCACAGATTAGTCAAGTTCAAATTCAGCTCAAACGCGGTCGTTATAACAATGAGCTGACGCAATTTCGATATGATGTCGTTCTGCATAAAGCGAAGACCCAGAGTCCGAAGATGAATGGGCATGTCAAAGCAGACACGACTACTCTACCGACGTGGCTAAAGTGGTCGAAGGATGAATTAAGCTTATCATCCATTCGTCGGTTGCTTGCTGAAGAGCAGCCGCAAATACTTGGTATTCAACAGGTTCCTAACCCTCGCCTTTTCGTCGCATCCAAGCTGGTAAAATTATTGGAGAGTGAAGAGGGACCATCTACAGTTGGAGAGCTTCAAAAAGCTGTCCAACGGCAAGATAAAGTGGGCATTGAGCCAGAAGATCTCTGGTTATTAGGTGAAGAGTTTCCCTATCAGGTTCACGTTAACTGGTCTGGCATGATCTCTGATATCGGAGCTGGTGTCGGAAAAACGAGTCACAAAAGCACTGTTGACAACGCATGTTACGATGTGGCGTTTGTTCATGAAAGTTACCAAAATTTATTTAACGCTGGCGTAACCCCAGCACCCCAAGAGAAGCACTTTACAAGCGCCTGGGCGTCCTATGCCAATAATCCACTGCAACGACAAATTTCTCTCCATCTAGAACCCATTTTACGGACTGACTTGGCAACGGCCTTGCCTGACTACATGATACCAAGCACTTTTGTCACCCTCGCTGCTCTACCTTTGACGCCCAATGGCAAAATCAATCGTCGTGCGTTACCCGCACCAGCAACCTATCGCCCAGAGCTTTCTACCGATCTGGTTGAACCCCAGACAAGTATAGAGCAGCTCATCGCCAGGGCCTGGCAAGAGACGCTTCACCTAGAAGCAATTGGCATTCACGATAATTTCTTTGAATTGGGCGGCAACTCTTTACTTCTCACCCAGGCCTTCAATCGATTAGTTCAACTGGGCAACGCGGAAGATATAGACGGGCGTTTTGGAACGGACCTATCCGTCATGACTTTGTTGGAGTATCCGACGATTTCTGCCCTTGCCCAATTTGTGAACAATGGTCAAAACCATGAGCCAAATACATTACCGTTAACTGGAGCTGCCGAGGAATCTGTAGAAAAGCAAAGTACAAGAAGAAGTCGCCGAGCAGGTCTGGCTGAGCGTAGGCAACGAAGACAAAAACGGTAGCCTGACTACCCGATTGATTTACGCCGGTTATTTACGTCTCACTCCTTTTCCAAACGATTATAGAACGAATTTGATAGGATAGATACAATGCGAGAAAGTCTTGATCTGGATATTCGGCCAACAGATATTGCCGTGATCGGCATGTCGTGTCGCTTTCCTGGTGCCGACAATCCAAATGTGTTTTGGCACAATCTGCGAGACGGTGTTGAGTCTATCTCATTCTTCACTGATCAAGAGCTAGAAGTTAATGACCGTTCTTTGCTCAATGATCCCAACTATGTAAAAGCTGGATCTGTCCTCAACCAGATCGATTTCTTTGATGCCGCATTCTTTGGTATCAATAGCAAAGAAGCGCAACTGATGGATCCCCAGCAGCGTATTTTTCTGGAATGTGCCTGGGAAGCATTTGAGGCCGCAGGATACGATCCCAAAGCGTATGATGGACTGGTGGGCGTATATGCTGGTGGTGGGATGAATACGTATCTCATCAACAATGTCCATCCTACTTATGGCTTTTCGCCCCATCGCAACTTCCTGGAATCGATGAGCGATCTTCAGGTTAGATTGGGCAACGACCATGGTTTTGTCTCCACACGCGTCTCGTACAAGTTAGATCTAAAAGGGCCAAGCGTCAATGTACAAACCGCCTGCTCAACAGCGCTTGTTGCTGTTCACTCGGCGTGTCAAAGCTTGATCGCAGGCGAATGTGATATGGCGCTAGCAGGGTGTGTGGCGATCCGCGTGCCAGACAAAGTAGGCTATCTTTATCAAGAGGATATGATCCTATCCCCGGATGGTCACTGTCGCTCTTTTGATGCACAAGCTCAGGGTACAGTCTTTGGCGATGGAGCCGGAATCGTTGTGTTAAAGTTGCTCGAACAGGCCATGGCCGATGGCGATGTAGTTCATGCCGTCATCAGAGGCTCTGCGATTAACAATGATGGTTCAATGAAAGCTGGCTACTCTGCTCCCAGCATTAAGGGGCAGAAAGCAGTGGTCTCTGAGGCGTTAGCCGTTGCGGAAGTCGATGCCAGCACGATCAGCTACCTGGAAGCCCACGGAACAGGCACGGCCCTTGGTGATCCAGTCGAAGTGACAGCTCTTACCCAAGCCTACCGAGAGACGACACAAGAAAGTGGCTACTGTGCGATTGGATCAGTCAAATCAAATATCGGTCACCTGGTCGAAGCTGCTGGCATGGCGGGGCTGCTTAAAACGATCTTAGCCCTAAAAGAAAAGGTACTGCCACCTACCCTGCACTATTCCGAACCAAACCCTAAAATCGATTTTGAAAGCAGTCCATTTTACGTGAATGCTCAGCTTTCACAGTGGATACCCAGGCAATCTAAAAATGGTGAGATTCCCCGCCGGGCTGGCGTGAGTTCTTTTGGCATGGGCGGCACCAATGCTCATCTTATTTTGGAAGAAGCACCCAAGATCGTTCCACCACATAACCAGGTCGAACGTCCCTACCATCTACTGACGTTGAACGCAAAGAATGAAGATGCACTCCATGATTTAGCACAACGTTATGAAAAGTTCCTGAGCGAACACCCTAATGTTTCCCTGGCCGATATCTGCTTTACTGCCAACACTGGTCGGCGGCATTTTCCTCATCGTTTGGCTCTGGTTGCTCATTCACCCGATCAGCTTCGTGACCAGTTAGCCGCTTTTGTTAGTGAGGGAAGTGAGATAGAACTGCTCGTAAGTTCACTGGAAGCACAAACAGATAACCGCGCTTCTTCATCAAAAAAAATCGCATTCCTCTTCACGGGTCAAGGTTCCCAGTATGAAGGAATGGGTTATGAACTTTATGAGACGCAACCAGTCTTTCGTCATGCCCTCGAACAGTGCGATGAAATTTTACAAGAACAGATCAGTGAATCTCTGATTTCTATTCTTTATTCAGGGATTGGGGATCAGGGTTCGGACCCTTTGCATAGAGAGCCACTCCCCACGCCCCACTCCCAAGTCTCCCATCCCCACTCCTCAGCCCCCAATCCACTCTCCCAAACCCAATACACCCAGCCTGCTCTATTCGCATTGGAATATGCATTGGCTCAACTGTGGCTCTCTTGGGGTATCCAACCGGATGTGGTGATGGGCCATAGTTTGGGAGAATATGTTGCTGCTTGTGTTGCTGGCGTTTTTAGCTTGGAGGATGCTCTCCGCTTGGTGACCGACCGGGGGCGCCTCATGCAAGCGACAGAAGCAGGAACAATGGTAGCTGTGATGGCAGATGAGGTGCAGGTACTGGCAGCGTTGAGCAATGATACATCTAAGGTATCAATCGCTGCGGTGAATAGCTCCCAGAACACTGTTATATCAGGCAAGCCAGAGGTGGTAGAGTCTGTCAGCGCTAGATTGGAAGCCCAAGGAATTAAGACACGAAAACTGGATGTCTCTCATGCATTCCATTCAGCCTTGATGGAGCCAATCTTGGCCGAATTTCGGCGAGCAGCAGAACAGGTTACTTACAACTCGCCTCAGATTCTCCTTATATCCAATATTAGTGGTCATCTAATCGATGACGAAATCACCAGCCCCGACTACTGGGTTCGTCACATTCGGCAACCCGTACGCTTTGCGGATAGTCTCATTACGCTTCAGAAGCAATCTATCGATATCGTGCTCGAAATAGGTCCCAAGCCAACGTTGCTTGGGCTTGCCAACCAACTTGCCGACCAATCAGTGGATCAGGCTGATTCATCTGTCGCTTCCCCCTCTTGGCTGATGCTGGCATCTTTGCGGTCTAACCACTCGGATTGGGAAGTTATGCTAACCACACTCGGCAAGCTTTATATGGAGGGTACTGAAATTGACTGGGTCGGCTTTGACGGTGAGTACAATCGCCGACGCGTTGCGCTACCGACCTATCCGTTTCAGCGCCAACGTTACTGGATTGAACCAACTCAGCGCAATGGGCTGAATCGGCCAGTGGGGAGTAATTTATCTATTGATGCACTCCGCCACAACAAGCAGCATCCACTCTTGGGGCAATTACTCAAGTTGGCCGGGACGCAGGAACTACACTTTGAGACGCAAATTAGCCCTTTGGAATTGAAGTGGCTAGCCGACCATCAGGTTTTTGAGACCACTGTAATGCCAGGTACTGCGTATGCTGAAATTGCAATGGCGGCGGGGGAAGTGGTCTTTAACTCTGCGGCCTTTAGCCTTCAAGATCTTCAAATTCTCCGAGCATTCAGTTTCCCTGAGAATAGGGCACAAAGCGTCCAAACTGTGATAAAACCGGAATCAAACATCGACCTAAATTCTGGTGTTCATCAAGCATATCGATTTGAGTTTTATAGCTTAGCTGAGACCGATGATAAAAGGAGTGGTACAACCACGACCTGGGTTCTTCATGCAACGGCTCGTTTACAAGCGGAAGAAGCACAAAGTCCACGGGTAGACTTAGATTCTTGGCGCACTATGTGCCAAGTAGAAATTCCTGTAGAGTCTGTCTATCAGCGCATCGATCAACAGGGAATCATTTATGGCCCCAGCTACCGCACCATGCAATGCATATGGCAACAAGAGAATGGGGTCCAAGCACTAACCTTTATCGAAATGCCCGCTTCGGTTGAACAAGAGATGGCACACTATCAGATACACCCGGCTTTGCTAGATGCTGGCTCTCAGGTTGTGGAAGCTTTGTCCGATTCTGATCCATTAGAAAAAAGTTTTATTCCCGTAGGAATCGAACGAGTGGTTGTCTATGATCGTCCTGACCCACAGGTTTGGAGCGCAGTGCAACGGCGACCGTCGTCTGAAGACCAGCCCAATTTGATAGTGGCCGATTTTCACCTCTTTAATACAGACGGTGTACTCGTCGCCAGCATGGAAGGATTTCAGTTAAAAGATACAAATCGTGGGCGGATGCTAAGCGACGATGAAAGAGACTTATCAAGTTGGCTTTACCAAGTAGAGTGGCAGCCACAACCTTCTCTGCAAGCAGAAGAAACCGAGACACTGATGGCTAACTCCTCAGCTCGTCACTGGCTTATTCTGGCCGACAAGCAGGGGGTGGGACGTCAAGTACAGGCTCAATTTTACCAGCGCGGTGAAGCGAGTACGTTGGTCTTTCACGGGGATTCCGATGTTGAGCCTGCTGTTGATTCTCAAGCCAATCTTTCTACTCCGGATCGCTACATCAATGGATCGGATCCTGCTAGTATTCAATATCTTGTAGATTCGTTGCCATTCGATTTACACGGCATCATAAATTTGTGGAGTCTAGATTCGCTAGAACTGGATGAGGCAATATCCCTATACTCAGCTCCGTTTCAAAATGGGAATGTAGTCTCGCCCATAGGCACTGGACGAAACGGCCGTTTTGGAAGCGACCGCAATATAGATACCACCACAATAGTTGGATGCGAAAGCACATTGTATCTCTTACAGGCCCTCAGCCAAGGCCGTTCGTCTCTGCCATCTCTTTGGTTGGTGACTAGAGGCGCTCAGGGCGTAATTCGTGAAGATGACCTTCCCGGTCTGGCTCAGTCACCACTTTGGGGCATGGGGAAAGTCATTGGGCTAGAGTATCCAGATATGCAAGTTGGCTGCATTGATCTTGGCCCAGAAGCAGAAGCAAAAGCAGTAAATGACGAAGCCCGAGCTTTATGTGATGAAATCTTAGCAGAATTAGCCGAAGATCAGGTGGCCTTTCGCCGAGGGGCTCGGTATGTTGCCCGACTGAGGCGCTACGAGCAAGGCCACGAACAGGCTCAATCCGGATTGCCTCTTCCCAGCAATGGACCATTCCATTTGGTCACAAACCAACGTGGCAGCCTTGATGAGCTGAGCCTGGCATCGACACCCCGTTTAAAGCCGGGACCAGGCGAAGTCGAAATCCGCGTCCGGGTTGCCGGCCTCAACTTCCGCGACGTACTAAACGCTTTGGATATGTATCCAGGCGAACCGCCTCTTGGCATCGAATGTGCCGGTGAAATCAGCGGGCTTGGTGCAGGTGTATCAAGCTTTGCCCTTGGCGATCCGGTCATCGCCTATGCCTTTGACAGCTTAGGTGAATATGTGATCGTCAATGCGCAATTGGTTGCACCAAAGCCGAGCAATCTAAGCTTTGTCGAGGCTGCGACGATTCCCGTAGTCTTTTTGACTGCCTACTACTCCTTGCATATCCTGGCCCAGATAGCTGCTGGCGAGCGAATTTTGGTTCATGCTGCCGCGGGTGGTGTAGGGCTAGCGGCCAGCCAACTGGCCCATTTAGCCGGTGCAGAAGTATTAGGTACCGCCAGCCCTCCCAAGTGGTCGGCCCTGCGCGAGCATGGTGTGCAGCACATAATGAACTCTCGTACACCTGATTTTGCCGATGAATTTCTGCGTATGACAGAGGGGCAGGGCGTGGATGTTCTCTTAAATTCGTTGACCGGGGACGAGTTCATTGGCCAAAGTCTCGCAACGCTTACCTCCGGAGGACGCTTTTTGGAATTGAGTAAGCGGGGCATACGCTCACAAGAAGAGATGCAACAAGAACGACCAGATGTAACGTACACTATTATCGATCTTGAGCATCTCTCTCAAACAGAGCCTGGGCTGATTCAAACAATGCTGCATGAGCTAGTAGATATGTTTGAAAAGGGGGCGCTCAAGCCACTACCCCTGATACAATTTCCAATTCAAAATGCTGTGGACGCATTTCGTACTATGCAGCAAGCCAAACACATTGGAAAAATTGTCCTCACCATGCCAGAGGCGTCTTCTTCGGAGAGTCCACAGTTAGACCAGTTAACCTTTTCTGATGGAGCCAGTTACCTAATCACGGGTGGCTTAGGGGGGCTGGGGCTTGTCTTGGCACGCTGGATGGTCGAACGAGGTGCGCGAAATTTGGTACTAGTGAGCCGACGGGGTGCAACCTCAACCCATCAAGAGCAGTTGGATGCTTTGGAAGAGCTAGGCGCACAGCTTCTGGTCGCAAAAGCAGATGTAACCGATTCAACACAGATGGCCAAGCTAGTTGCCCAGCTTAAAGATTCGCATCCGCCCTTACGTGGTATTATCCATGCCGCCGGCGTTTTGGAAGATGGGATTTTGCAGCAGATGACTTGGTCTCAATTTGAGTCGGTTATGGCCCCTAAAATGATTGGTGCCTGGAATTTACATCGTTTGACTCAAGGGCAGCCTCTAGACTTTTTTGTCCTATTTTCATCGCTAACATCGCTCATCGGCGCAGCTGGCCAGGCAAACTATGCAAGTGCCAATGCCTTTTTGGATGCCCTGGCACACTATCGCCATTCGCAAAAATTACCTGCCACGAGCGTTAACTGGGGGGCATGGGCAGAGGTTGGTATGGTCGCCGAACGCCAGCTCGAAAATTATTTTCGCCAGCGTGGGCAAGAGATGATTTTACCTGAAGAAGGGATGCAAATCTTAGAAGAGATGATGAGGCAAGAGCCAGCTCAAGTCGGCGTTGCATCGATCGAATGGTCTCTCTTTAGCGAAACGCACCCAACAGAATCCCCTTTCTACTCTGAGCTATCAACCGAAGCTGTGACGACGACACCAGAATCAGCCGGAGCAGAGTTCCAACAGCTCTGGTTAACTGCACCGGTAGATGAACAGCCAAGGCTATTGATCGATCTGGTTCGGACACAGATTGGAAAAATATTAGGCCATCAAGAAGCTCAGGCGCTCAATGGTTCCAAGGGCTTTTTTGAGTTGGGCATGGACTCATTATCTTCAGTAGAATTGCGCAATCACCTACAGACAAGCACAGGACTCAGACTGCCCAACACATTAGCCTTCGATTATCCCACGCTTGATACCTTAGTTGAATTCTTGACAGAAAAGCTAACGCTCTCCGCATCACGATTCCTTCCTTCAGAATCGGTTGGCCATCGTGAACATACCAACGGGTCCGCAACAAAAAAATCTGTGGATTCTGAAACTCAGAAAGAAGTGAATGATAGATCGGCAGACGAGAGTCAGGCCGATGTCATTGACGACATCGCCCGCCGCTTGGCAGAGCAGCTAAACTTATAGAAATTGATCCTTCCGAGACTCCCACTTCATGGAAGATGGCTGTCAACCACCTGGATTCCCGTTGAACTAGCGAAAAATGACAATACCTGCTTAGCGGCCCGGCGGCGGATTCGGTAAATCCTCTTAATTCGTTGTTGATTCCACCACACAATGAACAACGTCTCAAGAGGATTACACGAATTTGTGGCTGGACGGTTGGTAGCGTCATGAATTAACAAGATTCGTCATGTCTTGATTAGTAGACTGGGAATTCATTCCTTGGCGACTGTGAGTTGATGAGTATAGAAAAAATAATGAAAACCGATACCGACAATTATTACGCCACGCTAATGAGCAAGGCATCTCAACGTATTGCCGAACTGGAAACAGAGTTAACCCAATACAAGTCAACTCAATGTGAACCGATTGCTGTCATAGGGATGGGATGCCGTTTGCCGGGTGCCGAGAATGTGGCCGCCTTTTGGGAGCTTCTGCGTACTGGTGTTGATGCAATTGACGAAGTTCCTGTGGGCCGGTGGGATGTTGACGCTTACTATGATCCAGATGCCGATACGCCGGGCAAAACCTATAGTCGTGTCGGTGGTTTCCTCGATGCTGTCGATCAATTTGATGCATCCTTCTTTGGCATGTCTCCGCGCGAAGCGATTATGCTGGATCCCCAACAGCGTTTGCTCTTAGAAGTCATGTGGGAGACATTAGAAGATGCTGCTGTGCCGCCAGCCGCTTTGCCCAAAAAAACGGGTGTCTTTGTTGGCATCTCGACAAATGAATATTTAAACCATCTATTACAGCAAGGGACAGAGTACATTGATGCATATCTTGATGTAGGAACTGCCTTTAGCACGGCGAGTGGGCGTCAATCCTATTTACTTGGGCTTACAGGTCCCTGTTTGTCTGTAGACACAGCCTGCTCCTCCTCGCTAACAACCGTTCACTTGGCCAGCCAAAGCCTTCGGCAAGGCGATTGCGATGCTGCATTGGCAGGTGGCGTTTCATTGATTCTTTCACCAGCCTACACCATCAATTTTTCCAAGGCCCGTATGTTATCGCCCGATGGTCGCTGCAAAACGTTTGATGCTGGTGCAAATGGATATGTTCGGGGCGAGGGTTGTGGCATGGTGTTGCTCAAACGCCTTTCTGACGCCCAAGCCGATGGTGATAACATTTTAGCCATTGTAAGGGGTTCCGCCATCAACCAAGATGGCCATACCAGTGGTCTGACCGTGCCCAATGGTCCAGCTCAACAAGCTGTCATACGCCAAGCGTTGGCAGATGGGAATTTGCTACCAGACCAGGTCACTTTGATCGAGGCACACGGCACAGGGACTTCCTTGGGCGATCCTGTTGAAATGGGTGCATTGGGAGAAGTCTTTGGCGAGCGAGATACGCCCCTCTATGTTGGCTCTGTTAAAACAAATATGGGCCACTTGGAAGCATCGGCAGGGATTGCAGGATTTATAAAGGCGGTCTTGACATTACAACATAGAGAGATCCCACCCCACCTGAATTTTCATCAGCCCAGCCCGCGCATTGATTGGGATCAACTTTCCGTCACCATTCCAACCCAGCTTACGCCTTGGACAGCTCAGCAACGTGTTGCCGGCATTAGTTCATTTGGCTTTAGCGGAACCAACGCTCACGTTGTGGTAGAAGAAAGGCCACCTCAACCTGCACCTCAACCCAACGCAGAAGAGCAAGATGCAATCGACGAGCGGCCACTACATTTACTGACCCTCTCCGCAAAGAGCAATAGTGCCCTGCAAGCATTGGCCCATCAGATGGCAGAGACACTCGCCACGGATAACAACGTTTCCCTGGCTGACATCTGCTACACAGCAAATAGCGGTCGTACTCACTTCACCCATCGGTTATGCATTTCCGCATCATCCCATGATGAACTCCGGAAGAAATTGTCAGAATGGTCTGTTGGCCAAACCCACCCCGAGTCATCTTACGAAACCAGCCAGGGAATTGTTCAAGGGATTGCACCAGAGAAAGAACCACGCATCGCTTTCCTTTTCACAGGGCAGGGTTCACAATACGTTGAAATGGGTCGCGAGCTATATGAAACAGAACCGACTTTCCGAGCCACGATTGACCGATGTGATGCATTGCTGCAAGAGAGTCTGGGCAAATCCCTGATTACGTTACTTTATCCAATCCCCAATCCCCAATCCCCAATCCCCAATCCCCTCGACCAGACCCAATACACCCAACCTGCTCTCTTTGCCCTTGAATACGCTTTAGCTCAGTTATGGCTCTCTTGGGGGATTCAGCCGTCCATCCTTCTCGGGCATAGCGTGGGCGAAGTGGTAGCCGCCTGCGTTGCGGGTATTTTTAGCTTGGAAGATGGCATCAAGCTCATCGCTGCTCGTGGACGCTTTATGGGTGCGCTGCCACAGAATGGTGAGATGATATCAGTACTAGCCAACAATGCGAGAGCAGAGCAAGCGATTGCATCGTATAAGGGCGAAGTCTCCATCGCCGCCATTAACGGCCCCGACAGCATCGTACTATCTGGCAAGCGGGAAGCTATTCAGGAAATTACTGAGCAATTGGCGGCTGAAAATATTCAGACGCGAAAATTGGCGGTCTCTCATGCGTTTCATTCACCACTGATGGAACCCATGCTCAATGATTTCCACCGAGTGGCAGCGACTATCACCTACCATAAACCCAAGCTTCGTCTTGTCTCGAACTGTACGGGCCAGCTTGCCGGTAATGAGGTGATGACTCCTGAATACTGGGTGCAACATGTACGGGAAACGGTCCGCTTTGCTGATGGTATAGCCACCCTCAACGAACAGAATATTGATATCTTTTTGGAAATTGGGCCAAAACCAACTTTGCTGGGAATGGTCAAGAGTGGTAGAGCGGTAGAGCGGAACGCCCCTTCAACTCTGTTTAGTTTGTACGAAAAGCAAAGCGACTGGCAACAGATGTTGACCAGTTTGGGTGAACTACATGTTCAAGGAGTCAAAATCGACTGGGGCAAGGTTGACAAGCATCCTCAACGGCGTAAGGTCTCTTTACCGACTTATCCATTTCAAAGAGAACGTTTTTGGTTCGATGTCCCAAACAGAAGACAATCAGAGCATCTTCGCCCCCTATTGGACAGGATGGTAAAGCTACCTCGCCATAGTGAAACGGTCTTTGAAACTGAATTTAGCCTACTCAATTTTCCCTTTTTGGTTGATCATCAAGTATTTGGTGAAATCGTTTCACCAGCAGCTTGTCAATTGGCTTTGATTCTGAGCGCCGCAGATGTCTTGTCTGAGCAGGAAAGCACCAGACAACCCGATGCTGAGTTCACAACATACCATCTGACCGATTTTCTTTTCGCCGCACCATTGCATATCCCTAATCACACTACACCTAACCGTGACGTAGAAGCGGATGCCAATAATGACATCCTTCAGAACCACCGAACCGTGCAGGCGATTTTTAACCAAAACGATGTGGAGGTAATCAGCTTTACCTCCGTTGATGAGGAGCCGATTCGTCACGCAATCGGTCAGGTGCGTCATATCCACCATATCCAGGAGCAAGAGGCTACACCAGAAAATCTCTTGCTGGGCGACCTAAAAGAGCGCTGCCAGACGCAAGTTGAGCTATCAACTCTATATGATTTCTTTCAAGGTATGGCTTTTGGCCCCAGCTTTCGATGGGTTTCCGAGCTATGGGTGGGCGATGGGGAAGCCATAGCCCACTTGCAGCCACCTGAAATGCTCTCCGGCTTATCCACCTATTTCCTGCATCCTGGTCTGCTCGATGCCTGTTTTCAAACTGCTGGGGCAACCCAGATTCACAGTACAGTCCCAGAAGCGACAATAGAGACGACAATTCCGTTTGCTATTGCTGAATTGGCCTGTTATGGCTCAGTCACCGGCTCATCATGGTGGTGTTATGCCAAAGAAATAGGAGCCAATCGCTGGGATATCTGGCTGTTGGATGAACAAGGTCATTGCCTCATCGAGATTCAGCGCTTTGAGGAACGTGCTGTATCACTCGAAGCAGTCAGGGCCAAAGCGATCTGGCATGATTGGCTCTATCGGATTGAGTGGCAGGCAGAACCACTTGATGAGTCAACTGAGTCAACGGTACCAACAGAGTTATCACATCACCAGCTTCAGGGCGAGCTAGATGATGGATCCTGGCTCATTTTTACAGACTCGGAAGATGTGGGTGGGCTGTGGCAAGCAGGCAGTCTGCCCCAAATTCTGGTCAAGCCTAGCCATGAGTATCGCTTTGTTGAGCAAATCGAGCAAAGTGGTATCCGTCAAGTATGCCTAAATCCCCTACAAAGCGAAAACTTCGACCGTCTACTACAGGATGTTACGCCCTGTACTAGGGTCATCTATGCATGGGGAACCGACTTCCAAGCCAGTTTGGATCTCCCAGAAGCAGCTCGCCAGATCTATGGTGGGTTGCTACATTTGGTCCAGGCATTAGGCCGTGCTGGGTGGAACACGGAGCTGTGGGTCGTAACCCAAAATAGCCACTCTTTTTCCTCAGGCGAGCGTTCTTTGGCCCAAGTCGTATTGTGGGGCTTGGGTCGCACCATACGTGCTGAATATCCGGAGTTGCGTTGTCGGCTCTTTGATATAGGCGACACAGTTATGACAGACTTGGCTAAAATTTTACGAGATGAAGCAATAGCCAATGTGGCTGATGAAGAAATCACCTATATTGAGGGACAGCGCTGTGTGCCTCGCCTTGCACGCCATCTGCTTCTTCAGAACTCATCACCGACTGCAACAACTGCTTCGATTCGCCAAGGCAAGGAAGAAGGCCCCTTCCAAATCCGGCTTTCTGACTATGGAAGCCCCGATTATCTTCAACGACGGCCTCAGTCCCGTACTCGGCCAGGTGATCGTGAGGTTGAGATTGAAGTAAAGGCTGCGGGGTTAAATTTTCGCGATGTGCTGAATGTATTGGGCATGTTACAAGATCATTACGCTGAAGAATTTGACATCCACCAAGCCTCTGAGCTAGCACTTGGCTTTGAATGTGCGGGAATCGTCACTGCCGTGGGTGAAGGGGTGATAGAGATAAACATCGGCGAACGAGTAATGGCTTTGGCCGAGGGTGGATTTGCCAGCCATATCAATGTGCCTGCCTTTGACGTAACACCCTTGCCCCAAGGAGTCAGCTTTGAAGAGGCAGCTACCATACCGATGGCTTTTCTGACTGCCTATCAAGGATTGGTTCAGTTAGCACAGCTACAGGAAGGTGAGCGGGTTCTCATCCACGCTGCGGCAGGAGGTGTCGGTCAGGCCGCTGTTCAACTGGCACAGGCCGTTGGTGCCGAGGTCTTTGGGACTGCAAGTCAGAGCAAATGGTCATTCTTGCAAGAGCATGGGCTTGAGCATATCTACAATTCGCGAACGTTAGATTTTGCCAGCGAAATTATGGCTGACACAGCCGGAGAGGGCGTGGATGTTGTTCTGAATAGCTTGTCTGGTGAGTTTATTGACAAAAGCGTCGAACTTTTAGGAACGGGTGGACGATTGGCGGAAATTGGCAAATTAGGCATATGGTCTCCCGCCAAGATTCATACCCAACGACCGGATGTGCATTATTACCCTTTTGAGATGGGCTCACAGAGCGACGAGCATTTTATGCCTGTGCAAGATATGTTCTCTGAACTGGTGAGATTGTTCGACGCAGGCAAATTAAAGCCATTGCCCTACATTGTCTTCCCAGTTGAGCAGATCGGCGAAGCTGTACGCACGATGCAGCAAGCGAAACATGTAGGCAAAATTGTGCTTTCCTTTGAAACTGAAACCTACAAAACGGATGCTGATAAAACGGATGCCAGCGAAGAGACGAATCGCTCTATTGGCCCAATGCTATGCCCAAATAGCTCATATCTCATCACAGGTGGTCTTGGTTCCTTGGGGCTGCTTGTGGCCCAGAGTTTAGCGGAGGTGGGGGCGGGCCATCTGATCTTGACTAGTCGACGCCCATTGGCTTCTGATTCTGCCAAAGAGGAACTCATTGAAGAGCTGAAAGCAGCAGGCGTGACAGTTGAAATCGCCCAAGCAGACGTTTCCCAAAGAGGTGATGTAGAGCGTCTGCTCGTCACCTGCCAAAAGATTGCACCGTTGAAAGGGATTATCCATGCAGCTGGAGTTCTGGATGATGGGATATTGAGCCAACAGAGCGTTGAACGATTTGAGACAGTCATGCAATCGAAGATCCACGGTGCCTGGTATCTCCATCAATTAAGTCAAGAGATCGATCTGGATTTCTTCATCTCGTTCTCGTCGATAGCCAGCGTTGTGGAAACGGCCGGTCAGGGCAACTACGCCGCGGCCAATGCCTTTCTCGATGGCCTGATGCAGCAGCGGCAACGGATGGGCCAACCCAGTCTTAGCATCCAGTGGGGACCGTGGGCTGAGGTTGGCATGGCAGCTGATCTCTCCTTTCAACATCAGGGAATCGACTCCATCTCTCCAGCAGACGGTCAGCAGGTCTTCAGCGCCCTCTTGGCCCAGCTGAAAAACCAACCAAATGGGGGAGAAACGGCTCAAGTTGGCGTCTTTCCACTGAGTTGGCCGACATTCTTGGCTGAACCAAACGGGACCTCGTCTTTCTATGAAAGATTCAGGGCACAAGAGCAACAGACCACAGCTGATGCGACAAATGAGACAGTCCCTCTGAGACAGAGACTCGATAGATGTGCTGCATCAGAACGCGATGCGCTCCTCATGCAGCATCTACGCCACGTCACGGCAAAAGTCCTTGGATTGGGTTCACCAGAAAAGGTTGCGCCATCGTTGGGCATTATGGATATGGGCATGGATTCGCTAATGGCCGTCGAACTGCGCAATCAATTGAGCCGTACATTAGAGACATCCCTGCCTGCCACATTACTCTTTGACTATCCTAACCTGAACATGCTTCAGAAACATCTAATCGAAGAGCTATTCGGGCAACCGAACCCAGTTGACGAGATGAGTGCAGAAGTGAGTGAACCAATTGTAGAGGTGGGCATAAAATCTACAAATGGTTCAGCGGCCGAGATGGACGAACTGACCGAAGATGAATTGGCAACCTTACTTATGCAAGAGTTTTCAGGAGAAAGTGAGTAATGGCAAGCTCGGAGCAGCCGCAAGATTATAGAGCCGTCATGAAAAATGCCTTGCAGCAGATCCGTGAGTTGAAGGCAGAGCTGGCAAAGGCACAACAACACAGACAGGATCCTATTGCCATCATTGGCATCGGTTGTCGATTCCCAACAGCCAGTTCCACGAAAAGCATTCGCACGCCCGAACAATTCTGGGCGTTCCTGCGTGACGGGGGCGATGCTGTCTCCGAAGTTCCCCCAGATCGCTGGGATGTTGACGCCTATTATGATCCCGATCCCGCGACTCCTGGTAAGAGCCATATTTGGCATGGCGCTTTCTTGACCGAGGTTGATGCATTCGAACCCCAATTCTTTAATCTATCACCCCGAGAAGCCATTACGATCGATCCCCAGCAGCGGCTTCTTTTGGAAGTCAGTTGGGAAGCGCTGGAGCGAGCGGGCATTGTGCCGAGTACACTTGTGGAAAGCCAAACGGGCGTCTTTATGGGGATCAGCGGCAGTGATTATGGGTCGATTTTGGTGCAGAACGGCATCAACGACAACCTCTATGGCCGGACGGGTGTGGACATCAGCGTCGCCACGGGTCGCATCTCTTATGCTTTGGGGTTGACAGGCCCCTGTGTCGCCATCGATACAGCCTGCTCATCATCTCTGGTTGCTATCCATCAGGCATGTCAAAGTTTGCATCAACAGGAGTGCGATTTGGCACTGGCTGGCGGTGTGGGACTTATTCTTTCGCCAGAAAATACGATTGGTTTTTCCAAAGCAGGAATGCTCTCCCAGGATGGGCAGTGCAAGACATTCGATGCAGCGGCCAATGGCTATGTGCGCGGCGAAGGTTGTGGTACTGTTGTCCTCAAACGACTCTCCGATGCCGTTGCTGATGACGATCAGATTCTGGCCGTAATCCGCGGCTCCATGGTCAATCATGATGGACCCAGCAGCGGTCTCACGGCACCGAGAGGTCCATCCCAACAGACGGTGATTCGCCAGGCCCTTAAGCAAGCGAATATCGACCCTGAGAATGTCAGCTATATCGAGGCTCACGGCACCGGAACACCGCTGGGTGATCCGATTGAAATTGGTGCATTGGGAGCCGTCTTCCGCAATCGTTCAGAACCGCTTTGGGTTGGTTCTATCAAGACGAATTTGGGGCATTTAGAGGCCGCAGCAGGGATTGCTGGATTAATCAAGATCATCTTGATGTTGGAACATGAGCAGATCCCGCCCCATTTACACTTTCAGACGCCAAATCCTCAAATCGACTGGGCGCAGAGTCCCGTACAAATTCCGACAGTACTCACCAACTGGACAATGCCAGAAACAGCGGCCACAGCAGCAACCAACAGCGAACGGGTCGCCGGTGTCAGCTCCTTTGGGTTTAGTGGGACAAATGCCCATGTGATTCTCTCTTCCCCACCAGAGGGTACCCAACCGGCTCCTGAACCTATTTTGGATCGGCCAGAAGCGTCTGCTGAGCGCTCGATGCACCTGCTTACATTGGCCGCGAAGAGCGAGCCAGCGCTCATTGGTCTAGTCAAAGCATATCAAGCATCTTTAGAACAGGCATCCGAAGATCAGGATGTCTTGAATTTGGCCAATATCTGCTACTCAGCTCATACAAGCCGCAGCCACTTTGCCCACCGACTGGGTATTGTGGCTTCTTCAATAGAAGCGTTACAAGAGACACTAGCTCAGATCGAGCGCGGCGAAACCTCCACTGGCGTCGTTGATGGTCATGCCGAACTGGATCAGGCTCAACCCAAAGTCGGCTTTCTCTTCACGGGCCAGGGTTCCCAGTATGTGGAGATGGGCCGAGAGCTATACGAAACTGAACCCACCTTCCGCGCCACACTCGAGCAGTGTGACGAGATTCTAAAAGACCATCTCGGTGAATCCCTGCTCGCTATACTCTATCCGGGCAAGTGGGCAAGTGGGCAAGTGGCAAGTGGTGAAGACCCTGCAACCCTGCAACCTGCCTACTTGCTCTCCCAAACCCAGTACACCCAACCGGCTCTCTTTGTCCTTGAGGTTGCCTTAGCTCAACTCTGGCACTCTTGGGGCATCCAGCCAGACATCCTCATGGGTCACAGCGTGGGCGAGATTGCCGCAGCCTGTTTCGCTGGCCTCTTCTCCTTGGAAGATGGCCTCAAGCTCATTGCAGCCCGAGGCAAACTCATGGCTGCCTTGCCTCAAGATGGCACCATGGTCTCCTTCATGGCGAGCGAAGAACAAGTGCAAGAAGCCATTGCACCTTATGAAGCGGAAGTCTCCATTGCCGCCATCAACGGCCCAGAGAGTACCGTCATCTCGGGCAGGAGAGAATCTGTCCTCGAGATTGCCGAGCAAATGGCTGCCCAAGGCATCAAGACCCGTGAACTCACCGTCTCCCATGCCTTCCACTCCCCCCTCATGGAGCCCATGCTGGACGACTTCCGCCAAGTGGCTCAAAGCATCACCTACCATGAACCCAAACCATCTCTTGTTTCCAACGTCTCCGGCAAGTTGGCTAGCAATGAGGTGATGACGGCTGACTATTGGGTCCGCCACGTCCGCCAGGCCGTCCGCTTCGCCGATGGCGTAGAGACCCTACATGAGCAAGGCATTGAGATCTTCCTCGAAATCGGCCCCCAGCCTATCCTGCTCGGCATGGTCGGTGACCAGACGACCAGACGACCAGACGACCAGGATTCACCCCCTCACCCATCCCCGAAATTAGTAATCGGGGACACCCCCTCACCCATCCCCGAAATTAGTAATCAGGGACATCCTCTCACCTTACCCAGTCTGCGCCAGAATCAGAACGACTGGCAGCAGATGCTCTCCAGCCTCGGTCAGCTCTACGTCCGTGGCGTTGAGATTGACTGGGAAGGGTTCGACCAAGCCTATCAGCGACAGAAGATCGTCCTGCCCACCTATCCCTTCCAGCGACAGCGCTACTGGGTGGATACCTCAAGAAGCTTGCGCCGAGAAGAGGTCCTAAGCCCACTGATTGACAAAATGGTCAAGCTGCCAACAAGTGGTGAAACGGTCTTTGAAACGGCTATGAGTATGGAGACTTTTCCCTTTCTCAATGACCATCGGGTTTATGAGACCATTGTATCCCCTGGTGCCTGTCATCTGACCATGGTGCTTAGCGCCGCAGAACTTACTTTTGCGCAGAAAGCGGAAAGCGCTCTAATTTACACGCTGGCAGACGTGATTCTTCCCCAGGCACTAGCCCTTGATGACGATGAAGTACGCACGGCGCAGATTATCTATCAGGCGTCAGAAGCAAACGGAGCAGGGCCGGCGGTAGGCTTCCAATTGATAAGCTTTGATGAAGCATCTGAAGAGACAGATCTTTCCTCAGAGGTTCATGCCACGGGTATAGTTGGGATGGTGAGTACCGATTCTCCCTACCAAGCATCCCTCAAAGAATTACAGATACGTTGCTCCGAAAGCGTCAATCTGGATCTGTATGCTGATGGGAACTCTCCTTGGGGGAAGAAAGAGTCATCAATTTACTTTGGCCCATCCTTCCGCTGGATTGGCGAAATATGGCGTTCATCTGAGAACGGCAATGGGCAACCAACGGAATTTCTAGCGGCCCTATATCAGCCTGATGTCATAGCGAGTCTAAATGGCTATGTTATTCACCCTGGTTTGCTGGATGGTTGCTTCCAAGTCGCTGGTCTAGCTCAAGAGTGGGCAACTAAGCAAGAATCGTCCCAAACGTCAGAGACGCTATTGCCCTTTGCATTGGAAAGATCCTACTTCCATCCGTCGCTCTATAGTCATTCAACGGGCGATACTTGGTGGTGCCATGTGGAGCAGATCGAGGAGGCCAAGTGCAACATTCGCCTCTTTGATAGTTTGGGACAGATTGTTGCCGAACTCGATGGATTCGAGATGCGGGCAGCGCCCCAAGCGTCAATCCAAACTACTCGAATGCGGACGGAGTGGCTCTACACCTTGGCATGGGAAGCCATGCCGGTACCGGCACTGCCTGAAAAAGTTGAGATGCCCGATTGCTGGCTACTGGTTGGCAGTGCCGAAGGGCTGAGTAGCGAGTTGCTGTCCCTTTTATCTTCTGACGAGATCGCTGTGATTAGGGCTTGGGATGATGCATCCATTCGTCAAACGGTAGCCGACTTAGCCTCGACCTACAGTCGGATCGGAGTAGTTTACTTAGATATAAACGGAAAGTACATAGATGAGGGTGTTGCACAACATGCGTACCAGCTGTGTAGTACCCTTTTGCATCTCACTCAAGCACTGATCGAGACAGATTTGTCTGCTCACCTTTGGATAGTCACCCAAGGTTGCCAAAGCGTAGAGGCACTGCCGCGCCCAATCCGTAGCCAGGAAGACGAGAAGAATATTCCCCATTTTGATGTAGCTGCCGCAGGAGCGCTTTGGGGGTTGGGTCGTACCATTGCACAAGAGCAGCCTCAATTGCAGACCGTTTGTATTGACTTAGATCGGGATGCTGATGAATCTCAACAAGCTGAGCTATTGACTAAGGAAATCTTAGTCGGCTTGGATAAGTCTGAAGTA